>NZ_AYXG01000150.1 GCF_000564855.1 Actinokineospora spheciospongiae
GAACCAGGTGGTGGGGGTGGGGGACATGGTGAAGTCGAGGGTGGCGCCTGCGGCGAGGAGGTGGTGGGGGATGTGGGGGGTGTGGTGGGGGGTGCCGTTGATGTGCAGGGAGGCGACGTAGATGTTGTCGGGGGAGTTGTCGGGTGCGTTGATGGTGAGGGTGTTGCCGCTGTCGAGGTGGACGGTGGCTTTGCGGAAGAGGGGGGAGCCGATGGCGTAGGTGGTGGCGGCGGGGGTCAGTGGGTAGAAGCCGAGGGCGCTGAAGAGGTACCAGGCGGACATTTCGCCGTTGTCTTCGTCGCCGAGGTGGCCTTGGCCGATGGTGGCGCCTTGGTAGAGGCGGGTGCAGATGTCGCGGACGATTTCCTGGGTGCGCCAGGGGCGGGGGGTGTGGGTGTAGAGGTAGGCGATGTGGTGGGCGGGTTGGTTGCTGTGGCCGTACTGGCCGAGGCGGACGTCGCGGGCTTCGCGCATCTCGTGGATGGGGCGGCGGTAGGAGCCGGGGCGGGTGGCGTCTTCGGGGGTGGTGAAGTAGCGGTCGAGGGTGTCGGCGAGGGCGTGGGGGCCGCCGTGCAGGTCGGTGAGGCCGTCGGGGTCGTGGGGGGCGGCGAAGGCGGCGGTCCAGCCGTTGGTTTCGGTGTAGTCGTGGCCCCAGGTGCGGGGGTCGTAGTGGTCGGCGCGCAGGCGGGGGGTGCCTTCGGGGGTGAGGCCTTGGTAGAAGCCGGTGGTGGGGTCGAAGTGGTGGCGGTGGTGGCGGGCGCGGTCGGTGAGGTAGGCGGCGGTGTCGTGGTCGCCGAGGCGGGTGGCCATGGCGGCGGTGGCGGCGTCGTTGACGCAGCCCTCCATGGCCCAGGACAGGCCTTCGGGGATGGTGGTGGGGGTGAAGTGGGCGAAGGTGGCGTGGGTGTGGCCTTTGCGGCCGACGGCGTCGTGTGGGGGTCGGGTGGTGGCGTTGCGCAGGGCGGCGCGGTAGGCGGTGTGGGGGTCGAAGCCGTGGACGCCTTTGGCGTGGGCGTCGGCGAAGGCGGTGTCGGAGTTGGTGCCGGTCATGAGGTTGGCGTGTCCGGGGGAGGACCAGCGGGCGATCCAGCCGCTGTCGCGGTGGTGTTGCAGGAAGCCGTCGATGAAGTGTCCGCAGAGGGTGGGGGTGAACAGGGCGTAGGCGGGCCAGCAGGTGCGGTAGGTGTCCCAGAACCCGTTGTTGACCATGATGTGGCCGTTGGTGACCTGGCCGGTGAAGGGGCTGCGGTATCGGGTGCCTTCGCTGCCGTTGTTGGGGTAGAGGTGCAGTCGGTAGAGGCAGGAGTGCAGGGTGGTGAGTTGTTCGGGGGTGGCGCCGTCGACGTGGATGCGGTTGAGGTGGGGGTGCCAGGCGGTGTGGGCGCGGGCGCGGATGTCGTCGAAGGTGGCTTCGCCTATTTCGGTGCGCAGGTTGTCTTCGGCTTGTTCGGGGCTGATGAGGGAGGTGGCGATGCGGAGGGTGATGGTGGTGGGGGTGTCGGGGGTGGTGTGGTGGCGCAGGAGGGCGGTGCGGGCGCGGGACAGGCCGCGCAGGCGGTTGTGGGCGTCGCGGACGGGGTGGTCGGTGGTGGCGTGGACCCACATGCGGGTGGCGCCCGCGGACAGGCCGCTGCGGACGTCGGTGTGGGCGGTGATGGTGCCGGTGTCCGGGTCGATGTGGACGCGGCCTGCGGTGCCGGTGAGGCCGGTGTTGTCGAGGACGATGTTGGCCGGTGCTCCGGCGGGGTAGGTGAAGCGCAGGACGGCGCCGTGGTCGGTGGGGGTGACTTCGGCGCGGACGCCGTCGGCGAGGGTGACCGCGTAGTGGTGCGGGTGGGCGGTTTCGTCGGTGTGGTCGAAGCGGCGGGAGCGGGCGCGGCGGCCGACGCGGGTGCCGGTGGTGGGCATGAGGTGGAAGGTGTTGCGGTCGCCCATCCAGGGGCTGGGCAGGTGGGAGAGGCCGATGGCCTGCAGGCCGGTGTTGCGGTGCCAGGCGTATTCCCAGTTGGTGCGGGCGGCGTGGGTGATGGGGGTCCAGAAGTTGAAGCCGTGTGGCACGGCGGTGGCGGGCAGGGTGTTGCCGCGGGAGTAGCGGCGGGTGGAGTGGGTGCCGCGGGTGGTCAGGGCGCGTTCGACCGGGTCGGTGGGTGCGGGGGTGGTGGGGGCGATGGTGAGGGTGTCGATCCAGCCGTGGGCGCGGGTGCGGGTGCCGCGGTCGAGGGTGTGGGGGGCGGTGATCGCGCTGCGCTCGGTGGTGACCGTCGGTGCGGTGGGGGTGTAGGGGTCGTGGGTCAGGGCGATGGTGGTGATGGTGCGGCCGGTGTGCGCGCCCAGGGGGATGCGGCGCAGGTTCCACTGCTCGGGGATCAGGGCGCGGGGGTCGCCCTCGGTGAGGTGGGTGCCGTCGTCGAGGGTGAGGGTGATGGCGGTGTGGGTGCCCGGTTGCGCTGGGTGCTTGGTGCGGGCGGGGTGGATGGCGTAGGTGAGTTCGGTGTCGGGGTCCACGGGGATGTCGACGTGGAAGAGGCGGACGGTGCTCGCGCCGCGGGCGTCGTAGCGCAGGGCGTGGCGGCCGGTGAGGCCGTGGTGGCGGCGGGAGGTGGGGGTGCGCCAGGGGCCTCGGGTGACGCGTACGCGCAGCGGGCCGCGGCGGATCGGGGTGGGGCGGGGTTCGGCGGGTGCGAAGGACGTGCGGAAGCCCATGGTGGTGACAGTAGGTGCTGGGCGGGGTGTTGTCCGGTGCGCGCCCCGGGGCGGTGGGGGCGTGGGCTCTGCCACGG
>NZ_AYXG01000151.1 GCF_000564855.1 Actinokineospora spheciospongiae
TAGGGGCCCCACCCAAGCGAATCCACCCAGCCGGGCACCCCACACAAATCCCCGATTCTTCACACACAGCAGGCGAATCCACCCCAGCCGGGCACCCCCACCGATTCTCGCCACACAGCAAGCGAATCCACCCACCCGGGCATCCCCACAACATCCCGGGCTTTCCCAAGGAGCAAGCAACACCGATCAGCCGCGCTGAGCCGCCCGCCGCCCAGTGGTCATGGCCTCAGCAGCCGCAATCACAGCAGTGACCAGCGGCGAGGTGTCATCAGCCCGCCACACCAGGTGGAACCGGTGCTCAGGCCCCTGCTCCCGCAACGGCACCACAGCCACCCCCGGGTGCAAGACCTCATCCTCGTGCGGATGCACCAAAGCAGAACCAACCCCGGCGGCCACCAGGGCCAACTGCTGGTCCTGCTCCTGCAACCGGTGGTGCCGCCACACCGGAGCCACCCCGTGCTCGGCCAGGAACCGCACCGTCGCGTCGTGCACCGCAGGCCCCACCTCCCGCTCGGTCAGCAAGAACCCCTGCCCCTCGAACTCCGCCAGCCCGATCTGCTCCCGCCCCGCCAACGGCCCGGGCGAAGCGACAGCCACCTGCCGGTCCCGGTAAGCCCCCAGCACCAACGACTCCACCCCCTCCTCCGGCAGCGGGTCCCGCACCACGGCGAACGAGACCTCCCCGCGCCCCAGCGACCCGAGCGCCCGCACCCCCCACATCGACTGCGGCTCCACCTCCAACCCCACCCGGTCCCGCTCCACCCGCGCGACCAGCCCCCGGACCAGGTGCGCCGAGCCCGGCACGTAGGCCAGCGCCACCGACCCGGACCACCCGTGCCGCAACGATTCCACCAGCGTGGTCACCCCGCGCACCGCCGCGAGCGCCGCCAGCGCGCCCGCTTCGAGCCGGGTGCCGGTCTCGGTCAGCCGCACCCGCCGCACGGTCCGCTCGAACAGCCCGAGCCCGGTTTCCCGTTCGACCTCGCGGGACCACCGGGTCAGCTCCTCCAGCCCCACGCCCAACCGTTCGGCGGCGCGCCCGAAGTGCTGGGTCTCCGCCACCGCCACCAAGAACTCCATGTCCCGAACGTCCACAACCGGTGACGGTAGCAACAGGCCGGGGCCGCGTGGCACCCGCGACGCTCACGCCGAGTAGGCGCGCGTGCCGATCCAGTCGGCCAGGCTGTCGGTGCGCATCCAGTAGGTCTCCTTGGCGGAGGCGGAGTCGGCGATCTTGACGTAATCGCCGCCGCGCGTCGCCCCGACGACGGCGACGTAGTGCCCGCCGCTGTAGGTGTGGGCGCTGTTCTCGTCGTCGGAGATGTCGTTGCCGGTGCCGGCGATGTTGGCCACGATCGGGTGGTTGCGTTCGACGATGTCGTAGACGACGTCCGCGCGCAGCCGCGACTTCTCCGCGTCGGTGGCCATGCTGCCGGGAATCCACTTGGTTTCGTAGAAGCTGCTCCCCGTGGCCTGGTTGAGCATCCTGGTGGTGTACTCGGCCGTGGGGGTCTGCGCGAGGTCGACGATGTCCATCATCGACGCCAGCGCGTTCTCGGTGTAGACGTTGTCGATGTCGTACCCGAGCGCGCTCAGGGCGTTGCGCACCGAGGCCGGACCGCAGTAGTCCCCGCTGTCCTGGTCGTTGTAGTCGATCTCCAACTCCACCCTGTCCTGGTCGCACGGGGCGCCGGAGTCGTCGTGGCAGTCGAGGCCGCTCTTGTCGGTGTGGTTCACCGGGTCGTTCGCGGCGTAGGCGTAGCGGTTGAGGCCGATGGTGTCCTCGCCGTCGACGACCGGGTTGGGCGAGATGAAGCGGCCGAGCACCGGGTCGTAGTAGCGGGCGTTGAGGTACACCAGCCCGGAGGCGTCCTGGCGCTGGCCGGTGAAGCCGCGCGGCTCGGTGGCCAGCGACCCGCCGGAGGCGGTGATCTCGCCGAAGGCGGCGTACTCCTTGCGGTGCACCTCGGCCCCGGCCGCGTCGGTCTCGGCCTGGATCGAGCCCTGCTGGTCGGTGTGCACCCAGTACGTGCTCGCCCCGTCCTTGCGGGCCGCTAGGACGCCCGCGATCGAGACGTACTTGGTCGTGGTGCCCGCGGTGACGTCGACCTCGTACCCCTCGCCCAGGTGGCGGTGGGTGCCCGTGCCGTCCGACTGCTGGATTCGGGTGCCCTCGGCGTCGTAGGTGTGGGTGGTGGTCACCCCGGACCGGGTGACCGAGGCCAGCAGGTTGTCCCCGTCCCAGGTCAGCTCGCGGCCGGCGCCCGAGGTCATCAGACCGGCCCCGTCGTAGGCGTAGGTGTTCGCACCCGCGGTGGTCACCGCGTGCGGGTGCGCCGGGTCGTAGGAGTAGTCGCCGACGCGGGCGTTGGCGGTGATGTTGCCGATCCCGTCGTAGGCGAGGGTCTGGCCGCGCGCCGCGACGGCGCCGTTGGTCGCCGTGGTGAGCTGGCCCGCCTCGTCGTAGGCGTAGGTCCAGCGCTCGTTCGGGAACGGGCTGTCCACCCGGGTGATCTTCCCCTTGGCGTCGCGGGTGTAGGTGGTGTCCTGGATCGTCGTGCCGCCCGCGGTCGTGGAGATGCCGGTGAGCCAGCCGCGCCGCGGGTCGTGCGGTCGGATGGTGACCGTGCCGTTGGCGTTGTCGACCCGGATCAGCTCGCCCGCGGCGTCGTAGCGCGCCGAGGTGACGTAGCCGGGGATGGACACCAGCCGCCCGGCGGCGTCGTAGCGCAGCGGGTCGGCCGCGGTGCCCTGCGTGTCGCCGTCGGGGTAGGTGGTCCACAGCGGTCGGTCGGCGGTGTCGAAGCCGAACCGGAAGGTGTAGCCGGTGCCGTCGATCGTGCGCACGCCCTTGACCACGCGGCCGAGGGCGTCGTGGTCGGAGGTCTTGGTCCCGGCGCCGTCGGTCATGGTGGTGACCCTGCCGATGTTGGTGAAGCCCGCGCGGACCTCGTCGTGGGTCCAGGACGCGGTCACGGCGCCCGGGGTGCCGGTCCTGGTGGTCTTGCCGGTCTTGCGCCCGAGGGCGTCGTAGCGCAGGGTCGTGCGCTGGCCCTTGGCGTCGGTCTGGGCGGTGAGCTGCCCGGCGGCGTCCCACTCGTAGGTGGTGGTGCCCGAGTCCGGGTCGACCATCCTGGTCGTGCGGCCGAGGGAGTCCACGTCGTAGCTGATCACGTAGCCGGACGGGTCGGTCGAGCGGATCAGGTTGCCGCGCGGGTCGAAGGTGTAGTTCGCGGTCCTGGTGGCGCCGCCGACCACCTGTTCGCTGGCGACGCGCTTGCCGTGGGCGTCCACCCGTTCGGTGGTGGCGTGGCCGTTCTCGTCGGTGTCGGTCCTCGACCACGGGCCGTAGCTCGTGGTTTGGGTCGCACCGCCGGGCAGGGTCACCCTGGTCGGGCGGTCAAGCGCGTCGTAGTCGGTGGTCGTGGGGTGGGTGGTCGGCTGCGGCTGACCGGCGACCCAGTAGTAGGCGGCGGTTTTCGAGGCGACCTGCCCGCGCGCGTTGTAGGCGGTGTCGACGTGGATGTCGCCGGTGGCCGCGTCCGGTCCCTTCTCGACGGTGCGCCACGGCCGCTGCGCCCCGTCGACGTAGCGCCTGCTCCACCGCGGGGCACCCGTGCCGTCCGCCGCGGGCCGCTCGACCTGCTCGTGCTGCGTCGCCGCGTTGCCGAGGTCGACCCACCGGCGGCGCTCGAACCGGCCGCCGGGTTCGAGCTTCTCGGTCGGCCTGCACAGCGCGTCGTAGGCCACCGTGGTCGCTTGGCCGTTGAGGTCGGTCACCCGCGTGGGCACGCCGCAGCCCGCGTCCCAGGTGGCGGTGACCTGCTGGGACAGGGCGTTGGTCTCCGACGTCTGGAACCGGTGGGCCGGATCGTAGCCGAGGGTGGTGCGGGCGCCCAGCTCGTTGACCTCGGCGGTGAGGTTGCCCCGGGCGTCGTACTCCTTGCCGGTTTCGACGAATGAACCGGTGGTGGAGAGCCACTTCCCCCTCTTCGTCTCCAGCCCGGCCGACGGGGCCTGGTTCCAGGTGCCCGCGCCGTCGTAGGAGGTGCGGGTCTCGGTGAGCTTGGCCCCGCCGCTGCCGACGCCTTCGTACGTGATCACGTCGGCGGGCTTGTCGACGATGTAGGCGGCGGTGTTGGGCACGAACGCGGTCGTGGTGGTGCGCTCGTCGCCTGCCGCCTCGTTGTCGCCGTGCTCGACCTGCCTGGTGACCTCGCCGTAGGCGTTGTACTGCCGGGTCGTATAGGTGCGCTTGCAGTCCGCGCCGGGGCAGGCCGCGCCCGCGTGGGCGGTCTGCCAGGTGCCGGTGGGCAGCGACGTCCTCGGCACCGTCGTGCCGTTGGTGGTGTACTCGTGCACTGTCGAGGCCAGCAGCGCGCCGTCGCCCGCGCGCCGGTCCACCCGTTCCACCGCGCCCGCCGCGCCCAGGTCCTGGCGGAAGGTCGTCTCGGTGGAGGGGCACGTCGTCTCCCCCGCGATGCAGGGCTGGGTCTCCCGCTGCTGGCGGAACCCCAGGAACTGGCGTTCGGCCCGGTCGTAGGCCCCGCCCGCGTGCGTGTAGCCGGTGGTCGCCACGCCGCCCCGGCCGTCGTCCTCGGTCACCGCCGAGGCGGTCTGCACCAGGGTGGGGTTGTTGGTGTTCGGCCACGCCGACGACGGGGTGTAGGCCACCTTCGTCGTGCCGCCCCAACCGTTGGTGCGGGAGGTGAGCAGGTCGGGCACCGCCCCGCCGATCCCCCAGACGCGGCGGCCCTTGCTCCCGCCGAAGTTGGCGTTGTACAGCTCGGTCATCTCATCGAGACCGTCGCCGTTGACGTCCACCGCCAGGAACTCGCTGGTGCACTTGCCCTTGCTGCAACTGAACTGCGCGATCGAGGTGTCGGTCGCGCCCTCGGCGAAACCGCCGCCGGTGGACAGCCAGATGCGCCGCTTGGTGGACAGCCCGTAGGGCGACAGCTCGATGAGGTCGTCGCGCTTGTCGCCGTTGACGTCGGCGACGAGTTGCCGGGTGGTCGCGGCCGAGGGCATGGCGCCGTCGGTGGCGGCCAGCACGAAGCTGTAGCCGGTGGAGATCCAGGTGCGGCGGGTGTACATGGCGAAGTACGGGTACAGCTCGACCATGTCGGTCTTGCCGTCGGCGTTGACGTCCAGCACCAGGAACCGGCTGCCGGTGCCGTCGGCGGCAGGCGTGCTGAACTGCATGCCGGTGTCGATGGCGCCGGAGACGAAACCCGTGCCGTTCGACAGCCAGATGTGCCTGCCGCCCACGCCGAGGCCCGCCGGGTACAGCTCGACCAGGTCCTGCCTGCCGTCGCCGTTGACGTCGGCGGGGTGGACCAGGTGGTCGGCGCCGGAGCCGATGCCGGTCTCGTTGGAGGAGGCGATGGCGAAGCCGGTGCCGGTGGACAGCGAGGTGGCGCGGCACAGGTGCACCGGGAAGAGCCCGCAGGTGAACAGCTCGACCACGTCAGACCTGCCGTCGCCGTTGACGTCCATCGCGAAGAAGCGGGAGTCCGCGCTGAAGCGGCCCGCGGAGTTGCCCGTGGCGGGCTGCCGGACGAAGCCGGTGCCGTCGGAGAGGTACAGGCGCCTGCCCCAGCTAAACCCGTTGGGGAATATTTCGATCAGGTCGGACTTGCCGTCGCCGTTGACGTCGCCGGTGAGGAAGCGCGTGTCGGTGCTGAGCCCGATGCCGTCGACCCCGTTCGACGCCAGGGTGAACCCGGTCCCGTTCGAGAGCCAGGTGTGCCGCTCGTAGGACGACCAGGACGGGTACAGCTCCAGCATGTCGGTCCGACCGTCGCCGTTGACGTCCATCGGCAGGTACCGGGAGTCGGCCTTGTAGCCCATGCCGGTGTCGTTGGCGCCCGCGGCGAACGCGGTCGTCGCGGTGGAATAGGCGCTCGTCAGCGCGGGCAGGCTCGTGCCGCCGGTGACGGTTCCGGCGTCGTCCAGCACGGCGTCCTTGCCGAACTGCTGCACGCCGGTCAGCAGTGACCGCCCGGTGGTGCTGACGGTGTAGCCCAACCGGTACGTCCGCAGGCGGTTGCCGTCCACGCTCACGTCGATGGTCTTGACCCGGCCCCGGAGGGTGGTCAGCGCGCCGTTGCCGATGGCGGCCTGCTCGGTGTCGGGCCGGGTCTCGTAGCGGAACGCGATGGTGGTGCCGCCGTAGGCGATCGAGTCGACGTACTCCCAGCCGCCGCCGAACAGGCTGCTCCCCCAGGTGTAGGTGACGGTGTTGCCTACGGTGTCGACGACCTGGCTCAGACCCCAGCGGAACACCAGGTCGGTGCCCGCGGAGTAGACCGGCGCGTAGACCCGTCGCGTGCCGTCCTTCGCCGTCACGGTCCACCGGCTGGCGGCCCCGGTGCCGGTCAGGGCGAACCTGGCGTAGCTCTCGTTCTCCGTGGAGTGGGTGCCACCCGTCGTGCAGCTCGGGCTCACGCTGCCCGTGGCACAGGGGACCAACTCCTCACCACCGACCACGAACACGTCCGTCGCGTCGTAGCGCGGTGCCCCCCGCCCCGCCCCGGCCCGCTCGATCTCCCCGACGCCGTCCACCCGCCAGCCGACGCCCACCCAGCCGTTCCCGCCGGAGGACTCGTAGCCCAGCGACAGCTCGGGGGTGATCCCGTGGAAGGCCGGGACCGAGATCGGGATCTTGTCGCTGAACGCCCCACCGGGGGTCACCTCCCAGGTCCTGTCGGGGACCTCGGGTGCCCTGGACTTGGCGGCGTCGGCGAGCGGGGTGCGTTCCTCCGCCGCCTCCGGCCTGTCGGTGGGCGGGGGCAGGGCCACGGCCGCCGTCGCGGTCCCCGTGGCGATCACGATGGCCAACACCAAACCGCGCAGCGCGCGCCCGACACCCACCGACCTCATCGGCTGACACCTTCGTGCTCGGAGTGAGTGGACCTTCCGCCCCATGCGATGGTGCCGCCGGGATTCGACCGGAGGTGATGCTACGACGCGGAACAACCGCCCGGAAGAGGTCAACTCGGCCAGGTGCGTGAACATGGTGTGACCACCCGGAAGGAGTAGTCCACCAGCATGGACGTCAGGCTTGGCGAGCCCCGGAGTAGCCGCGCACCGCCACCCGACCCGGCCTCGGCGGAGGCTGCTGCCGGTGCGCCCTCATCCCCGGCACAGGTCCGCGGGCGCGGGCGTCGCATCCAGGAACCAGCGGCCCTCGGACTCCCCGATCGGCCAGGCGAAGCACTCCGCGCCCGACGGGGTCCGAGCGGAGAGCCGGAGGTACCGGTGGTCGCGTTCCACGATCCGCGCGTCCACCCCGGAGACACCCGCCCACCGGTCGACCAGAGCCTCGGCGTAGTGCGAACCCGCTGTCCGCTCGTGGAAGAGCGCTTGCACCCGCCCCGCATCATCCGAGGTGAGGGCGTCGACCACCGCCGCGCGCAACCGCTCCGGGGATTCCTCACCTCCCCGCGGTGCCGTTGCTATCTGAACCGTGACCACGGTCATCCACGCGAGGAAGGCCGCCGAGATCGCCGCCATTCCCGTCCGGGCCTTCCTGGACATGATTCGCCCGCTGCCACGGCCCACGACCACCCCCGTTGCCCCACGCTCGCTGTCCACGCTGTCCATGACCGTCGCTGTCACGGTCATGACCCATCCTCGCAGGCCGTGGTCGTCGCAGCACCGCTCAGCTTGACTCGCGGACCACCAGTTCGGTGGGCAGCAGCATCGACAGCGGCAGGTTCTCCTCCCCGGAGAGCTGGGCCAGCAGCCGCCACGCCGTAGTGCGGCCCAGTTCCTCCACCGGTTGGCGGACCGTGGTCAGCCTCGGGGTGGTGGTGGTCGCCAGCACCGAGTCGTCGAATCCGACCAGGGCGATGTCGTCGGGTACGCGGATGCCCTCGGCGGTGAGGTGGCGCAGCGCGCCGACCGCCAGCAGGTCGGCCGCGGCGAACACCGCGTCCAGGTCGGGGTGCCCGGCGAGCAGGGTGGCCATGGCCGCCGCGCCCGCCTCGACGGTGAAGTCGGCGTGGGCGACCGCGTCGGTGCGGTGGCCCAGCTCGCCCATGGCGCGGCGCCAGCCCAGGAGGCGGTCGATGCCCGCGCCCATGTCCTGCGGGCCCGCGATGGTGCCGATCCGCGTGCGGCCGGTGGCGGCCAGGTGGCGGGTGGCGGCCAGGGCGCCGCCGAGGTTGTCCGCGTCCACGTGCGCGACGGTGGTGGCGGCCAGCGGGCGGCCCAGCAGCACCACCGCCACCCCGGAGTCGGCGAGGCGCTGGGGCATCGGGTCCATGCCGTGCAGGCTGACCACCACGGCGCCGTCGACGTGGCCCGCGGCCAGGTACTGCTCCAGCCGCTCGTGGTCGCCGCCGTGGCTCATCATCAGGACCAGTTGGCGGTCCGCGTCGGCCAGGGTGGCCGACACGCCGCGCAGCACCCCGGCGAAGAACGGGTCGCCGAAGACCCGTTCGCCGTCCTCGGACACCACCAGGGCGACGGTGTTGGTGCGCCGGGTGGCCAGGTTGCGGGCGACCTGGTTGGGCACGTACCGGGTGGCGGCGATCGCCTCGACGACCGCCGCCCTGGCCCGGGGGCTGACCCCGGGGGCGTTGTTCACCACCCGCGACACCGTCGACCGGGACACCCCGGCGATCCGCGCGACCTCCTCCAGGGTCGCCGCGTCGCGCTCCCCCGCGTCCAGTCCGCTCACCACACCTCCGCGCCGCCGGGTACCCGGTTGTCCGCCGCCACCTTGGCATACCACCGGCCGCTGCGTTTCACGGTGCGGACCTGCGTGGCGTAGTCGACGTGCACGATGCCGAAGCGCTGGGCGTACCCCTCGGCCCACTCGAAGTTGTCCAGCAGCGACCAGGCGAAGTACCCGCGCAGGTCCACCCCGGCGGTGACGGCCGCGTGCGCGGCGCGCACGTGCCCGTCCAGGTAGGACACGCGGTCGTGGTCGTCGACCTCGCCCCCCACCGGCTCGTCGTCGTAGGCGGCGCCGTTCTCGGTGATGTACCAGGCCGTTCCCGGGTAGTCGCGGTCCAGGCCGACCAGCAGCTCCGTGAGCCCCTCCGGGCGCACCTCCCACCCGAGCGCGGTCACCGGCAGGTCGCGCGGCGGGAACACCAGGTCCTCGCTGCCCGGCCACGCCCCGCCCGCCCGCTCCCCCGCGCCCGCCGCGGCCACGTGGTGGTCGCGGTAGAAGTTGACCCCGACGAAGTCGACCGGGGCGGCGATCACCTCCTCGTCGCCGGGGCGGACGCACCCGGCCAGGCCCAGGTGGCGCACGTCGTCGAGGACGTCGGCCGGGTAGGCGCCGCGCAGCACCGGGTCGAGGAACAGCCGGTTCTGCAACCCGTCGACCCGGCGGGCGGCGTCGGCGTCGGCGGCGGAGTCCGACGCGGGCAGCACCGGGAACAGGTTGACGGTGATCCCGGCGACCGCGTCGCGCGCGTTGGCCCTGATCACCGGCATGGCCAGGCCGTGGGCCAGGAGCAGGTGGTGCGCGGCGGCGAGGGCGGCGGACGGGTCGGACCGGCCCGGGGCGTGGGTGCCGGAGCCGTAGCCGAGGAACGCCGAGCACCACGGTTCGTTCAACGTGGTCCACATCGAGACCCGGTCACCGAGGACGGCGGTGGCGGTCTCGGCGTACTCGGCGAAGCGGGCGGCGGTGTCGCGGTGCGCCCAGCCGCCCCGGTCCTCCAGGGCCTGCGGCAGGTCCCAGTGGTAGAGGGTGGCCACGGGGGTGATCCCGTTGTCGAGCAGGTGGTCCACGAGCCGGTCGTAGAAGCCGATGCCCGCCGGGTTGAGGTCGCCGCCGTCGGGCCGCACCCTGGGCCAGGAGACGGAGAACCGGTAGGCGCCCAGGTTCAGCGAGCGCATCAGCGCCACGTCCTCGGCCACCCGGCGGTAGTGGTCGGCGCCGGGGTCACCGGTGTGCCCGCCCAGCACCCGGCCGGGCTCGCGGCAGAAGGTGTCCCAGATGGACGCGGTGCGCCCGTCGGCGGTGGTGCAACCCTCCACCTGGAACGCGGCGGTCGCCGCGCCCCAGGTGAAGCCCGGGGGGAACTCCAGCGCACCGGTGGCGGGTTCGCTCTGCACGGACAACGGTTTCATCCCTTCACGGCACCTTGCATGATCCCGGCCACGATGTGGCGGCCGAGCAGGAGGAACACGACGAGCACGGGAACGGCGGCCAGGGTGGTCCCGGCCAGCACCAGCGAGTAGTCCACGTAGAACCCCGACTGCAGCCGCTCCAGGGCCAATTGCACGGTCGGGTTGTCCGCGTCGAGCACGACCAGCGGCCAGAGGAAGTCGTTCCAGCTCGTCATGAAGGTGAACATGCCCAGGAACGCCGCGGCCGGGCGGACCGCGGGCAGCACCACGTGCCAGAACACCCGGATCATCGAGCAGCCGTCGACCCTGGCTGCCTCGACCAGTTCGAACGGCACGGCCTCCACGGTGTACTGGCGCATCCAGAACACCCCGACCGCGGTCACCAGGTTGGGCACGATCACCGCCTGCAACCCACCGGCCCAGCCCAGCTCGGACATGGCCAGGTACAGCGGGATGATGCCGAGCTGGGTGGGCACGGCCAGGGTCGCCACGACGAACAGGAACAGCCCGACGCGACCGCAGAAGCGCAGCTTGGCGAAGGCGAACCCGGCCAGCGTGGAGAACAGCACGGTGGTGAGGGTGACCGTGCCGGAGACGACGACGCTGTTGCCGAGCGCCTTCCAGAACGGCACCGAGTCGAACACGCGCTGCGCGTTGGCCAGGAAGTTCCCGCCCGGCAGCAGCGGCGGCACCTTGTCGGTGAGGATGCTCGCGTCGCGGCTGGCGACGAGGAACGACCAGTAGAACGGGAACGCGGACCCGGCGGCGAAGGCGAGCAGCAGCCCGTAGGTCCAGAACCGGGCGCGGCCGCCGGACGAGCGCTCCTCGCTCCGCGCGGACCGGCGCAGGGCGCGCGGCAGGGTGGTGGTCACCGGTCACCCCCGGAGTCCGCCAGGCGCCGGGTCAGCAGGAAGTTGACCAGCGCGATGACGATGATCACCAGGAACAGCACCCAGGCGATGGCCGAGGCGTAACCGAGCTGCTGGGTCTCGAACGCGGACTGGTACATGTAGAGGGTCACCGTCTGGAACTGGTTGGCCGCGCCGCCGTTGTTGGACCCGGGCATGGCGTCGAACAGCTTGGGCTCGGTGAAGACCTGCAACCCGCCGATGGTCGAGGTGACCACGACGAAGATCAGCGTGGGGCGCAGCAGCGGCAGGGTGATCGACCGGAACCGGCGGAACGCGCCCGCGCCGTCGACCGTGGCCGCCTCGTGCAGGTCCTTGGGGATCGCCTGCATCGCGGCGAGCACGATCAGCGCGTTGTAGCCCGTCCACCGCCAGTTCACCATGACCGCGATGGCCGCGTGGCTGGAGAACCGGTCGGCCTGCCAGTCCACCCGGTCCAGGCCCAGGGTTTCCAGGACGCCGTTGACCAGGCCGTACTGCGGGCCGAACAGGTTGGCGAAGATGATGCCGAGCGCAACCAGGCTGGCCACGTACGGCAGCAGCACGCTGATCCGCCAGCCGGTGGGCGCGCGCAGCCGGGTGTTGAGCAGCGCGGCGAGCCCGACGGCGATGGTGATCTGCGGGACGGTCGAGAGCAGGAAGATGCTGAGCGTGTTGACCAGCGACTTCCAGAACTGCTCGTCGCCCACCAGGTCGAGGTAGTTGCCCAGCCCGACGAACGTGGGGCTGTCGTCGAGCAGGTCGCGGTCGAACAGCGACAGGTAGCCGGTGTAGAGCAGCGGGAACAGCCCGACCACGGCGAAGACCAGGAAGAACGGGGCGATGTAGAGGTAGGGCGAGGCTTTGTAGTCCCAGTGGGTGAGCCGGTCCCGCCAGACCTGGCGGGGCGGGCGCCCCGGCTCCCGCACGGGTGCGGGAGCCGGGGACTGCCGGGTGTCGGCGGCCACCCGCTAGCCCGCGATCTTCTTCGCGCCGTCGACCACGCGCTGCCAGCCCTCGGCCGGGCTCGTGCCCTGCTCCACGGCCTGCAACGCCGGGGTGGTGACGGTCTCCTGGATGCGCCCGTCACCGGGGCCCTTGTACTGCGGTTCGGCGACCTTGCCCGCCTGCTCGGCGAAGAGCTTGCCGGACTCGACCCCGCCGAAGTAGGCGTCGGTGGCCGTGATCAGTTCCGGCGCGGACAGCGCCTCGACCTGGCTGGGGAAGTTCCCGGTCTTGACGAACGCCTTGACCTGCTGTTCCGGCGCGGTCAACCAGGCGGCCAGCTCAGCGGCCTCCCTGGGGTGCGCGCTCTGCTTGGGCACGGTCAGGTACGACCCGCCCCAGTTGCCGCCCCCGCCGGGGAACGCCGCGGTGACCGCCCACTTGCCCGCGTTCTCCGGGCCCGCCTGGCCCTTGATCACGCCGAGCATCCACGCCGGGCAGGTCTTGGTGGCGAAGGCGGCGGACTTGAAACCGGAGTTCCACTCGTTGGAGAACGCGGTCAGCTTCGCCGACTGCCCGCGGGCACCCGCCGCGGTGACCGCGTCCCAGTTCGCCCGGATGTCCCGGTTGGACTCGATGTCCAGGCTGTCGGCGGTGGTGAAGAACCCGGTCGGCAACTGGTTGTGCATGGCGTTGAAGATCTGCGCGTCGGAGTCGAACCACGCCTTGCCGGTCCCGGCGACGTACTGGTCACCCGCGGCGAAGTAGGACTCCCAGGTCGCGAACAGCGGCTTGACCGCTTCCGGGTCCGATGGCAGGCCCGCGGCCTCGAACAGGTCCTTGCGGTAGCACATGGCCAGCGGCCCCACGTCGGTGCCGTAGCCGATCAGCGCGCCGTTCTTGTCCGTGCCCGCCTTGTACTTCCAGTCCAGCCACCGGTCCGCGGTCACGTCCTTCGGCCCGATCTCGGCCAGGTCGTTGAACAGCCGCGACTTGGCCAGCACGTCGGAGAGGTGGCCCTCCTCGACCGCGACCACGTCCTCCAGGCCCCGGTTGGCGCCGAGCTTGGTGAACAACTGCTGGTGGTACGGGCCGCCCTGGCCGGTCTTGTTGTGCTTGATCGTGATGTCCGGGTGCAGCCGCTGGTACTCGACCAGGAGGTCCTCGTAGCCGAACTCGGTGAACGTGCCGATGCTCAGCTCGACCTTCCCGTCGGCACCGGTGTCCGCGTCGCCCGCGCCGCACGCGGCCAGCGTCCCGCCCACGACCGTGATGGCGACTGAAAGGGCCACAGCCCTCCGCATTCGTTGGCGCACATCAACCCCTCGGGGTCTCTGCCGGGTTCGTCGGTGGGGCTCCCCGGCGGGTGAACAAGCGACTGGGAGCGCTCCCAGTCAGGATGCGCTGAGTGTGAGCCGGATTACTGACCACTGTCAAGCATCCCCCAGGCCAACCGGCATCCATCGGCGCCATCGACTAGCTCTCCACCTGGGCTTTTACCTCTTAAATGGTCCTATTTCGATTTGGGAGCGCTCCCAAATCAGCGCTTTCCAGCCATTCCTCCACCTCGCCGAGCAACCACCCGCCCAACCCGAACCAACCGACAGGGGCAGACCGCCGTGCCCGCAGAGCCACCTCCGAGGGCATTTCCGGGTACACCCGCCGCCCTAACCTGAGGCTGACATAGGAAAGGACAGGGGTGCACCATGGATGACGTTGTCGCGCACGTGGTGGGCATCGTGCGGCACAGCAGCACTTCCGAAGCACACCGGTGGTTCACGGCCGTCCGCACCGCCCACGACGAGTCCGGCGGCGACTGGGCCCGGTTCACCGAGCACCTGTCCGCGCAGGCGACCGGTTCCTTCCCCGACGACGAGGTGCGGCAGTTCCTCGACGCGGTGGAGTCCGCGGGCGGGATCGGCGTGATCGGGGACCTGGTCGACCTCGGACCGGACCGGCTGGCCGCGGAGTACGAGGCCGCGACGGCCGCCGACGACCCGGGTGGGAAACCAGCGGGGTACGACGAGCAGGCCTGGGTCGCGTTCCTGGCCGAGAACGGACCCCGCTGGGACGGCGACGAAGCGTCGTGGGAGCAGTTCGCGGCGTGGTTCCACTACACCGCTGTCGAAGCCGGGGTCGGGGAACCCGCGGGGTCGCTGCTGGAGTACCTGTCCGGGGTGCCGGACAGGGTCGCCGAGTTCGGGCGGTACGGGGTGGTCATCGACGCGGCGGTGGTCGAGGACGAGGGGCGCTGGAACACCTACCTCGCAGAGAACGGCCCGTTCTGGAACGGCTCCCCCGACACGTGGGCGCAGTTCCGCGACTGGTTCCTGCACTACGCGCGGGAGGCCAGGGTCGGCACGACGGCGGGCAGCTTCGTCGAGTACGTCGAACAGCACAGCGACCCGGTGGCCGCCTTCGGCGAATACGGCATCACCCCGGCGGCAACCCCGCGGTCGGACGACGCCGATGAGGTCCTGCACCGGCTGGAGCAGGACCTCATCGGCCCCTTGGCGGAACGGCTCGCGGGTGATCTGCCGGGCCTCAGTGCCGGGGAACGGGAACACCTGGTGCGCCGGGCCGTGGCAGCGCGGCTCGGTGACGGAACCGGAGGCGCGTGATGACCGAACCCATCCCACCCGTCGTGCTCGACGCGGTGGACGCCGAACTCGCCGCCAACCCGGACCTGGGGGCGCAGTTGCACAACCTGACCCCGGAGCTGGTCGCGGCGATCCGGACCCAGCTCGCCGCTCCCCCGCCCGAGATCCCCCAGTCCCCGGTCGCCCTGTCGTCCGAGGACCTGCTCACCGCGTTGCGAGACCACGTCCGCACCGAGTTCGGCGCGACCGCGCTGGACAAGTACACCGACAGCGACCTGCTGGGCGTGGCCAGGCGAGGAGCGGGCAAGACCCTGGAAGCGGCGCTGCGGAGCCCCGGGTACGCGATGCTGGCGCGGACCCTGGAGAGCAAGCGCAAGCCACGGGTACCCCGCACCGGCCTGTCCGCCCTCACCGGGGTGGACAACACCACGCTGCTCAACGGGCACGTGGAGATGGACCAGCTCGACTACTCCACGGCGGGCTCCGCCAAACCCGTGCTCTACACGACCGGTCTGGGCGGGTGCATCGGCATCGCCGTCTTCAACGGCTCCATGGCCTTCGTCGCCCACTACGACCCGCTGCAGCTGGGCCACGACGGCGCGACCGCGGCGGACCAGGTCCGATCGCTGGCGGGCCGGATGCCGCTGGGCGGTGCGCGGTGCGTGCTGTCCTCACCGGCGATCAGCTCCGAGCACGGTCAGCACCTCAAGCGCCTGCTGCTGGAGCAGGGTGTGCTCCTCGAGGGCGAGCACACCTCCCCCACCCTGGCGATCGACCTGACCACGGGCACGTTCCACCACGGGTTCGAGCCGCCACCGCTCACGTTCCGGCTCTGACCCGGGTCCGCAGGTCCACGGGCGGTGGAACGCGACACAGGGGGATCACTCGATCGACTGAGACGCGCACGGGCGACGGGCGCGGAGAAGTACGTTCCCGTGATCGGGAGTGCGGCGTCGTCCCTGGGTGGCGCCGTACCAGGGTGGGGTGTCGAGAGGAAACAGCGTGTCGTTCGTGGAGCCTTCCGGGTGGGTCGCGCCACCGCGGAGCAGATCCGTTCCCCCGCGAGCCGCGGCGGGCGGTACCGACCACCACGGCGGGCAACGGGCGACGGTGGCGATGGTGTGCGGGACGCGACCGGAGCTGATCAAGCTGGCGCCGCTGATCCGGCACTTCGGCGAGCGGGCGTCGGTGATCTACACCGGGCAGCACTACGACCGGTCCATGTACTCCATCATCCGCCGCGACGTCGCCGAGCCGGGGAGCTTCCACGAACTGGCACTCGGTGGGATGCGCCGGGGTGCCCAGTTGGGGCAGGCGGTGGACGCTGTCGACGGTGTGCTCGGGGGGCACCCGGGCGCGGTCGTGCTGGTGCAGGGGGACACGACCTCCGCCCTCGCCGGGGCGTTGGCCGCCAACGCGAACGACCTGCCGCTGGTGCACGTCGAGGCGGGGTTGCGCAGCTTCGACCGGGCGATGCCCGAGGAGCACAACCGGGTGGTGATCGACCACCTCGCCGACCTGTGCTGCGCGCCGACCGCCCTCAACCGGGACAACCTGCTCGCCGAGCGGATTCCACGGGGCCGGATCGCGGTGACCGGCAACACCGTCGTCGAGGCGCTCGCGGCCGCGCTGCCCGGGGTCGAGGAGGAGGGCGCGCTGCTGGCCGCGCACGGGTTGGCGGCGGACAACTACGTCCTGGCGACGATCCACCGCCCGGAGAACGTGGACGACCCCGGGGCGCTGCGCACGATCCTGGCCGAACTGGGCAACCTGCCGCTGCCGGTGGTGCTGCCGCTGCACCCGCGCACGGCCAAGCGCGTCACGGCGTTCGGGCTGCGGGACTGCCTCGCCGCCCTGCGCACCATCGAACCGCAGTCCTACCCGGCCTTCCTGGCGCTGGCCCGCAACGCCGCGGTGGTGGTGTCGGATTCGGGCGGCCTGCAGGAGGAGGTCAGCGTGCTCAAGCGCCCGATCGTGGTGGTGCGGCGCAGCACGGAGCGGCCTGAGATCGAGGGCAGCTTCGGCACGTTGGTGCCGCCCGGCCCCCGCATCCGCACGGAGGTACTGCGGTGGCTGGACGACGTCGGGCGGCACCGGGCGCGGCTGCGGGAGATCCCCTCGCCGTACGGGACGGGATCACCGTCGTCGCTCATCGCCTCCGCCGTCGACGCGCTGGCCCGCGGGCACGACGTGGACGGGCGGCCGTTGGTCGGGCACGCGGTGGGGTAGCACGGCGTCGAAGCCCGGTTTTTGGGCTTGCCGGGGTGGATGTGCTCTGGTTTCGAGCCCGGGGGTTTGGTGGGTGGTGCCCGGCTGGGTGGATGTGTTTGGCCGGGGCCCCTATGGC
>NZ_AYXG01000152.1 GCF_000564855.1 Actinokineospora spheciospongiae
CCCCGGCCAAACACATCCACCCACCCGGGCAGTTGCTTGGTCGGGCCGCCGGTTCCCGGGGTGGTCGGCCTGCGTTCAGGACCTCCACCCACCCGGGCATTCGCCTGCCGGGCCAGCGGTTCTCGGGGTGGTCGGCGGCTGCGCGGATGGAGTTCGGCGCGGCTGGTGGTCGGGCCGTAGGTTCGGGGGGTGGCTGGTTGTTGCTGCGCCTGGTGGGGTTCGGGTGGCTGGTCGCCGGGCTGGTGGTTGGCGGGCTGGTGGTTGGCGGGCTGGTGGTTCGCGGCTGCGGCCGGGAGGTTCGGGGGCTGGCCGCCGGGCCTGTGGTTTGTGGGGTGGTGGGCGGCTGCGCCGGTGGTGGTCAGTGGCTGGTGGCTGGGCTGGCGGTTGGTGGGGTGATCGGCTGCCTTGCGGGCAGGTCTTGTTGGCAACCACCAGGTGCCCGGGGTGGGGCACCGCTGTCGCGGTGCCCCTCGGGTTGTTGGAGCGGCTGGCCGGCCGGGCTGCGGGATCAGCCCGTCTTCGCCGGGCGGGAGGGCACCACCTGGACGACCCTGGCGCGGCGCCAGCGGCGGCCTCGGCCTGCGGACATCAGGCGGGACGCCAGCACCATGGCGGGGACCAGCAGTGCCACAGCGGTCACGCCCACGCCCGCGAGCACCGGGCCGAGTTCGTCGTGCGGTGCGGCCACGGGTGGTTGGGCCGCGGGGGGTGCGACGAGGGGGCCTGCCGGGGCGCCGCCCTCGGCTGGGAGGACGGCGGTGACCGCGGCCATCGGGTTGACCGTGCCCCAGCCGAGGCCGGGGTCGGGCAGGGCGGCGGCCGGGTGGTTGGCGGTGGCCTCCAGGCGGTGCTTGACCTGTGCCGCGGTCAGGGTGGGGCGGTAGGCGCGGACCAGGGCGGCGGTGCCCGCGACGAACGGGGCGGCGTAGCTGGTGCCGCTGCCCTGCCAGTGGCCGGGGCCCTTCGGGCCGGTGCTGACCACGTCCACCCCGGGGGCGACCAGGGACAGGTAGGGGCCGGTTTGGGAGAAGTCCGCGCGGGCGCCCGCGGCGTCGACGGCGCCCACCGCGACCACGGTGGGGTAGGACGCCGGGTACGTCACCGGGTCGCCGTCGCGGGCGCCGTTGGATGCTGAGGCGACCACGACCACGTCCTTCGCCGCGGCGTGGTCGATCGCGGCGGCCAGTTCGGCTGAGGGGGCGGTGGTGCTGGCCGAGACGTTGATGACGCGGGCGCCCGCGTCGACGGCTGCCCGGATGCCGCGGGCCATGCCCGTGGGGGTCAGGGCGCCGGGTTTGTCCTTCTCGGCGGAGGTGGCGACGCGGACCGGCAGGATCGTGGCGTCCGGTGCCACGCCCGCGAAACCCGTGCCCGCCTCGGTGCGGGCCGCGATGATGCCCGCGAGGAACGTGCCGTGGCCGTAGCAGTCGCTGTCGGCTCGGCCGCCGCCCGGGGTGATCACGTCGATGCCGGGCAGCACTCGGCCGCCGGAGAGCTGTGGGACCGAGGAGTCCACCCCGGTGTCGACGACCGCGACGACGACACCGGCACCCCGGGTGACCGGCCACACCCGCTGCGGGGCCAGTTGCTTCTGCGCCCACGGCACGTCGGTGGCGCTGCCCTGGGGCGCGGGCAGGCAGGCGTCGCTCGTGGCGGGCAGGGCGGGGACGGACTGCTGGGCGGAGGCGGTCGGGGCCAGCAGGACGGTGGCCAGCCCGGCGGCCAGCGCGCACCGCAGGGCGCGCATCAGGCACCCACCGCGGTGCGGTCGGCGCTCGCGTGCTGCCACCGCACGAGCGACGAGGTCAGCCGGGCCGCCGCCTCCGGGTCGTCCACCAGCCGGAGGGGGGCCCGCTGCCTGCGGGCGAGCACGCGGTCGAGCTTGGCGAGCACGGCGAGGTCCTGTTCGTCGAGGTCGGTCGTGGTCGGCAGCTCGCCGGGGGCGAGTTCGCGGAACAGCGCGGCGACCCGGGGCGCGGCGGGGCCCTCGCGCTCGGGGTCCTCCTCCCCCTCCGCGGTGCGCACCGCCAGCGCCTTGAACCGGCCCGCGGCGGCGAACACCGCCTCACCCACCGGGCGGTTGACCAGCAGCTCGGAGGTCCGGCGCGCGGTCGCGGGCCAGATCAGCACGTCGAGGTCCGCACCGGGCACGGTCACGTCGAGGTCCATGCTGGCGCTGAGGAACCCCGGTTCGGTCAGCACCACCCCCGGGGCGGCCTCGTGCTCCGCGGACCCCAGCCTGCCCTGGCGCAGCACCGCGCGGCGGTGGACGGGCAACCTGCGGATGCCGGAGACCAGGCACGGCAGCAGGCCGGTGAGTTCGGCCCCGTCACCGGCCCGCACAGCCTGGTTCAGCTCGGTACCGGCCAGCGGTCCCCGCCCGAGGTACAGGCACACCGCCACGTAGTCGGCCTTGATCCCGGCGGCCCCACCCTGCCGCAGCGACGGCCAGGTGGCCAACGCCGCGTTCACCGTCGCCAACGCCTCCCCGAACAACTCACCCGCCGACGCGGCGAACCGCGCCTGCTCGGCCGCCGAACTGGACCGGTCCGCCAGCACCAGCGGCACCACCGCGGCCACCGCCTCCGAACCGGCCTCCCGCACCGCCCCGACCGGCGCCGCGGGCTCGACCGGCTCAACCGGCGCAGCGACCTCGACCGGCGCGTCGGGCTCGGTGGTCACCACGGGCTCGACCTGCACCGGCGCGGGCAACTCGTCGACGCGCTCCGCAGGCCCGGAAACCGTGGGCACCGGCGACGACGTGGTGACGATCGGCGGCGCGGAGTACGAGACAACCGACGGCCGCGACGGCACAGCACCGCCCTGCTCGGCCGACCGGGCACCCACCGCGGGTGCCGCATCACGCTCGGCGGCAGACCGGAACTCCGGCCCCGGAACGGCCCCGGGGGCTGCGGAGTCCGAAGTGGACTGAACCGGAGTGGCCTCGGCGGGCTCGCGGCCGGCGGCACCGGGCACCACGGGGATCGACCCACCCGGGTCGAGAACCGCACGCGGCTCAACCGGCTCGACCGGAGCAGGTGCGGCCTGCGCGGGTGCGACCGGAGCAGTTTCGGAGTGGATCGATCCGAGCGGCTCGCGCGGCGAAACCTGCTCGGCAGGAGCGGGCGCGGCCGGGACGGGACTGACAGGGGCGGCCTCGGCCGGGGTGGGTAGATCCAGCGGCGCAGCCGAGACGGGGGTGGGAAGCGGGCGGAGCGAAGGCACCGGGCCAGCCACCGGGGCAGGGAGCGGCGGCGCGGCAGGCACCGGACCGGTCGCCGCAGCAGGGTCCACCGAGGTGGGCAGCGGCCGGGATGAAGGCGCCGGGCTGGTTGCTGTGGCCGGGTCCGCTGCCGGGGTGGGGCGCGGCTGGGCAGGAGGCATCGGGCCGGTCGTGGTCGCGGGGTCCGCTGGAGTGGAGATCGGCTCAGACGAGGAACCCGGGCCGGTCGCCGGAGCGGAACTTGCCGCCGGGGTCGAGAGCGGCTGGGGCGAAGGCACTGGGCCCGTCGCCTGGGCGGGACTTGCCGCCGGGGTCGAGAAGGGCGGGAGCGAGGGCGCCGGGCCGGTCGCGGTGGTGGGGCGGGCCGGGGGGTTCGGTTCGTCGGTCGCCGCTGCCGGGCGGTGGGGGTTGTCGGGGGCCTGGTGGGGAGGGGTGGGCGTGGAGGCGGTGATCGGGCGGAAGCGGATGGTCGCCTCTGCGCAGGCAACCGGGCCGGACACGGTCGCCGGTACGGCGGGGGCGGGGGGCAGGTCCGCCGTCCCGGAGCGCGGGCCGCTCGCGGTCGTGGCGAACACCGGCGGCATCGTCCCGGCACCGTGCGAGGGGGGCGCGGTCTGCGGGCGGGCCTCGGGGGTCGGCTCGGCGGGGGGCGCGTGGTCTGCCGGGCGTTGGTCGTGGTCGGCGCGGACGCGGGTGAGGGTGGCTGCGGCGTGGGCGTCGAGGGTGCCGAGGACGCGGATGCGGGCGGCGGCCCGCTGGTCGGGGTCGAGGGCGCCCAGCAGGTCGTCGGCGGCGGTGAGCATGGGCAGGTCGACCGGTTCGCCGGGGTTGCCGAGGTGCAGGAACCAGCGGGTGGGGTCGAAGGGCAGCGGGTCGGGGGCGGCGCCCGCGGTGGACGAGTGCAGGACCAGGCCGGAGGGGACCACCTCGGCGACCACGCCCGCGGGCACGCCGTCGAGTGGGCGGTAGGCGCGGACGCCGTGGCGCACCCAGCCCCGGGGTGCGGGGGCGATCTCCACGACCTGCTGCCCGCCACCGTTGGTGAGCTGGCGCAGCAGGGTGGGGAACGGGCGGAACCCGGGGTCGCCGTCGGCGGCCGGGACGACCGTGGAAGTGGTGTCGACCGGCATCCCGGTGGTGAACAGGACGTCCGCGCCCGCCTTGGCGGCCAGGTCGCGCTGCCAGGCCGACGAGCAGACCTCCGGCACGGCCGGGACCAGCACCGCCCGGATCGTCCCCAACCTGAGCAGCACCGACGCCACGGATGCCGGGGTGGGGACGGTGTCGCCGCCGCCGACGACCATCCTCGGGAAGCGGTGGTCGCCGACCACGGTGAAGGCGGGGTCGGTGGCGTGGACCGGTTCGGGGCTCCCGGCGCGCACCAGGATGCCCGCGGGCACGGGTTCGACGACGAGGTCGGCGACGGTGACCGGGGTGGTGGGCAGCACCGATTCCCACGGTGCGGCGGGCCAGCGCGGGCCCGCGTACTCGGGGTCCGCACCGGCGCGGACGCGCCACCAGCCGGAGGCGCCGGTGCCGTGGCCCGCGTACAGGACGGCGGGGCCGGTGGCCAGGGGGCCGTCCGGGGCGATGACGTCGACGCCGAGTTCGCGGGCCAGCCGCTGGGCCGCCGGGTGGCCCGCGAGACCGGGCAGCCCGAGCCACAGCGACGTCGCCCGGACGTCGGCGAGGACCGAGCGCAGCAGGGTGGGCAGCAACCGGGCCAGGGTCTTCTCCTGGCGGGCCCGCTCGGAGACCACCACGAGCAACTGCCCCGCCACGGCGGGCACCCGGTGCAGCACCGGGTCGTGGCCGTGGGCGCCCTCGTCGCGGTGGCGGAGCAGCACGTGCGCGCCGATCGGCTCGGCGACGAGCGCGTCGAGCGCCTCTTGTGCGAAAAGCCGGTGCATCATCACTCCCGCCGTTGAAACTGTGTCCATTTCTCCCGCCACCCACCCCCTCTTCCCCGCCCGGCACCGTCCCCGACCCGGGGGCGGTGACTTCGCCGCGGCGGTCGCGTGCCGGTCCTAGGACGCGGGGGCCGGTCGGGCGACCGCTTCCAGGTCCTCGACCGTGAGCAGGGTGAGGTCCACCGAGTCGGCGGTGGTGCTCGTGGCCAGGCGGGAGGCCTGGCGGTCGGTCATCCGCTCGAACACCCGGCGGGCGGTGCGGCCGTTGCCGAACGTGCCGTCCTTCGGGATGTCCTCGAAGTACCGCAGCAGGGCGTTGACGACTTCCTCGTCGAGCCGGTAGTCGTGTCGCGCGCACTGCGACTGCACGATGGTCACCAGTTCCTCCGCGGTGTAGTTGGCGAACTCGATGGTGCGGCTGAACCGCGACTCCATGCCGGGGTTGGCCGCCAGGAAGCCCGCCATCTCCTTGGAGTAGCCCGCGGCGATGACCACGATCTCGTCGCGTCGGTCCTCCATCAGCTTGACCAGGGTGTCGATCGCCTCGCGGCCGAAGTCGGGGCCGCTGCCGCCGCCGCCCTGGCTCAGCGTGTACGCCTCGTCGATGAACAGCACCCCGCCGAGGGCGCTGGTGAACGCCTCGGTGGTCTTGATCGCGGTGCCGCCGATGATCTGCGCGACCAGGTCGGCGCGGGCCACCTCGACCAGGTGCCCCTTGGCGAGCACGCCGAGCTGGGCGAGGATCTGGCCGTAGAGGCGGGCGACGGTCGTCTTGCCGGTGCCGGGGGCGCCCGCGAACACCAGGTGCCGGGCCATCGGCGGGGCCGACAGGCCCGCGTCCTGGCGGCGCTTGGCCATCTTGTTGAGGTTGACCAGCGAGGTGACCTCGCTCTTGACCCCGGCCAAGCCGACGAGGTTCTGCAACTCCACCAGCGGGTCGGACCCGGCGGCGGCCCGCTGCCTCGGGGCGTCGGCCTCGGGCGGGGGCGCGTCGGCGGTGGCCGCGGTGCCGAAGGCGTCGGGGGTGCGGTTGCCGCCGCTGATCACGTCGAGGACCTCGATGGCCGAGCCGGGCCGGGTCTGGCGGACGCCGCTGCCGCGGTTGTCGCGCACCGTGCAGCCGGAGACCCGCACCGATTCCTCGGTGTCGACCCGGATGCCGTCGCCCGCGCCGGAGGAGAACTCCGAGTCCACGACCGACCCAGAGGAGCCCTCGGCGAACAGGCAGCCCGCGCCCTCGCTGCCGTGCACCCGGCACCGCAGCACGGAGACGTCCGCGCCCGCGCCCGCGTGCACACCCTCGGCGCCCGCGGCCTCCACCGCGGAGTCGACCAGCGCCAGCGCCGCCTCCTGCACCCGGACGCCCGCGGCGGCGGTCCGGCGCACGCCCAGCCCGCTGACCGAGGGCCGGGCGCCGCCGGTGACCACCAGGCCCGCACCGCGCCCGCCGTCGACCTCGACGTTCTCCAGGGTGCCCCGGGCCCCGCCCGCGATCTCGATGGCGTCGCCGTCGCAGCCGACGACGCGCAGGCGGCGCAGCAGCGGGTCGGCGCCGTCGTCGAGCAGGACCCCGGTGGCGGAGCAGCCGGAGACGGTGGTGCGGTCGAACTCGGTGACGCTGCGCCCGCTGACCGCGACGCCGACGCCGTCGACGTCGGCGACGGCGCAGTCGGAGACGCTGCCCGCGGCGCGGCCGCCGAAGTACAGGCCGCGGCCGCGGGTGCCGCGCACGGTGCAGCCGCGCAGCACCGGCGCGCACGCCTCGGCGACGAACACGCCTTCGCCGCCCGCGCGCTCCACCGTGCAGTCCTCCAGCAGGACCTGGTCGCTGCTGGCCAGGTAGAAGCCGATGGCGGCGACGCCGGTCACCGACAGGCGCGACGCGGTGAGCACGGCCTGCTGCTCGACGGCCACGGCGGGTTTGCCCGTGCCGGAGACGGTGGTGTCCTCGACGGTGAGCCTGCCGCGGCCGTTGAGGCAGATGCCGTTGCCCGCGGCGGTGTCCACCGAGCACGCCCGCATCAGCAGGGCGCCGTCGTCGGCCACGACGACCGCGGAGGTGCCCAGGTCGACGAAGCGGCAGGTGTCGAGCACCCCGCCGCGCGGGGAGGTGACCACGACCCCGGCGCCGACCGCGTTGCGGATCTCGCAGTCGCGCATGACCACGCTGCCGTCGTCGCGGGCGAACACGGTGGCCCAGCTCGACGCGGCCAGCGAGCACTCGGTGAGGTCGAGCTGCCCGCCGCCGACGAGCACCGCGGGGCTGTCGGCGTCGGCGGCGACCACGACCAGCCCGGACAGGGCGGCGGAGTCGGCGCCGAGTACGACGGCGACGCCGGTGGTGGCCACCAGGCGCACCGTGCCGGGGCCGTCCTCGGCGGTGATGGTGACGGGCCGGGTGATGACCAGGTTCTCGCTGTAGCGACCGGGGCCGACGAGGATGACGGCGCCGTCGGGCGCGCTCGACACGGCGTCACCGATGCTGCGGTGGCCGCGACCGGGGGTCTGGGAGACCAGCACGACGTTCCGACTCACGATCGGTTCTCCTCCGCTCCGCTGTGGTGCCCGGGACTCGCGCGCTCCGGACTGCCTTCGGCCGCGCACCGGACCCGGCCGGGTGCGGTGCTCCTCGGTCTCGACGGGGAGGGACCCTCGCGGGCGGGCCTCCGTCACCGGGCCGACAACACCTCCACGTGCCGCCGGTCCGGTTTGGTTCACCGGTCCGGCGAGCGGTGTGCGCCCGTGCACCGGTCGCGCCGCCCCACCGGCGGTTACCGCCCCTGGTCCGCTTCGCGGTCGACCGCCGCGATCGACCGGACGACCTCGGCGGGCATTCGCATGGCGGCGGGGCCGCCGGGGTTGAGCAGGACGTCGATCCCCTGTTCGGGCAGCGATTCGGCGAGCTGCCGCACGTCCACCGGAAACCAGTGGGGGGCGTCCACTCTCGGCCGGTGGCCGGGCGCGGTGGTCACCAGGACCGCGTGGGCACCGTCGGGGGTGGGGCCGACGACCGCGTTGCCCTCCTCGTCCACGGCGATGCCGAGCACGGCGTCGCGCAGCAGGGCGGGCAACTCGTCGGCGGAACCGCCGCGGGCGGCCTCGCGCAGCACCGCGTCCACCGGGTCGAGCGGGGAGTCCGGTGAGGACGGCTGGTAGACGGGGTTGGGTTGGAACCTGCCCCGGGTGCCGTCGGTCACCGGCCAGGCGCCGAGCACGGCGGACACCGGGGGGTCGGGTTCGGCGGCCGTGGAGCGCCACTCGTTGTCGATGAGCAGCAGCAGCCCGTCCTCCACGGGCTCGGCGGGTGTCGTCGTCACGGGATTCCCTTCGGGGTTCGGGTTCAGCTCAGGCCGGGCAGCAGGCGGAAGCGGTCCGCGGCGGCGGCCGGGACCCGCTCGCGCGGCTCCTGGCGCGCCCAGCGGTCGACCGCGCGCTCCAGCGAGGTGTGGGCGAAGCGGTCCAGCGACGACCGGTTCGACTCGGCCCCGCCGTCGGCGTCGACCTCGGCCGGGGAGAGTTCGCGCAGCACGATCCGACCGCGCTCACCCGCCGCGGGTTCGCTGAGGTCGAGCACCTTGAACCGGGTTCCCGGCAGGAACAGCACCCGGTCGGTCACCGCGTCCTCCGCCGGTTCCAGCGGTGCCGTGCGCCTGCCGGTCATCGACCACACCAGCAGGTCGACCTCACCGCGCTGCGCGGCGCACGGGGCGGCCAGCAGGTGCAGGAAACCCGGCTCGACCACGACCTCCCGCTCGCGGTAGGACTCCCACTGCGCGGGCGTCGGGGACAGGGTCGTCACGGTGCCGCCCCGGTGGACGGGCAACCGCGCGGCGGCGGACGCGGCGCAGCGGCCGAGGCGGAGCACCGGCGCTCCCGAGGCGTCGCGCAGCGCCGGGTCGAGGTCGTCGGCGCCACCGGCCAGGTACAGCCGGAGGGAGACCGCGTCGGTGAGCGCGTCCTCGGGGGCGGCCGGGTCGGTGAGCTTGGGGTGGCGGGCCAGCACGGACGCGGTGGACTCGGCGGCGGCGAATTCCGCGGCCCAAGTGGCTCGAACCCACGCCCGCTCACCCCCCGGCTCGACGTCAGCGCCCTCCGGTTGCACCACCGGCTCGGCCTCAGCCGCCGCCATCTCGATTCCGGCACCTGCTGGGCTCGCCACCGGCTCGATCCCGGCGTGCTCCAGGTCAGCAGGCCCGATCCCGGCGCCCTCGGGGAACACCACCGACTCGACCTCGGTGTCCACGGGGACCGCCACCGGCTCGGTCTCGGCGCCCTCCGAGGCGGCCACCGGCTCGACCCGGTCGGCGTCCGGGGGTGCGTGCTCGGTCAGCGGCTCGGTGAGGTGACCGGTGACCGGTTCCCAGACCTCGTCGGCGGCGGGGTCCAGCGGTTCGGCGGGCCGCTCGCCGTCCGCTTCGGGCAGGTGGATGGCGGCGGGCACGGGGGCGAGCACGCCGCGGAGGATCTTGCCGATCAGCCCGTCGTCGGGCTCCCCCACCGGGTCGGCGGGCGGGGCCAGGTCCTCGACCGGCTGGGGGCGGCGGGGGTGGGCCAGGACCACGGTCTCCGCGACCGCCGCCACAGCGGGCGCCGGGCCGACGGCGCGGGCGAACCGACCTGCCCGCGCGGCGGTGACCGGGGGCTGCGGCGCGGTGGGCGTCGAGTCGGTCCGGATGAGCTGGGCGAGCCACGGCAGGTCGACCTCGGCGGGCACCGCCGGGGCGCTCTCGTCGGCCGGGTTCTCCGATTCCGGCGCGGCGCGTTCGGTCGGGGCGGGGACCACGCGGTTGACCAGGCGGATCTGCACGTCGAGCTGCTCGGCGACCGCGCGGGCCAGCTCGCGCACCCGGTCGTCCGCGTCGTGGAAGAGCTGGTGCGCGGCCGGGTCGACCGGTGCCGCGCGGACCGCGGCGGCGTGTGCGGGTTCCTCCGGGGAGCGCACCCAGAGCCCGGCGCGCACGACCTCCACCACCGCGTCCGGCTCCCACCGGTACACCCCGGGGGTGACCTCGTCGAGCCCGTCCACCGGCGCCCGGTGCCCGCGCAGCCGGGGTGCCGCGGGCTCCGCGCCCGGTTCGTGCGGGAGGTGGGAGAACAACTGGGCGAAGGTGTCCCAGCCCAGTGAACCGTTCGGCTGGACGGTGCGCACGCGCGGTGCGCCCGGGTCGCCCGCGGGGATGCCGTTGTAGCAGGCGACCTCCTCGCCGAGGACGTCGGCGAGGGCCTGGCCGAGGTCGTGCCCGGCGGGCAGCCGCACCGAGCCGTAGCGGGCGAAGCGGGCCCGGGCGCGGTCGGCCGCGGTGAGGGTGGACCAGAACCGGGCGACCGCGTCGAGGGTGAGCGGGGGCAGGTGCTGGCCGCCGAGGACCAGGGTGAGCGTCCCGGGGACCTCGGGCACGGTGCCGGTCAGCTCGGCGCGGTTGACCGCCAGCCAGCGGGGCTCCCCGTCGGGGCGCAGCCACACGCCCGCCGGGAGCGGTTCGGCCGTCTCGGGTTCACCGGGGGCGCGGCTGCGCGCCACGACCGACGCGAAGTCCGCCGACCGGGGGAAACCCGCCCACCCGCCGTCGCGGCCCGCCCCGACGAGCAGCACCGCGGTGGCCCCGCGCGGCAGCGGCTCCGCGGCGACCACGACCGGGCGGTCGAGCCGCGCCGAGAACCAGCGCGCCGCGTCGGCCGGGGAACCCACCTGGGTCCCGGTGAACACCAGGCGGATGCCGCGGGGACCTCGGGGCAACGCGGCGACCAGCGCGGACCTGGTCGCGGTCGCGGCGGAGGGCAGGTCGGCGACCACCAGGTCGCGGTCGACGTCGGCGGGCAGGGCCGGGGCCACCGCCCGCGCGACGTCGCCGATGCCCCCGGGCGCGTGCAGCACCAGCGCGTGCCCGACCGGGGTGGCGGCGAAGTCGACGTGCTCCTGGTGCCGGGTGCGGAGTCTGGCCAGCAGCGACATCGGGTCCCTTCCGGTCGACCCCGGTGGGCGCGGGGCGGGGGTGCTCTACCCCCTCCACGGACCGGGGAGCCCGCCAGGTTCACCTGCCTTCCCCACTCGCAAGACAACAGGATTACGATCCGGTCTGCGTTCCGGTCGGAGCGGGACGCGCGGGGCTCCCCGACGAGACGATGAGCCCGGGAACGGCCAGGCAGAGCACAGACGCAAGGGGAATGCGGCAGTGGGCTACGGGCTCGGCATTGATCTCGGCACGACCTTCACCGCGGCCGCGGTCGCCCGGGAATCGGGCACGCGGATCGTCCCGCTGGGGCAGGAGGGCATCAGCCCGTCGCTGGTGTACGCGCGGGCGGACGGCACCCTGGTCACCGGCGAGGCAGCCGAGGCCGAGGCGACCGACCCCGTGCGGCTCTCGCGCGGTCACAAGCGCAGGCTCGGCGACCCCACGCCCCTGGTCATCGGCGGTGCCGCCTACTCCCCCGCCGCCCTGCTGGCCGCGCAGCTACGCGACGTCGTCGCCGCCGTCACCGCCCAGGAGGGCGAGGCGCCCGAGTCGGTGGTGCTGACCTGCCCCGCCGTGTGGGGCCCGTACCGGCGCGAGCACTTCGACGAGGTGCCGCGCCTGGCC
>NZ_AYXG01000153.1 GCF_000564855.1 Actinokineospora spheciospongiae
GGCTTGCACATGATCGCTTCCCCCACCCAAGCAAATCCACCCACCCGGGCATATCCGTAGCCGGGCCGGCGGCTGCGAGGGTGGTCGCCTGCTGCGCACGGTGGGGTTCCAGGTGCCAGGCCGCCGGGCTGGCGGATGGGCGCTGGCTGCGCACGGTGGGGTTCCAAGTGCCTGACCGCCAGGCCGGCGGTGGGTGGGGTGGTCGGCGGCTGCGTCCGGTGGGGTTCCGGGTGGGTGGTGGCTGCGCCGGTGGGGTCGGGCGTGGCTGGCCGCTGGGCCGCCGGTTTGGGTGGCTGGTCGGCCGCTGCGCCGGCGGGGCGGGGCGGCCTGCTTTGCCTGTGGGCTCAGAAGCCCCAGGACCAGCCGCCGTTGCCTTCCAGGGTGCCGGGGCGGAAGACGATGGTGCCGGTGGTGAAGCGGGTGTCGAGCACGATGCGGCCCCGGTAGGTCTTGCCCGCTTTGCTGAGCACCGGCAGGCGGTCGGTGGTGGGGTAGCACTTGTCGGCGGCCGGGGTGCGGACGTCGGTGTCCTGGGTGTTGTCGGGGCCGAGGACCTTGAAGTCGGCGGTGTTGAGGTCGGTGAGGGTGGTGCCGTCGTAGTTGGGGCCGGTTTCGGCGGTGATGGTGATCGCGACGAAGTGGCCGTTGGTGGCCTTGGTGCGGGACTTGGCGGTGCACCTCGGGTCGACCTGGATCTTGTCGAACTGGAAGGAGACCATCAGGCCCAGGGCGTCGTCGCGGATGCCCGCCGGTTCGCCGAGGCGCTTGGGGAGGAGGGTGACGACCTTGGCCGTGGGGGTGGGGGCGGCCGAGGTGGGTGTGATGCCCGACATGGTGGGGTCGCCCTCGACCGTGGTGGTGCAGGCCGCCGTCAGCGCGGCGGCCGCCGCCGCAAGCAGGACCGGCCTGGCGCGCACGGGTGCCTCCCCTCGCGTTCGCGGTACCCATTCTCCCACGTCGCGGTAGTTTGGCGAGGTGGCAACGGTTTCCGCACTGGTGTACTACCCGGTCAAGGGCTTCGCCGGGATCGCGCTCGACGAGGCCGAGGTGACCGGGACCGGTCTGCTCGACGACCGGTTGCTGATGGTGGTATCGGCTGATGACGGTGTTTTCTTGAGCCAGCGGACCCACCCGGCGATGGCCGCGGTGCGCCCCGCCCCGGTGCCCGGTGGCCTGCGGCTGGCCGCGGGCGGCACCGACGTGGAGATCGAGATCACCCCCGACGGGCCGCGCCGGGCGGTCAGCCTCTTCGGGCACTGGTTCGGTGAAGGCGTCGACCAGGGTGAGCGGGCGGCCGAGTGGTGCTCGGAGGTGCTCGGTGCCGCGGTGCGGCTGGTCCGGGTCACCCCGGAGCACGACCGCGACGGCTGGGGGCTGCACCCGGGCAAGGTCGGCTTCGGCGACGCGCACGCCCTGCTGCTCACCTCGGAGTCCTCTTTGGACTCGCTGAACGGGCGGATCGCGGCCACCGGCGCCGCCCCGGTGCCGATGGACCGCTTCCGCCCCAACGTCGTCGTCACCGGCTGGGCCGAACCGCACACCGAGGACCGGGTGCGCCGCCTGCGCGTGGGCAGCGCCACCCTGGGCTACTCGACCAGGGCGATCCGCTGCGCGGTGCCCACCGTCGACCAGCGCACCGGGGTCCGGTCCGGGCCGGAGCCCGTGCGCACCCTGGCCGCCTACCGCCGCGAACCGGAGTTCGACAACCGGGTCAGCTTCGGCGCCAAGCTCGCCGTGCTGGCGCCGGGCGCGGTGGCGGTCGGCGACCCGGTCGCCGTTGACGAGTGGGGCTGAGCGGTCAGGACCGGATCAGGTCGGCCGCCTTCTCCGCCAGCATGATCGTCGGGGCGTTGGTGTTGCCGCGCGGGATGAGCGGGAAGACCGAGGCGTCGACCACGCGCAGGCCCTCGACGCCGTTGACCCGCAGGGCCGGGTCGACGACCGCGGTCTCGCCGGTGCCCATCGAGCAGGTGCCGACCGGGTGGTACAGGGTCTGCGTCCAGGTGCGGATGTGGTCGGCCAGCTCCGAGTCGGACAGGTCGTCCGCCCGGTCGGGCAGGAACGGGGAGACCAGGTAGCGGCCGATGCTCGGCTGCCGGGCGATGTCCCGCAGCATGCGGGTGGCGGCGATGGTCGCCTCCAGGTCCGCCGGGTCGGCGTAGTAGGCCGGGTCGATCAGCGGGCGCCAGCGCGGGTCGGCCGACCGCAGCCGCAGGGTGCCCCGGCTCTTCGGGGCGACCAGGGTGGTGGCGGAGGTGAAGCCCTTGGCCGTGGGCTCGCGCATGCCGTTGTCGTAGAACATGGTCGGCGCCACGTGGAACTGCATGTCCGGGGCGTCGAGGCCGTCGCGGGTGCGCACGAAGCCGCCGCCCTCGCCGATGTTGGACGACAGCGGGCCGCGGCCGAGGGCCTGCCACTGCAGGAGCCTGCCGGGGGTGACGAAGTCGGTCATGTCGCTGGTGCCCCTGGTGGTCCAGATGACCGGGGACGCCGGGTGGTCGTGCAGGTTCTCCCCGACGCCCGGCAGCGACACCGCCACGTCGATGCCCAGTTCGCGCAGGTGCTCGGCGGGCCCGATGCCGGAGAGCATCAGCAACTGCGGGGAGTTGACCGCCCCGCCGGAGAGCAGCACCTCCCGCTCGGCGCGCACCACCGACGTCTGCCCACCGCTGAGGTATTCGACGCCGACCGCGCGGCCGCCGTCGAGGACCACGCGGGTGCTCAGCGCGCCGGTGCGCACGGTCAGGTTCTTGCGCCCCAGCGCGGGCCGCAGGTACGCGTCGGCGGTCGACCAGCGGCGGCCCCGGTGGCAGGTGACCTGGTAGAGGCCCACGCCCTCCTGCTCGGCGCCGTTGAAGTCGTCGTTGCGCTTGAGCCCGGAGGCGACCGCGGCCTCCACCCAGGCGGTGGTCAGCTCGTGGGTGTAGCGGCGGTCCTCCACGTGCAGCGGGCCGTCGGTGCCGTGCAGCGGGCCGCCGAGCCGGGTGTTGCGCTCGGCCCTGGTGAAGTACGGCAGCACGTCGTCGTGGCCCCAGCCGGTGGCGCCGTGCGCGTCGCGCCAGGTGTCGTAGTCGGCCCGGTTGCCCCGGATGTAGATCATCGCGTTCATCGACGAGCAGCCGCCGAGGGTCTTGCCGCGCGGCCAGTACGCCGAGCGCCCGCCCAGGTGCTTCTGCTCGACGGTCTCGTAGTTCCAGTCCCACCTGGTCTTGAACAGCGACGAGAACGCGGCCGGGATGTGCAGCTCGTCGGCGTCGTCCGGCCCGCCCGCCTCCAGCAGCAGCACCGAGGTGCCGGGGTCCTCGCTCAGCCGGGCCGCGAGCACGCAGCCCGCGCTCCCCGCCCCCACGACGACGTAGTCGAACGATTCCCGAACCGCCACGTCGGCCTCCTCGCCACCGGGGACATCACCCCTGATCCTGCCCCTTCCCGGCGCCGGGGGACAGCCTCACTCCCCCGCGGACCCGCCCAGCGCGGCCAGGACCTCCTCCTCTTCCGCCCGGGACAGCCCGGCCTTGCGCTCCCGGTCGAGGCCCAGTTCCCGCTCCCGGTCCAGGGCGCCCGCCACCGCGTCCACCAGCGCCCGCGGTGTCAACCCGGCGGCCAGCGCAGGCCCGGCGTCGCGGGCGGTCATGTACCGGTGCGTGGCGGGCAGCCACAGCGGCAGCGAGCGCGGCCCGCCCCACGGCGCGACCCGCAGCTCGGCCAGCCGCTCCTCGGGCACCCGGACGAACTCCACGTCGCCGCCCACCGCCTCGGCGACGTCGGACAGCAGGTCGAGCAGCGCGCCGGAGGGCCCGATGCCGTCGTACACCCCGGTGGTGCCCTTCTCCCCGGCGTCGACGATCCAGGCCGCGAGGTCGCGCACGTCCACGTACTGGGTCCGCAGGTCGGTGTCGGGCACCACCACCCGGCCGCCGCGGGCCAGCCGCGCGGGCCAGTGGCCGAACCGGTCGGACTCGTCGCCCGGCCCGGTGATCAACCCGGCGCGCACCACGAACGACCGGTCCGCCCCGGCCGCCCGCAGCACCGCGTTCTCGCTGGCCACCTTGATCGAGCCGTACCGGTCCGGGTCGTCGCCGAGGGTGTCGCGGCTGCCGTGCTCGGCGCGCGGGGGCAGCAGCGGGTCGCCCACCCCGGTCGGCGGGACGCCGAAGTCCGCGTACGCGCTGACCGAGGACACGAACGACCAGTGCCCGACCCGGTCGGCCAGCGCCTCCAGCGCCCGGCTCACCCAGTCGTAGGAGATCGGCGCGACGTCGACGACGGCGTCGAACCGCTCGCCCGCCAGCGGGGCCAGCCCGTCCGGGGCGTCCCGGTCCACCTTCACCAGCCGGGCCCCGGGGGGCACGTCCCCGGCCAGCCCGCGGGCAGCGCACACGACCTCGTGCCCGCGCGTCACCGCCTCGGCCGCCACCGCGCGGCCGAGGAACCGCGTCCCACCCAGAACAAGGAGTCGCATGCCCTCACCCTGTCCCGGGCACCGGCGGGCACGCCAGTCTTCTCGCCGGCAGCGAACATCGAACGCACGTTCGAGTGATGTCGGGCGCGGGAGGTGGCGCCCGGGTGCTGAGCGGGCGTTCACTGGTGTTGTCCCAGCAGGGTGTCGGTGGTGCGCGTCACCGTCGGGCGGCCGGGTCGGAAGAGTGAACCCCCAGGTCAGGTACGCTTCTGCGGTACCGGCCCCGCGAAATTCAGGAGCAGCCAGCCGTGCCCCGAGTCGTCGTCGACGTCATGCCCAAGCCGGAGATCCTCGACCCCCAGGGACAAGCCGTCGCGCGCGCGCTGCCCCGCCTGGGGTTCGACGGCGTGTCCGATGTCCGTCAGGGGAAGCACTTCGAGCTGGAGGTCGACGACTCGGTCGACGACGCCACGCTGGCGAAGATCGCCGAGGGCTTCCTGTCCAACCCCGTCGTGGAGGACTTCGTGGTCCGGCGGGTGCAGTCGTGAGGGTCGGGGCGGTCACCTTCCCCGGCACCCTCGACGACACCGACACGCTGCGCGCGATCGCCGCGAGCGGCGCCGAGGCGGTGCCGCTGTGGCACGGCGACGCCGACCTGCGCGGTGTCGACGCGGTGGTGCTGCCCGGCGGCTTCTCCTACGGCGACTACCTGCGCGCCGGTGCCATCGCCCGGTTCGCCCCCGTCATGGGTGAGGTGATCGACGCCGCTCGCGGGGGGATGCCGGTGCTGGGCATCTGCAACGGCTTCCAGGTGCTGTGCGAGGCGGGCCTGCTGCCGGGCGCGCTGCTGCGCAACGCCGGGCTGCACTTCGTCTGCAAGGACCAGTGGCTCAAGGTGGAGAACAACACCACCGCCTGGACCTCGCGGTACGAGCCGGGCGCGGAGATCATCATCCCGTTGAAGAACCAGGACGGCCGGTTCGCCGCTCCCCGGTCCACTGTGGACGAGCTGGAGGGCGAGGGCCGGGTGGTGTTCCGCTACCTCGGCGACGACCCCAACGGCTCGCTCGGCGCCATCGCCGGGATCAGCGACAAGACCGGGCGGATCGTCGGCCTGATGCCGCACCCCGAGCACGCCATCGACGCGCTGACCGGCCCGTCCGACGACGGCCTCGGCATGTTCCTGTCCGCCCTCGACAGTGTGGTGGCCTCATGATCGACACGGTCGACAACGCCAAGAACACCCCCGACCAGGAGCAGCCCTACCGCGAGCTGGGCCTCAAGGACGACGAGTACGCCCGCGTCCGCGAGATCCTGGGCCGCCGCCCCACCGACGCCGAGCTGGCCATGTACTCGGTGATGTGGAGCGAGCACTGCTCCTACAAGTCCTCCAAGGTGCACTGGCGGCACTGGTCGGCGAACACCACGCCGGAGATGCAGGCCAAGATGCTCGCGGGCATCGGCGAGAACGCCGGGGTGGTCGACATCGGCGACGGCTGGGCGGTCACCTTCAAGCTGGAGTCGCACAACCACCCGTCCTACGTCGAGCCCTACCAGGGCGCGGCGACCGGCGTCGGCGGCATCGTGCGCGACATCATGGCGATGGGCGCCCGCCCGCTGGCGGTGATGGACCCGCTGCGCTTCGGCGCCCCGGACCACCCCGACACCCGGCGGGTGCTGCCCGGGATCGTCGCGGGCGTCGGCGGCTACGGCAACTCCCTCGGCCTGCCCAACATCGGCGGCGAGGTCGTGTTCGACAGCTCCTACCAGGGCAACCCGCTGGTCAACGCGCTGTGCGTCGGCGCGATGCGCGCCGAGGACCTGCACCTGGCGCACGCCACCGGCACCGGCAACAAGGTGATCCTGTTCGGCGCCCGCACCGGCCTCGACGGCATCGGCGGCGTGTCCGTGCTGGCGAGCGAGACCTTCTCCGGCGACGAGGGCGGCACCGGTCGCAAGAAGCTGCCCGCCGTGCAGGTCGGCGACCCGTTCACCGAGAAGGTGCTCATCGAGTGCTGCCTGGAGCTGTTCCGCGAGGGCATCGTGGTCGGCATCCAGGACCTCGGCGGCGCCGGGCTGTCCTGCGCGACCAGCGAGCTGGCCAGCGCGGGTGACGGCGGAATGGTGGTGCAGTTGGAGAAGGTGCCGCTGCGCGCCACCGGCATGACCCCGGCCGAGGTCCTCTCCAGCGAGTCGCAGGAGCGGATGTGCGCGGTGGTCAAACCGTCCGATGTGGACGCGTTCATGCGCGTGTGCGCCAAGTGGGACGTGATCGCCACCGAGATCGGTGAGGTCACCGACGGCGACAACCTGGTCATCACCTGGCACGGGGAGACCGTCGTCGACGTGCCGCCGCGCACGGTGGCGCACGAGGGCCCGATGTACTCCCGGCCCATCGCCCGCCCCGCCGACCAGGACGCGCTGGTCGCCGACGGCCCGGAGAAGCTGCCCCGACCGTCCACACCGGACGAGCTGCGCGCGCTGGTGCTGCGGATGGCCGCCTCGCCGAACCTGGCCTCGCGGCGCTGGGTCACCGAGCAGTACGACCGCTACGTGCGCGGCGGCACCGTGCTCGCCCAGCCGTCGGACTCCGGCATGATCCGGGTCGACGAGGAGACCGGGCGCGGCGTCGCCCTGGCCACCGACTGCAACGGCCGGTTCGTCAAGCTCGACCCGTACACCGGCACCCAGCTCGCGCTGGCCGAGGCGTACCGCAACGTCGCCGTCTCCGGCGCCACCCCGCTCGCGGTCACCAACTGCCTCAACTTCGGCTCGCCGGAGGACCCGGCGGTCATGTGGCAGTTCGAGCAGGCGGTGCGCGGGCTGGCCGAGGGCTGCAAGGAACTGGGCATCCCGGTCACCGGCGGCAACGTCAGCTTCTACAACCAGACCGGCACCACGGCGATCCTGCCCACCCCGGTGGTCGGCGTCCTCGGCGTCATCGACGACGTCCGCCGCCGCATCCCCACCGGGATCGGCGCCGAGGCGGGCGAGACGCTGCTGCTGCTCGGCGACACCCGCGACGAGTTCGGCGGCTCCGAGTGGGCGCACGAGGTGCACGGCCACCTCGGCGGCACCCCGCCGAAGGTCGACCTGGCCCGGGAGAAGGTGCTGGCCGACGTGCTGCTCGCGGGTTCCCGCGACGGCATGGTCTCCGCCGCGCACGACCTGTCCGACGGCGGACTGGCGCAGACCCTGGTCGAGGCGTGCCTGATCGGCGAGGTCGGCGCCCGCGTCTTCCTCGACCAGGACCAGGACCCGTTCGTGCAGCTTTTCAGCGAGTCCGCGGGCCGCGTCCTGGTGGCGGTGCCGCGCTCGGAGGAGCTGCGGTTCACCGAGATGTGCGTCGCCAGGGGCCTGCCGGTCCGCCGCACCGGGGTGGTCGACCCCGAGTCGGACGCGCTGGAGTTGCAGGACATCGCCACCATCCCGCTGCCCGAGCTCCGCGAGGCCTGGGAGGGCACCCTGCCCGCCCTGTTCGGCTGATCAGCCAAGCGGAAGGCCCCCGACCTGGACCAGGTCGGGGGCCTTCCGCTTGTTCCCGCCGGAACAAGCCGACGCGTGGTGTTTCCGTCGGAAACGGCCGTCAGCGGCGCCTGCCGTGCAGGAGCGTGATCAGCTTCGCCACCTGGGCGTCGACCTTGGCGCCCCGGGCGAACGAGGTCAGCGTCAGCGGTGCGGTGAACCGCTGCCGGGTGATGGCCTTGGCCCGGCCGAACTCGCGCAGCCCCTCCGGGCCGTGGATGCGGCCGAAGCCGGAGTCGCCGCTGCCGCCGAACGGCAGCGACGGCACCCCGGCGAAGCTGATCACCGAGTTGACCGAGGTCATCCCGCTGCGCAGCTTCCTGGCCAGCTCCATGCCCCGCGCCTTGGCGAACACCGAACCGCCCAGGCCGTACTTGGAGTCGTTGGCCTTGGCCACCGCCTCGTCCATGTCCCGGACCTTGGCGATGGTCAGCGTCGGCCCGAAGGTCTCCTCGCGGACCGCCGACGCGTCCTCCGGCACGTCCACCAGCACCGTGGGCTGCACGTACTTGTCGCCCACCGAGTCGGCGCCGCCGACCACGGCCCGCCCACCGGCCGCCAGCGCCTCGGTGATGTGGCGGCGGATGATGGCGAGCTGCGCGGGCATGGTGATCGGGCCGATGGCGGCCGAGTCGTCGTAGCCGGGGCGGACCGCGCCCGCCTTCTCGGTGACCGCGGCGACGAACCGGTCGTAGACCTTCTCGTGCACGTAGACGCGCTCGATGCCGGTGCAGGTCTGGCCCGCGTTGGACATCCCGCCCCAGACCGCGCCGTCGGCGGCGGCGTCGACGTCGGCGTCCGCGTCGACCAGCATGGCGTCCTTGCCGCCCGCCTCGATCAGCACCGGGGTCAGCGTCTCCGCGCAGGCGGCCATGATCTTGCGGCCGGTGGCGGGCGAGCCGGTGAAGGCGATCTTCGCGACCCCCGCCCGGCACAGCGCCGCGCCGGTCTCGCCGTAGCCGGTGACCAGTTGCAGCACCGGCTGCTCCGGCACCGCCTCGGCGAACGTGCGCACCAGCCACTCACCCACACCGGGGGTGTACTCGCTGGGCTTGAACACCACGGCGTTGCCCGCGGCCAGCGCGTACGCGATCGACCCCATCGGCGTGAACACCGGGTAGTTCCACGGCCCGATCACCCCGACGACGCCCAGCGGGTGGTACTCCACCGACGCCGCCTGGTTCGACATGAGCAGGCCGGGTGAGCGGCGGTGCGGGCCGAGCACCTTCTTGGCGTTCTTCGCCGCCCACGCCGTGTGGTCGATGGCGAGGATGATCTCCAGCATCGCGTCCGCGTGCGGCTTGCCGGTCTCGGCGTGCACCACGTCCGCGAGCTGCGCCGCGCGCCGGGTCATGGTGCCCTTCCAGCGCTGCAACCGCTCGGCCCGGCCCGCGAAGCCCAGCGACTCCCACCACGCGGCGGCGGTCTCGGCGCGGCGCACGGCGGCCCGCACCTCCTCGGCCGTGTGGACCGGGTGGGTGCCCACCACCTCGTCCGTGGCCGGGTTGAGCGACTCGAAAGTGGTCTGCTTCGACTGCACGCTGGTCATGCCTCCAAGCTACCCAGCGGTAAGCCCGGGTGGCGATACCATGACCGGTGTGAAGGTGACGCACTTCGGGCACTCGTGTGTGCTGCTGGAGACCGGTTCGGCGGCGCTGCTCATCGACCCCGGGGCGTTCTCCTCCGGTTTCGAAGACCTGCGCGACCTCGACGCCGTGCTGGTCACCCACATGCACGCCGACCACCTCGACGGCCCCCGGCTGGCCGAGCTGATGGCGGCCAACCCGCACGCGGAGCTGGTCCTCGACGCCGCTTCCGCCACCGAGGCCGCCAAGTCCGGGCTGACCGGGCGCACCGTGCGCCCCGGTGACGGGCTGGAGCTGGGCGGGGCGCGGGTCGACGTCGTCGGCGGTGCGCACGCCGAGATCCACCCGGAGGTCGAGGTCCCGCCGAACCTGGGCTACCTGGTCGACGGCGGCGCGTTCTACCACCCGGGCGACTCGTTCTTCGTGCCCGACCGGCCGGTCGACGTCCTCGGCCTGCCCACCGGCGCCCCCTGGTTGAAGCTCGGCGACGCGGTCGAGTTCTTCCGCGCCGTCGCGCCCCGGGTCGCGGTGCCCATCCACGAGCAGACCCTCAGCCGGGCCGGGATCGACATGTCGCACCACCGGTTCGCGGGCCTGGCCCCCGAGGGCGCCGAGGTGAAGGTGCTGGCACCGCGGGAGACCACGGCGGTCTGATCCACCGGGTCGGGTGAATCCGGGGGTTTTTCCGATCCCGGGCGTCCCGCGCGGCCCGTGCCGCCGTCTGCTGGTGTGACGGGGCGCCCTGCCCCGGGCTGCCCGGCCCGGGAACGCCCCCAGAGTCGTCCGGAGGACATCGTGTTCCTGCGTTCCCACTCCCGGCTCCGCCGCGCGGCCACCGCCGTCGCGCTCGGGGTCGGACTGATCGCCGTGCCCGCGACACCTGCGGTCGCCGCCCCGACCAGTCCTGCCACGGCGAACGCCGCCGCGGCGGGACTGCGCTCCTACCTGGTGATCACCGCCCCGAACAACACCGGCGGCGCCAAGACCGCCGTGGGCGCCAATGGCGGCACGGTCTACGCCTCCTACGACGCGATCGGCGTCGTCGTGGCGCACTCGGCCGCCGCCGACTTCGCGCCCAGGATGCGTGCGGTGACCGGGGTCCAGCAGGTCGGCGCCACCCGGACGACCGACGTGCCCGCCGCCGCAGCCAACCCGGCCATCCCCGCCGCGCCCGCCCAGAGCACCCCCACGGCCGCCGAGACCGCCCGCGCCGACATGACCCAGATCGGCGCCGACCAGGCCTGGGCGGTCAACCCCGGTTCCCCGACGGTGACCGTCGGCATCCTCGACACCGGGGTTGACGACCAGCACTACGACCTCAAGGCCAACTTCGTCGCCGCCAAGTCCGCCTCCTGCGCCTACGGCAGGCTCGACACCCGGGCGGGGGCCTGGCGCCCGGTCGGCGACCACGGCACGCACGTCGCGGGCACCGTCGCCGCCGCCCGCAACGGCAAGGGGATGGTCGGCGTCGCCCCGGCCACCACCATCGCCGCCGTCCGCGTCGCCGAGCCGACGACGCAGATGTTCTACGCGGAGAACACCATCTGCGCCTTCGTCTTCTCCGGCGACATGGGCTTCAAGGTGACCAACAGCAGCTACTACGTCGACCCGTGGCTGTTCAACTGCCCGAGCGACCTCGACCAGGCCGCGATCCTGGAGGGCGTCCGGCGGTCCGTGGCCTACGCCGAGGGCAAGGGCGTGCTGAACGTGGCCGCCGCGGGCAACCAGAACTACAACCTGGCCGCCAAGACCACCGACACCAGCAGCCCGGACGACTCCACCCCGGTCAGCCGCCCGGTCACCACCCCGTGTCTGAGCCTGCCCGCCGAGCTGCCCTCGGTGGTGGCCGTCTCCTCGATCACCTCGTCGAACACCAAGTCCTCGTTCTCCAACTACGGCACGGACAAGGTCTTCACGGCCGCCCCGGGCGACAACGTCTACTCCACCATCCCGGGCGGCGGGTACGGCGCCATGTCGGGCACCTCGATGGCCTCCCCGCACGTCGCGGGCGTGGCCGCCCTGCTGGCCGCCGCCGACCGCACCGCCACCCCGGCCGCGCTCCGGGCGAAGCTGGCCGCCCAGGCCGACGACCTCGCCTGCACCGACTCCCGCTGCGCCGGGACCACCGCGAAGAACAACTTCTTCGGCGAGGGCCGGGTGGACGCCAAGGAGGCCGTGGGCGCCCCGACCGGCACCGGCCCGTCGTTCGAGAACACCACCGACGTCCCGATCCCGGACGCGGGCGCGGCCGTGACCAGCCCGATCACCGCCACGGGCGTCGCAGGCACCGCCCCGGCCACCCTCAAGGCCGACGTCAACATCACCCACACCTACCGCGGCGACCTGGTCATCGACCTCATCGCCCCGGACGGCACCGCCTACCGGCTCAAGAACTCCTCCAGCAGCGACTCGGCGGACAACGTGATCGCCTCGTACACGGTCGCCGCCGCCGCGGGCGAGACCGCCAACGGCACCTGGAAGTTGCAGGTCCGCGACATCTACAGCAGCGACACCGGCTTCATCAACTCCTGGAAGCTCACCTTCTGACCCGACCCCGGAGCCCCGGTCCCGTGCTTCGGGGACCGGGGCTCCGTCGTGCGCCGGGAGGTGATCAGCGCCTGATCGGCTGGGGTGCGACCAGCGCCGCGTAGGTGGCGGGGGTGGCGTTGTTGCCGAGGGCGACGTCCACCGCGTCGAGGACGGCCTGGCGGGGGCCGGGGCGGGTGAGGTCGGCGGCGGCCACCGCCAGGCGGAGGGTGGCCTGGCGGCGGGTGGTGCGGGCGGCGGCGAGGACCAGGGCGAAGCAGCGGAGGGTTTCCGTGCTCTCCCGGCGGCCCGGGGTGTCCCGGTGGCCCAGCGACTGGACCTTCGCGCGGTGGGCCTCACCGGTGCGCAGGTCGTGGACGGCCAGGGCGTCCGCGCACAGGCGGAAGCCCCGGGCGCGCAGCGCGGTCCTGGTGCCGGGGGACGCCAGCCAGCGGGGGCCCGCGAAGCCGTCGGCGGTGAGACCGGCCCGTTCCATCGCGGCCATGGCCGCGGTCAGCCGCAGGCCCGCCTCGTGGGCGGGCAGGGCGGCGAACTCCGGCCTGCGGCCCCGGCGCACCACGCCGGGGTTGGCGGCGTGGTCGGAGCCGTGCATCAGGACCGCGTCGGAGGTGCGGGTGCGAATCCAGGCGAGGGTGTCGGGGGTGGTCAGCCGGGGGGCGACGAGCAGGGTCAGCGGAACGCCGCGGGTGTCGAGGGCTTCGGCGAGGTCGGCGCAGGAGGACAGGGTCCGGGGGTCGACACCGGACAGGGAGACCAGCAGTCGGGCCGTCACGACACCCAGGACACCGCACCGGGGTGTACCCGAGGTGTCGCGGACGGTGACCTAGGCGATCCAGTCCGCGAAATCGCGTCCGGTGACCTGCTCGTAGGCCTGGACGTAGCGCGACCGGGTGGCCGCGACGACCTCGGCGGGCAGGGCGGGCGGCGGGGTGTCGGAGGCGCGGTCCCAGCCCGACTCGGGGGAGGTCAGCCAGTCGCGGACGTACTGCTTGTCGAACGAGGGCTGGGCCGCGCCGGGCACCCAGGTGTCGACCGGCCAGTAGCGCGAGGAGTCCGGCGTCAGCACCTCGTCGCCCAGGACGACCTGACCGTCGCGGAGGCCGAACTCGAACTTGGTGTCGGCCAGGATCACCCCGCGGGTCTCGGCGTGCGCGGCGGCGCGGCCGTAGACCGCGAGGGTCAGCGCGCGGACCTCCGCGGCCAGCTCGGGGCCGATCTCGGCGACCACGGCGGCGTAGTCGACGTTCTCGTCGTGCTCGCCGACCGGGGCCTTCGTCGCGGGGGTGAAGATGGGTTCCGGGAGGCGGGAGCCCTCGACCAGGCCGGGGGGCAGGGCGATGCCGCAGACCGACCCGGTGCGGTTGTAGTCCAGGGTGCCCGAGCCCGCCAGGAAGCCGCGGGCGACGGCTTCGACCTGGAGCATCTCCAGCCGCCGCACCACCAGCGCGCGACCGCGCACCTCGGCCGGGATGCGCTCGTCGTCCCAGGCCACCAGGTGGTTGGGGACGAGGTCGGCGAGCAGTTCGAACCAGAAGACGCTCATCGCGGTCAGGACGCGACCCTTGTCCGGGATCTCCGACTCCAGCACGAAGTCGTAGGCGGACATGCGGTCCGAGGCGACCAGCAGCAGGTGGTCGTCGTCGATCGCGTGCAGTTCGCGGACCTTGCCTGCGGCGATCTGGGGGTAATCAGCGAGCGTGGGCACGTTTGCGCAGCCTACGGCCGTGATCGGCCGCACGCTCAGCCGGGCGGGACGCAGTCGGCCATGGCCACCCGCACGTCGAACTGCACGGTGGTCTGCCCGGAGGTCGACGTCCGCTTGTCCAGGAACGACGACACGGTCACCGGGTGGCCCGCGATGACCTGCTCCGCGTCGACCCAGGAGCGCTGCCCGGCCAGCTTGGGCTTGACCGACCAGCCCTCCCGGACCGCGGCGACCAGTCGCTCGTGCACCGGTGGGACGTCGGTCGACTCGGGCAGGGTCGTGCTGGTGTCGGCGGCCAGGCGCAGGCCGAACCGGTCGCCATCCTGGCAGGTGGTCAGCCAGGCGGGCGGCGGCTCGTCCGTATCGACCGGGAACAGCGCCGCGTCCAGGTCCACCCCAGCGGCCGCGGCGAACCGCAGGGCCAGGTCCCGCGCGGGCGGGAACACCGCGGTCAGCGCCGCCCGCTGCGCGTCGGTCGGCTCCGGGCGGGAGAACGCGTCGTCGGGCAGGGCCTCGGTGGGTTGGGTGCTGCACCGGTTCGACTCGGCGCGGACCGTGGCCCGGTCGCCGTCCAGGGTGACCGCCAGCCTGCGGTTGTCCCGGCCGGTGAGGGCGAGGGCGTAGCGGTCGGTCACCTGCGGCTGCCAGCCCGCCGCGACCGCCGCCGCCCGCAGCCGGTCGACCCCGGTGGCGGGCAGCGCGGCGTCCGCCCAGGCGAAGACCTTGCTGCCCGGGTCGGCGTCCAGCGCGGCACCGCAGGTGCGGGCGCCGAAGGTGGCGTCGGCGAGCAGGGCGCGCACGGCGCCCTCGAAGTCGGCCGGGACCTCGGCGGGCTGGGATTCGGTGCAGCCCGCCGCCAGCAGCAGACCCGCCAGGACCGACGCCGCGCGCTTCTTCACTGCTTGCGTTCCACCTTGTACTGGTGCGTGTCCACCGAGGTTCCCCCGGTGAAGTTCCCCAGGCCGTCGCGGAAGCGGACGACCGACGGGTCGGTGCTGCCGTCGAGTTGGCGGGCCGCCGCCTCGTAGTTGGCGTCCTGCCCGTCGGGGCCGCTGATGGCGTGGTTGCCGCCCGCGGTGCCGGTCTGGTTGTCGAAGGTGACCGTGGTGCGGTTGTCCGTGGCCGGGTTGTCGCGGGCGTCGAGGTGCGGGACCACGTCGCCGTTGTTCTCCAGCGACAGCACCTGCACGCTGTCGGGGACCGGGATGTTGCCGACCGGTGAGCCCGCGGTGATCACGTGCGTGACGTTGTACTGGCCATTGGTCACGAAGTCGTTGGCGGCGCGGGCGGCGATGATGCCGCCCTGGCTGTGCCCGACCAGCATGACCGGCGCGTCGGCCGGGACGCCCGCGCGTTGCAGCGCCTGGTCGATGCCCTTTTGCAGCACCGTCTCGTTGCCCGCCATGCCGTCGACGTTGACGCCGAAGTCGTTCGCGCTGCCCTTGTCGCCGCCGGGCAGGTTCCACACGTTGGTGCCCGGAACGTCGACGATGTAGCCGGTGATGTTGCCGTTCGCGTCCTTCACCGCCTTGACGTCGATGTTGGACCCCTCGCCGCGCACGTCGGAGTTCTCCGAGTTGCGGAAGTCCAGGCCGTCGATGAGGTCGCCGAGGCCGCCGGGCGGGGTGGTGGCGCGCGGGTCGGTGGCGGTGCCCTTGTCCAGCAGTTGCGCGTCGCCGTCGGGGTAGGCGTCGGCGATCAGGCCGGTGAGCGAGCCCAGGGTGCTCGGGAAGCCCATCGCGCTCAGCGTGCCCGGGGTCATCCCGAGCAGGGTGTCGACCATGCCGGGGTGCTCGACCAGCCAGCGCTGCCAGTCGCCGTCGTAGTTGAGGTGCACGTCGGCGGCGATCACCGCGGCGGTGCCCCCGGCCGCGGCGGCGGTGCCGAGCAGGCCGGTGGAGCCGATCGCCGCACCGGCCAGCCAGCGGCCCGCCGCCAGCGCCTGGGCGTTGAGGTCGTCGGTGAGCTGGTAGGCCTGGTTCGTCGCCTGCAGCGCCAGTCCGCGCAGGCCGATGGCGGCCGAGGTCGCGGTGAGCCCGCTGGGGCCGTCCAGCGCGCCGAGCAGCGCGCCCTCGAACCGGACCAGCCCGGCCGGGTTGAGGATGCCGGAGGCGACGACGTCGGCGTCGGCGAGGTAGCGGTGGCTGGTCATGGCGATCGTCAGCGTCTGGCCCGCGACGTCGTCGGTCAGCCCGCCCATGGCCGCGAGGTCCTCGTAGACCGCGTCGCTGCCGCCCGCGCCGCCCTCGACGTTCAGGTTGGTGACTCCGGGGCCGGTCATGTCAGTGCCTCCGCCACGTAGGGGGCCAGCCAGACCCCGATCTCGTCCCGCTCCACCGGCGCCAGCTCGACGAGCCGCCGGTCCGTGCCGACCGCGGCCGGGCGGATGCCCACCCAGCCGGTGTCGCTGTGCAGCCAGGTCAACTGGGCCGACCGCACCTGGGGCCGGTCGCTGCTCGCGTGGACCACCGCGGTCGCCAGGCAGCGCAGCACGCCGTCGGTGCGGCGCACGACCTCCTGGGCGAACGCCGCCTCCGCCTCCGGCAGCCTGAGCACGTCGAGGACGTGCGCGGCGGCGCCGGGGTCGGCCTCGCGCATCAGGTCGGCGATGCCGAGTTCGTGCAGCGCGTCCAGCGGCACGCTCCCGCGCAGCGGCGCCTCGGTCACGGGGTCGTCCAGCAGCGACCCGAACCCGCCCGCCTGCCACGCCGGGACCGCCCGCACCAGCTCGCGGCCCAGGTCGACCGCGGCGAACAGCGACAGCTCCACCGCCGCCTCCGGCAGCAGGAACAGCGACGCCCCGAGCGCGCCGTTGAACGCGTGCAGGCTGCGCGAGCCGCGGGCGCCGACGGTGGCGGTGGTGTCGATCATGATCCGCGGCGCGGCGAGCACCCGCAGGTTCGCCTCCACCGACGGGTGCACCGTGGTCAGGTCGCCGGAGCCGCGCAGCATGCCCCGGTCGAGCAGCGCCGCGGCCTCGGCCCCGGTGGTGATGTCCGGTGCGGGCGCCCACTCCGGCGGCAGGTCGAACCCCGACTCGGCGACCAGGAAGGCGTACTCCGCCGCGGTCAGCACCAACCGGTGCGGGGCGGTGACCGGCTGGTCGGTGGCGGCGGGCACTAGGACGCCACGCCCTGGGCCCGCATGTACTCGCCCACGTCGAGCCACTGCTTGTCGCCGAACGGCGGCAGGCTGTTCGGCTGGTACTTCCAGCCCTCCCACGGCGGCCGGGGCGGCTGCGGGGAGTCCCCACCGAAGCCGAGCGCGTCGCCCACCCCGCGGGCCACGTCGGCCACGGCGTTCTTGAAGCTCTCCACGGCCTGGTTGAACCGGTCGATGGCCCCGTTGAACCAGTTCACGACCTGCTCGCCGATCCGCTTGATCGCGGCGATCAGCTCGCGCACCTGCTGCGCGTGCTGCCGCAGCGCCGCGGCGGCGGCGTCCAGCTTGTCCGCGGTGGCGTCGAGCTTCTTGCGGTCGGCGGCGATGGTCTCCCGGCAGCGGTCGGCGGCGATGGACTTCCACCGCATCCCCCGCGCCTGGGTGTCCATGTCCCGGCCGTGCTTGCGGACCTCCTCGGCCCGCTGCTCGATCTGCCCCGCCAACCGGTCCAGCTCGTCCGGGTCGCCGTAGAACGCCACCTGCCACCCCCAGGGGTCGGAACTCCTCGACAGTGGTGGACGGGACCCGGCGCGTTCCGGTTCCCCGTCAACCGGGGGAATCTTCGCCGATCCCGGGGGCTCCGGGGAAGCGCGCGCCGTCGAACTTCGTCGGGCCCAGATACCTGACCCGGGCCAACCGGACGCGCGAGTCGGCCGTGAAGCCGCTGAACCACGCCTTGCGCTCGAAGACCACGTCGTCGGCGTGCAGGATGCCGTGGCTGCGCGCGGCGGTGAACCAGGCGTCGCCGTGCACGTGGCAGCTCCACAGCGAGTTCGACTCGTGCAGGTTCGCGCGCCGCAGGGTCAGCTCGCCGACGACGCGCTCGGAGATGTCGAAGTACTGCAGGTCGGCGCCGGTCAGGTTGAGGTCGTAGTGCGGCGTCCCCGGCGTCTCGTCGGCGGTCCTGGGCAGCAGGTCGGCGATCACCCGCTGCGCGGTCAGCCGCACCTGCTGCTCGCCGAGGTCCACCGCGCCGGACCGGTCGAACGGCCAGCGCAGGTAGGCGCAGCACACGTCGAGCACGGTCTGGGTGTACTCGGGGCGGCTGCGCGCGACGCCCGCCAGCACGTGCAGCGCACCCACCCGCACCTGCCCGGCCGGGTTGCCCAGCAGTTCCACGGCCCTGGCGAAGCGCTCGTCGGCGACGCGCTCGCGGTCGTGCCGGGTGCGCTCGGACTCCAGGTCCTGGCGCAGGCGCTCGACGTCGTGTCGCTGCTCGTCGGTGCGCCGCTTGCGGTCGTTGAGCCACAGCGCGTACAGCGCGACCACGGCGCCCGCGGCGAGGCCGCCGGTCTTGAGCGCCTCGCCGCGGTTGGGGTTCGGTTCGCCCAGCAGCCAGCCCGACACCAGCCCGAGCAACCCCACCGACAACAGGATCGTCGCCGCCAGCCACAGCCGCTCGCCGCGCGAGCGGCGCAGGAGCCCGACGACCCCGGTGACCGCGCCCGCGAGCAGCGACACCGCGCCGGTGATCACGAAGGCCCACATCACGCGGCGGAAGCTACCGGACCCGGGAGCCGCGCCCGCGGCCCCCGGGTCGCGGATCAGCCGTTGGCCATCGCCTGGAGCCGGTCGATCGCCCCGTTGAAGTAGTTCGTGTCCAACGGCGACGAGGTGTACTGCCAGAACGTCCACACGCCCCAGTTGTAGGGCAGCGTGCCCACGCTGGAGCTGTAGCGGGCGACCCACAGCGGGTTGGTGCCCGCGAACGCCTGGGCGCTGCCGACGCACTGCGACCACCAACTGGTGCTGGTGTAGAACACCGCGTCGCGGCCGGTGCGCGCCCGGTAGGTGTTGGCGAAGTCGCGAATCCAGGCCGCCATCGACGCCTGCGACAGGCCGTAGCAGGTGGCGCCGTACGGGTTGTACTCCAGGTCCGCGACCCCCGGCAGGGTCTTGCCGTCGCGCGACCAGCCGCCGCCGCTGGAGGCGAAGTAGTTGGCCTGCTGCGCGCCGGAGGACACGTTGGGCAGGGCGAAGTGGTAGGCGCCCCGGATCATGCCGACGTTGTAGGAACCGGTGTACTGCTGGGAGAAGTACGGGTTCTTGTAGGTCAGGCCCTCGGTCGCCTTGACGTAGGCGAACCGCTTGCCCGCGTTCCAGTGCGCCTTCCAGTCCACATTGCCCTGGTAGCTGGCGACGTCGATCCCGGACAGGGTGGCCTGGACACCGGGGTCGGCGGCATCGCCCGACCGGGTGTCAACGCCCTCGTGCTCGCGGATCTGCGAGCCCATGGTGTGGTTCGTGGTCCGGTCGGCTTCGTCGCCGTCCTGGCCTGCGTTCGCCTGCGGGACGGCGACGAAGAGACCGATGGCGACGGCTGATGCGGCGAGCGCGGCGGCCAAGCCGCGTCTGGTGCCGCGAGCGGTGGACTTCATGGGGAGGTCCTTTCCGAATGCCCTCGAGACGAACAGCTGTACAGGGAGTGGCTGCCCGGATCTCGATTGTTATCGGTTCACCACCCACTTGTCACGCTTTTGTGTGAATTGATCACTGAATATGCAGGAAAGTAGGGGGAGCTGCATTGACGTGCGGTGTCGCACTGGAAAACTCCCCACAAGATCACCTACCCTCGACTCCGCCATGTGATCGGCTGAACGCGGTGGGTGAGCAGCGGCGAAACGACCTGCGAATCCCGCATCCGGGCTGGCCACCCGCCGTTGTACAGGCGAAACTCTTCGACGGACCGCGGAGGGAGTGGTGGTGGGCAGCACGGTGCCGGACGGGACGGAACGGGACGGGGTCTCGGCGTTCGCCGAGGTGTGGGCGGCCGCGCTCGCCGAGACCGGTTACGCGGGCATGGACCAGCGCACCCTGGTCGCCCGGGTGCGCGAGTACACCGAGGTGCTGGCCGAGGCCGTGCGCACCGAGCGGTTCGCGCCGGAACCGGTGGAACGGGTCGGGGTCGCGGTGGTCGAGCTGCGGTTCGCCGCCGCCCGCACGCTGGCCGCCTCCGTGCGGCTGATCGGCGAGGACCTGCTGCGCGCCGTCGGCGCCGAGGGCGACCCGACCGCCGCCCGCCGGGTGCCCGCGGTCCAGGGCGCCTTCGCCGCCGGGTTCACCACCGCCATGCAGGACCGCATCTTCCGCGACCAGGAGGCCATCCGCCGGGCCGCACTGGACGCCCGCCGCGGCGCGGAGTCGGCGCTGCTGGCCAGCGAGGCCCGCTTCCGGGCCATGTTCACCCAGGCCGCGGTCGGCATCTGCATCAGCGACGCCGACGGCCACGTGATCGAGGCCAACGCCGCCCTGGCCGACATGCTCGGCTACCGGGTCTCCCAGCTCCGCCACATGCCGGTCACCGAGCTGCGCCACCCCGACGAGGACCCGGAGGCGGTCAACTCCCTGGACGCGCTGCGCAGCGGCGAGCGCGACCACTTCCGCGGCGAGCGGCTGCTGCGCCGCGCCGACGGCAGCCCGCTGCGCACCGACCTGTCGGTCAGCCTGGTGCGCGACGAGGTGGGTGTCCCGCAGTTCCTGGTCGCCATGGCCGAGGACGTCACCGAGCGCCACCAGCTCCAGCAGCGCCTGCGCCACCAGGCCGACCACGACCCGCTGACCGGCCTGGCCAACCGCGCCCTGTTCGCCGAGCGGCTCGCCACCGCCTTCGCCCGCGGCGACGACCACCGCGTCGGCCTGTGCTACCTCGACCTCGACGGCTTCAAGGTCATCAACGACAGCCTGGGCCACGACATCGGCGACGAGCTGCTGGTCGCCATCGCCGCCCGGCTCGACCACCTGGTCAGCGCCGAGGACCGCATGGTCGCCAGGATGGGCGGCGACGAGTTCGTGGTCCTGGTGGAGAACAGCACCCGCGCGAACCTGGAGGCCCTCGCGGGCCGCATCCTGCGCGCCCTGGCCGAACCGATCCCCATCGGCGGCCACCGGCTCGTCGTCTCCGCCTCCATCGGCCTGGTCGAGCGGGCCGTCGCCGACGCCACCCCCGCTGAGACCATGCGCGACGCCGACGTGACCCTGTACTGGGCGAAAGCGGATGGGAAGAACCGCTGGGTCGCCTACGACCCGGAGCGCAACGCCCGCGAGGTCGCCCGCTTCACCCTCTCCGCCCGCATGCCCGCCGCCGTGGAGAGCGAGGAGTTCTACGTCGACTACCAGCCGATCGTCCGGCTCAGCGACGGCGCCATGACCGGGGTGGAGGCCCTGGTCCGCTGGGCGCACCCGGAGTTCGGCAGGCTCGGCCCGGACCGCTTCATCGGCCTGGCCGAGGAAACCGGCCTGATCGTGGCCCTGGGCCGCTGGGTCCTGCGCGAGGCCGCGGGCCAGGCCCGCCGCTGGCGCGACCGCTACGGCGACCGCGCCCCGGTGGTCAGCGTCAACCTGGCCGCCCGCCAAACCCAGGAACCCGACCTGGTCGCCGACGTCAGCACCATCATCGCCGCCGCGGGCCTCCCCCCGTCGAGCATCCAGCTCGAACTGACCGAGAGCGCCATCATGGGCACCACCGGCGGCCCCCTGCGCACCCTCCGCGAACTGGCCGACCTGGGCATCCGCATCGCCATCGACGACTTCGGCACCGGCTACTCCAACCTCGCCTACCTCCGCCACCTGCCGGTGCACGCCATCAAGCTCGCGGGCTCGTTCATGGAGGGCGTCGGCAACCCGCACACCCTCGACCCCGGCGACGAAACCATCGTCACCACCCTGGTCTCCCTCTCCCACGCCCTGGGCCACCAGGTCATCGCCGAGGGCGTGGAGGACTCCGCCCAAGCCGACCGCCTCCGCGAAATCGGCTGCGACAGCGCCCAGGGCTGGCTGTTCGCCAAGGCGGGCCCACCGGGGGAGATCGAGCGCATGCTCGACCAGCAACTCCTCACCGCCCCAGCCCAACGCACCCGCTGACCCGCCCACCAGCCCCGCCGAACCCCACCGGCGCAGCAACCGACCACCCCACCAA
>NZ_AYXG01000154.1 GCF_000564855.1 Actinokineospora spheciospongiae
GCAGGTGCTCCTTAGAAAGGAGGTGATCCAGCCGCACCTTCCGGTACGGCTACCTTGTTACGACTTCGTCCCAATCGCCAGTCCCACCTTCGACCACTCCCTCAGTGAACTGTTGGGCCATGGGCTTCGGGTGTTACCGACTTTCATGACGTGACGGGCGGTGTGTACAAGGCCCGGGAACGTATTCACCGCAGCGTTGCTGATCTGCGATTACTAGCGACTCCGACTTCACGGGGTCGAGTTGCAGACCCCGATCCGAACTGAGACCGGCTTTAAGGGATTCGCTCCACCTCACGGTCTCGCAGCCCTCTGTACCGACCATTGTAGCATGTGTGAAGCCCTGGACATAAGGGGCATGATGACTTGACGTCATCCCCACCTTCCTCCGAGTTGACCCCGGCAGTCTCCCATGAGTCCCCACCATGACGTGCTGGCAACATGGAACGAGGGTTGCGCTCGTTGCGGGACTTAACCCAACATCTCACGACACGAGCTGACGACAGCCATGCACCACCTGTACACCGGCCACAAGGGGGCCAATATCTCTACTGGTTTCCAGTGCATGTCAAGCCCAGGTAAGGTTCTTCGCGTTGCATCGAATTAATCCACATGCTCCGCCGCTTGTGCGGGCCCCCGTCAATTCCTTTGAGTTTTAGCCTTGCGGCCGTACTCCCCAGGCGGGGTGCTTAATGCGTTGGCTACGGCACGGAGAACGTGGAATGTTCCCCACACCTAGCACCCACCGTTTACGGCGTGGACTACCAGGGTATCTAATCCTGTTCGCTCCCCACGCTTTCGCTCCTCAGCGTCAGTATCGGCCCAGAGACCCGCCTTCGCCACCGGTGTTCCTCCTGATATCTGCGCATTTCACCGCTACACCAGGAATTCCAGTCTCCCCTACCGAACTCAAGTCTGCCCGTATCGACCGCAGGCCCAGGGTTAAGCCCCAGGTTTTCACGGCCGACGCGACAAACCGCCTACGAGCTCTTTACGCCCAATAATTCCGGACAACGCTCGCACCCTACGTATTACCGCGGCTGCTGGCACGTAGTTAGCCGGTGCTTCTTCTGCAGGTACCGTCAGTTGCCCTTCGTCCCTGCTGAAAGAGGTTTACAACCCGAAGGCCGTCATCCCTCACGCGGCGTCGCTGCATCAGGCTTTCGCCCATTGTGCAATATTCCCCACTGCTGCCTCCCGTAGGAGTCTGGGCCGTGTCTCAGTCCCAGTGTGGCCGGTCACCCTCTCAGGCCGGCTACCCGTCGTCGCCTTGGTAGGCCACTACCCCACCAACAAGCTGATAGGCCGCGGGTTCATCCCGTACCGCCGGAACTTTCCACCCCACACCATGCGATGTGGAGTCATATCCGGTATTAGACCTCGTTTCCAAGGCTTATCCCAGAGTACGGGGCAGATTACCCACGTGTTACTCACCCGTTCGCCGCTCGTGTACCCCGAAGGGCCTTACCGCTCGACTTGCATGTGTTAAGCACGCCGCCAGCGTTCGTCCTGAGCCAGGATCAAACTCTCCAATAATGAATGAGTGTTGTAGCCTGACAAAAAGACACCAAAACTGGCATCAATTCATCTCAAAGGAAACCCCTGACAGGGTTTCATGATATTAAGCTCTACTGGCTTAAATCGGCACACTGTTGAGTTCTCAAACAACACACGCACATCCGATTCAACCGACCCTGTTCAGGCGCGGCTTCATCCGAGGCTGGTATTGCAAGTCAGGTTTTGCTCGATCCGCGCCCGGCCGTGGAGGACCGCTTGGTCCTTACCCGGTAGGTTTCGGTGTCTCGCAACGCCGCAGAACGTTACCCGGTCCGTTTCGCGATGTCAAATCCGCTCGACCCGGTGGAAGTCCCGGCCCTGTCGGCCTGCCGGAGCAGACTAGCAGGTGGTGTCTTCCGGCTCCGTCCGGGTCAGGCCCTGTGGCCTTTCCTGTCCGGCGCTCCGTGCGACATGGAGAAAGTTACGCAGGTAGAAATTCAAAGTCAAATCGGCTGGTCAGCGGCTTGCGGCCGGTCGGAGCCACACCGTGCGCACCTGCCCGGAGAGCACCTCGTCGAGCACCTCGTCCACCCCCACGGCGGTGGTCTCGCCCAGGCGCACCAGCTCGTAGCCCCACGTCCGGAACTCCCGCAGCACGACGGCGGGGTCGTCACCGAAAGCGCTGGTCAACGCCCCGTCGACACCGAAGATCACGTGCGGCCGATCCTTGCGCAACCGGCGCACCAAGCCCCCGAGGGCCCGGTGCCCGCGGCCGGGGACGTCGACCTTGACGACCGACAACCGCTGCCCCCGGGCGGCCTCCAGCGCGTCGAGTTCGCGGTCCAGCCGGACCCCGGCAACCGCAACTTCACCCGGTGTGTCCGTGGTCACTGTTTTCGGGTCCCGGGGCGACACGGCGTACCCGCCCCCCGCCGAGGGCACCCCGACCAGGGTCGCGGGACTGTCCCACCCGGCGGCGGCGAGCACGCCCAGACGTTCGGCCACCGACTCGGCGACGTTCTCGGACACGTTGTGCCGCAACAGTTCCAGCGCGTCCGGGTCGGGCTCGACGACGACCACGGTGCCGCTGGTGCCGAGCCTGCTCAGCACCCGGATGGCGTGGTAGCCGACGTACGCGCCGACGTCGAGGAACACGCTCTCCGGTTCGATCAGCGAGTCGACCAGCTCGGCGACCTCGGGTTCCCACACCCCGTTGCTCGACAGCACCGCCGACATGACGCTGTCGCGCGCGGGCAGCCGCAGCAGCCCCGCGTCGCACAGCACGAGCGAACTCGCGGTGTCGGTCGGGTTGGCGCGTTCCTGTTGGCGCACAACGACTCTGCGCAGCGCGTCGGTCGCCCGCAGGGCCTGGTCGGCCGACCAGGCCCCCATGGCGAGCTTGCTCTCCTGGGCGGTTTCGCGTTCGGCGAGCCGGGCTTCGAGCGCGTCCATGCGCGCGGTGCTCGCCGCCAGCGCCTCGGTCAGCCTGCGCACCTCGTCCCCGGCGGCCGGGGCGATCTCCGCCCGCTGCCCGACTTCGCGGACCCGCGACGACAGCTCCCCCAGTGCCCGCGCGCCGCCGGTGACGTCGCCGCGCAGGCGGGCGATCTCCTCGTTGGCGGTGGTGACCTGCCTGCCCATGGCGGTGGTGCGCTCGACGACCAGGTCCAGGTCGGCCCGCAGCAGGTCTACGTCGGTGCCCGCCCCGGGGGCGGCGAGCCGTTCCTGCCGTTCGTAGAGCTCTACCGCGGTCCGCTCGATGCCGTCGATGAGCGAGCCCATCACCGAGGTGAGGTGGTTGTCGTAGTGGGAGAGGACCCGGAGCACGGCCCGGCGCATCTGCGGGGCCATCGGGATCTTGTAGCCGACGTCGGCGTCGGGCCTGCGCAGCAGGGCGTGCCGGGCGGCCCGCAGGGCGCGCAGCGGGTCGTCCTCGGTGGCGGTGGCCAGTGCCCGGCCCGCCCGCCACCTGCGGTAGGCCAGTTCGACCCGTCTGCGCACGGCCGCGCCGGTCGCGGCGGGGGCCAGCGCCTCCGTGAGGTGGGTGCGGGCGGCGGAGCCGACCTTGTCGGCGGTGGCGTGGTCGTCGGCCAGGTCGCGCACGGCCCCGGCGACCATGGTGTCGGCGGCGAACTCGTCGACGGGCAGCACCACGCACCCGTCGGCGCCGAGCAGTTCGGCGCCGGTCCCGCCCGCGACGGTGATGAGGGGGACGCCGCGCAGGGACAGGTCGGTGAGCCACCGGTTGACCCGGGCGCCGTGCGGGTCGCCGGGTTGGTGGACGGAGACGGCCCAGGTGGCGGCGTCGACGGCGGTGGCGAAAGCGCTTTCCCTGGTGATCAGCCGGACCCGGGGTTCGCGGGCGGCGAACAGCCGCAGCCGTTCGGCCGCCTCGGTGCGGGTCAGCGCGTCGGGGACGAGCAGGAGCAGCCGCACGTCGTCGCGGGTGGGGAAGGCGGCGCGGAAGGCGGCGAGCAGGTCGTCGGCCTGGTCGGCGAGGCCGACGAAGGTGGGTTCGGTGTCGAGGCCGAGGTCGTGCCTGGCCTCGTCGCGGGCGGGTTCGTCGCGGGCGCCCCGGTCGGGGACGGGCAGCGGCACGGTGTGCGTGGCCACCCCGTCGGGCGCGGGGGCGGCGGCGGGCCAGACCAGCCAGCGCTCGTCGGCGCGGGCGGGCACCGGTCCGTACTCGTCGCGGACCGCGATGACGTGCCGTTGCCGGGGTACGGCGGCGGTCCCGGCGCAGGCGAGCACCACGGGGTAGACCGGTTCGTCGGAGATGGGCAGCCCGGAGGCGGTGGCGGCCAGTCGCAGCCGGTCGGCAAGGGGTCCGGTGCCGAGGACGGACACGCCGATCTGGTCGATCAGGGTGACGTCGGGGGCTTGCCCCGGTACGGCGCGCGGGTGCATCCGCCCGGTCGTCACGGCGTCGGCGGCGCACCAGTCCCGGTAGGCGCCCGCGTCCGCGCCGAACGGTTCGGGGAAGCGTTCGCGCAGGTCGGGGTCGTCTTCCCAGAGGCAGAGCGCCCACCGGGTGGCGTCGGGTTGGTTCGGTGGTGCCTCGCAGGCCCAGCGCAGGAACCCGGCGGGGTCGACTCCGGCGGCGGGTGGTTTCTGGGCGCGGTGGGCGGCGCGCAGCGAGGGCGGGAGCGCGGTGCCGTCGGCGAGGCTGCCGAACTTGGTCGTGGGGGTGGGCGGGTCTTCGCCCGCTTCCTCGGAGTAGTCGGCGCAGAGCTGGTTGAGGATGGGGTGTTCGGAGAGCAGGACGCGCGGGTGGTCGCGGTGCTCGGCGGTCAGGAGCCAGGGTTTGCGCGGGTCGAACCCGGTGAAGTCGACGGTCCGCAGCGGCAGGCCGCCCGCGGTCAGGTTGCCGTCGGCGTCGCGGCCGAGGGGGCGTTGGGCGGCGTTCCAGCGGGAGAGGTTGAGGCCGGGGTCGCGCAGGACCCGGTGGTCGACCAGTGCGGGCGCCCCGTCGAGGAACACCCCGGCGCGGGCCGGGGTGGCCAGGCTGACCTCGGCCCAGGCGTGCAGGAAGTGCTCCGCGCCGTGGGTGACGGCGATGAACCCCTCGTCGTAGACCCCGGCGGCCAGCAGGTCGTCGGCCCCGGGTTGGAGCCCGTCGGCGGGCAGCGGTCGCAGCGCCTTGGGCACGAGGACGACGGCGGCGTCGGTGAGCGCGTCGGTGACGTGGGTGAGGGGGGCGTGCACGCGGACCTGGGGTGCCAGGTGCAGCACCGCGTCCTCGCCGTCGAGCAGCCACTCGAGCAGCCGGGGCCGCAGGGCCGCGCACGCTTCCGCGGCGGTGTGCCCGGTGGCCAGCGCGGCGAGTTCGGCGTCGCCGATCCCGAGTTCGGCGGGTGGGATGGTGTCCGGGGCGGTGCCGTCGACGAGGAGGATGACGAAGCGCGCCCCGGGGTGCTGCTCCCGGAACGTCCGGGCGGCCACCCGAGCCGCGCCCAACCGTGCACAGTCGACAACCGTGCAGGCGCTCAACGACCGGGTCCCGACAACGTCTGCCACCCGGCCAACCTAATGGCTTCCCCCACCCGGGCGCGATGGTTGGAACTCGTGTGGGTGGTGCGCCGGAACTCTCCGCAGCACTGCCTGCGGTCCCCCCCATCCCGCGTTTCCCCCGGTGGACGCCACATCGTTCCCGATCCCCTCGCCCTGTGTGGCGCATCGCTCCTCTCCGTCAAGGGCAACCGGAAACCTGTGGACCCCAGCGACGACTTGTCCACAGGAAGATCAACACCACCCCTCCCCTGTCACCCCCGCCGGTAGAATGGCCCCACGGACCCGAATCCCCCGGGAGGGTGGGGGTTTGGGATGGCTTGGTCGCCTGCCGCAGCGCGCGCCGGATGTCAAGCGGGTGGGCCGAGCTGTGGACAAGTCGCGCGGAGCGGGCTGTGGAACAGCTCACCGGGCCGGGTGGCCCATGGGGTCGGCCCCGTGCCCCGGACCGGGGTCATGACCGGCGGCGAGCACCCTGGCCCCGGGTGGTGCGGCGGTTGGGGCGCTGCGCGGCGGTTGGCCGGGATTCATCCTGCACGACCGGGTCACCGCCGAGCGCCGGAACGCGGTGGCGGGCGCCCTGCGCTGCGACGGCGACCCGGCCGCGCTGTCGGGGGGCTGCGACGGCGCCCTCGACCACCTCGGTCCGCGAGTGCGCGGTGGGCGTCGAGCCGGGCACCCCATGCGTCGTCTCGGCCGCGATCCGGCCGGGGCTGGCTTGGTGGGCGCGGGCCGCGCGGTGGAGCCTGGCGGTCGCGCCGGTGCGCCGTCCCCGAGGCGGAGCACCGGTCGACTTCGCGGGCTGGACCTCCCCCACCGACGGGCTGCACCGGACTCCGTGGTCCGCACCCGCCGGCGCCACGGTCCGGGGATGGTCATGACCGTGGCGCAGTGGGAGGGGTGGACCGATGCTGCGTTCCCGCACGCAGCGGTCGGTGCCTGGTTCCCGGCGTGCGCGCCCCGGTCGAGGTCGACCGGGGCGCGCACGAGGAGACCGGCCTCTGGGTGCGCCACCCGGACCTCAGAGCACGGGCAGCAGGGACCGCAGCTCGTAGGGGGTGACGCTGCGCCGGTAGGCGTCCCACTCGGTGCGCTTGTTCCGCAGGAAGTAGTCGAACACGTGCTCCCCCAGCGTTTCCGCCAGCAGCTCCGAGTTCTCCATCTCGTTGAGCGCCTCGCCCAGGTTCTGCGGCAGGTTCGCGTACCCGGCAGCGCGGCGCTCGGCGTCCGACAGCGACCACACGTCGTCCTCGGCGGCGGGCGGGAGGGTGTAGCCCTCGGAGACGCCCTTGAGCCCGGCGGCCAGTATCACCGAGTAGGCCAGGTACGGGTTGCAGGCCGAGTCCAGGGAGCGGATCTCCACCCGCCGCGACGAGGACTTGGTCGGCGAGTAGTTCGGCACGCGGACCAGCGCGGAGCGGTTCGCGTGGCCCCAGCACACGGCCGTGGGGGCCTCGCCGCCGACGATCAGCCGCTTGTAGGAGTTCACCCACTGGTTGGTGATCGCCGAGATCTCCCGCGCGTGCCGCAGCAGGCCCGCGATGAACGCCTTGCCGGTGTCCGACAGCTCGTACGGGTCCTCGTTGTTGTAGAACGCGTTCTGGTCGCCCTCGAACAGGCTGACGTGGGTGTGCATCCCCGAGCCCGGCTGGTCGGAGAACGGCTTGGGCATGAACGACGCGTGCACGCCCTGGGTGAGCGCGACCTCCTTGACCACGTACCGGAACGTCATGACGTTGTCGGCCATGGTCAGCGCGTCGGCGTAGCGCAGGTCGATCTCCTGCTGGCCGGGGGCGTTCTCGTGGTGGCTGAACTCCACCGAGATGCCCATCGCCTCCAGGGTTTCGATGGCGTGGCGGCGGAAGTGGGTGGCGCTGGCGTGCGAGGCCTGGTCGAAGTAGCCGCCGTTGTCGGCCGGTTCGGGTTCGCTGCCGTCGGCCGGGAGGTTCTTGAGCAGGAAGAACTCGATCTCCGGGTGGACGTAGCAGGTGAACCCGGCCTCGCTGGCCCGCGACAGGGTGCGGCGCAGGACGTGCCGGGGGTCGGCCCAGGAGGGGGAGCCGTCCGGCATGGCGATGTCGCAGAACATGCGGGCGGAGTAGGGCTCGCCCTCCGGGGTCTCCCAGGGCAGGACCTGGAAGGTGGCCGGGTCGGGCTTGGCGATCATGTCCGACTCGTACACCCGGGAGAAGCCCTCGATCGCGGAACCGTCGAAGCCGATGCCCTCGGCGAACGCGCCCTCGAGTTCGGCGGGCGCGACCGCCACCGACTTGAGGAAGCCCAGCACGTCGGTGAACCACAGGCGGACGAACCGGATGTCGCGTTCCTCGAGGGTGCGGAGGACGAATTCCTGCTGGCGATCCATGGGCGCAGCGTAGATGTTAGGCGGCCCCCGGCGCCCCTGCGGGTTGTCGCTGTGACGTGATCCGCAGGGACATGACGGCGGCCAGCGCGCACAGGCCGCCCGCGATGTACCAGGCGGGGTCGTAGCCGCCGTGGTGGTCGCGGATCAGGCCCGCTCCGGTGGCGGCGAGGGCGGCGCCCACCTGGTGGGAGGCGAAGACCCAGCCGAAGACGATCGGGCCGTCGGCGCCGAACACCCGGCGGCACAGGGCGACCGTGGGCGGGACCGTGGCCACCCAGTCCAGGCCGTAGAAGACGACGAACCCCCACATCGGCGGTTCGGTGGTGGCGGCGAACAGGTGCGGCAGCACGAGCAGGGAGGCGCCGCGCAGGCTGTAGTAGGCGCCGAGGAGCAGGCGGGGGTCGACCTTGTCGGTGAGCCAGCCGGAGGCGATGGTGCCCGCGACGTCGAACAGGCCGACCAGGGCCAGCAGGGAGGCGGCGGTGGTGGCGGGCATCCCGTGGTCGTGCGCGGCGGGCACGAAGTGGGTGCCGATGAGGCCGTTGGTGGAGGCGCCGCAGATGGCGAACCCGCCCGCGAGCAGCCAGAACGTCCGGTTCCGCACCGCCACGCGCAGGACTCGGAGCGCGCGGGTGGCGGCGTGGCCGGGGTTGGGGGCCTGCGTGGTGGGAGGGGCCGCGGGGTCGGCGCCGTAGGCGGTGGTGCCGACGTCGCGCGGGTGGTCGCGCAGGGCGAGCAGGACCAGCGGCACGACGGCCAGGGCCGCGAACGACACCGCCAGCGACGCGGGCCGCCAGCCGTGGTCGCGGGCGAGCAGGGCCACTACCGGCAGGAAGACGAGCTGGCCCGCCGCGCCCGCCGCGGTGAGCACGCCGCTGACCAGGCCCTGGTGCCTGACGAACCAGCGGGAGGTGACGGTGGCGACGAACGTCAGCGCCATCGACCCGGTGCCGACGCCGACGCACACGCCCCAGAGCAGCAGCAGTTGCCAGCTCGCGGTCATGAACACCGTCAGGCCGCTGCCCGCGGCGACCAGCAGCAGCGCCCCGGTGACCACCCGGCGCATGCCGAGCTTCTCCATCAGCGCCGCGGCGAACGGGGAGATGACGCCGTAGAGCACCAGGTTGATCGACACCGCCGCGGAGATGGTGCCGGTCGACCAGCCGAACTCGTCGTGCAGCGGGGTGATGAGCACGCTCGGGGCGGCGCGGAAGCCCGCGGCGCCGACCAGTGCCACGAAGGCCACCGCGGCCACGGACCAGGCCCGGTGCGGGCGGCGGGCGCGGACGGGGGCGTCGTCGAGTCTTGTCACGCAGAACAGGTTGTGGGTTGCGGCGGTTCACCGGAAGTGGCCTGAGTGCCAACATGTGGAAGGATTCGGCCATGACGCACCGGGTGGCCGTCCTGGCTGTTGACGAGGCCGTGGGCTACGACCTGGCCATCCCCCCGCAGATCATGCGCTCGGCGGCAGGCCCGGACCGGGAGCCGCTCTACGACGTGGTGGTGTGCGGCGTCGACCGGGAACCGGTGCGGATGAACACCGGGTACCGGGCGCTGCTCGAGCACGGCCCGGAGGCGCTGGCCACCGCCGACACCGTGGTCGTGCCCGGCACGATGGCCCCGGGTCCGCGCCACCGGGGGGTCCTCGACGGGCCGCTGGCCGACGCGCTCGCCCTGATCAGGCCGGGCACGCGGGTCATGTCGATCTGCACCGGCGCGTTCGTGCTGGCCGCCGCGGGCCTGCTCGACGGCCGCCGCGCCACCACCCACTGGCGGTACGCGGAGCAGTTCCGCGCCCTCTACCCGCGCGTGGACCTCGACCCGGACGTGCTGTTCGTCGACGAGGGCGACGTGCTGACCTCCGCGGGCCTGGGCGCGGGCGTGGACCTGTGCCTGCACGTGGTGCGCACCGACCACGGCAGCGCCTCCGCCAACCGCGCCGCCCGGCACTGCGTCGTCCCACCGCACCGCGACGGCGGGCAGTCGCAGTTCATCGACCGCCCGCTGCCCTCGGCGGGCACCGGCGGCACCGGCCCGACCCGCGAGTGGGCGCTCACCCGCCTGCACGAGCCGCTGGAGCTGGCCACCCTGGCGGCGCGCGCGTCGATGAGCGTGCGCACGTTCTCCCGGCACTTCCGCGCGGAGACCGGCCTGTCCCCGGGCGCGTGGCTGGTCCAGCAGCGCCTGCGGCACGCCCGGCACCTGCTGGAGACCACGGACCTCCCCATCGACCGGGTGGCCGAGGAGTCCGGCCTGGGCAGTGCGGCGTCGCTGCGCCAGCACCTGCGCGCCACGATCGGCGTGTCACCGCTGGCTTACCGCAGGACTTTCCGCGCCCCCTGAGAGCCACCCACTCACCGGTGGAGCACTTTTCCGCAGGTCGGGCCCGCCTGTGGACAGTTTCTCCCGCCCTCAGCCGATCCCCCCTACGATCCCTCCCATGGTCACGCGCCGAAGGTTTCTGGGAGCACTCGCGGTCGTCGGGGTGCTCGTGTCCGGCTGCACGTCGAACGGGGGCTCGACGCCCGGTGGGCAGACGAGCACCCTGCCCGACGGGGCAGCGCTGTTGAAGTCCGCCACCGAGGCGACGAGGAAGATCGAGACCGTCCACTTCTCGCTGAAGGTCAACGGGACGGTCAACGCCATCCCGGTGCAGAACGCCGACGGCGACATCACCCGCCTCGGCGGGGGCGGGGCGCAGGGCACGGTCAAGCTGACCCTCCTGGGCCAGCTCATCGAGGGCAAGTTCGTGCTGACCCCCGACGACCTGTACCTGCAGGGACCGACGGGCGGCTACCAGAAGCTCGACGCCTCGCTGGTCACCAACATCTACGACCCGTCGGCGATCCTCGACCCGGACCGGGGCGTGGCGAACGTGCTGGGCAACATCCAGGACCCGAAGACCGAGAAGCGCGAGACCGTCGACGGGGTCGACGCGTTCAAGGTCAACGGCCGGGTCGCCAAGGACGTCGTCTCCCGGGTGGTGCCCGGGGTGAGCAGTGACGTCGACCTGTCGATCTGGGTGCGCGACAACGACACCCGCGACCCGGTCAAGGCGACGGTGGAGGTGCCGCAGGGCGACCAGACGGCCACCGTGGACCTGTCGCTGTCGGAGATCGGCAAGCCGGTCACGATCACCCCGCCGAACTGACGTGACCGCCACCGCCGCCGCGCCCCGCCTGCGGGGCCGCTCGATCGCCATCGGCGCGGGCGGCCTCGCGGTGCTGCTCGGCGCGCTGGACACCTACGTGGTGGTCAGCGTGCTGCGGCAGATCATCACCGACCTGCGCATCCCGATCAACCGGTTGGAGCAGGTCACCCCGATCGTCACCGGGTACCTGCTCGGCTACATCGCCGCGATGCCGCTGCTGGGCCAGGCCTCCGACCGGTTCGGGCGCAGGCCGCTGCTGCAGGCGTGCCTGCTCGGCTTCACCGCCGGGTCGGTCATCACGGCCCTGTCCGGCGACCTGACGACGCTGGTCGCCGGGCGGGTGGTGCAGGGCGTGGCGAGCGGCGCGCTGCTGCCGGTCACCATGGCGCTCGCGGCGGACCTGTGGAGCGAACGCGACCGGTCGACCGTGCTCGGCGCCGTCGGCGGGGCGCAGGAGCTGGGCAGCGTGCTCGGCCCGCTCTACGGGGTGGCCGTGGCGGCCCTGCCGCTGTGGTCCGACGCGTTCGGCATCACCGGGTGGCGCGGCGTGTTCTGGGTGAACGTGCCCCTGGCCGTGCTGGCGATGGTGGCGGTGCAGTTGACCGTGCCGAAGCGGGCCGCCGCCGCCGAGCGGGTCCGGGTCGACGTGGTCGGCGGCGTGCTGCTGGCGGTGACGCTGGGCCTGGCCGTGGTCGGCCTCTACAACCCCGACCCGCGCACGGCGGTCCTGCCGTCGTGGGGTCTGCCGACGCTGCTCGGGGCGGCGGTGGCCCTGGTGCTGTTCCTGCTGTGGGAGCGCCGCGCCCGCACCCGCCTGATCGACCCGGCGGGCGTGGCGATGCGCCCCTTCCTGGCCGCCCTGGGCGTCTCGGTCGCCGCGGGCGCGGCCCTGATGGTCACCCTGGTCGACGTCGACCTGTTCGCCCAGACCCTCCTGGGCCGCGACGACCAGGGCGGGGTGTTCCTGCTCCTGCGCTTCCTGGTCGCCCTCCCGATCGGCGCGGTCGCGGGCGGCTGGCTGGCGGGCCGCGTCGGCGACCGCCCGGTGTCGGTGGTCGGCATGGCCGTCGCGGCGGTCGGCTACCTGCTGATGTCCGCCTGGCCCGCCGACCCCCTGGGCGCGGGCTGGTTCCCCGGCCTGTCCCACGTGGACACCGACCTGGTCGTCGCGGGCCTCGGCCTGGGCCTGGTCATCGCCCCCCTCTCGGCGGCCGTCCTGCGCGCGGTCCCCACCGAACGCCACGGCGTGGCCGCCGCCGCCGTGGTCGTCGCCCGGATGACCGGCATGCTGGTCGGCGTGGCCGCCCTCTCCGCCTGGGGCCTGCACCGCTTCCACTCCCTGACGGCGAACCTGAACGTCCCCCTGCCCTTCGGCAAGGACCCGGCGGCGGCGGCCAAGGAGATCGCCGACTACCAGGCGGCACTGCAATCGGCCCTGCTCACCCAGTACACGGAAATCTTCCTGATCACAGCCGTGGTCTGCGCCGCGGGCGCCGCCCTGGCCCTGCTGATCAAACCCCGTCCAACCCCCGAAACGAGTGATCCACAGCAGTCCCCCGCCGCAGTCGATTGACCGGGGAACAATGGATGCCTCGCGGAGCGACCGCGACCGCAGCGGCGTCCCGACACGGCGCCGGTCGTGTTCACCCGTCGCTTCGAGTGGGGCGCCGGTGGCCGGGGGCGGCCCCGAGGGGCGCGACCGAGCGGGGGTGGGGTTGCTGAGCAGGTTCCTGGGAGTCGAACGAGAACGGGGTTCGGGAGGCGGCGGTTTTGTGCTCGGTGAGTAGGTGATCACCAGATTGGGGGGCGGTCATGCGGTTGTCGGTGGTGCGCGCGGCGGTGGTGCTCGTGGGGGTGGCGTTCGCGGGTGGGGCGGGGTGTGGGGCGGGAAATCCCTCGGCGGTGCCGGTGAACGGGGCCCTGGTGCCGGTGGAGCAGCGGGTGGCGATCGACGCGGTGGCGGGTGAGGACCTGGTGGAGCCGGGGAAGGCGTTGTCCAGCAACGACTTCGCGGGTGAGGTGGTGGTGCTCAACGTGTGGGGGACGTGGTGTGGGCCGTGTCGCGGGGAGGTGGGGAAGTTGGAGCGGGTGCGGGCTGACACCGAGGGTGCGGGGGTGGAGTTCCTCGGGGTCGACATCCGGGACAACGACCGCAGCGTCCCGGTGGACTTCGTGCGGGACCGGGGGGTGGGGTACCCGTCGATCTACGATCCGGCGGGGCGGTCGTTGGTGGGGTTGGGGAAGTACCGGAGCATCGCGGTGCCGACGACGCTGGTGCTCGACCGGCGGCACCGGGTCGCGGCGGTGTTCCACGGGGCTGTGCTGGCCGAGGACGTGCTGCCACGGGTGCGGGAGGTGGTGGCGGAGGCCGTCGGGTGAGCGGGAGCGGAAGTACCGGGGTGGATGGGGACGCTGGATGGGTGGGGACACCAGGTGGGTGGGGCCCAGGGTGAGCGGGAAACCGGGTGAGTGGGGCAGTCGTAGCGGGGAGGGTGCGGACGCCGCCGGGTTGACGGGGGCGCCGGGTTGACGGGGGCGCCGGGTTGGCTTGTGGGGTGGCGGGGGTTGGGCCGGGGGGTCATACGATCGGATCATGGAGTGCCGGTGATGGACAGCGCCGCGGAGCAGTTGGGGCGGATCGGGCGGTTCGAGCACGGGTTCGCCCGGGTGCAGGCGACCGAGGTGGTCGACTTCCCGTGGGGTTATGCCTTGCTGCAGGCCGACTACCCCGCCTCGTGGACGCACAACCGGGTGGTGGTCACCGGGTCCGTCGCCGCGGAGGAGGTGATCGGGGTGGCGGACGAGGTGTTGGGTGGGGCCGGGCTGCGGCACCGGCAGGTCCAGTTCGACGACGCCGGGGCGGGGGCCGCGGCGGCGGGGGCGTTCGGGCGGGCCGGGTACCGCAACCACGAGCGGATCGTGACCATGGTGCACGACGGCCCGCTGCCCGAGGGGGACCGCGCGCTGGTCGAGGCGGTCGACTTCGAGGACCTGCGGCCGTGGCTGATCCGGGATTGGCGGGCCGACTTCCCCGACGACCCGGACCACGAGATCGAGCAGTTGGCCGACCGGGTGCGGCTCTACGAGCGCGGGGCCGAGGTGACCTTCCTGGCGGTGCGCGGGCGCGGCGGGCGGGTGCTGGCCCGGGGTGAGCTGTACCGGCGGGACGGGGTGGCGCAGTTCGAGAACCTGATCACCCTGCCGGACAGCCGGGGGCGCGGGTACGGGCGGGCCCTGGTCGCCGAGGCACTGCACCGCTCGGCCGACGACGACGTGCGCTACCTGATCGCCGAGGCCACCGGGTGGCCCCGGCGCTGGTACCGGCGCCTCGGGTACGTCGACCGGACCGAGGTGCACGTCTTCCAGCGGACACCTGGCAGCCAGGCCATTTCCTGACAGTCAGGCCATTCCTGCGAAAGCCCAGTCTTTCGCAGGTGTGCCCGGGTGGGTGGATGTGCTCGGCTGTGCCGCTGTTCAAAGCCCGGTC
>NZ_AYXG01000155.1 GCF_000564855.1 Actinokineospora spheciospongiae
CATGATCGCCACCCCCGGCCAAACACATCCACCCACCCGGGCAGTCGCGCAGCCGGGGCGGCGGTTCTCGGGGCGGTCGGCCTGCGTTCAGGACCTCTACCCACCCGGGCGGTTGGCTTGCCGGGCCGGCGGTTTTCGGGGTGGTCGGCCGCTGCGCAAGCAGGGCTTGAGGTGGCCGGGCCAGCGGGGGTTTTGGGTGGCCGGTGGGGGTTGGGGTCGGGGTGGCTGGTGGGGGTGGCTCTGCCTCACACGCAGACGCGCCACTCGCCTGCTTCGCGGACGAGGGGGAAGGTGCGGCGGTCGGAGACGTCCGTGCTCGCGTCCGTGGCCAGCACGGTGAAGGTCGGTGGTTCGGCGCCGGGGTCCACGCTCTCCAGGGTGAGGTGGAAGCCGCCGCCGAGGAAGGTGGTTCGGACCGTGGGGCGGACCTTCTCGCAGGCCACCTGCACCAGGCCGTCGGTGTCGCCGATGTTGACCGAGTCGACGAACTGGCGGGCGACCGCGCGGGGGTCGGTGGTGGAGTCGCCGAACCACAGGAAGCCCGCGACCACGACCGCGGCCACCAGCAGGGCCGTGCCGCCCACCCAGACCCAGCGCCTGCGGCCGAGGGGGCGGTGGCCCGCCGGTCCGCGGCCGGGTGGGCGGGGTGGGGTGCTCGGGCGGGGGCGGGCCGGGGCGTCACCCGACCAGGTGGCCTCCGGGGGTGGGACGCGGCGCTCGTTGAACTCGCGGCCCTCGTGCCGGACCAGCGTCGTCCACGCCTGCCCGTCCCAGTAGCGGCGGTCGACGCGGTGCTCCGGGTCGGGTTGCCAGCCGGGGGCCAGGACCTCCTCCAGCTCGGCGGCCTGCGCCGCGGGCACGTCCGGGCGGGCGCGCAGCAGCACCAGCAGCGCCCACACCCCGGCCCGGTCCTGCTCGTCGCGCAGTCGGGAGCGCAGCTCGCGGAAGATCGACCGCAGTTCCGCCTCGCCGAGCCGCGGGTCGGCGAGGCGGTCGCGGAACGGTTCCAGGTAGGGGACCGGCGGCTCCGGGGGCGGCGGGTCCGGCAGCGGGGGAGTGGTGGGCAGCGACAGCAGCGCCACCCGCAGCTTCGCCACCCGCTCCGCGCCGAGCCCGGCCGGGTCGAACACCGGGGCGTCGGTGACCTCCGGGGGCGGGGTGGCCGGGCGGGCGGGCACCAGCAGGACCGGCCGGTGCAGGGCCAGCGCGTACCGTATCTGCGCCAGGCACCCGGGGTTGCGCACCGAGTCCGGCGACAGCACCAGCACGAACACCTCGCTCTGGCGCAGCCGGTGCAGCACTCCCTCCCACCAGCGCACCCCCACCGGCTCGCCGCGGTCGAGCGCCACCTGCCTGCCCAGTTGGGCCAGGTCGGCGCGCAGCCGGGCGGCGGCGTCGCGGTCCGCGGACGCGTGGCTGACGAACACCTGCATGTTTCAACTCCGCGCGGTCAGCGGCCCGACAACGCCTTACCGATGTCGCATACCCGCCATTCGCCATTCTCCACCTCAAGCGGGATGCTCAAGCGCACCGACGCCGTTCCCGCCGTGCGTGCCGCCAGAATGGTGAACCTCGGGTCGGACCCGGCCGCGTCGACGCTCTCCAGCGTGACGTCGGCGGTGTCGAAGAACGCGCCGTAGAGGTGGGCGTTGGCGGTGCGGTCCCGGCTGCACACGTACTGGGTGACCGTCCCCCGGTCGTGGGTGTTGACCGCGTCGACGAAGTTGCGGGCGGTGCGGTTGGCCATGCTCTCGTCCGGCCCGAAACCCCGGTTGAGCAGCACGCCCCCGGTCACCCCGGCCGCCAGCACCAGCACCCCGGCGAGCACGAGCGCCGACACCCGCCTGCCGCGCCGGGGTGCCTCCGGCTCGGCCGGGGCGGGCGCGCGGCGGGGGCGCAGCACGGCGGGCACCACCGGGGTCGGGGTCGGCGGCTCCGGGCGCCGGGGCGGGTCGGGCACCTCCGGCGGCCTGGCCCGGTCGGTGAACTCGCGCCCGCCCTGCCACACCAGCGTGGTCCAGGACTGCCCGTCCCAGTAGCGGGCCTCGTGGTGCTCGCGCGGGTCGGGCTGCCAGCCGGGGGCCAGCACCTGCTCCACGCCCTCGGCCACCCCGGGCTCCAGTTCGGTGTGGCGCAGCCGCACCAGCAGCCGCCACGCGTCGGACCGCTCGCCGGAGTCGGCCAGCCGCGCCCGCAGCACCGCCAGCACCTCGGCCTGCGCGCGCCGGTCCAGCGCCCCGCGGTCGAGCAGCGCCTCGCAGTCGGTGATCGTCGCGGCGGGGAGCGCGGGCTCCTCGGGCAGGCGGCCGGCCGGCCGGTGCGCCGAGGGCAGCGCGTCGACGGCCGCGCGCAACGCCGCCGCGGTCCGCGGCGACGGCCGGGAGCAGTCGACGGTGACGGCACCGGCCAGCTCGTCCGGCACCTCGCCCGCGGGCACCGGGTGGACCACCACCGCCAGCACGGGCCGCCGCAACGCCAGCGCGTAGCGCAGTCCGGCCAGGCACGCGGGGGAGCGCACCGACTCCGGGGACACGGCGAAGACGAACGCCGCGCAGTCGCGCACGTGCCGCAGCACCTCGTCCCAGCCGCGCCGCGACCCCAGGACGTCACCGTCGGACCACACCCGGTGACCGGTGCTCTCCAGGTCCGCGCGCAGCCGGGTGATCGCCGGGAGATCACGCCGGGCGTGGGTGACGAATACGTGCATCCCTGGATCTCACGTCCACTCGCGTACCGGGTCTCGCAGGGTATGCCCGGCTCAGAAGAGCCGACAGGGACCTACGACCCTGGTTCGCCCGCCCGCTGTCGGTCCCTGCCCGTAGGATCGCGGGCCGGAGGTGGTGCTCGTGGCACTCGGTTTCCAGGTGACGTTCGACGCGCTCGACCCGGGGCGGCAGGCGGGGTTCTGGGCGCTCGCGCTCGGCTACGAGTTGGAGCCCCCGCCCCCGGGCTTCACCACCTGGGAGGAGTTCGGCGAGCGGATCGGGATGCCGCCGGAGCGCTGGGGCGACCTGGCCGCCGTGGTCGCCCCCGACCGCGACCGGCCCCGCCTCCTGTTCCAGCGGGTCCCCGAGGACAAGGCGGCCAAGAACCGCGTGCACCTCGACGTGCACGTGGACGGCCCGCGCGACGAGGGGCGGTGGGAGCGCGTCACCGCGCACGTGCGGCTGCTGGTCGAGGCGGGTGCCACCCTGGTCGCCGAGCGCCACGAGAACATCGGCGACTGGGTCGTGCTGCTCGACCCGGAGGGCAACGAGTTCTGCGTGCAGTGACCCCGGCGGGTGCGGGGCGGGTCGGTCCGGGGACGCGGGAGGTCGGTGTGGACGAGTCGGTGGCGCTGCTGCGAGCGCGGTTCGGGGGGCGCCTGCCGGAGTCGGTGGAGGCCCTCGACGAGGCCGCGGTCCGCGACCTGGCCGACGCGCTGCACTCGGCCCGCCGCAGGCAGCGCGTTGAGCTGGAGGAGTCCACCGAGGCCTCGCTGGCGCAGTTGCCCGGGGTGCTGCGCGCGCTCATCCGCCGGGTGCTGGGCCTGTGACCGCCCGCATCGAGATCGCCAAGCTGGCCCGCCTGCTGGGGGAGGACCCGGCTCGCTTCGGCTACCTGGCGCGGGTGCCGCCCGCCGATGTCCGGGCCGTGCGCGAGCGCGCCACCGAGGTGCTCTTCGACGCCAACCGGGCCGCCTACGAGCGGATCGCGGCGGCCAGCAGGCTGGTCCCCAACGCGATCACCGCGAGCGTGGCGCAGCGGGCGTTCGGCCCGGTGATGTGCGCCAGGGTGGCCTCGGTGCTGGAACCGGAGCGGGCCCTGGACCTGGCGGGCAGGCTCGGCACCACCTTCCTGGCCGACGTGGCCACCCACCTGGACCCGCGCCGGGCGGGCCCGATCGTGGGCACCCTGCCTCCGGCCCGGGTGGTCGAGGTGGCCCACGAGCTGGTCCGCCGCCGCGACTTCCTCACCATGGGCCGCTTCGTCGGCGACGTCCCCGAGCACACCCTGCGCGCGGTGGTCACGGCCCTGGACGAGGACTCCCTGGTCCGCGTCGCCCTGCACAGCGACAGCCACGACCACTTCCCCGCGCTGTTCGCCATGATCACCACCGTGCGCCTGCCCGCCTTCCTGCACCCGATCGCCGCCGACGACGACCTGGCCACCGACGTCCTGCCCCTGCTCGCCACCCTGGACGAGGCGGGCCTGCGCAGGTTGGCGGCCACCGCGGAAGAACTGTCCACCGTGGATCGCAAGAAGCTCCGCGCCGCCGCGGAGCGCACCGCGACCACCACCGGCCTGGGACCCCTGGCCGCCGCCCTGGGAATCCACTGAGGACCGATCGTCGCACCCGGGTCGCGCACGCCGATCCGGCGGATCACACCGCGGCGGCCTCGGCGGGAACCCGGTCGCGCAGCACCCGCAGCACGTGGTGGTCCACAGTGGCGCAGTCCCCGGCCAGCCAGCCCCCGACCACGCGCACGAAGTCGTCCGGCACCGACAGCGACACCCCGGCCACCGCCGTGCCGTCCACGCTCACCGCGCCCTGCCTGCTCGGGTACAGCAGCAGCGCCCCGCGCACCTCCACCCCCGGCAGCAGCTCGGCGAACGCCGCCACGGTCTCGGCGAGCGTGCTGTGCCCACCTCGGAACGGGTGGTCGTTGCGCCACACCGACCCGTCGGCGTCGAGCTCGTAGTGCCCGGGCAGCCACAGCTTCGACTCCACCAGCACCAGCCGGTGTCCACACAGGACCCCGTGCTCGACGTCGGCGAACACCGAGCCGGGGCGGGACAGGCCGTGGAACAGCCGGGCGCCGGGCAGCCTGCCCGGGTAGCGGGCCAGCAGCTCGGCGGTCAGCCGCTCGGCCACCGGCTCGCGGTCGGGCACACCGAACTCGGTGCGGTCGCCGAACTCGGCCGCCGCGGCCTCCCGCACCCGCTCCACCCGCGCGTACGCCCGCCCCAGCCGCACCGCGGCGACCACCGCCGCCACCAGCACGCCCAGCCAGCACACCAGCACCACCGCCGACATCGACCCGACCGCCAGCAGCGGGCTCGCCAGCAGCAGCACCCCGGCGACCGCCGCCACCGCGGGCGCGTGGCCCGGCCCGGCGGAGATCCTGGGCTGGTGGCGGGTCAGGTGCCACCACGGCAGCGCCGTCGGCGGCACCGAGCAGCCGTCGGGCACGAACGCGGGGTCGTCGCGGAACCGGGGTGGGGCGGTGCGGGAGCGGCGCCGGGCCGCGGGCCGGGGCGCGGGCACCTCCGGGGCCGGACCCCGGTCGTACTCGCGGCGCCGGGCCGGGTCCGACAGCGTCTCGTAGGCCGACTTCAGCAGCCGGAACGTGCCCGCCGTGCCGCCCGCGTCCGGGTGCATCACCTTGGCCAGGGCCCGGAACGCCGACTTGACCTCCGCCGCCGACGCGTCCCTGCGCACCCCGAGCAGCTCGTAGTAGTCGACGTCGTCCACGGCGGTGATCATCCCAGACCACTCGCGGGTGCCCCGAATCGGGAATGCGTTCCACGCCCCGTGATCCGGTGGTCGGCGGCCCGACCGGCGCACCAGCCGGTCGGGCCGCCCCGGTCAGCTCGTGACGTCCTTGATCCGGAACCGGCGCGCGGCCAGCAGCCCGAAGACCGCCGCGTACACCACGGCGGAGAACGCGCCGTCGGCCATGTTCGTCCAGTCGATGTCGGTGGAGATCAGGTCCGACCAGGCGAAGGAGAAGTGCGTCGGCAGGTAGTCGCGCAGCCCGCCCAGGGCGGTGATCTGGTCGAGGATCTGCGACAGGATCGACACCAGCACCGCCCCGCCGACCGCGCCCAGCGGCGCGTCGGTGGCCACCGACAGGAACAGCGCCAGCGCCGCCACCCACAGCAGGTTGATCGCGATGTAGCCGACCGACCCGCCCAGGGCGAGCATCGAGTCCCCGAACGAGATGGCGTCCCCGGTGGGGCTCACCGCCTGACCCGTCCCGTAGAACACGACCCCGACCAGCAGCGCCACCGCGGGCAGCAGCACCAGCGACAGCAGCGACAGCAGCGCCGAGGCGGTCGCCTTCTGCCGCAGCAGCCGGTGCCGGGGGACCGGCATCGCCAGCAGGTACTTCAGGCTCGACCAGGACGCCTCCGAGGCGATCGTGTCGCCGAAGAACAGCGCCACGATCATCGGCAGCAGGAAGCTGCCCGCCGCGAACAGCACGAAGATCACGAAGTTCGGCGCGCTCGCGGTGGCCAGGTCCACGAACCCGCCGGAGCGCCGGTTGCCGGAGTCCTGGCCGAACTCGAACGCCGCCCACAGGATGAACGGCAGCAGGACCAGGAACCCGAGCAGCAACTGGGTGCGCCGCCGCTTGAGCTGGCGCAGCAGCTCCACCCGCAGCGGCAGCGTCCGCGTCGAGGAGAAGCCCTCGACCGAGCCGTTCGGGTCGAACCCGGTCGACTCGCCCTCGGCCGCCCTGGCCAGGCCGTCGATGGCGTCCGGGTCGGTGTAGACGGTGGTGACCGACTCACCCGGCCTGCTCCCGGGCACCTTCCAGCCGCCGGGCGCCCCCGGCCGGTGGCCGTTCGCGCTCTCGCCGCTCATCCGCTCGACTCCTCTCCGACCAACTGCAGGAACGCGTCTTCCAGGCGGCGCCTCGGCCCGGCCTGCTCGACCGCGACCCCGGCGCGCACCAGCGCCCCGAGCGCGGTGGAGCGGGGCACCCCGTCGGCGAGGTCGGCGTGCACCAGGTGCTCGCCCTCGACGGTCACCGCGTTGACCCCGGTGACCCCGCGCAGCGCCTCGGCGGCGGTGGCGGTGTCGTCGACCCGGAACGTGGCCTCGCCGCCGCCCGCCACGATGTCCTCGACCTTCCCGGAGGCCACCAACCGGCCCCGGTGCATGACCACCACGTGGTCGCAGGTCTGCTCCACCTCGGCGAGCAGGTGCGAGGACACCACGACCGTGCGGCCGGTGGCCGCGTAGCGCCGCAGCACCTCGCGCATCTGGTGGATCTGCGGCGGGTCGAGCCCGTTGGTCGGCTCGTCGAGCACCATCAGGTCCGGGAAGCCGAGCATCGCCTGCGCGATCGCCAGCCGCTGCCGCATCCCCTGGCTGTAGGTCTTCACCTTGCGCTCGACCGCGGCGCCGAGCCCGGCCACGTCCAGCGCCTCGTCGAAGTGCGCCTTCTGCACCGGGCGACCGGTCGCCGCCCAGTACAGCTCCAGGTTGGCCCGGCCGGACAGGTGCGGCAGGAAGCCCGCGCCCTCGACGAACGAGCCGATCCGCGACAGCACCGGGGCCCCGGAGCGGATCTTGTGCCCGAACACCCGGATCTCCCCGGCGGTGGGCTGGATCAGCCCCATCAGCATCCGCAGCGTGGTCGTCTTGCCCGCGCCGTTGGGCCCCAGCAGACCCAGCACCTGCCCGCGCTGGACGGTGAACGACAGGTCGTCGACCGCCTTGAGCCCGCCCGGGTAGGACTTCGACAGGTTCTCGATCACCAGCGGCACCCCGGCCAGCTCCGGGTCGAGCTGGTCGGCCCGCTTGCGCCGCACCGCGCCCGCGACCACGGCCGCCGCGCAGACCAACAGCACCACCCCGATGCCCACGAGCGGGAACACCGGCACGGTGGTCGAGGAGCGGGTGCCCGCCACGACCGGCACGGCCAGCGCCGCGTCCCCGGCCAGCGAGACGCGGTAGCTCGCGGGCGCGGCCGGGGTGGCGTACGCCTGGTCGGTGGTGGTCACGGCCAGCTCCACCCGGTGGTCGGCCTCGACCGGCCGCACGATGCCCGGCAGCGACACGGTCACCTCCGCGGGCGACCCGTCGGCGGGCAGCGACGGCACCCGGAACGCCGAGACCGCCGAGCCGGGCAGCGTGCGGGTGCCGTCCGGGGCGACGTCGTAGAGCTTGGCGAACAGCACCGCCCCCTCCGGGGACGGCGGGGCGCCCGCGGGCGCGGCGACGCGCAGCCGCACCGTGCTCGCGCCCGAGATGAGCAACTGCTGGGTCTGCGGTTCGCTGGTGAACCGGGCCACCTGCCCGGGCAGGTCAACCGCGAGCCTGCCCGCCAGCCGGGAGGAACCGGAGATGAGCGAGCCGAACCCGGGCAGGCTGCTGATCGACGCCGGGTTGCCGCCCGGCGGGTTGACCACCACCTGCTCCGGGCCCGAGATCGGCAGCCGGGTGCGCGTGGTCGGCTGCCCACCGGTCAGACCGGGGTAGGCGTCGGTGGACACGGTGCGCACCGACGGGCTGCCCTGGGCGCGCAGCGCGCCCTCGACCGCGTACTCGAAACCCGTGCCGGGGTCGGTGCCCCGCCCGCGCAGGTGGAAGTCGAACCAGTCGGCGATCTGCCCGCGCAACTGCGCGCCCGGCCTGCCGCCGTCGTGCCCGCCGGTATACCAGACGACCTTGACCGGGGCGCCGTTCGCGCTGATCTGCCGGGCGTTCGCGTCGGCCTGGTCGAGGCCGAAGAGGGTGTCCTGCTCGCCCTGCACCAGCATCGTCGGCTGGGTGATGTCGCCGGTCACCGCCGCCGGGGACACCGAGCGCAGCAGCTCGACCGTCCGCTGGTCGGCCCGGCCGGTGGTGGCGACCTGGGCGTAGGCGGCGCACACCGCGGCGGTGAACCGCCCGCACGCGTCGCCGTCCGAGGCCGCACCGGAGCCGCCCCGCGCGGCGCCGGGGTCGGGCTGCGCCGCCCCCGCCGCGGCGGCCGGGTCGGCGGTGCCCACCGCGCCGCCGGAGGAGCCGTCGTCCTCGGAACCGGGTTCGGTGGCCTCGGCACCGGGACTGCCCAGCCCGCCGCCGCCGAGCCCGGCGGAGAAGAAGATGCCCGCCCAGGAGCGCTTGAACACGCCGTCTGCCTGGTACGGGTTGGCCGCCGGGGACTGCGCCGCGGTCCCGGTCGTCGCCGAGTTGGGCAGCAGCGCCTGGCCGAGGTCGTTGTAGGTGATCACCGGTGCCAGCGAGTCGACCCGCTTGTCGGTGCCCGCGAGCAGCAGCGACAGCGCCCCGCCGTAGGAACCGCCGGTCACCCCGACCACCGGGTCGTCCGCACTGGTCTTGCTCACCTCCGGTTGCCCGGCCAGCCAACTGACCAGCCCGCTCGCGTCGGCGACCTCGAAGTCGCGCGCGTTGAGGCCGATCTCGCCCTCGCTGCGGCCGAAGCCGCGGGCGGACCAGGCGAGCGCGACGAAGCCGCGGCGGGCGAACTCGCGGGCGTCGGCGTCGACGCTGTCCTTGCTCCCGCCGAAGCCGTGGGCCACCATCACCACCGGGGCGGGCGTGGTCTCCGGCAGGTAGAGGGTGGTGTCGATCTTCACCGGCTGATCCCGGTCCGGACCGCTGAGCAGCTCGACGAACGCGTCCCGGGTGGACACCGGTGCCTCGGAGTCGCCGCGGTTGAGCCAGACGATGCCGGCTGCGGCGAGAACGAGGACGACGGCGGCGACGACCACCTGACGCGTGCGGAGGCGGGGAATCCTGAGCACGTCACGGACGGTATCCGCCGGTTCCTGAGAGACCTCCCAGCGGGTGTGCGCCCGCCACGGATGGCCGCCGCCGCGGTGTCGGAGCGCACCGCCCACCCGGGGTGGTTGCTCCATTCCCCGGGATGTGACGAACGGCGCCCCGCCCCGAGTGGTGCTCATCGGTGCCTGCGTGGAGAATCGCCCAGGCAAGATGTGTCGGAGGGGAGTATTCCTTCGCACCGGCTCCGTCAGCACGGCCTCCCGCGGGGGGCCCGGGGTCGGTGGTCGACGTGTCCCCCGCGTGGTGGCGCATCGACGGAAGAGACCTCCGGTGTCGGCGTGTGCCCGAAACCGGAGGAATTGACCCATGTTCGTACCCCTGTGGGTATGGCTCGCCACCATCGGCGGCCTGCTCGTCCTGCTCGCGATCGACCTCGTGATCGTCGACCGCAAGCCCCACGAGGTCACCGTGGGTGAGGCGGGCCGGTGGGTGGCGTTCTACGTCGCCTGCGCGGTGGCCTTCGGCGCGGGCGTGTGGATCTTCTCGGGCGGCACCTACGCCGGTGAGTTCTTCAGCGGCTACATCACCGAGTACTCGCTCTCGGTGGACAACCTGTTCATCTTCCTGATCATCATGTCCGCCTTCGCCGTCCCGAAGATCCACCAGCACAAGGTGCTGCTGGTCGGGATCGTGCTGGCGCTGGTGATGCGCGGCGTGTTCATCGCCGTCGGCGCCGTGGCCATCGCCCGGTTCAGCTGGGTGTTCTACATCTTCGGCATCTTCCTCATCTACACCGCCGTCAAGCTCTCCCGCGAGGGCCTCGGCGAGGACGAGGAGTACGAGGAGAACGCGATGACCCGCTTCGCGCGCCGCATCCTGCCGGTCACCGACAAGTACCACGGCGGCGCGACCACGGTGAAGCTCGACGGCAAGCGGTTCTTCACCCCGATGTTCATCGTCATGGTCGCCATCGGCACCGCCGACCTGCTCTTCGCCGTCGACTCCATCCCGGCGATCTTCGGCCTGACCCAGGAGCCGTTCCTGGTCTTCGCCGCCAACGCCTTCGCCCTGATGGGCCTGCGGCAGCTCTACTTCCTGCTCGGCGGGCTGCTGCGCAAGCTGGTCTACCTGCCCATCGGCCTCGCGGTGATCCTGGCGTTCATCGGCGTGAAGCTGGTGCTGGAGGCGCTGCACACCAACTCGCTGTCGTTCCTCAACGGCGGCGAGCCGGTGCCGGTGCCGGTGATCGGCACCGTGTTCTCACTGGTCGTCATTGTCGGCGTGCTGACCGTCACCACCGTCGCCAGCATCATCAAGAGCAGGCGCGACGAGGCCAGGGGCGTCGAACCCTCGCCGCTGCCCGCCGGGGACAGCACCGGGGACGAGGTCGAGGAGAGCGCCCGGCACCAGGGCTGACCGGCGCACTTCTGTGGACGACTGGGAATAACCGACGGTCCTGGTCCACGACAGGTGTCGGGTAACGTCGTCGCGGTGCGTGCTGAGGACATCGAACTGCTGGCCACGCCCGGTACACCCGCGCTGAGCGGGGACTTCCTGCTCGTCTCGGTGACCGCGCCGGACCTGGCGGACAACACCTACCGCGGCGGTCTGCACCGGGTCGCGCTCGACGGCGGCCCGGTGCGCCCGTTCACCAGGGGCTTCCGCGACACCGCCCCGGTGGTGTCGCCGGACGGCGCGGCGGTGGCGTTCCTGCGCGCGGAGTCGGCGGACGCGCCTGCCCAACTGCACGTCATCGCGGTCGACGGCGGTGAGGCGCGCAGGCTGACCGGGCTGCCGATGGGCGCGGGCGCCCCGGTGTGGTCGCCGGACTCGCGGCGGATCGCGTTCACCGCCAGGGTTCCCGAGGCGGGCCGCTACGGCACCGCCACCCCGGACGGCGCCGAGCACCCCGCCCCCGCCGACGAGGCGCCGCGGCGGATCACCCGCCTGGACTACCGGCTCGACGACGTGGGCTTCCTGCTGGACCGGGCGCCGCAGTTGTTCGTCGTCGACGTCGACGGCGGCGAGCCGGTCCGGCTGACCGAGGGCCTGGCCGACCCGTCCGGGCCCGCCTGGGCGCCCTCGGGCGAGCACCTGGTGGTGTCGGCCAAGCGGGACTGGGGCGCGGCCGACACGCTGCGCCGCGACATCTACGCCGTCCCGGTGGAGGGTGGGGCGCCGGTGCTGGTGGCCAGGGCGGCGGGCACGGTGGAGTACCCGCTGGCCGTGGCCGAGGACATGGTGGTCTACCTCGGCGACGACTTCCCCGGAACCGAGGCGGTGGCCCGCAACACCGGGGTGTGGGCGGTGCCGCTGCGGCTGGACGGCGTCCCCGGCGAGCCGCGCAGGCTGACCGACCCGGAGACCGTGGACTGCGAGGGGCCCGCCCCGCTGGTCACCGGGGACGGCGTGCTGGTGTGCGTGCGCAACCGGGGCGCGGTCGAGCTGCGCCGGGTCCCGGTGGCCGCCGACGGCGCGACGCTGTCGGAGCTGGCGCTGCTGGCGGGTGAGCAGGCGGTGGTGCGGGGCTTCGCCGCCGACGGCGACCGGGTCGTCTGCACGGTGTCCACCTGGGACACCGCGGGCGAACTGGTGCTGGTGACCGGCGACGAGACCTGCACGCTGACCGACTTCGGCGCCCCGCTGCGAGCGACGGGGCTGCGGCCGGTGGTGGAGATCAAGGCCTCGGCGCCCGACGGCTACGCCACCCACGGCTGGCTGGTGCTGCCAGAGGGGGAGGGCCCGCACCCGGTGCTGCTGGCCGTGCACGGCGGCCCGTTCATGTACTACGGCTGGGGCCTCTACGACGAGGCGCAGGTCTACGCCGACGCGGGCTACGCGGTCGTGCTGCCGAACCCGCGCGGGTCGGCGGGCTACGGCGAGCGGCACGGCCGGGCCATCGTCGGCGCCATGGGCACGGTCGACGCGGTGGACGTGCTGGCCGTGCTGGACGCCGTCCTGGACCGCCCGGACCTCGACGCCGACCGGGTCGGGGTGATGGGCGGGTCCTACGGCGGGTGGATGACCGGCTGGCTGGCCGCCCACCACGGCGAGCGGTTCACCGCGGCGTGGAGCGAGCGGGCGGTCAACTCCTGGGAGTCGTTCGTCGGCTCGTCCGACATCGGCTGGTGGTTCGCCGAGGCCTACTGCGGGCAGGGGGCGGCGGCGCTGGCGGCGCAGAGCCCGCTGACCCACGCCGACGCCATCACCATCCCGTTCGCCGTCGTCCACTCCGAACAGGACTGGCGCTGCCCGGTGGAGCAGGCCCAGCGGATGTTCGTCGCGCTGCGCCGCAACGGCGTGGACGCCGAGTTGATCCTCTTCCCCGGTGAGGGCCACGAGCTGACCCGCTCGGGTTCGCCCCGCCACCGCGCCCAGCGCTTCGCCACCGTCCTGGACTGGTGGGCGCGGCACCTGTGAGCCCGGTCGCCCGGCCCCGGGAAAGCACCGGGGCCGGGCGGCGGCAAAGGCAATGGGTTCCGGATGTGCGGATGATCGACGAAGAGACCACGATCGGGTTTCCGGAAGTGGGAACGGGCCGCACAGTGGCGATGATCACTGCCGGAAATGTCGCACCGCTGTAACCTCGATTTCGCACAGTCCCCCGGTCGGGGTCACTCGATAAGGTGAATACGGGTGAGCGTTAAATCGCCGTGAAAGCACCGTCCACTTCGGATTGGGGTACCATCGGGTCCGGCGTCAGCGCGAACACCGGGCCGGTGCTGCCGACGAGCGCGCAGGCGTTGGGGAATGCGCGGTCGAAGGTGATCGGCCGCCCCCGCCAGTGACCGGCGGCCGAAGCCTGGACCGGGGCGTACTCCAGCGTGCACGCCTGCGCGGTGTTCACCTGCAGGGCTGAGAGGTCTCCTTCCACCTGGGTCAAGGCCGCGCAGGCCGCGTTCGCCGCGGGGTGGTTGCCCCCGGTCGGACCGCAGCGCAGCTCGGCGGTGGTGGTGCGCCCCCCGGCGTCGGTGACGGAGAGCGCGATCCGCGTCTGCGGCGCCTCGGGGGCCGGTCCTGGGGTCGGGGCCGCGGCCGCGAGGGCCGCGACGAGGGCGGTCAGCGTGATTGAGAACATGTCGACACTCCTGCTCGAAGATCGGTTTCCGGGCCGAATGGGGTAACCGGGGAAACCGCGCCCGGTCGCGCAGGTGGCGCCGGGGTGAAACGAGCGTAGGACGCGGCGAATCTTTTTGCGTCCCGGGGGCTCTGGCGCTGGGGCCGTGCCCGATGCTATTCATGTCGCCGCACTGGTCGACAAGATCGACAGGTTCATTACTTCCTTAGTGCGCTGGTGCAACATCGGGTTGAGAGGTCCATTGGTGGGCGGAATGACACGTGCGGCCAAAGCCGCGCGCGACCGGTTGTCCGACCGGGTGGCGATCGGGATGCTGATCGAGGCGTTCCCGCCCGCCGAGGTCGACGCCGCGATCGACGCGGCCGGGGTCCGCGAACAACGGTCCCGGTCGCTGCCCGCCCGCACGATGGTCTACTTCACCCTGGCGCTGTGGCTCTTCGGCGGCGCGGGCTACGACGCGGTGCTGGCCCGGCTCACCGCCGGGATGCGCTGGGCGGGGGTGCCGCTGGGCAAGCGCTCGGCGCCGAGCACCGGTTCGATCACCAAGGCGCGCAAGCGGCTCGGCCCCGAGGTGATGCGCAGGCTGCTGCAGGGCCGCGCGCTCGCCGACCGCGCGGCCGACGAGCGCTCCGGCCGGGCCGCCGACGAGCGCTGGCGCGGGCTGCGGGTGTGCACCCTCGACGGCGGCGCCGTCTCCGTCGCCGACACCCCGGCCAACCTCGCCGCCTTCGGCGGGCCGGACGTGTGGCTGTCGGTGCTCGCCTCACCCGGGCGGGGGGTGCTGGTCGACGTGGGCGTCGGCACCGCCCCCGACGACCCCGGCCGGTCCGTGCTCGACGCGCTCACCCCCGGCACCCTGGTCGTCTCGCACCGACCCGGGCGCGCCCAGGACCTCTGGCACACCGCCGCGGAGGTCGGCGCCGACCTGCTCTGGTGCCCGCGCCCGTCCGTCGCGCTGCCCCGGCTGCAACCCCTCCCGGACGGGACGTTCCTGTCCCGGCTGGTCCCCGACCACGACCCGCTGGCCTCGTCGGTGGCGGTGCGGGTGCTGGAGGTGCCGGACGCGGTGCTGGTGACCACGCTGCTCGACCCGGAGCAGGCCCCGGTGGCGGAGCTGGCCGCGCTGCACCGCGGCCGGTGGCGGTTCGAGGCGCTGTTCGACACCCTGGAGACCGGTCCGGTGACCCTGCGGTCGCAGGACCCCGACGGGGTGACCCAGGAGCTGTGGGCGATGCTCTGCGTGTACCAGGCGGCCCGCCCCTGGCGTAAGGAAGCGGCAAGCCAGGTTTCCGCGTCGGAGGACTCGCCCAGTACCGCGCAGAATCCCACGCCCCGCCGGAGCACCATGGTGGACTTGGCTTAGCGGCGCGGCGGGCGGCGCGGTGCCGGTGCGGCGGGAGGATGGACCCATGGCGGACGAGACCAGGGTGGCGGTCATCGGTTACGGCTTGGCGGGCAGCGCCTTCCACGCCCCCTTCGTCGACGCGGTCGACGGCCTGCGGGTCACCGCTGTCGTCACCGGCGACCCGGAACGCGCCGCGACCGCCCGCGACCGCCACCCGGACGTCGTGGTGCACCCGTCGGTCGACGAGCTGTGGCGGCACGCGGACGACGTCGACCTGGTCGTCGTCGCCTCGCCCAACCGGTTCCACGTCGAGCAGGCCACCGCCGCGCTGGAGGTGGGCCTGCACGTCGTGGTGGACAAGCCGGTGGCCGCGACCGCCCGCGGGGTGCGCGCGCTGGGGGAGCTGGCGAAGCAGACCGGGAAGGTGCTGACGGCCTTCCAGAACCGCCGCTGGGACGGCGACTTCCTGACCGTGCGCAAGCTCGTCGAGGACGGCACCCTCGGCCAGGTGGGCCGGTTCGAGTCCCGCTTCGAGCGCGGCGCCAAGGCGGTCCGCTCCGCCTGGCGCGCCAGCCCGGACCCCGCCGACATGGCCAACATCCTCTACGACCTGGGCACCCACCTGGCCGACCAGGCGATCGTGCTGTTCGGCCGCCCGGTGACGGTGTACGCCGAGACCCGGGCGCCGCGGCCGGAGGTGCGGGTCGCCGAGGACGCCACCATCCTGCTCACCCACGAGGGCGGTGTCCGGTCGTACCTGCGGGCCAGCAACGTGACCATGCCGGTGACCCCGCGCTTCGCCGTGGCCGGTGGGACCGCGGGGTACCGGTGCTGGGGCTTGGACCCGCAGGAAGCCGCCTCCCGCGCGGGAACCCCGCCGACGGCCGAGGGCTTCGGCGTCTACGGCGAGGACCGCTGGGGCACTTTGACGACTCCCGACGGCGAGACTGTCGTCCCCACTGTGGATGGTGACTACCTCGCGTTCTACCGCGGGGTTCGCGACTGCGTGCGCGGCGACGGGCCGCCGCCGGTCGCGGTGGCCGAGTCGATCGCGCTGACCGAGACCATCGAGGCGGCGATCCGCTCGGCGGCGAGCGGGAAGCCGGTCGCCCTGTAGCGGCCCCGCTTCCGGGTGGCCCGGCTCTCCCCGGGGTGTGGGCTTCCGGGGGAGTGGGTAGGTGGGGTGGGTGGATGACGACCAGGCGCCCGACCCCCGGCGGTGGCGCGCGCTCGCGGTGACGCAGGCGGCGGGGTTCATGAGCCTGCTGGACGTGAGCATCGTGAACGTGGCGCTGCCGTCCATCCAGGCCGACCTGGGGGCCTCGCCCTCCGCCGTGCAGTGGGTCGTCTCCGGGTACGCGCTGACCTTCGGGCTGTCGCTCGTCGCGGGTGGGCGGCTCGGGGACGCGCTGGGGCGCAGGCGGATGTTCCTCATCGCCCTCACCGGGTTCGTGCTCACCAGCGCGTTGGCCGGGGCGGCGCCGAGCCTGGGGTGGTTGGTCGCGGCCCGGTTGCTCCAGGGGTTCACCGGTGGGCTGCTGACCCCGCAGAACTCCGGGTTGATCCAGGACCTGTTCCACGGTGCCGAGCGCGGTCGGGCGTTCGGGATCTTCGGTGCCACGGTGGGGATCTCGACGGCCGTGGGGCCGATCGCGGGTGGGGTGATCCTCGCCTTGTTCGGTGACCCCGGTGGCTGGCGGTGGGTGTTCTACGTGAACCTGCCGATCGGGGTGGTGGCGCTGGTGCTCGCGGCGCGGTTGCTGCCGAAGGTGCGCGGGCGGCACCGGCCCGACATCGACGTGGTCGGCGCCGGGCTGCTCGGGTTGGCCGTGCTCGCGCTGCTGTTCCCGTTGGTGGAGGCGGACGAGTTCGCCTCGCTGTGGTGGTTGTTCCCCGTGGCCTTCGTGGTGGGGTACGGGTTCGTGCGGTGGGAGCACCGGGTGGTGCGGCGGGACCGGGCGCCGCTGATGGACACCCGGCTGTTCACCGAGACCCCCGGCTACGTCTCGGGGTTGGGGCTGGGGTTGGCGTACTTCTGCGGGTTCACCGGCATCTGGCTGGTGTTCGCGCTCTACTTCCAGACCGGGCTCGGCTTCACGCCGTTGCAGTCCGGTCTCGCCGTGACGCCGTTCGCGCTCGGGTCGGCGGTGTCCTCAGCCGTGGCCGGGCGGTTGGTGGAGAGGTTCGGGCGACTGCTGAGCGTCGTCGGGTTGTGCCTGGTGGCGGCGGGGTTGGGGGCGGTCGCGCTGATCACGTTGGTGGTGGGCGGGTCTGCCGTGGTGTGGTGGATGATCGTGCCGATGCTCGTCGCCGGGGTCGGGGGTGGGGCGGTGATCTCGCCGAACACCACGCTCACCCTGGCCGAGGTGCCCAACCGGATGGCGGGGGTGGCGGGCGGGCTGTTGCAGACCGGCCAGCGGATCGGCACCGCCGTCGGAACTGCTGTGCTCAGCACCGTCTTCCACGTCGTGCTCGGCGCCACCGGCAGCTTCGCGCACGCCGCCGCCACCGCGCTGGGCTGCGCGGTGGCCTTCATCGCCCTCGCGCTCGTCGTCGCCGTGCTCGACCGGCGGCGGGCGGACCGGCGGACGGCGGTTGGGGTTTAGCTTCCGGAACATAGGGGTGCCCGGTTGGAAAATAGCCGGCCGAACCCCTGGGCGGGTCCGCGGGAGCGCATTACGCTCCCGTCCTGGGAGCGACGCACCGGCTGACCCGGACCCCGCGTGAACCACCGGGCCGTCGGCGGCCCGCTCTCCTGTCCTCGTCGCAGGCCCCCACCCCCAGCCCGGCGCCCCCGGGCCGGTGGCGGCTGCCACCGGAAGGAACCCGTCCCCATGCGCACTGCCCTGCTCCGCCTCGCCACGGTCGCCGCCTCCGCGGTCGCCGCGCTCGCCCTCGGCACCGGCTTCGCCTCGGCCACCGGCGGCGAGCACGACCCGGTGTCCACCCCGGCCGACGCCCCGATCTCCATCCAGGTCACCAAGCTCAGCCAGAGCGACGCCGCCGCGCGGTTCCGCTCCTCGGGCATCACCTGGTCCTCCAGCGGCGGTTGCACCAACCGGCAGAACTCCACCTGCACGTCGTTCGAGCAGATCAACCTCACCACTGTGCAGGGCGGCCAGACGTTCAAGAGCGCCAGCGGCTGCGCGGTCAACATCACCGGCGGCACCGAGGTCGGCCACGCCAGCGGCACCTACAGCCACTACAACGGCTACAAGATCGACATCAGCCTCAGCTCCTGCGTCACCGGCTACATCCAGCGCAACTTCACCGCCATCGGCGGCAACCAGTGGCGCTCCGGCAGCGGCAACATCTACTACCTGGAGAGCAACCACTGGGACATCACCTACTACAACTGCGGCGGTTGCTGACCCGCCCGACCGCCCGCCACCGGCCGTGCACCCCGTCCCGGGTGTGCGGCCGGTCGCATCTCTGGGTAGCCGATCGTCGCTGTCCGTGGCGGCAGGAGTACGTTCCCCGGGCATGACCGTTGCGGCAGTGCAGTCCGGGCAGGCGGGGTCGGCGGGTTCGTCGGTCTTCGACGAGGTGGAGTCGCGGGTCCGGCTGTACTGCCGCAAGTTCCCCGCCGTGTTCACCTCGGCGCGCGGCAGCACCCTCGTCGCCGAGGACGGCCGCGAGTTCCTGGACTTCTTCTGCGGCGCCGGTGCGCTCAACTACGGCCACAACGACCCGAGGATGGTCGCCCGGCTCGTCGAATACCTGCACTCCGGTGGCCCGCTGCACGGCCTCGACCTGCACACCACCGCCAAGCGGCACTTCCTGCGGCGGCTGCGCGACGTGGTGCTGGCCCCGCGCGGCCTCGACCACCGGGTCCAGTTCTGCGGCCCCACCGGCACCGACGCCGTCGAGGCCGCGCTCAAGGTCACCCGCAAGGCCACCGGCCGCCGCCAGGTCGTGGCCTTCACCGGCGCCTTCCACGGCATGTCGCACGGCTCGCTGTCGGTCACCGGCTCCCGCGCCGCCCGCGGCGGGCACCACCTCGGCGGCGACGTGCTGTTCCTGCCCTACGAGGACGGCCCCACCGGCCGCTTCGACTCCCTGGCCGTGCTCGCGCACCTGATCGACGACCCCAGCGGCGGCGCGGGCCCGCCCGCCGCGGTGCTGGTCGAGTCGCTGCAGATGGACGGCGGGGTCTACCCGGCGTCGGCGGGCTGGCTGCGCGCGCTGCGGGAGCTGACCGCGGCCAGGGGCGTGCCGCTGGTGTGCGACGAGATCCAGGCGGGCTGCGGGCGCACCGGCCGGTTCTTCGGCTTCGAGCACGCCGGGATCGTGCCGGACGCGATCACCCTGTCGAAGTCGCTGGGCGGCGCGGGCCTGCCCATCTCGGTGCTGCTGCTGCGCCCGGAGTTGGACGTATGGGAGCCCGGCGAGCACACCGGCACCTTCCGCGGCAACCAGTTGGCCTTCGTGGCCGGGGCCGCCGCGCTCGACCTGTGGGAGGACCCGGCCTTCCTGGCCCGCCTGGCCCTGCACGGCGACCGGATGGCCCGCTTCGCCGCCGACGTGCGGGCCCTCGGCCTGCCCACCCGCGCCCGCGGCATGGTCGTCGGCGTCGACACCCCGACCCTCGAGGCCGCCGAGCGCGTCCAGCGCGACTGCTACGACCGCGGCCTGATCCTGGAGACCTGCGGCCGCCGCGACAGCGTGCTCAAGGTGACCCCGCCGCTCACCATCACCCGCGCCGACCTCGACCGCGGCCTGGGCGTCCTGCACGCGGCGATCCACCGCGAGATCACCCCGGGCCGGGAGCAGGGCTGACCGCTGCCCGTCCACCGCCGCAGAACAGGTGCCCGCAACGGGATCGCGGTCGACGGTGGCGCTGCTGGACTTCTGGCTGGAGCACGTCGCCTCCGGCTGAGTAGCATGGCGCGATGGGCCACCCCACGCTGCTGCTGTTGCACGGTCTCGGCGCCACCGCGGCCGTGTGGGACGGGGTCGTCGAGCGCTGGCCCGGGGAGGCGGTCGCGGTCGACCTGCCCGGGCACGGCGGCGCGGAACCCCTGCGCCGCTACACCTTCGGCGCCCTCGCCGCCGGGGTCGAGGTGGACCCCACCCGCCGCTACGTCGCCGTCGGGCACTCGCTCGGCGGGGTGCTGGCGCTGACCCTGGCCAGCGGCTGGTTCGGGCTCGACGTCGAAGGCGTCGTGGGCGTCGGCATCAAGATCGAGTGGACCGACGACGACCTGGCCAAGGCCGCCGCGCTCGCCGCCCGCCCGCCCCGCGCGTTCGAGACCCGCGAGGAGGCGGAGTCCTGGGCGGTGAAGCTGGCCGGGCTGCCCGGCCCGGACGCGAACCCGCGATCGGTGGTCCAGGAGGGTGGCCGGTGGCGGGCGGCGTTCGACCCGCGGGCGTTCGCGGTCGGCGCCCCGGACGTGGTGGGGCTGCTGCGCGCGGCGCGCTGCCCGGTGGTGCTGGCGGCGGGGGAGCGCGACCCGATGTCCCCGGTGGACCACCTCGCCGCGCTCGTGGACGACCCGGTCACCCTGCCCGGCCTGGGCCACAACGCGCACGTCGAGGACCCGGACGCGGTGCTGGCGCTGGTGGACCGCCTCGACCTGGTCCGGTCGTGAGCCGGTCCACCAGCGCGCGGCTCAGCGGACGCCGAGCAGGTCCACCACGAAGATCAGCGTCTCGCCCGGCTTGATGACCCCGCCCGCGCCCCGGTCGCCGTAGCCCAGGTGCGGCGGGATGGTCAGCTTGCGGCGGCCGCCGACCTTCATGCCCTGCACGCCCCTGTCCCAGCCCGCGATGACGCGACCGGCGCCGAGCGGGAACCCGAAGGGCTCGCCGCGGTTCCAGGAGGCGTCGAACTCCTCGCCGGAGGCGAACGTGACCCCGGCGTAGTGCACGCTGACGACCTGGCCCGCCTTCGCCTCGTCGCCGTCGCCGACCGTGATGTCCTCGATCACCAGGTCCGCGGGCGGCGGGCCGTCGGGGCGGTCGATCTCGGGCTTCTGCAGCGCCATGCTCTGCTCCAATACCTCGTTGTGCTTGCCGCTGCATCCTCCCGCGCGCGCCACCGCGACGCGCGATGACCCCCGCCCGGGCCGGTGTGCCGACAGGACTCGTCGAACGGGAACGCCGCGGGCGGTAACACCGCCCCGCACCCGAGCGACGTAGGGGGTGCGGCCTTGCCACCCCCCGACGGCAGGGCCGCGCTTTCGTGTCCGCCCTCCTGCCGAACCCTGTTCGGCCGAGTGGCCCGGTCCGGGTGGACCTTTCCGACGCAGTTCGCTGATCGACACCGGAACGCCGCACCGAATTCACGCCACAGTGCGTTGTCGCGTGGCAGCCTTCACTCGATCGCGAACACTTAGTCACTTTGCGTCGACCCCGCTGGGTCGGCCGTCGGGGAAGGGACTCAAGCCCGTGCGCCAACGCCGCTGGACCCTCTTATCCACGTTCTCGGCCCTCGTGGCCGTCCTCACCACAATGGTCGCGCTGCAGGCCCCTGCCGCAGGCGCCGCCACCCCGCTCACCGTCACCCAAGCCATCGCGCAGCAGGGCGGCGGCACCGCCACCGTCCGCGGCTACGTGGTCGGGCAGCCGACGGCCACCAACACCGTGGTCCGGTCGAACTACCCCTCGGACTACGCGCTGGCCATCGCCGACACCGCGGCCGAGACCGGCACCACCCGGATGATCTACGTGCAGATCCCCACCGCCCACCGCTCCGGCTACGGGCTCAAGTCCAACCCCTCCCTGCTGGGCAAGCAGCTCGACGTCACCGGCACGCTGGGTGCCTACTTCTCGCACCCGGGCCTGACCTCGACCACCGCCTTCGCCACGGTCGGCGGCAGCACCCCGCCGTCGAGCACCACCACCCCACCGACCAGCGCGCCCGGCGGCGGCAGCGGTGACTACGACAGCACCTACTACGCGAGCGCCCTGGGCAAGACCGGCCCCGCCCTGGAATCGGCGCTGCACAACATCATCAGCACCGGCGTCACCAAGCTCAGCTACGACGCGGTGTGGGCGGCGCTGAAGAACACCGACCAGGACCCGAACAACAGCGGCAACGTCATCCTGGTCTACTCCGGGCGCTCCCAGTCGAAGTCCACCAACGGCGGCGGCGTCAACGACTGGAACCGCGAGCACGTCTGGGCCAAGTCCCACGGCGACTTCGGCACCGCCACCGGCCCCGGCACCGACATCCACCACCTGCGCCCCGAGGACGTCTCGGTCAACTCCACCCGGGGCAACAAGGACTTCGACAACGGCGGTTCCCCCGTCGCCGAGGCCCCCGGCAGCTACACCGACGCCGACTCCTTCGAGCCCCGCAACGCGGTCAAGGGCGACGTCGCCCGGATGATCCTCTACATGTCCGTCCGCTACGAGGGCGGCGACGGCTGGGCCGACCTGGAGGTCAACGAAAGCACCTCCAACAGCAGCAACCCGAACATCGGCAAGCTGTCGGTGCTCAAGCAGTGGAACGCCCAAGACCCGCCGGACGCCTTCGAGAAGCGGCGCAACCAGGTCATCTACGACACCTACCAGCACAACCGCAACCCGTTCATCGACCACCCCGAGTGGGTCACGTCGATCTGGGGCTGATCCCCACCCCGGTCGCGGCGGGCGCTCAGCCCTCCAGCGCGAGCGCCTGCCGCAGCCACCCCGCGAACACCGCGGGATCGATGTCCGATGCGGACCGCAGTCGCACCTGCGCCATCCGGTTCGACATCGCCTCCAACCGCCCCGAAGCGTCCTCGACGTCTTGCCCCCGCCACAGGGCGAACGCCACGTGCGAGCCGTGGGCCTTCACGAAGCACACGCGCGCCTTGCCCACGCTCCAGGTCGGCGCACCGTGGAACAGCCCCTCGGTGGCCTCCGGCAGCGCACCGGACAACACCGGCCGCATCCCCTCCACGATCTCCCGCAGCGGCTCGGCGAGCGCGGCGGTGTACTCGTCCACAGTGGCGAACTTCGGCATGGCGGGCTCCTCTTCTCGGACTCTCACCCCTGCGTCGAACGGCCCGCCCCGAAATCGACACACCCTGAGAACTTTCTCCGGCAAGGTCGAACCACCCAGTTCGGCCACGACCTCCGCCACCGGGCCTGCGGTTTTCGGGTGGTCGGCGGCTGGGCCGGAGGGGTTCGGGGTGGCAGACAGCCAGGGCGCGGTTGGTCAGGGCGGGGTTGGTCAGGCCCTGGGCTGGATGTGTTGGGGTTGCTCGTATCGCTGAGATCAGGTGTTCGGGGTGACCGTGGCCCACCACAGGTGGTCGCGGGCCCTGGTGGCGGCGACCAGCTTCCGCCGCTCGCCCAGGCGACCCCCCTCGTCGTCGCGGTCCGGGGGTTCGCCGGTGTTGACCACCAGGACCGCCTGGAAGTCCAGGCCCTTGGCCCGCAGCACGGTCCCCACCTTCACCGTGCCGTCCGGTTCGCCGGTGTAGCGCTCCAGCGGGGTGACCGCGACGCCCGCCTTCTCCAGGACCGCGCGGCACCGGGCCACCGCCCCCCGGCCGAAAGCGATCACGGCGATGCGGTCCGGGTCCACCCGCAGCGCCCGCACCGCGCCCACGAGCGCCGCGGGCAGTTCCGCGTCCGTGCCGCGCCAGGTGGTGACCGTCCCACCCGGGGAGTGGGCGGCCTCGGCGTCGCGGAGGGCCACGCCCGCGCCGCCGTCGAGGTCGTCGATGGTGTCGGTCGCCTCGATGCGGCGGGCGAAGTCGAGGATCTCCGTGCGGTTGCGGTAGTTCACGCGCAGCACCTCACCGCGACCGAGGATGGGGATGCCCGCCTCCGACAACCGCCAGCCACCGGGGTAGACCTGCTGCTGGCCGTCGCCGACCAGCAGGAGGCGATCGGGGCCGTCGCCCGCCAGGCGGTGCAGCAGGCGGAGACCGACCAGGGGGAGGTCCTGCACCTCGTCGACCACCACGGCGGCGTAGGGGCGCTCCGGTGGGCTGCGCCGGACCTCGCGGTCCGCCAGGGTGATCACGTCGGTGAAGTCGCAGGCACCCCGGCGGGCCAGTTCGTCGCGGTAGCGGTCGTGCAGGCGCCAGACCGCCTCGCGCTGCGACTCGGTCAGGCGGAGGCGGCGCCCGCGCCTGGGCACCGCCAGGTACTCCTCGAAGGTGCCCACCCCGCGCCCGCCGATCACCTGCGTCAGCTCGTCGCGCCAGTAGCCGGAGGTGGGCTCGACCGGTTCGAGGTGCACCCGCTCCCGCAGCCAAGCCTGGCCGAACGCCGCGTCGACCACCTTGCTCTGCAGCAGCACGGCGGTGCCCCTGGCGCGCAGGAACTCCACCGCCCAGGCATGCAGGTTGGTGAACTCAACTCGGCCGTCGAGTTCCGGTGCCAGGGTGCGGAAGGCGCGCGCGTGCACCTCCGGCAGGGTGCGCACGAACGTGGTGAACAGCAACGGCCCGCTGTGCCTGCGGGCGAGGTGGCGCAACCGGTGCAGCGCCACCACGGTCTTCCCCGTCCCGGCGGGCCCACTGATCCGCGCCGGACCGCTGTAGCGGCGGGTCACCAACCTGCGCTGCGACGGGTGCAGGAACGTCAACCAACTCTCGAACGGCCGGTCCCGCGCGGCATCCACCACGTCCGACACGACCGCGCCGCCGTCGATCAACTCCCCCTGCTCCGGTGCGGGCGGGACAGGCCCGACGGACAACCGCCGGTAGGCCCGCAACCGCTTGGCCAACTCACCCGCCACCCGGTTCGCCGCAGCCGCACTGAGGTGCCTGGTCTCCCGGGTGGTGAGCGCGGCCAACCCGGTCTCGTTCACCGCCTGGTAGAGCCGGTCGTCCCGACTCCAGGTGGGCTCGGCCCCGGGCCGCACCCACACCACCCCGACCGCCGTCGACGGGAACTCCCGCCCACCCGGCCCGCGCAGCCCGGCACAGTGCTCCTCGGCGTGGCGCACCAACGCCCGCCCGGTCCCGGCGTCCGGCGCCAGGTCGTCGACTACCACGGCGCGCACCCCACCCCGGCTGACCTGGAACGCGTCCGGCTCACCCGCCGCCCGCCCCACCCGGACGAACAACCCACCCCCGGTCGCGGTGTGCTCCAGCAGCGCCGCCAACACCCGCCGCTGCCCGGCATCCAACCCGGGCACCCCGGCGACCAGCTCCACCGCACCCGGCACGCCGCACCCCCCGTCTGTGACCCTGGGTAACCAATCTAGCGCGTAATGGTCATCCGCAGCCCGCCCAATCCACATCAATGGGTGCAAAGCAGTTGGCGTGGCGTCTGGAAATGCGTGGTTACGCTCTCGACATGCGTAGAATCAGTCGGAAGGAGTTCTGTGCCAACTCCACTGCCGCTATGGATGCCGTCCAGGAAGGCGAGACGTACCGCATCACCTGCAACGGTGTTGAGGTCGCTGAATTGGGCCCGCTTCCGCGCAGACGGCGGATGACGGCCGAAGAGTTGGTGCGGCGCCACCGGCGGCTGCCCAGCATTGGAAGCGCATCACTGCGGCAGGAAGCTGATGAGTTCTTCGGTTCCGAGGAACGCGTCAGCGACAGCGATCCGTGGAAGCGTCCACGTGGCTGAGCGCATCGGCAGGTGCTCCGGCGAGGAGATATACCGGCCCGCTCGCCGGAGCGCCCGACATTCACCTACCAACCGCGCTCGCGCCACATGTGGAGCTTCGGGCGCTCGTTGCCCAGGGTGCCGTCGTCGCCGTGGCCGGGGTAGAACCAGGTGTCGTCCGGGAGGGTGTCGAAGAGGCGGTGCTCCACGTCGTTGATCAGGGACTCGAAGTCTTCCGGGAGGGTGGTCTTGCCGACGCCGCCCGGGAACAGGGAGTCGCCCGTCCACAGGTGAGGGGTGCCCTCCGGGTCGCGGTACAGCAGGGCGATGGAGCCGGGGGTGTGGCCGCGCAGGTGGATGACCTCCAGCTCGACCTCGCCCACCGCGATCTTGTCGCCGTTGATGACCAGGCGGTCCGGGGGGATGGGGAGGGGGCCCGCGTCGTCGTTGTGGGCGATGGTCTCGGCGCCGAACTTGCCCGCGATGGCGCCGAGGGCCTGCCAGTGGTCGCCGTGCTGGTGGGTGGTGACGATGGTGCGCAGGGTGGGGCGGTCGGGGCCGGAGCCGATCAGGTCCGACAGCCGGTCCGGGTCGTTGGCGGCGTCCACCAGCAGCGCCTCGCGGGTGGCGGGGCAAGTCAGCAGGTAGGCGTTGTTGTCCATCGGCCCCACCGAGACCTTCGTCACCTCCAGGGTGCCGAGGGTGCGCCGGGCGGCCGGTCCACCGGGTTCGACGTGGCCGGTGTAGTCGTCGAGGAAGTCCACGCCGACCGACGCTAGCGCACGGCCGGGCCGGGTACCCGTTTCAGATGCTCGTACCCGGGGAACGTACCCTGTTACCAACGCGTGATCCGCTAACACGAGCCCCCGTCGCCGAACACCTGTGAGCACGTGGACACCACTGAGACAGCGAACCAGAAGCGGTCCCCGCGCAAGATCAGCTGGGACGTGATTCGGGTGCTGGCCGTCTACTCGGTCGTCATCCAGCACATCACGCACCAGTCGCCGATCAACCACCCCGAACTGGGTCCCTACCCGTTCGTGCTCCCGTTGCAGTTCGGCGCGAGCACCCTGCTGGTGATCTCCGCGTACTTCGTCTGCGTGACCGTGCGGCGCGGGAACACCGGCACCTGGCTGTGGAACCGGCTGGCCCGGCTGCTGCCCGCCTACCTGGTGGCGGTCGTGCTGACCTACGCCGTGTCCCGGGCGGTGGCGCCGCTGTTCGGCTGGTACCTGCCCACCCCGACCGACCTGCTGGCGAACCTGTTCCTGGTGCAGGCGTGGTCCCCGCAGTTCCACTGGGTCGACGCCTCCTACTGGACGCTGCCGGTGCAGGTCATGGCCTTCTTCGTGGCGGCGCTGCTGTGGCCGCGCGGCTGGGGGCGCGGCGCGAAGCTGCCGGTGCTGCTGTGGACCCTGATCCTGGCACCCCTGGTGATCCGGTTCCTGTGGCGCGGCGACGGCGCCCAGCAGTGGGTCATCTCCCTGTTCGACGGCCTCGCGCTGCACCGGGTGGCGCTCTTCGGCGTCGGCGCGGCGATCTGGCTGTGGACCAAGGGCCGGTTCTCCGGCAGGCACCTGGCCTTCTACCTGCTCGCCGCGCTGGTCGCCCAGGACGCGCACGCTTACTTCGCCGACACCCCGTCGACGATCGCCTTCGGCGTCATCCTGCTCGGCATCGTGGCCGCCGCGGGCGGGCCGGACTGGGACCTGCCGGTGCTGCGCTCGCTCGCCGGGCCGATCCGCTGGCTCGGCGGCATCTCCTTCGGCGTCTACCTGGTGCACCAGGAGCTGGGCTTCGTGCTCGCCCGGTTCCTGCTCGACGCCGGGGTGGGCGCCTGGGGCAGGCTGGTCCTCTGCACGGCCATGGCCGTGCTGGCCGGGTGGGCGATGACCCGGCTGGTCGAGGCGCCCGCGCACCGCTGGCTGACGACGGTCTGGCCGCGGCGCTGGGCCGCCGCCAGGAACACCGTGCTGGCGGCGGCCGAGGCGCTGCGCGAGCTGCCCCAGGTGCCTCAGCCCCAGGCCGCGAGCTCCGGCGGCTCGCCGCTGATGCCGGACGCGTCGCCCCTGGTCAGCCACGCCAGCACCGCGGTGCCCGAACCGCGCAACTCCTCGGCCCCCGGGGCCGCGGCGATGGCCAGTTCCCAGCGGCGCTGAGCCCCACCGGCCAGGTCGGCCACCAGCACCACCGGCTCGCCGTCCACCCGCGCCAGGTGCGGGCGGGCGGCGTGGTCGAGCAGCCGCTCCAGCGCCGCGTCCGGCACGTCGGCGTACCCCACGCCCACGTCCAGGTCGACCAGGTGGTTCCACGCCTCGAACAGGGCCATCTCCACGACCTGCTCCGCCGGGAACGCGCGGCCGGTGTAGTGGGCGACCGTGGCCGACCACTGGTCGTCGGCCAGGCCCTCGACCGCGACGTGGAAGCGGTCGCACGCGGCGCCCAGGTCCTCGCGGATGACCTGGGCCAGCCGGTCGGCGCCCGCCTCGATGTCGGCGTCGCGGTCGGCGCGGCTGGGGTAGGCGGGGTGCTCGATGCCGGTCCTGGCCCAGGTGAGCAGGTTCACCAGGGCGTCGGCGCTGCGCGCGAGGTGGCTCACCAGGTGCGCCCTGCTCCACCCCGGCAGCAGGCTCGGCGCCCGGAACGCGTCCTCGTCGAGCCCGGCGACCCGCTCGCGCAGCACCGACCAGGCCTGCCGGAGCAACCCGTGGGCCGACGCGGCGCGGTCGGCCGCGGTCGAACGGTCGGGCGTACGCTGGTCCGGCGGACCGCCCCGGTCCACCGCTGAACCGGCCGACGTGCTCGCTGCACTCATCCAGACCCCCGGCTGCCTCGTGCGGGCGCGGCGCACCCGTCACCACCCAGGGTAGGCGTCCGCGCGTCACCGGCGGGTAGACCCGGGGTGGGGTGCGGGCCGGGAAGCGGTCGGCGAGAATTGTCGGTGCCCCGTCCTAGCATGACCGCCTGCCGCCGAAGTGGGTGCCACCCGCACTCCCGCGCGCCTCCGACCAGGGGCCGCACGCCCGCCGCCGGCAGCCCGACCAGCAGTTTTCTACCGAAGGGACCTCAGTGGCCGACCGCCTCGTCGTTCGCGGCGCCCGGGAGCACAACCTGCGCGGCGTGGACATCGACCTGCCCCGCGACAGCCTCATCGTCTTCACCGGGCTGTCCGGCTCCGGCAAGTCGAGCCTGGCCTTCGACACCATCTTCGCCGAGGGGCAGCGGCGCTACGTCGAATCGCTGTCGGCCTACGCCAGGCAGTTCCTCGGCCAGATGGACAAGCCGGACGTCGACTTCATCGAGGGCCTCTCGCCCGCGGTGTCGATCGACCAGAAGTCGACCAGCCGCAACCCGCGGTCCACGGTCGGCACCATCACCGAGGTCTACGACTACCTGCGGCTGCTCTACGCGCGCGCGGGCAAGCCGCACTGCCCCACCTGCGGTGAGGCGATCAGCAAGCAGACCCCGCAGCAGATCGTCGACCAGGTGCTGGCGATGGAGGGCGGGCTGCGCTTCCAGGTGCTCGCGCCGGTCATCCGCAGCCGCAAGGGCGAGTACGTCGACCTGTTCTCCTCGTTGCAGGCCCAGGGCTACTCCCGCGCCCTGGTCGACGGCACCGCGCACTCGCTGGCCGACCCGCCGAAGCTCAAGAAGCAGGAGAAGCACGACATCGCCGTCATCGTCGACCGGCTGGCGGTCAAGTCGAGCTCCAAGCAGCGCCTCACCGACTCGGTGGAGACCGCGCTGCGCCTGGCCGACGGCCTGGTGGAGCTGGACTTCGTCGACCTCGACGAGAAGGACCCCGGCCGCCGCCGCGGCTTCTCCGAGAACCTGGCCTGCCCGAACGGGCACCCGCTGGGCCTGGAAGACCTCGAACCGCGTTCGTTCTCCTTCAACTCCCCGTATGGCGCCTGCACCGTGTGCACCGGCCTGGGCATCCGCAAGGAGGTCGACCCGGAGCTGGTCGTCCCCGACGACGAGCTGTCGCTGCTCGACGGCGCGATCGCCCCGTGGGCGGGCGGGCAGACCGCCGAGTACTTCACCCGGCTGCTCACCTCGCTGTCGGAAGCCCTCGGGTTCCGGATGGACACCCCGTGGCGGCGGCTGCCCGCGAAGGTGCAGAAGGCGGTGCTGCACGGCGTCGACGAGCAGGTCCACATCCGCTACAAGAACCGCTACGGCCGCCAGCGCTCGTACTACGCCGCGTTCGAGGGCGTGATCCCGTTCCTGGAGCGCCGCCAGGAGCAGACCGACTCCGAGTCGCAGCGGGAGAAGTACGAGGGCTACATGCGGGAGGTGCCCTGCCCGGCCTGCCAGGGCACCCGGCTCAAGCCGGAGATCCTGGCGGTCACCCTCCAGCACGCCCGGGGCGACCGGTCCATCGCCGAGGTGTCGGCCATGTCGATCGGGGAGTGCTCGGCGTTCCTCGACGCGCTGACCCTGGGCAAGCGCGAATCGATGATCGCGGGCGCGGTGCTCAAGGAGATCCAGGCCCGGCTGCGGTTCCTGCTCGACGTCGGCCTGGACTACCTGTCCCTCGACCGAGCCTCCGGCACCCTGTCCGGCGGCGAGGCGCAGCGCATCCGGCTGGCCACCCAGATCGGCTCCGGCCTGGTCGGCGTGCTCTACGTCCTCGACGAGCCGTCGATCGGCCTGCACCAGCGCGACAACCACCGGCTGATCGAGACCCTGACCCGGCTGCGCGACCTGGGCAACACGCTGATCGTCGTCGAGCACGACGAGGACACCATCCGCACCTCGGACTGGATCGTCGACATCGGACCCGGCGCGGGCGAGCACGGCGGCAAGGTCGTGCACAGCGGCACCTTCAAGAACCTGCTGCGCAACAAGGAGTCGCTGACCGGCGCGTACCTGGCCGGTCGCAGCAAGATCGACGTGCCGGAGATCCGCAGGCCGATCGACAAGAAGCGGCAGTTGACCGTCGTCGGCGCCCGTGAGCACAACCTGCGCGGCATCGACGTGGCGTTCCCGCTGGGCTGCCTGGTGTCGGTCACCGGCGTCTCCGGCTCGGGCAAGTCGACCCTGGTCAACGACATCCTGGCCACCGTCCTGGCGAACAAGCTCAACGGCGCCCGCCAGGTGCCCGGGCGGCACACCCGGATCAACGGCCTGCAACACCTGGACAAGCTGGTGCAGGTCGACCAGTCCCCGATCGGGCGCACCCCGCGGTCCAACGCCGCCACCTACACCGGCGTGTTCGACCACATGCGCAAGCTGTTCGCCTCCACCACCGAGGCGAAGGTGCGCGGCTACCAGCCGGGCCGCTTCTCCTTCAACGTCAAGGGCGGGCGCTGCGAGGCGTGCGCGGGCGACGGCACGATCAAGATCGAGATGAACTTCCTCCCCGACGTCTACGTGCCCTGCGAGGTCTGCAAGGGCGCCCGCTACAACCGCGAGACGCTGGAGGTGCACTACAAGGGCAAGACCATCGCCGAGGTGCTGGACATGCCCATCGAGGAGGCGGCGGAGTTCTTCGAGCCGATCAAGTCGATCCACCGCCACCTGCAAACCCTGGTCGACGTCGGCCTGGGCTACGTCCGCCTCGGCCAACCCGCCCCGACGCTGTCCGGCGGCGAGGCGCAGCGGGTGAAGCTGGCCAGCGAGCTGCAGAAGCGCTCCACCGGCCGCACGGTCTACATCCTCGACGAGCCCACCACGGGCCTGCACTTCGAGGACATCCGCAAGCTGCTGGGCGTGATCAACGGCCTGGTCGACAAGGGCAACTCGGTGATCGTCATCGAGCACAACCTCGACGTCATCAAGACCTCCGACTGGATCGTCGACATGGGACCCGAGGGCGGTTCCGGCGGCGGGACGGTCGTCGCCGAGGGCACGCCGGAGGACGTGGTGCAGGTCGCGGAGAGCTACACCGGGCAGTTCCTGGGCAAGGTCCTCTGATCGACCGGGCCGCGCACCGTGCCCGTTCCCGCCCGAACGGGCACGGTGCGCGCCCGTACGCCGTCCCCGGCTCACAGCCGGTGACGGTTGCCCGCGGGATCTGGACACGTGTATCCCGGTGTCCGATGCTTGCTCCTACCTCGTAGACGCGGTCACCCGACCCCGTCGCCCGCGAGGAGGTCACCATGCCCGACATCCGGGAACTCGAAGCGCGGGTCCTCCCGCACGCGCGGCTCACCGCCGCCAGGCTGGCGCTGCTCGGCGACGACGACGAGCGGCTGTCCACCTGCGAGGTCCTGCGGGGGATCACCGGCTCCGCCGACTTCCGGTTGGTGCCCGACCGGACCCGGGGCCGGGCCGGGAGCAGGGGGACGGTGCGTGCGCGCTGAGGGAGTCCTGGACCAGGACGCCGCCGTGGACGAGACCGCCCCCGGCACCCGCGCGCTGCTGCTGCGCAGGCTGCGCGCCGAGTTCGGCGACCGGGTCGCGCTGGACCGGGCGGCCCCGGTCCCGCCCTCGGCCCGGCTGGCGGTGGCCGTCGGCGGCGGCGTCCGGGTCGACGTGGAGTTCCCGCGGTGGGCACGGGCCAACCGGCTGCGCGCGCTGACCGTGGAACTCGACGGCGGCACCGCGCTGGTGGGTCCGCTGGCCGTCCCCGGCCGCCCCGGTGGCCCCTGCTGCGCCCGGGCCCGCAGGCTCGCCGCCGCCGCGGCCACCCGGGACCGCTCGGGCTCCGCGCCCCCGGCGCCGCTGGGCTCGGTGCCCGACCGGGTCGTGCGCCTGGTCGCCGCCCTGCTCGACGGCGCCACCGACCTCGTCGACCACCTGGCCGAACTGGTCGACGGCGCCGACCCGCTGTGGCACCGGGTGATCCCCCTCCCGGCCTGCGGCGTCTGCGGCGGCGCCGACGGCATCGGCACCGTCGGCCTGCCCCCGGGCGACGACCCGGCGGAACTGCTGGAGGCGCTGGCGGGCTGGGTCGACCCGCTGACCGGCGTCATCCCGTGGCTGTCCCTGCGCCGCCCCCTCGGCCCCGGCCCGGGCCTGCCGTTCGTGGCGACAGCCGCCCCACCGCACCTGCTCGACGCCGACGGCACCCCCCGGGCCACGCCCGCGGGCTGGGGCAACGGCACCACCCGCCGCGCCGCCCTGGTCGCGGCCGTCGGCGAGGCCGTCGAGCGCTACTCGGCCTCCCTGCCCGACCCGGACCGCCTGGTGTGGGCCCGCCCGGCCGACCTGGACGGGGAGGTGCTGGACCCGCGCGAGTTCCCGCTGTACGAACCGGAGCAGTACGCGACCCCCGGCTTCGGCCACGTCCCGTTCGACCGCCGCGTCGACCACCCGTGGGTCCGCGGCACCTGGCTCACCACCGGCACCCCGGTGTGGGTGCCCGCCGTCTTCGCCTACCTGGCGCTGACCGTCCTCCCGGAACACCTCATCTGCCAGGGCACCTCCAACGGCCTGGCCGCGGGCACCGACGCCGACTCCGCCGCCACCCGGGCCACCCTGGAACTGGTCGAGCGCGACGCGATGATGGCCGCCTGGCTCACCGGCGCCCGGGGCCGCTTCGTCGACCTGGACGACACCCTCGACCCGGACCTGCGCGCCACCCTCGACGCGCTGCAGGGCATGGGCCCCTCGGTCGAGGTCCACCTGCTGCCCACCTCCACCTACGGCACCACGGCGGTCGCCCTCGCCATCGGCGACGGCCGCCGCTGGCCCGGCGTCAGCCTCGGCCTGGGCACCGACCGCAGCCCCCGCACCGCCATCCGCCGCGCCGTCCTCGAACTCGCCCAGACCGCCCCCCACCTCGCCCGCGTCCTTCGCGAGGGCCACCACCCCGTCCCCGGCCGCCCCAGGGGTGTCCGCGAGGTGCTCGACCACGCCGCCTACTACTTCCCGGTCGAGCGCATCGCCGCCTTCGACCGCCTCCGCTGCGGCGGCACCACAACCCTGGGAGCCCTCCCCGAACCCACGTTCCCCACCACCCGCGACGACCTCGCCACGACGCTGGCGAACAAGGACATCCGGGTCGCCGTGGTCGACGTCACCAGCGCCGACGTGGCCACCGGCCCGTTCCGGGTGGTCCGCGCGGTGAGCCCCGACCTGCAACCCACCAGCCACGGCCACGGCAACGACCGCTCGCTGGTGGCCAGGCTCAGGCACGCCCGCGTCCCACCGCCCCGCAGGCTCATCCACCCGGTCTGGTGAGGACCGGCAGCGGCGGGTTCGAGGCGCACCGCTGCCGGTCGTCGCCTCAGCTCCCCGCGCGCAGCGTCCCCTCGGCGTAGCGGGCCCGGCAGGCGGAGCGCTGGATCTTGCCGCTGGACGTGCGCGGCACCTCACCGGGCCCCAGGATCACCACGTCGTGGATCGCCAGGGCGTGCGCCCCGGAAACCGCGGATTTGACCGCGGCGGCGACTTCGGCGTGGTCGAGGTCGTCTGCGGTGAACTGCTTGGCCCGCTCGGCCACCACGACGGCCAGTTCACCGGTCTCACCGGGGACGGAGAACGCGCCCACGGTGTGGCGGCGGATGGCCGGGTGCGCCTGCTCGGCGGTGTACTCGATGTCCTGCGGGTAGTGGTTGGTGCCGTCGACGATGATCAGGTCCTTGATGCGGCCCGCGATGAACAGGTCACCGTCGAGCAGGACCCCGAGGTCGCCGGTGCGCAACCAGCCCGCGCGGCCCCAACCGGGGTCGACCACGGTGCCGTCGGCGTCGGTCAGGGTGGCCTCGAAGACCTCGTGCGAGTCGTCCTTGCCCCAGTAGCCCTGCCCGACGTTGGGCCCGCTGGACCAGATCTCCCCGACGTGCCCCTCGGGCAGCGCGACCCCGGTGGCCGGGTCGGCGATGCGGACGAACTGCCCACCCGCGCCCTGCCCGGCGGAGACCAGGGTGGTGCCCTGCTCGGCGTGGACCGCCCGCCCCGCGGCGAGGCTGACCCGGTCGAGGGTGACCTCGCGCGGCGCGCGCCCCGCAGGGGACACCGAGACCATCACGACCGCTTCGGCGAGGCCGTAGGTGTGCCGGTGCACGCGGCGGTCCAGGCCGTTGTCGGCGAAGGTGGCGTAGAAGGTGTCCAGCGTCTTCGACATCACCGGCTCAGACCCGTCCCCGAGCGAGACGACGTGGTCGAGGCGCAGCCCGGCGCGCTCCTCGGCGGTCATGCGGGAGGCGACGTAGCCGTAGGCGAAGTTCGGGGCCGCCGAAACCACCGGCCCCTCCACCCCGGCGATCTCCTCCAACCAGCGCTGCGGGCGGAGCACGAAGGCGATCGGGTCCATCAGCAGCGCGGTGAACCCACCGAGCACCGGGGTGGCGAGCCCGACGACCAGGCCCATGTCGTGGAACAGCGGCAGCCAGCACACCGAGGTCGTCTCGCCCTGCTCGCACTCGTAGGCCTCGTAGCCCTGCGCGGCGTTGGCCACCACGTTGCCGTGGGTGATCACGACACCGGCCGGGGTCCGGGTCGACCCGGAGGTGTACTGCAGGTACGCCACGTCCTCGGCCCGCAGGTCAACCGGCTCGGCACCGGCCCCGGTCCCGCTCGTCGCCACCACGTCCACCGACCCCAGCTCCGGCCCCGCCAGCTCCCGCTCGCGCAGGAACGACTCGACGGCGTCGGCGTGCGCACTGGTGGTCAGCACCAGCTCCGGGGCGCAGTCGGCCAGCACCGCCGCGAGCCGGTCGGTGTGACCGGGCAGCGGATTCGGCTCGAACAGCGGCACCGCCACCAGCCCCGCCCGCAACACACCCAGGAAGGCCACCACGTAGTCGGTGCCCTGCTCCACCAGCACGGCCGCCCGCGCACCCCGGGCAGCCCGCTTCTGGCACCACGCCGCCACCGCGTCCACCCGGGCATCGAGTTCACCCCAGGTCAGCTCGGTGACCTCCCCCTCGGGGTCGACCCGGTGGTCGACGAACGCCACCGCCCGCTTGTCACCCTGCGTACGAGCCCACCTGGCCACAGCGGCGGGCAGCGACACGTCCCCGCCGTCGACCGAGTCCGGTGTCCGCCGCAGCCGCCCGTGGGTCGAAGTCATCGTGGTGCCTCCATCGTCCGGTTCGCGTCGGACATCCGTGCCGCCCGCCGGAACCCGCGCAGCTCCTGGTGCTGGTGGGTCCGGAAGGGCGTGTCGGGTGAGCAGAAGTCGATCGTGCTCAGGATGTCCGCGCAGTCGACCCTAACCGCGCAGGACGCGGAGTCGCCATAGGACACCGCCTCGGTCACACCGGGCCACAGCGCGGTCGCCCTCCGGTTGGACTGTCCACCCCGGTGCGGGCGGTGGTTGGCGGAGTAGGACCGGCGCGCTGCGGCGGGCAACCACGTCGGGCTCGGCGGTGTCGACGCCTGCGGTCCGCTGTGCTCACCCCTGGTGATCCTGGCATTGCAGGCATTCCGAGGGGACGCTGACGAACTATTGCGCAGCGCGGCCGATCCAGCGTCCGCGTTGTCCGGGGAAGCAGCCGGAACATCGCCGATTACGACGACACCGGGTGCCTCGGCGTGGCGCACGGCTGCGTCGCTGCGCTCGGGGCAGATCGCCGGACAGGGGAGGAAAGCCGCCGAGGGTGTGAAGATCGCGGATGTGGTGGCGGGAACCGGGCAGGCGATCGTCTTCGACCTGATCGCGACGTTCATCAGCGACGTGATCACCCGGGCACTGCTCGCCTTGGCTTCGTCGTGGTTCACCTTCGGTGCGTCCGTGGGCGTTTTCGTTGCCAGTACCGAAACGCTCTCGCAAACGCTGAAGGTGGCGTCCAAGGCCGGTGCTCCGGGCCCCACCCCGAACGAGCGCGCCAGGTCGGGGAGCGGCAGACTCCACCCATGGCGAAGTACTTCGACATCCACCCCGACAACCCGCAGCGCCGAGCGATCGGCCAGGTCGTGGACCTGCTCAACCAGGGTGGACTCATCGCCTACCCCACCGACTCCTGCTACGCCCTCGGCTGCGCGCTGGGCAACCGGGACGCCATCGAGCGGATTCGGCAGATCCGCAAGTTGGACGAGAACCACCACTTCACGCTGATGTGCCGGGACTTCGCCCAGCTCGGGCAGTTCGTGCACGTCGGCAACGCCGTCTTCCGCGCCGTGAAGGCCGCCACGCCGGGGAGTTACACCTTCATCCTGCCCGCGACCAAGGAGGTGCCGCGGCGGTTGATGCACCCGAAGAAGAAGACCGTGGGGGCGCGGATTCCCGACCACGTGGTGACGCAGGCGATCCTGGCCGAGTTGGGGGAGCCGTTGCTGTCGACCACGCTGCTCATCCCGGGTGAGGCGGAGCCGATGGTGCAGGGGTGGGAGATCAAGGAGGAACTGGACCACGTCGTCGACGCGGTGATCGACTCGGGGGAGTGCGGGACGGTGCCGACGACTGTGATCGACTTCTCCGACGACGTGGCCGAGGTCGTCCGGGTGGGGGCTGGGGACGTGAGCCGGTTCGAGTAGGCCGCGGGTGCGGTCGGAGGGCCGGACGACCGAACCGCCCGGGTCCGGGGGCATCGGGCTCGGGCGGTTCGTTCGGTCCAACGACCGTGGCGGTTACTTCGATGCGGTGACCTTCTCGGGGGTCGGGTCCCGGTGGTCGGGGGCGTCGGTGGCGGGGCCGTGGCCGTCGTCGGTCATGGTGGTCTCGTCGAAGGGGGACTGGCCGGTCAGGACGCGGTTGGCCTGCTCGTGGTCGAACTCCTTGGTCCAGGTGCCCAGCAGGACCGTGGCGACGGCGTTGCCCGCGAAGTTGGTCAGCGCCCGCGCCTCAGACATGAAGCGGTCGATGCCGACGATCAGGCCCACGCCGTCGACCAGGTCGGGGCGGTGGGACTGCAGGCCGCCCGCGAGGGTGGCCAGGCCCGCGCCGGTGACGCCCGCGGCGCCCTTGGAGGCGATGATCATGAAGACCATCAGCGAGATCTGCTCGCCGACCGACAGCGGGGCGCCGGTCGCGTTGGCCACGAACAGGGTGGCCATCGTCAGGTAGATGGCGGTGCCGTCGAGGTTGAACGAGTAGCCCGTGGGCACGGTGATGCCCACGACCGGCTTGCTGACGCCCAGGTGCTCCATCTTGGCGATCAGCCGCGGCAGGGCCACCTCCGACGACGACGTGGACAGGATCAGCAGGAACTCGCGGCCCAGGTAGGCCAGCAGCTTGAACAGGTTGATCCGGGTCACCAGCCACAGCAGGCCACCGAGGACGACCGTCACGAACAGCAGGCAGGTCAGGTAGAAGCCGAGCATGATGACCGCGAGGCTCTTGAGCGCCGTCAACCCGGTCTCGCCGACCACCGCCGCCATCGCGCCGAACGCGCCGACCGGGGCCACCCACATGATCATCGACAGGATCTTGAAGACCAGCTTCTGGATGTGCCCGATGCCGCGCAGCACCGGCTCCCCGGTGCGGCCCATGACCTGCAGCGCGAAGCCCACCAGCAGCGCCACCAGCAGGGTTTGCAGCACCTCGCCCTCGGTGAACGCCGAGACCAGCGTGGTCGGGATGATGCCCAGCAGGAACTGGGTGGTGCTCGCCGCCTCGCCGACCTGGGCCTCGCCCTTGGCCGCGACCGCCTCGGTGAGCTGCAGGCCGTCACCCGGGTGCAGGAGGTTGCCGACGACCAGGCCGATGGCCAGCGCCACCGTCGACATCGCCAGGAAGTAGACCAGCGCCAGCCCGCCCACCTTGCCGACGGCCTTGGCCTTGGCCACCGAGCCGACGCCGAGCACGATCGTGCAGAAGATGATCGGGCTGATCATCATCTTGATCAGGTTGACGAACCCGGTGCCCACCGGCTTGAGCGCCTTGCCCAGGTCCGGGAAGATCAGGCCGACGGCGACGCCGAGCACGACGGCGACGATCACGGCGATGTACAGGTAGTGCGTCTTGTCCCGGCGCTGCGGCGGTGACGCGCTGGTGGTGGTCGACACGGGTGCCTCCTGGGGAGTCGGGCCGCGGCGGGGCGGCCCGGGGGATCGGGCTGAGAGTCCCCTGCTTTGTGTTCCAGGTCACCATTGTGTTCATTGCGTTCACGGGTCGCCGACGTTTCGCCCCGCCCGGGGGCGGTGGTGGATGCTGTCGGGCATGAGCGGGCGCAAGCAGTGGAGCCTGGCCCGGCAACTGCTGGTGCTCCAGGTGGTGATCGTCGGGGTGCTGGTGGCCGGGGGCGCGGCGCTGGCCTGGGCGGACGTGGCCGACCGGGCCCGCGAGTCCAGCGCGGCCACGGTGGTTGCCCTGGCCAGGGCGGTCGCCGACGCGCCGTCGGTGGCGCAGGCCGTGCGCTCACCCGACCCGGCCGCGGTGTTGCAGCCCTACGCGCAGGCGGTGCTGGCCGACACCGACGTGGACTTCGTGACGATCATGGGCACCGACGGCGTCCGCTTCACCCACCCCAATCCCGCCGAGATCGGCAAGCGGTTCCTCGGCAACACCGGCGAGGCGCTGGCGGGCCGTGCCTTCACCGAGACCTACACCGGCACCCTCGGCCCGTCGGTCCGCGCGGTGGTGCCGGTGTTCGACGCCGACCGCCGGGTGATCGCCCTGGTCAGCGCCGGGATCACGCTGGAGGCGATCAGCGCCCAGGTGGCGGGGCGGGTGCTGCCACTGCTCGGCGTCGCCGCGGTCGGGTTGCTCGCGGGCGCCGTCGGCACCTACCTGGTGAGCAGGCGGCTGCGCAGGCAGACCGGGGGACTGGCCCCCGCCCGGCTCGGCCAGGTGATCGAGTACCACGAGGCGATCCTGCACTCGGTCCGCGAGGGCCTGGTCCTCGTCGGCCCGGACCACCGGGTGACCCTGTGCAACGACGGCGTGCGCGCCCTGCTCGACCTGCCCGCCGACGCCGAGGGCAGGCGGGTCGACGAGCTTGGCCTGCCGGACGCGCTGACCGCCCGGCTGCTCGCGGCCACCGAGATGCGCGACGAGCTGCACCTCACCGACACCCGGGTCCTGGTGGTCAACTCCTCCGCCGTGCGCTTCTCCGGCCGCGACCTGGGCAGCGTGGTGACCATCCGCGACCGCACCGACCTCCAGGCCCTGACCGGGGAGCTGGACTCCGTGCGCGGCTTCGCCGAGTCGCTGCGCTCGCAGGCGCACGAGGCGGCGAACCGGCTGCACACGGTGGTGTCGCTGGTCGAACTCGGCCGCGGCGCCGAGGCCGTCGAGTTCGCCACCGGCGAGCTGGCCATCGCCCAGCGGCTGACCGACCGGGTGGTGGCCGCGGTCGCCGAGCCGGTGCTGGCCGCGCTGCTGCTGGGCAAGGCCGCCGAGGCCAGCGAGCGCGGCGTCGAGCTGGTCGTCTCCCCGGACACCGAGATCGCCGACAGCGCCCTCGGCGCCGGGACCGACGAGCCGCCCACCCCCCGCGACCTGGTGACCATCCTGGGCAACCTGATCGACAACGCCGTCGACGCCGCCGTGGAGGGCGCCGCCGCGGCCAGGCCCACCGTGCACGTCTCCGCCCGCACCACCCCGGACGAGCTGGTGCTCCGCGTCGCCGACTCCGGGCCGGGCCTGCCGGACGTGCCCAGCGCGTTCCGCCGCGGCTTCTCCACCAAGGCGGGCGCGGACGGCCGCGGCCTCGGCTTGGCGCTGGTCGGGCAGGCGGTCCGGCGGGCGGGCGGGACGATCGAGGTGGGCCGGGCGGGTGGGTCGGGTGATGTGGACGAGTCGAGTGGAATCGATGAGATGGGTGAGGCGGATCGCGGCGGAGCGGTGTTCACCGTGCGGCTGCCGCTGCGGGGGCGCTCGTGATCGACGTGCTGGTGGTGGAGGACAACCCGGTCGCGGCCGACGCGCACCGCCTCTACGTCGACCGGGTGCCCGGCTTCCGCGTGGTCGGGGTGACCCACTCCGGCCGGGACGCGCTGCGCGCGCTGGAGTCCACCGCGGTCGACCTGGTGCTGCTGGACCTGTACCTGCCCGACGCGCACGGCCTCGACGTGGTGCGGGCCATGCGCGGCGTGGGGCACCCGGCGGACGTGATCACCGTGACCTCCGCCCGCGACCTGACCGTGGTGCGGACCGCGGTGTCGCTGGGCGTGGTGCAGTACCTGCTCAAGCCGTTCACCTTCGCCACCCTGCGCGACAAGCTGACCGCCTACGCCCGCTTCCGGGCCCAGGACGGCGAGGCCGCGGGCCAGGCCGAGGTGGACGGGGTGTTCGGGTCGCTGCGCGGCTCGGAGAACCTGACCCTGCCCAAGGGGATGAGCGGCGAGACGCTGGACGCGGTCCTCGCCGCCCTGCGCGCCGCCCCCGACGGCCTCTCCGCCGCGGCGGCGGGGGAGAGGGTCGGGGCGTCGCGGGTGACCGCCCGCCGCTACCTGGAGTACCTGGCGGACAACGCGCTGGCGGTGCGCAAGCCGCAGTACGGGGCGGTCGGGCGGCCGGAGGTCTGGTACCGGCTCAGTACACCGGCCCGGTGAACTTCTCGCCCGGCCCCTGACCGGGGGCGTCGGGGAACGCCGAGCCCTCGCGGAAGGCCTTCTGGAGCCCCTGCAGGCCGTCGCGGATCGGGGCGGCGTGCGGGCCGAGGTACTCGGCGGAGGCGGTGACCAGCCCGGCCAGGGCGGTGATCAGCCGCCGGGCCTCGTCGAGGTCGCGGTGCGGGCTGGTGTCCGGGTCGGCGTCGGCCAGCCCGAGCCGCTCCGCGGCGGCCGACATCAGCATCAGCGCCGATCGGCTGATGACCTCGACGCTGGGAATGTCGGCCAGCTCGCGGGTGTTGGACTGGGTGTCACCGGGGGTGGCAGATGCTTCGCTCACGGTCTGCTACCCTTGCACGTGCGACCAGCCCCCGTTTGCGCGGGGGCGGCAAAGTGGAGCCCCCGCTCCCACCCGAGTCACCGAACCAGGAGGCCGGGTCCGGTTGCCACGATCCTTCGCGGGGTCATGGTGTACCCGACTGCTCTTGACGTCGGGGATCGGTAGGAAGCGGGCCCCACGCCGGACACGGCGGCGGGGCCCATCGCTGTTGTAGGGGACCTCACGCGCCGCGCACGGGCCGACCCACCAGGGTCGGCACGCAGTACGACCAGGCATTTTGACCGAGGAGGCCCCATCAGCACGGAGACACGCATCAACGACCGCATCCGGGTGCCGGAGGTCCGACTCGTCGGGCCGAACGGCGAGCAGGTCGGCATCGTCCGCATCGAGGACGCGCTGCGCCTGGCCCTGGAAGCGGATCTTGATCTCGTCGAGGTCGCACCCCAGGCCCGCCCGCCCGTCTGCAAGCTCATGGACTTCGGGAAGTTCAAGTACGAGAGCGCGCAGAAGGCCCGCGAGTCCCGGCGCAACCAGGTGCTCACCGTCATCAAGGAGCAGAAGCTCCGGCCGAAGATCGACTCCCACGACTACGAGACCAAGAAGCGCAACGTCGTGCGCTTCCTCGAGCACGGGAACAAGGTCAAGGTCACCATCATGTTCCGCGGTCGCGAGCAGTCCCGCCCCGAGCTGGGGTTCCGGCTGCTGCAGCGCCTCGCCGAGGACGTGGAGGAGCTGGGCTTCGTGGAGTCGTCCGCCAAGCAGGACGGCCGCAACATGATCATGGTGTTGGCACCGCACAAGAACCTGAAGCCCAAGCCGAAGGTGACCTCGGACTCCGATGAGCCCAGCGGGGACTCCCCGGATTCCCCGGACACCCCGGAGAACACCACCGCGGAGTGACCGGGCCGGGGTTCCCCCGGTCGAACCACACCACGCCTGCCGCCCCGGCGAAGCACCACCCGTCCGGGGCGGCTCGATGACGAGGATCTGAACACCATGCCGAAGATGAAGACCCACTCCGGGACCTCCAAGCGCATCCGGGTCACCGGGAAGGGCAAGCTTCGCCGCCAGCAGGCGGGCCTCCGCCACAAGCTGGAGAAGAAGCCGACGACGCTGACCCGCAGGCTCTCCGGCACCGCCGAGGTCGCCAAGCCGGACGTCGCCCGCCTGAAGCGCCTGCTCGGCCGCTGAGGCACCCTCCCCCCTGACCACCAGGGCCGCACCACGGCCCACTAGATCGACAGGACGGACCCGTGGCACGCGTCAAGCGGGCAGTGAACGCCCAAAAGAAGCGCCGCACGACCCTCGAGCTCGCCAGCGGCTACCGCGGCCAGCGCTCGCGGCTCTACCGCAAGGCCAAGGAGCAGGTGCTCCACTCGCTCAACTACGCCTACCGGGACCGCCGCGCCCGCAAGGGTGACTTCCGCAAGCTGTGGATTCAGCGGATCAACGCCGCTGCCCGCCAGAACGGCATGAGCTACAACCGCTTCATCGAGGGCCTGCGGGTCGGCGGTGTCGAGGTCGACCGCAAGATCCTCGCCGAGCTCGCGGTGAGCGACCCGACCGCGTTCACCGCGCTGGTCGAACTGGCCCGCGCCAACGCGGGCACCCAGGGCAAGGCCGCTTCCTGAGCACGCGCTTCCCGCGACCCGGGGCTGATCCGTTCACCGAGCGGACGCCCCGGGTCGCTGCCGCTCGCGCCCTGACCAAGCGGGCGGGCCGGGAGAAGGCGGGCCGCTTCCTGGCCGAGGGCGCCCAGGCCGTGCGCGAGGCGCTGGCCTACGGGACGGTCCACGAGGTCTTCGCCACCGAGGCCGGGGCCGCCCGCAACACCGAGATCCTGCAGCGCGCCGACGAACTGCGCCTGCCGATCTCCCTGGTGACCGACAAGGCCGCGTCCGGCCTGTCGGAGACGATCACCCCGCAGGGCATCCTCGCCGTCTGCGACCTGCTCGACACCCCCGTGGCCGACGCCCTCTCCGGTGACCCCGCGCTGGTCGCCGTGCTGGTGGGCGTCGCCGACCCGGGCAACGCCGGGACGGTGACCAGGGTGGCCGACGCCGCCGGGGCCAACGCCGTGCTGTTCGCCGGGGACACCGTCGACCCGCACAACGGCAAGTGCGTCCGGGCGTCCACCGGCAGCGTGTTCCACCTCCCGCTGGCGCGCTCGCGCGACACCGCCGACGTGTTCGCCCGGTGCCGGGCCGCGGGCCTGCGCCTGGTCGCCGCCGACGGCCACGCCGAGGTGGACCTCGACGACTCGATCGACACCGGCGCCCTGCGCGCCCCCACGGCGTGGGTGTTCGGCAGCGAGGCCCACGGCCTGCCGGAGGAGATTCTGTCCGCTGTGGACGACGTGGTGAAGGTGCCGCTGTACGGCGCGGCGGAGAGCCTCAACCTCGGCACCGCCGCCGCGGTGTGCCTCTACGCCTCCGCCCGCGCCCAGCGCCACTGACCTCCCGGCGCCGTCGGACCCCTGGCGCCGCTGAACCCGCAGACCGCCGCCGCGGCCGTGTCTGCGGGTGATCACCCCGTCGCCTCCGGTCGACCCGTGACTGTTTCCGGCACCCGGGTCCGGGCCCGAGGCGTTCGCCTGGACGGCCCAATCTGGATCACTCATTCGAGTGGACGCACTTGTGCCCTTTGATCGACAATGATTATCATTCCGCCCCGATCGGACATCGCCGAGCAAGGGAGCGACGTGGGGCACCTGTTGATGGTCGAGAGCTGGGTGGGGGCGATGAGCTCCCTGCTCCCGCGGGCGATCCGGGAGGCCGGGGGGCGGTTCACGTTCCTCACCCGGGACCTGCACCACTACCTGCGCTCCGCCCCCGCCACCCCCCACCCGCTGCTCGCCGCCGACAACGTCCTGACCGCGGACACCAACGACCTCGGCACCCTCCTGCCCTACCTCGAACGGGTCCACGACGTCCTGGCCTTCGACGGGGTCATCACCTCCTGCGACTACTACCTGGAGACCGCCGCCCGCATCGCGCACCACCTGCGCCTGCCCGGTCCGGACCCCGACGCCGTCGACCGCGCCTACCGCAAGGACCTGACCCGGCAGGCGCTGCCCGACCTCGGGCCCGCGTTCGCGCTGACCGAGACCGTCGAGGCCGCCCACGCCGAGGCCGAGCGGATCGGGTACCCGGTGGTGGTCAAGCCGGTCGACCTGTGCGCGGGCATGTTCGTGCGGGTGGCCGCCAACCCGGCTGAGCTGGCGGAGGCCGTCGAGGCGATCGAGGGCTTCCCGGTCAACGCGCGCGGGCAGCGGCGCAACCCGTTGGTGCTGCTGGAGGAATTCCTTGACGGACCCGAGTTCAGCGTGGAGACGGTGACCTCCGGCGGGAACACCCACGTGGTCGGGGTGACCGACAAGTCCGTCACCGGCTCCCCCTGGTTCGTCGAGAGTGGACACATGTTCCCGGCCGACCTGCCGGAGGAGACCACCGCGCTGATCGCGGCGACCGCGGTGGAAGCGGTGCGGCGGCTGGGGTTGGACCGGACCGTCGCGCACACCGAGATCAAGCTGACCGCCGCGGGTCCCCGGCTGGTCGAGGTGAACCCGCGCCCGGCGGGCAACCAGATCACCGAACTGGTGCGCCGCACCACCGGGATCGACCTGCCCATGGTCTACGCGCGCCTGGCGATGGGGGAGGACCCGGACCTGCGCCACGTCGACACCGGGGCGCGCAGCGCGGCGATCGGCTTCCTGCTGCCCGAGCGGCCCGGGACGGTCGCGGCGATCGACGGGGTGGACGCGCTGGGGCACGGCGACGTCGTCGACTGGGCCGTCAAGCCGGTGGGGCACGAGGCCGGGCCCGCCACCAGCAACAACCACTACCTGGGCCACGTCATGGTCGTCGACCGCGGGGCGGGCGCCCGGCGGCGGGCCGAGGAACTGGTCGGCGCCCTGTCGGTGACCTACTCGTGAACCTCGACTCGCTGCTGCGGCGGGCGCTCGCCGGGGAGCTGGGCCCGGACCCGGCCGATCAGCGGGTGAGCGTCGGTTTCACCACCCGGCAGGGGGTCCGACACCCCGGCCGCGACGGGGGGTACCGCAACGAGGTGGTCAGCCTGCGGGTCGGCGCGGCCGTGGGGTCGTGCGCGGTGGAACCGGGGCGCGTCACCGACGACGCGGTGTTCGAGTGCGTGGGCCGGTCCGTCGCGGAGCTGCTGGGGCACGCGGACCGCGCGGTGCGGGTGGCGGCGCTGGACGCGTACCTGATGGGCGTGCGCCCGCACGCGGAGGTGGCCGAGACCACCACGATCCCGGCGGGCGATTCGCTGGCGAAGTCGTTGCACCGGGCGGGAACGGTGGTGGACCTGCTCGCTCCGGCAGCGGGGCAGCGGGTCCTGGTCGTCGGTGTCGTCAACTCGCTGCTGCACCACCTGCGGCTGCGGCGGGTCGACTACACCCCCTGCGACCGCAAGGGCGGCACCACCGAGTGGGGCGAGCCGATCCTCACCGACGCGGCCAAGGGCCTCACCGACTGCGACGCGATCCTGGCCTCCGGCATGACCCTCGGCGACGACGGCGTGGACCTCCTGCTCGACCACGCCCGCACCACCGGAATCCCGCTGGTGTTCTTCGCCCAGACCGGCAGCGCCGTGCTGCCCTGGTTCATCGGCGACGGCGCCACGGCCGTGTCCGCCGAGCCGTACCCGTTCTTCTGGCTCGACGGCGGCCCCACCCCGATCCACCGGTACCGGGCGGTGCCCGCGTGAACGCGAACCCGGCACTGCTCGACCTGGTCGGCCGCACCCCGCTGGCCCGGATCACCACCCCGCTGCCGCACGAGCACCCCGGCTTCTGGGCGAAGCTGGAGTGCCTTGGCGCGGGCGGGATGAAGGCGCGCGCCGCCGTGTCCATGCTGCGCGCCGCCCGGACCAGGGGCGCGCTGCGCCCCGGCGCCACCGTCGTGGAGTCGACCAGCGGAACCCTCGGGCTCGGGCTGGCTTTTGCCGGTCAGGCGCTGGGGCACCCGGTGGTGCTGGTCGTCGACGACGAACTCGAACCCGCCATGCGGGCGATGCTGCGCGCGCACGGGGCGAAGCTGGAGGTCGTGCGCCGACCGCACCCCGAGGGCGGCTGGCAGCAGGCCCGGCTGGAGCGGGTGCACGCGGTGCTGGCCGAGCTGCCCGGGGCGTTCTGGCCCGACCAGTACAACAACCCGGACAACCCGGCCGGGTACGCCTCCCTGGCCACCGAACTGCTCGACCGCCTCGACCGCATCGACGTCCTGGTGTGCAGCGTCGGCACCGGCGGGCACAGCGCGGGCGTGGTGGCCGAGCTGCGCAGGCGGCGGCCGGGGGTGCGGCTGATCGGCGTCGACACCGTCGGCTCGACCATCTTCGGGCAGCCCGCGCTGCCCAGGGTCATGCGCGGGCTGGGCAGCAGCATCCACCCGCGCAACGTGGACTACCCGCAGTTCGACGAGGTGCACTGGCTGGGCCCGGTGGAGGTCGTCGACTCCTGCCGCAGGCTGGCCAGGGGCTCCTTCGTCACCGGCGGGTGGAGCACCGGGGCGGTGGCGCTGGTCGCGGCGTGGGCGGCGCGGGTGGAACCGTGGGCCGAGGTCGTCACGATCTTCCCCGACGGCGCGCACCGCTACCTGGACACGATCTTCGACGACGGGTTCTGCCGCGCCCGCGGGCTGTTCGGCAACCCCAGCGCGCACCCGGTGGAGGTGGCCGACCCGGCCGCGGTGACGGTGTCGGAGTGGGCCCGGTGCCGCGCGGTGGCCGACCCGCTCGCCGTGCGCGAGGCGGTGCCCGCGTGAAGCTGGTCTGGAGCACCCGGGAGCTGGTGCTGCGCGAGCCGTTCCGCATCTCCCGCTCGGTCATGGCCGGGCGGCAGGCGGTGGAGCTGACCCTGGAGCACGAGGGGCGGCTGGGCCACGGCGAGGTGGTGACCAGCGAGTACTTCCGCCTGGACGTCAACGGCATCGCCGCGGCGCTCACCGGCTGGCAGGGCGCCGTGGAGGCCGCGGCGACACCGGAGCAACTGCTCGACGCGCTGCCGCACGGGCCGCCCGGGGTGCGCGCCGCCGCCGACGCCGCGGTGCACGACCTGCTGGGCAAGCGGGCGGGGCTGCCCACGCACGCGCTGTTGGGCAGTCCGGAGTGGACGGCGGTGCCCACGGCCTACACGATCGGTTTGTCGTCGCCGCAGGACGCGGCGACCAAGGCGGAGGCCCTGGTGGCCAAGGGGTTCTCCGTCCTCAAGATCAAAGCGGGCGACGAGCACGACCTCGCCCGGCTGACCGCCGTCCGGGCCGCCGCCCCGGAGGCCCGGCTGCTGCTCGACCCCAACGGCGCCTGGACCCCCGAGCACACCGTGCGCTTCCTGGAGCGCACCGCCGACCTGCTGCTCGACGCCGTGGAGCAGCCGATCGCCCCGGGCACCCCGGACCGCCTCGCCTGGGTCGGCGCCCGCTCCCCGGTGCCGCTGATCGCCGACGAGGACGCCAGCACCCTCGACGACGTGCGCGGGCTGGTCGGCGCCGTCGACGGCATCAACGTCAAGCTGGCCAAGTGCGGCGGCCTGCGGGCAGCCCGGGAGATCGTGACCGTCGCCCGCGGCGCCGGGATGGACGTCATGCTCGGCTGCCTGGTCGCCAGCTCGCTGGGCATCGCCCCGGCCGTGCAGCTCACCCCGCACGCCCGCTGGGTCGACCTCGACGGGCACCTGCTGCTGGCCCGCGACCCGTGGACCGGGCTCGGCGGCGAGGACGGCACGCTGCGGCTCAGCGGCCGGGCCGGCCTGGGGGTCGTCCGCCGATGAGGCGCTTCCCCCCGGCCGTGCGGTTGCTGCTGGTCAACCAGTTCGGCGTCAACGCGGGCTTCTACCTGCTGATCCCGTACCTGGCCACCTACCTCACCGAGGACATCGGGCTGACCATCGCCACCGTCGGCCTGGTGCTCGGGGCGCGCAACCTCAGCCAGCAGGGCCTGTTCCTGCTCGGCGGCACCGCCTCCGACCGGCTCGGCGCCCGCGGGGTGATCATCGCGGGCTGCGGCCTGCGGGCGGTGGGGTTCGGGCTGTTCGCCGTGGGGGAGTCGCTGCCGGTGCTGCTGGCCGCCGCCGTGCTCAGCGGGCTGGCCGGGGCGCTGTTCAACCCGGCGGTGCGCGCCTACATCTCCCTGGAGGTCGGGGAGGGGCAGCGGGCGGACGCGTTCGCGCTGTTCAACGTGTTCGCCCAGACCGGGGCCCTGGTCGGCCCGGTGCTCGGCGCGGCGCTGCTGCTCGTCGACTTCCGGGTCTCGGCCGTCGTGGCGGCCGGGATCTTCGCGGCGCTGACCGTCGCGCAGGCGCTGGTCCTGCCCGCCAGGGCCGTGCCGCCCGCGCAGGGGACGGTGTGGTCGGACGTGCGCGAGTGCCTGGGCAACAAGCGGTTCGTGGCGTTCACGCTGGCGCTGAGCGGGATGTTCGCGTTGCAGAACCAGCTCTACCTCGTCCTGCCGGTCGAGGCGCGCAGGCTGACCGGGACGCCCGCCTCGGTCGCGGCGCTGTTCATCGCCTCGACCGTGGTGACGCTGCTCGCGCAGGTGCGGATCACCCGGGCGCTGGCCGACCGGCCGCGCGGGTGGTCGATCGCGCTCGGGCTGGTGCTGATGGGACTGGCGTTCGCCGCCCCGGCGCTGGCGTACCTGTGGCCGTCGCCGGGGGCGCTGTGGCCGGGGCTGGCGCCGGTGCTCGTCGCGGCGGTGCTGCTGGCGGTGGGGCTGGCGGTGGCCCAGCCGTTCGTCTACGAGCTGATCCCCGCCTTCGGCGCCGAGCGGGTCACCGGGACCTACTTCGGCGTGTTCTACCTCGGGTCCGGGGCGGTCGCGGCGGTCAGCACCGTGGTCGTCGGCTGGGCGGGGGAGGGCCGCCACGGCTGGGCGGCGTCGGTGCTGTGCCTGCTGCTCGGGATCGGCGGCGCGGTCGGCGTGCTGCTGCTGGACCGCCGAGGCGCGCTGGCGCCGCAACCGGAGAGGGTGGCATGAGCAACTTCCTGACCGACAACCCGGCCATCTACGAGCGGCAGTTCCCCGACCCCGAGCACCGCGCCGCCCGCTTCGCCCACGACGTGCTCGCCCGCTTCGGCGGCGCGCGGCCCCTGCGCATCCTGGACCTGGGCTGCGGCACCGGCCGCGACGCCGGGCACCTGGCCGCCCTCGGCCACGAGGTCGTCGGCCTGGACTCCTCGCGGGCCATGCTGGACCACGCCACCGAGCACCAGCCCGCCGCGACCTTCGTCGAGGGCGACCTGCGCGAGTTCGACCTCGGCCGCGAGTTCGACGCCATCACCTGCCTCGACAGCGCCCTGCTCTACTGCCACACCAACGACGACCTCAACGCCTGCCTCGACCGCTGCCACCGGCACCTGGCGCCCGGCGGGCTGCTCGTCGCCGAGATGCGCAACGGGGCGTTCTTCCTGGCCGGGACCCCCGGCAACACCGACCTCCTCGACGGCACCCGCACCCGGACCGTGACCGTCGACGGCGTGCCGCACACCTCGCACACGAGGCTGTACCTCGACCACGCCGAGCAACTGCTGCGCAGGCACCGGGTCTGGGAGTGGCCAGGGCAGACCGAGCCGCTGGCCCAGGACTCCGCCTGGCGGCTGCTGTTCCCGCAGGAGCTGCGCGCCTTCTGCGACCGCGCGGGCTTCGACGTGCCCGCCCTGTTCGACAGCCCCGGACCCCGCACCGACGAGCCCTGGCGCGCCGACGCGCCGCTCTCCTCCGGCCTGACCGGCGACCGCCTGCACCTGGTCGCCCGCAGGCGTCCCCACCGGTAAGGAAACCCCCATGATCGACCGTCGTCTCTTCCTCGGCCTCACCGCCGGGGCGTCCCTGGCCGCCCTCACCGGGTGCGGCTCCTCCGACGCGGGCCCCGGGGGAGCCGCGGGTGAACCGCGCCGGGGCGGCAGGCTGCGCGCCGCCTTCGCGGGCGGCGGCGCCAAGGAGGTGCTGGACCCGCACCTGGCCAACCTGTTCGTCGAGGCGGCCCGGTCCAAGGCCCTCTACGACAAGCTCGCCGACCTCGGCGACGACGCCGCGCCGGTGCCCAGGCTGGCGGAGCGGTGGGAGCCCAGCGCGGACCTGACCCGCTGGCGGATCACCCTGCGCAAGGCGGTGTTCCACGACGGCAAGCCGGTGCGCCCGCAGGACGTGCTCGCCAGCTACGCCCGGATCATGGACCCCAAGCGCGCCTTCCGGGCCAAGGCGAGCCTGTCGCTGATCGACCTGGCCAACAGCCGCGCCGTCGACGACCGGACCGTGGAGTTCGCGCTGACCAGGCCGTTCGCCGAGTTCCCCAACGCACTGGCGTCGTTCTCCGCGTACATCATCCCGGAATCCACTGAGGACTTCACCAAGCCGGTCGGGTCCGGCCCCTTCCGCTTCGGCACGTTCACCCCGGGCCGTTCCACGCTGCTGACCCGCAACGCCGAGTATTGGGAGAACCCGCCGCACCTCGACGAACTGGAGTTCGTGCTCGCCAACGAGGAGTCGGCCCGGATCAACGCGCTGCTGGGCGGGCAGGTCGAGTACGCCCATGACCTGTCCCCGGTCACCGCCCGCAGCCACGAGGGCCGCGGCCTGTCGATCGTGCGCGCCCCCAACTCCGGCATGCAGGCGTTCGCCATGAAGGTCGACCGACCGCCGTTCGACAACCGCGACCTGCGCGAGGCGATGTTCCTGCTGACCGACCGCCAGCAGCTCGTCGACAGCACCCTGTCCGGCGCGGGCCAGGTCGGCAACGACCTGTTCGGCAAGGGCTTCAAGCACTACGCCGAGGACATCCCGCAGCGCACCCGCGACCTCGACCGGGCCAAGTGGCTGGTCGACCGCGCGGGCGCGCGGGGCCTGGCGGTGCGGCTGGACACCAGCACGGCCGCCACCGGCTTCGTCGAGGCCGCGACGGTGTTCGCCGAGCAGGCCCGCGCCGCGGGCCTGGACGTGCAGGTCGCGGTGGGCGACAAGGACACCTACTGGGCGAACTCGCTCAAGAACGGCTCGCTGACCAGCTTCCGCTCCGGCGCCATGCCGATCGAGACGCACATCTCCGGCCGCCTGCTGTCCTCGTCGACCACCAACACCACCAAGTGGACCCGCCCGGAGTTCGACGCCCTCTACGACAAGGCCGTGTCCACAACGGACGAATCCGCCCGCGCCGCGGCCTACGGCGAGATGCAGCGCGTCCTGCACGCCGAGGGCGGCTACCTCATCTGGGGCCAGGCCGACTGGATCGTCGGCACCTCGGCGAAGGTCGGCGGGGTCCGCACGGCACCGGCCAACACCCTGGACTGGGCCCGCTTCGACACGGTGTGGCTGGGGTGAGGAACTACCTGGGCCGCCGCGCCCTCCTCGGCCTGGCACAGGTCCTCACCCTCGCCGTGGCGGTCTTCCTCCTGGTCGAAGCCCTCCCCGGGGACGCCGCCGTCGCCCTCGCGGGCGACGACCCGGACCCGGGCCGGATCGAGCGCATCCGCGCGTCCCTCGGCCTCGACCGCCCGATCCTCGAGCGCCTCCTGGACTGGCTCACCGCCCTGGCCCACGGCGACCTGGGCACCTCGGTCGTGTCGGGCCGGGCGGTGACCGACATCATCGGCGCGGGCCTCGGCGTCACCGCCACCCTCGCCGGGGCGACGCTGGTCCTGCTGGTGCCGCTGGCGGTCGGCCTGGGCGTGCTCGCCGCCCGCCGCCCCGGCAGCAGGCTCGACCGCGGGCTGACGGCGGTGTTCATCGGCCTGCACGCCGTACCGGAGTTCGCCCTGGCGATCCTGCTGGTGGCGGTGTTCGGCATCGGCCTCGGGTGGCTGCCGCCCACCGCCGTGGGCGTGGACCCGCTGCTGGACCCGGTGGTGCTCCTGCTGCCGCTGGTCGTGCTCCTGGCCCGCCCGGTGTGCTCCATCAGCCGCCTGGTCCGCGCCTCGATGATCACGGCCAACGGCGCCGAGTACGTGCGCCACGCCCACCGCCTCGGCCTGTCCGGGCGGCGGGTCCGGCTCGCGCACGCCCTCCCCAACGCCCTGGCCCCCGCCGCGACCCAACTGGCCCGCACCACCGACTGGCTGCTGGGCGGGGTGGTCGTGGTGGAAGCGGTGTTCGTCCTGCCCGGCGTCGGCACGGTCCTGGTGGACGCGGTGGCGGCGCGGGACCTCCCGGTGGTGCAGGGATTGGCGCTGCTGTTCGCCACCACGACGGTGACGGTGAACCTGATGGCTGACGCGCTGTCGTTTCGACTGGCGCCACGGGCGGGGGTGGGGGTGTGATGTCCGGAGTGGAGGGTGCCGGTCCCGGTGGTCGGGACCGGTCGGGTGCTCGTCCGGCGGATGGTGAGGGGAGCGTGGTCGACGTGGCTGCCGGGCCTGCCGTCGAGGTGCGCGCGGCGGGCACCGGTGTCGCCGGTGCGGGCGGGGAGGGTGCGGCCGGCGGACTCCCTGTTGCCGCCGATGCCGTTGGAGTTGAGGCGGGATCTGGTGGCGCGGGTGATGTCGGCGGCGCTGGCGGGGGTGTTGTCGGCGGCGCAGGTGCGGCTGATGGGCTTGCTGCTGCCGCGCGGTCGGTGGGTGTCGGTGGTGCGGGCGTGGTTGGCGCCGGGTCTGCCGTTCCGGGTGCTGTCGGCGCGGGTGGTGCATGCGCTGCCGGTGGGAGTGCTGTTGGTCGCACCGGTGGGGGTGAGGGTGCGGCTGGTGGGACTGTGGGTGGCGTGGGCTCCGGCGATGCCACCGGCACAGGTGCGGGCTTTGTGGGCGCCGCTGGGGTGAGTGCTGTCGGTTCTGGTGGTGCCCGGGCGGGTGGGGGCGGTCGGGTGAAGCGCGTTGTCCCCCTGGTGCTGGTGGGGGTGCCGTTGCTGGTGGCCGTGTTCGGGCCGCTGTTCGTCGGGGAGGCTTCGCGGTCGGTGGCGTTTTCCACCGGGGGGCTGCTGGGGACCGACTTCGTCGGGCGGGACGTGCTCCAGCAGGTGTTGCTGGGCGGGCGGACCGTGGTGCTGGTGGCGCTGGTGGCCACCGGGCTGGCCTACGCGCTGGGGATTCCGTTGGCGCTGGTGGCCGCGACCTCGCGCAGGCGGTGGGTGGACGAGGTGCTCATGCGCCCGCTGGACCTGGTGCTGGCCGTGCCCTCCCTGCTCGTCCTGGTGCTGGTGGCCGGGCTCAGCTCGCCGGGCTCCGTGACGCTGGTGGGGGTCGTGGTGGTGGTGCTGGTGCCGGAGGTGGCCAGGGTGGTGCGGGCGGCCGCGCTGCCCGCCGCGTCCGGGCCGGTGGTGGAGGCCATGCGGATGCAGGGGGAGGGGTGGTGGCGGACCTCCGGCGGGTACGTGGGGCGGTCCGTGCTGCCCACCGTGGTCGCCGACCTCGGCGTGCGGTTCACCTCCTCGGTGTACCTGGTGGCCTCGGCCGCGTTCCTGGGCGTCGGCGTGGCCCCGGACGCCTCGGACTGGGCGGTGATGGTGGACCGCAACCAGGGTGGGAGCTACCTGGTGCCCTGGGCGGTCGTCGTCCCCGCCCTGCTGATCGTGTCCCTGTCCGTCGGCGTCAACCTCCTCTTCGACGCCCACTCCACCGCCGTCCCGCGCACCCTGCCCGACGACCCCGCCGTCACCCCGCCCGCGGGCACGCCGATCCCCGCCACCCCGCCTGTGGACAACCCGGCGTCGAGCGGCGGATCGCGTCAGACCCCCGCGGTTGGATCGATTCGGGGGCCCCAGCGCACGGATGATCTTGCGGGCAGCGGGCTCGCGGCCCGGGTGCGCGACCTCCGCGTGGTCGTCGACGGCCGCCCGGTCGTGGACGGGGTGAGCTTCGAGCTGCCCGCCGGGAAAGTCCTCGCCCTGGTCGGGGAGTCCGGCAGCGGCAAGACCACCACCGCGCTCGCCCTCCTCGGCGAGGCGCCCGGTGACGTCCACGGCGAGGTCGCCACCGCCGGGTTCGTGGGGTTCGTGCCGCAGCACCCCTCGACGGTGCTCAACCCCGTGCGCCGGATCGGCGGTGTGCTGCGGGAGGTCGTCCGCGCCCGCAAGCCGGGGACCGACCCCGGTCCCGTGGTCCGCGACGTCCTCACCCGGGTCGGTCTGGACCCCACGTGGGGGTTCCGCCGCAGGCTGCCGCACCAGCTCTCCGGTGGGCAGCAGCAGCGGCTGGTGCTGGCCCAGACCCTCATCGGCGACCCGGCCGTGGTGATCGCCGACGAGCCGACCACCGGGCAGGACGCGCTGAGCCGGGGCGAGGTGGCCGCGCAGCTCAAGGGGCTCGCCGACCGCGGTGTCGGCGTCCTGCTCCTGTCGCACGATCTCGACCTGGTCGACGAACTCGCCGACGACGTCCTCACCCTGCACGCGGGCGTCCCCACCGAGGCCCGCCCGCCCGAGCCCGCCCCGACCCCCGCCCCCAAGCCGCCGCTCACCGGGCCGACCGTGCTCACCGTCGACGGCCTCAGCGTCGGCTACCGGGGCAACCGCGTGCTCGACGGTGTCAGCCTCCGGTTGGCCGGGGACGAGTGCGTGGCCATCACCGGGCGCTCCGGGCAGGGCAAGACCACCCTCGCCCGCGCCATCGCCGGGTTGCACCGCCCCAGCGCGGGCACCATCACCGTCGACGGCGGCGTGCAGTACGTCTTCCAGGACGCCCGCCTGTCCTTCGACGACCGCAGGCCCGTGCTCGACCAGGTCGCCCGCACCGCCGTGCGCCTGCGCGGGCTGTCCACACCGGACGCGCGGGACGAGGCCGCCGCCCTGCTGCGCACCCTCGGCCTCGACCCGGCCACCGCGGCCCGGCGGCCCGGCGCGCTCTCCGGGGGCGAGCTGCGGCGGGCCGCGCTGGCCAGGGCGCTGCTGGCGCGACCGCGCGTCCTGGTGTGCGACGAGATCACCGCGGGCCTCGACGCCCGCACCCGGCGGGTGGTGCTCGACCACCTCGCCGACCTGGACCTGGCCCTGGTCGTGGTGACCCACGACGAGGCCGCGGTCGCCCGACTGGCCGACCGCACCCTGGCCGTCCAGGAGGGCGGCCTGCACAACCGGTAGAAGGATCAACCCATGCGCTACGACCTGCGCCAAGCCCGCCCGGACGACCTCGACGGCGCCCGCTCGGTCATCCTCGACACGCTCTACCGCGACCTGGGCTACGGGTACACCCCCGCCTGGCACGGCGACGTCATCGACCTCGAGGGCGCCTACCTGCGCACCCCCCGGCACGCGCTGTTCGTCGCCGCGCTGACCCACGACGACGGCCGCGAGGAGGTGGTGGCGACCACCGCCGTCCGGGCGGTCGCCCCGACCAGCCCGCCGCACCCGGCCTGGCTGGCCGAGCGCTACCCGGCGGGGCGCACCGCGCAGCTCTTCCGCGTCTACGTGCGCCCCGAGCACCGCAGGCACGGGCTGGCCAGGGGCCTGGTCGACCTGGCCACCCGGTTCGTCGCCGAGACCCCCGGCTACGACGTGCTCTGCCTGCACACCGACACCCGGGTCGAGGGCGCCGAGGGGTTCTGGCGGTCGGTGGCCAAGGAGATCCACGACGCCCGCGACGGCGACCCCGCCCGGTTCCAGACCGTCCACTTCGAGATCCCCTTCGGCTGAGCCCGCCAGGGGAAACGCCGCAGGTGGAACTCGGTTCAGGTGTCCGCGGCCGATCACCTAGGATCGAGCTGTTCACCCGGCCGACGGGTGCGCGTCAGGCCGCATAGGACCCCCGGGGAGCTGTCCACCAACCATGTCCGGAGCCAACGACCCGTACGACCCGAAGGAGGTCGCGGCGCTCGCGCCGGAGACGCTCCAGGCCGCCGTCGGCACCGCCCGCGAGGCGTTCGCCGCCGCGACCGACCTGGACGCGCTCGCCGCGGCCAAGCCCGCCCACCTCGGCGACAAGTCGCCCCTGCTGCTGGCCCGCCGGGAGATCGGCGCGCTGCCGCCCAAGGCGCGCTCCGAGGCGGGCAAGCGGGTCAACGAGGCGCAGACCGAGATCAAGGCCGCGTTCGACGAGCGGCTGGCCCGGTTGCAGGCCGAGCGGGACGAGCGGGTCCTGCGGGAGGAGGGCGTCGACGTCACCCTCCCGTGGGACCGCGCCCCGCGCGGCGCCCGGCACCCGCTGACCACGCTGTCGGAGCGGATCGCCGACGTGTTCGTCGGCATGGGCTACGAGATCGCCGAGGGACCCGAGCTGGAGGCGGAGTGGTTCAACTTCGACGCCCTCAACTTCGGCAAGGACCACCCGGCGCGCACCATGCAGGACACCTTCTACGTGGCGCCGGAGGACTCCGGGCTGGTGCTGCGCACGCACACCTCCCCGGTGCAGGTCCGGGCGCTGCTGGAGCGCGACCTGCCGGTCTACGTCGTCTGCCCCGGTCGCACGTTCCGCACCGATGAGCTCGACGCCACCCACACCCCGGTGTTCCACCAGGTGGAGGGGCTGGCCATCGACAAGGGCCTGACCATGGCCCACCTCAAGGGCACCCTGGACGCGTTCGCCAAGGCCATGTTCGGCGACGAGGCGAAGGTCCGGCTGCGGCCGTCGTTCTTCCCGTTCACCGAGCCCTCCGCCGAACCCGACGTGTGGTTCGCCGAGAAGAAGGGCGGCGCGGGCTGGGTCGAGTGGGGCGGCTGCGGCATGGTCAACCCCAACGTGCTGCGCGCCTGCGGCGTCGACCCGGACGTCTACACCGGGTTCGCCTTCGGCATGGGCCTCGAGCGCACGCTCCAGTTCCGCAACGGCATCCCCGACATGCGCGACATGGTCGAGGGCGATGTCCGGTTCACCCTTCCCTTCGGCACGGAGGCCCAGTGAGGATTCCCGTAAGCTGGCTCATCCAGCAGCTCGAACTCTCCGGTGAGCACCGGGACCTCGACGCCGAGCAGATCGCCGCGGCGTTCACCCGGGTCGGCCTGGAGGTCGAGGAGGTCAGCCCGCTCGGCCCGGTCACCGGCCCGGTCGTGGTCGGCCGCGTGGTCTCCATCGAGGAGCTGACCGAGTTCAAGAAGCCCATCCGGTTCTGCGTGGTCGAGGTCGGCGAGACCGACGACGGCGCACCGGAGACCACCGAGGTCGTCTGCGGGGCGCGCAACTTCGTCGAGGGTGACCTGGTCGTGGTGGCGCTGCCCGGGGCGGTGCTGCCCGGCGACTTCGCCATCGCCTCCCGCAAGACCTACGGCCGGGTCAGCAACGGCATGATCTGCTCGGCCTCGGAGCTGGGCCTCGGCGACGACCACAGCGGCATCATGGTGCTGCCCAGCGGGGAGAACTCCGACGTCGAGCCGGGCGACGACGCGATCGAGCTGCTGGAGCTGACCGACACCGTCATCGAGCTGGCGCTGACCCCCGACCGCGGCTACTGCTTCTCGGTGCGCGGCCTGGCCAGGGAACTGGCCTGCGCGCTGGACCAGCGGCTGCTCGACCCGGCGGCGATCGACGTGCCCGCCGCCGAGGGCCCGTCCACGCCGGTCACCGTCACCGACGAGCAGGCGTGCCCGCGGTTCGTGCTGCGCCGGGTGACCGGGGTCGACCCGACCGCGCCGACGCCGTTCTGGGTGCGCAGGCGGCTGATGCTCGCGGGCATCCGCTCCATCTCCCTGGCCGTCGACGTCACCAACTACGTGATGCTCGAACTCGGCCAGCCGATGCACGCCTTCGACACCGCCAAGCTCAGCGGCGGGCTCACCGTGCGCCGGGCCACCGCGGGGGAGAAGCTGACCACCCTCGACGGCGCCACCCGCGCGCTGGACCCGGACGACATCGTCATCGCCGACGACTCCGGGCCGGTCTCGCTGGCGGGCGTCATGGGCGGGGCGAGCACCGAGGTGACCCCGGAGAGCACGGACATCCTGCTCGAGGCCGCCGTGTGGGACCCGGCCTCGATCGCCCGCGCGGTCCGCAGGCACAAGCTGCCGTCGGAGGCGGCCAAGCGCTTCGAGCGGGTCGTCGACCCGGCGCTGGCACCCGCCGCCCTGGAGCGCGCGGCCCGGCTGCTGCGCGACTACGGCGACGGCACGATCCACCCGGGCCGCACCGACGTGGGCCACCCGGCGCTGCCCGCGCCGGTGGTGATGGCCATGGACCTGCCCGACCGGGTCGCCGGGGTGCGCTACGACCGCGGCGTGACCGCCAGTCGCCTCCAGCAGATCGGCTGCACGGTCGAGGTGGGCGCCGCCGACGACGGCACGCCCACCGTGACCGCGTACCCGCCGAGCTGGCGCGCGGACCTCAACCAGCCCGCGGACCTGGTGGAGGAGGTGCTGCGGTTGCAGGGCTACGACACCATCCCGGCGGTGCTGCCCAAGGCGCCGTCCGGCCGCGGCCTGACCGCCGCGCAGCGCCGCCGCCGCCAGGTGTCGCGGACGCTGGCCGAGCACGGGTTCGTCGAGGTGCTGCCGTTCCCGTTCGTCTCCCCGACGGCGTGGGACGCGCTCGGCCTCGACGCCGACGACCCGCGCAGGCGCACGGTCAAGGTGCTCAACCCGCTGGAGGCCGACCGCGACGAGCTGGCCACCACGCTGCTTCCGGGTCTGCTGGACACGGTGGTGCGCAACGTGTCCCGGGGCGCCCGCGAGGTGTCGCTGTTCCACGTCGGGCAGGTCGTGCTCCCGCGCGCCCAGCAGTCCCCGATGCCCTCGGTCGGCGTCGCCGGACGCCCCTCCGGGCCGGAGGTCGCCGCCCTCGACGCCGCCCTGCCCGCGCAGCCGACGCACGTCGCGGTGGTGCTGGCCGGGCCGCGGGTCCGCGCGGGCTGGTGGGGCAAGGCCGAGCAGGCCGACTGGGCCGACGCGGTGCAGGCCGCCCGGCTGGTCGCCGAGGCCGCCGGGGTGGAGCTGACCGTCACCCAGGGCGACACCGCGCCGTGGCACCCGGGCCGCTGCGCCCAGCTCCGGGTGGGCGACTTCCCGGTGGGGCACGCGGGCGAGCTGCACCCGAAGGTCGTGGAGGCGTTCGGGCTGCCCAAGCGCACCTGCGCCATGGAACTCGACCTCGACCTGCTGCCGCTGGTGGAGCGCAGGCCGGTGCCGAAGGTCTCGCCGTACCCGCCGGTCCTGCTGGACGTGGCGCTGGTGGTCGAGGACTCGGTGCCCGTCGGCGAGCTGACCCGCGCGCTGCGCTCCGGCGGGGGAGACCTGCTCGAGGAGCTGAGCCTGTTCGACGTCTTCACCGGTGCGCAGGTCGGGGAGGGCAAGCGGTCGCTGGCGTACTCGCTGCGCTTCCGCGCGGCCGACCGGACGCTGACGGTCGAGGAGGCCACCGCGGCCCGCGACGCCGCCGTGGCCGCGGCAGCGGAACGCCACGGGGCCGCGCTGCGCGGCTGACCCCGGAGGTCCACGACGGTGGGGGTGCCCGGCGGGCACCCCCACCGTCTGTTTCGGACGCCCGTTTTCCCCGTCCGGGTGCGCGATTCCCCCGAACGGCTACGCCCCGCGGCCGTGTCGGGCGGCGGCATCGGGCGGTCGGTCGCGGAGAGTGGACCGGACAGTGCGAGAAAGGGGCAGCAGTTGAGAAGAATCGTGGCGATCGCCGCCGCGGCCGGTGTCGTGGTCGGGGGTGCGGCCTCGGCGCCCGCGGTCTCGGCCGCGCCCGCCGACACCCCGCCCGCCCAGGTGGCCTACGACCCGGCACCGATCGGGTGGGGCGCCTGCGCGAACCGGGGACTGGCCCGGCTCGGCGCGGAGTGCGGGTTCCTGGAGGTCCCGCTGGACTACGCCGAGCCCACCGGCACGAAGATCAGGATCGCGGTGTCCCGGATCAAGGCGAAGGTGGCCCCGGAGCAGTACCAGGGCGTCGTGATCACCAACCCGGGCGGCCCGGGGGGTTCGGGCCTGGTGCTGTCGGTGCTCGGTGGGATCGTGCCGAACGGCGCGGGCCTGTCCTACGACTGGATCGGCTTCGACCCGCGCGGCGTCGGCTCCAGCGAGCCCGCCCTGACCTGCGACGGGAACTACTTCTCCTACAACCGGCCGTTCTACGTCCCGGTCACCCCGGAACTGGAGCAGACCTGGCTCGACCGGTCCAGGGGCTACGCCGCCGCCTGCGGCGCGGCGGGCGGTGACCTGCTCGACCACGTCAAGACCACCGACACGGTCCACGACGTGGACGCGCTGCGCAAGGCCCTCGGCCAAGAGCAGATCAACTACTACGGGTTCTCCTACGGCACCTACCTGGGCCAGGTCTACGCGACCCTCTACCCCGAGCGCGTGCGCCGGATGGTGCTCGACGGCAACGTCGACGCGCGCAAGGTCTGGTACCGGGCGAACCTCGTCCAGGACGTGGCGTTCGACAGGAACATGTCCGTCTACTTCGACTGGATCGCGAAGAACGACGCGGTCTACCACCTGGGCACCACCGGCGAGGACGTGCGGAAGCTGTTCTACGCCCAGCAGGCCGCGCTGCTCGAAGCACCGGCGGGCGGCGTCATCGGCCCCGACGAGTGGATCGACGCCTTCCTCCCCGCGGGCTACTACGTCTTCGGCTGGGAGGACATCGCCGAGGCGTTCTCCGCGTGGGTCAACCAGGGCGACCACGGCCCGCTCAAGAAGCTCTACGACGCCGCCCACGGCCAGGGACCGGGCAGCGACAACGTCTTCGCCATGTACCTCGCCGTCCAGTGCACCGACGTGCAGTGGCCGACCAGTTGGAACCGGTGGCGGGCCGACAACTGGATGACCTTCCTCCGCGCCCCGTTCGAGACCTGGGGCAACGCCTGGTTCAACGCCCCGTGCCTCACCTGGCCCGCGAAGGCGGGCAAACCGGTCGAGGTCGACGGCCGGAAGGCGCCCGGCATCCTGCTGATCAGCGAAACCCTCGATGCGGCGACCCCGTTCGAGGGCAGCCTGGAAACCCGCGCGCGGTTCCCGAAGTCCGCCCTGATCGAGGGCGTCGGCGGCACCACGCACGCCGGTTCGCTCAACGGCGCGTCCTGTGTGGACAAGCAGGTGGCCGCCTACCTGGCCACCGGCGAACTGCCCGCGCGCAAGCCGGGCCGCGTCTCCGACGCCACGTGCGACCCGCTGCCGCAGCCGGACCCGCAGGCACCCGCGCACCGGCGGTCGGCGGACGCCGACACCACCCGCGACATCCTCCGGGAACTGATCCGGGGCGTCCGTCCCTGATCACCCCTCGGGTCCGGCGTGCGCGCCGGACCCGAGGTCTTCCAGGAAGCCGCCGACGGCCTCGGTGAACTCCTCCGGCCGCTCCAACCAGGGGACGTGCCCGGTGTCCAAGGTGACCCGGGTGGCGTTCGGCAACGCCTCGACCAGGGAATCGACCGCCCAGCGCGGACGCAGGTCGTGCCTGCCGTCGACGACGAGCACGGGGACGGCGAGGTCCGCGCACGCGGCGAGCAGGTCCGCCTCGTCACCGTCGCGGCCGACCACGGCGTTGACCTCGTGGTTGATCGGGAACCACGGGGTGGCCATGGCCTCGGCGAGCGCGCGGGCGCGGCCCCGGTCGGCGAAGTCGGCGGTCCACTGCAGGACGGCCAGCTCGCGCTCCTCGTCCTCGGTGCGCTCCCGCTCCCGCAGCCGGGTCCACGCGGCGAGGTCGTCACCGAGCCGGGCGCGGAAGGCGGCGGTGAACTCGGCGTGCCAGCCCGGGGACAGGCCCACCCCCGCCAGGTAGACCAGGCCGGTCACCCGGTGCGGGTGGGCCAGCGCGTACCGCAGGGCCAGGTCGGCGCCCCACGAGTGGCCGAGCAGCGCGGTCGCGGCGAACCCGGAGTGCGCCCGCACGTCGTCGAGGTCGGCGACGAACCGGGCGGTGGTGAACGGCCCGCGCCGCTGCGACCGCCCGCCGCCGCGCTGGTCCCAGCGCACCACCCGGCCCGGCAGCGCCACCGCGTCGAACATGTCCCACAGACCCGGACCGCCGTGGCAGCAGATCACCGGGTCGCCCACCCCGGTCGCCGTCGCCCACAACCCGCACCCATCGTCGGCCCGCACCGCGTTACCCATGTCGCGATCATCCCCCGGCCGGGTAGGTTCGGTCCCATGGACCAGGCACGGGTGCGGACGGTGAACGTCGGCAAGTCCCTCCCCATCGAGGCGAAGATCGGGCGCAGCGGCATCGACAAGCGGCCGGTGACCGGCCCGGTGGCCGTCACCGCCCCCGGCCCCGGCGGCAGCGGCCTCGCGGGCGACGACATCTGCGACGTCGCCAACCACGGCGGACCCGACCAGGCCGTCTACGCCTACGCCAGGGAGGACCTGGACCGCTGGGCGGAGGAACTGGGCAGGCCGCTGACCGACGGGCAGTTCGGCGAGAACCTGACCACCACCGGCATCGACGTCAACGCCGCCGAGGTCGGCGAGGTCTGGCGGATCGGCGACGAACTGGTGCTCCAGGTCACCACCCCGCGCATCCCCTGCCGCACCTTCGCGGTGTGGCTCGACGAGCGCGGCTGGATGAAGACCTTCACCCAGCGCGCCCTGCCCGGCGCCTACCTGCGGGTCCTGCGCCCGGGCGCGGTCCGCGCGGGCGACCCGATCGTCGTCGAGCAGCGCCCCGGCCACGGCATCACCATCGCCCTCACCTTCCGCGCCACCACCCTCGAACCGGAACTGCTGCCCCGCCTGGACATCGACGGCATGCCCGACGAGATCCGGCGCAAGGTCCGCCGCCGGATCGGCGCATGAGCCGCCGGTCGCTGCGCGTCGCCGCCTACGCCGTCTGCCTGGAGAACGAGGAGGTGCTCCTGGCCCGCTGGGTCGGCCCCAGCGGCAAGCGCTGGACCCTCCCCGGCGGCGGCATCGACCACGGCGAGGACCCCCTCGACGCCGCCGTCCGCGAGGTGTACGAGGAAACCGGCTACCAGGTCACCGTCGACTCCCTGCTGGGCGTCGACTCCATCCGCCGCAACCTCCCCGGCGCCCTCGCCGACACCGACTGGCACGGCCTCCGCGTCATCTACGCCGCCACCATCGCGGGCGGCGAACTCCGCTTCGAGGAGGGCGGCTCCACCGACATGGCGGCCTGGGTCCCCCTGGCCGAGGTCGCCGCCCTCGACCGCACCGAACTGGTCGACACGGCCCTGGAACTGGCCCGAACCCGCCCCCCGACCGGCCGCCTCGACGGCATCCTCCCGGCCTGACCCCGGGGGCGGACACCGGCGGGAGCGCGGCCGGGGGCACGCCCTATCCTCAACGCCCGTGTCCCGTGCTCCGATGATCGCGCCCAGCATCCTGTCCGCCGACTTCGCCCGGCTGGCCGACGAACTCGCCGCCATCCAGGGTGCCGACTGGGTGCACGTGGACGTCATGGACGCCCACTTCGTGCCCAACCTCACGCTCGGACTGCCCATTGTGGAGTCGCTGCTCAAGGTGACCGACATCCCGATGGACTGCCACCTGATGATCGAGGACCCGGACCGGTGGGCCGTGGGGTACGCCGAGGCGGGGGCGCACAACGTCACCGTGCACGCGGAGGCGGCCGGGGACCCGGTGAAGATCGCCAGGGACATCCGGGCGGCGGGGGCGAAGGCGGGGCTGTCGATCAAGCCGGGGACGCCGCTGGAGCCGTACGTGGAGGTGTTGAAGGAGTTCGACACGCTGCTGGTCATGTCGGTGGAGCCCGGGTTCGGCGGGCAGAGCTTCATCGCCGATGTGCTGTCGAAGGCTCGGGCGGTGCGTGACCTCGTCGACACCGGGCACCTGGACCTGCTGGTGGAGATCGACGGTGGGATCAACGCGGACACCATTGAGCAGGCTGCTGAGGCTGGGGTGGACTGCTTCGTGGCCGGGTCGGCTGTTTACGGGGCTGATGACCCGGGGCGGGCGGTGCGGGCGTTGCGGGAGCAGGCTGCTTCCGCGCATCACCGGTTCGGTCGGGCTTAACCAGGTGGTCTTGTTCTAAAGCCCGGGATTTTGTCGTCGGCGCCCGGGTGGGTGGATTTGCTTGGGCGGGGCCCCTACAGCGATCATGCGCCCAGTGTGACCGAGTGGGGCT
>NZ_AYXG01000156.1 GCF_000564855.1 Actinokineospora spheciospongiae
GCGTTCGGCGAGGCGATCATGTCGAAGTTCAGGTACAGGGCGATGTCGAGCTGCTGCTCGAAGGTCAGCGACTGGACGTACTTGGTCGACCCGACCAGGCCCAGCTCCTCGGCACCCCACCAGGCGAAGCGCACGGCGTTGTTCACCTTCGGCGAGCCGCCCAACTGCAGGGCGGTCTCCAGCAGCGCCGCGCTGCCCGAGCCGTTGTCGTTGATGCCGGGGCCCTCGGGAACGCTGTCGAGGTGCGC
>NZ_AYXG01000157.1 GCF_000564855.1 Actinokineospora spheciospongiae
GGGGAGTGGGACCGGGTCGGGGGCCGGTTCGGGGTGCGGTGCCGGGGCGGGCGCGGGCTCCGGGGCCGGGGGGACCGGTCTGGCGGGGAGGGCGGCCGGTTCGGCGCCCGTCGGGTGGTGGGCTTCGGGGGTGTCGGGTCGGGTGGCCCCGGAGCCCTGGGTGGTGAGGCACAGGGCGGCGAGTGCGGTCAGTGCGGCCGCGCGAGCGGTCGATGCGGGGATCGGCACCGGGGGCCTCGATTCCTTGTTGCGGACGCCTCGCTCTCCGTCTAGCACCCTGGGCGCGGGATCTCGTGCCGGAACCGGGTTTGCCCCACGTTCGGGTGACGGGTGTCCGGGTGGTGGGCGCCATCTTGCACCCATGCGCGGACACGCATATGTTGGCTCGGGGTCGCGCGGAAGGGGTGAGCGGTGGGGCACGGACACGGTCACGGGCACGGCGTCTCGGCCAGTGCCTCGGGGAGGCTGGTCGGCAGGCTGTGGGCCGCCTTCGCCATCGCCTTCGCCATCATGGTGGTCGAGTTCGCCGTCGGCGTCCTGACCTCGTCACTGGCCCTGATCTCCGACGCCGCCCACATGCTCACCGACGTGGTGGGCGTGGGCCTGGCGCTGGCGGCGATCGTGGCGGCCCGGCGTTCCCGGGCGCGGGCGAACCGGACCTTCGGCGTCTACCGGGGCGAGGTGCTGGCGGCGCTGGCGAACGCGGTGCTGCTGTTCGGGGTCGCCGGGTACGTGGTGTTCGAGGCCGTGCAGCGCTTCACCGCCCCGCCGGAGGTGCCCGGGGTGCCGGTGCTGCTGGCGGCGCTGGCCGGGTTGGCGGCGAACGTCGTGTCGTTTCTGCTGCTGCGCGGCGGGGCCGAGGAGAGCCTCAACGTGCGCGGGGCGTACCTGGAGGTGCTGGCGGACCTGGTGGGGTCGGTCGGCGTGCTCGTCAGCGCCCTCGCGACGCTGCTGTTCGGGTGGCGGTACGCGGACCCGGTGATCGGTGTGGCGATCGGGCTGTGGGTGCTGCCGCGCACCTGGTCGCTGGCCCGGCGGGCGCTGCGCATCCTGTTCCAGCACGCGCCGGAGCGGGTGGACGTCGACGAGCTGACCGCGCGGCTGGCCACCGTGGCCGGGGTGAGCGGGGTGCACGACCTGCACCTGTGGACCCTGACCTCGGGGATGGAGGTCGCCTCGGCGCACCTGACCATGGCCGAGGGCGCCGACCAGGCCGACGTGCTCCAGGCGGCCCGGGAGCTGTTCGCCGTCGAGTACGGCATCGAGCACGCCACGCTGCAGGTGGAGTGCGCGCGGTCGGCGAGCCGGTGCCACGAGCTGAGCTGGTAGGTCAGGACGGCAGGGGCGAGGCGCCGCGCGCGGTGATCATGCCGGTGAGCAGGGTGCTCTCCGCCCCCTGGGCGGTCTTGATCTTCTCGGCCAGGTTGCGGACGTACCCCAGTCGGGCGTGGTCGGCGGCGTAGCCCGCCATGTCCTGGCCGCCCTCGTGGTGGCGGAGCATCAACTGCAGGAAGTAGACGTCGAGGTCCTTGCCGGACAGGGAGCGCAGCCGGGCCAGTTCCTCGGAGGTGGCCATGCCGGGCATCCGGTCGACGCCGTCGGCGGTCATCTCCATGTGCGAGTGGGCCATGGTGCCCGACATCCAGCGCATGTGCTTCTCGCCGGGCGGGAGCAGGTTCGGCTGGTCCCAGGTGGTGAGCCAGCCCGACATCTGCCCGCTCTGGTCGAGCTGGGTGGTCTCGATGTCGAACGCCAGCCGGACCACCTCGGGGTCGGTGGAGCGGTCCCTGGCCAGGCCCGCCATGGTGATGGCCTGCAGGTGGTGGGTGCGCATGTCCTGGGCGAAGCCCACGTCGACCGACTCGGCGGTGGGCGCGGCGTCGGAGCCCGCGACCGACAGCGTGATCAGCATCCCGATGGCGGCACCCACCAGGAGCACCACCAGGGCCGCCGCGGAGTAGACGAGCCAGCCGCGGCGGGTGGCCCTGGCCGCCCCGACGGCGGGGTCGCCGTCGGGACGGGTGTCGGGGTCGGGGGTCACTGACCCGGGGCGGCCGCGCTGGTGGGGGCCATGCCGGTGTCCGGGACCGTGCCCGCGGTGCCGCTGTAGTCCATCGGCAGCGCGTCCGGGCCGGGGTCGGCGACGAACGGCGGCGGGTCGGCGAGGTTGAACCCGCTCTGGTTGCTGTCGCAGGAGCCGCCGGGCTCCGGGTGCTGGTAGTTGTTCGCGCGCAGCGACTTGATGAACTGGTCGATCCGGGCGTCGTCGGCGCTGTCGAGCTTGAGCTGGTGGCCCCAGGACTGCAGCGAAATCGGCTTGTCCAGGCCGGGGTAGGGCGACATGGCCATGTACGGCACGCCGTCGACCTTCGACTTGAGGGTGTCCAGCGCCCCGCCGGAGACCTGGTCGGGGTTGTAGGCGATCCACACCGCGCCGTGCTCGAGGATGTGCACCATGTTCTCGTTGCGCACCGCGTTCGGGTAGACCACGCCGGTGCAGTCGGCCCAGATGGCGTCGTGCGGGCCGCCGAAGGGGGGCTTCTGGTCGTAGGCCACGCGCTGGGCGGGGGCCACGTGCACACCGGGGGCGTAGGTCACCTTCACCACGCCGGGGATGTTGCCCGACGGGTCCTGGTTGTCCTCGGAGACGGTGAACTCCTTGGCGGCGTTCACCTTCAGGATGGCGTAGGTGAACACCACCCCGGCGACCACGAGGACCGCGAGCACCCCGAGGATCGTGCCCCAGGGCTTGCCCTTGTTCGCGACGACGGAGGCGCGCGCGGCCTTGACGCCGCCGCCCTTCTTGCCCTTGTTCTTCGTGCCGCTGGCCATGCCGTCCTCGGGCTTCTTCTCGACTGAGGAGGCCCGACCCTGATCTCGGCGAACCTCGTCACGGGGAATAGTGCACAGGCCAGTCTAGGGAACCGGTGTCTGGTTCCCGTCAGGACCCGGTGACGGGGATCGCGTCCGGCCCGTACGGGGCCGGGTCGAACGGCCGCGGGTTGTCGACGTCGAACAACCGGGGGTCGATCGCCCCGCAGCTCGCGCCGGGTTCCGGGGACAGGTACGGGTTGGTGCGGGTGGCGGTGGTGAACCGGTCGATGCGCGGGTCGTCGACCGAGTCGACCTTGAGCTGCCTGCCCCAGGCCTGCACCGACACCGGCTCGTCCTGGCCGGGGTAGGGCGACATGACCATGTACGGCTGGTCGGTGACCCGCCTGGCCAGCGCGTCCCGCGCGGCGCCGGTGACCTGGTCGGGGTTGTAGGAGATCCACACCGCGCCGTGCTCCATCGAGTGGACGAGGTTCTCCGAGCGCACCGCCACGTCGTAGACCACCCCGTCGCACTGGGCCCACGACGGGTCGTGGTTGCCGCCGAGCGGGGGCGCGTGGTCGTAGGCGACGCGGCGGGTGGCCAGCACGTGCTCGACCTCGCCGTACTCGACCGCCAGCACCCCGGGGATGCGCGTGGTCGGGTCGTGCTCGGCGTCGGTGGGCGCGAAGGCCGCCGCGCCGCCGCTCGTCGGGGGCGCGGCGCTCCCGGCCGGGGTGCCCGACGCGCATGCCGTGAGCAGGCAGGCGGCGGCGACCGGGACCAGCAGGCGGGGGGCGCGCATGCCGCCGAGTCTAAGCGCGTGCGGGTCTTGTCCGGGGCACGCCGCTCTCTAGACTCACCCCGTGACCCGGCACGTGCTCGCCGACCTGGTGCGTTCCACCGCACTGGGTGTCCTCGGCGATCGCGGGCTCGACCCCGCGGGCGTGCCCGCCGCCGTCGCCCTCGACGCCCCGACCGACCCGGACCGGGGCGAGTACGCCACCGGGGTCGCCCTGCGCGCCGCCGGTCCGGCCGGGACCACCCCCGCCGAGCTGGCCGGGTGGCTGGCCGAGGCGCTGACCGGCACCGGCGGGGTCGCCGAGGCGGCGGTCTCCGGGCCCGGTTTCGTCGCCCTCTGGCTCACCGACGACGCCCGCGCCGAGGTCGTCCGCACCGCGCTGCGCGGGGGGCCCGCCCTGCCCGACGTGCCGCGCACCACACCGATCGGCCCGGACGCGCGGCCCCGGCTGGTCGCCGAGGTGCTGACCAGGCTCGGCGCCGACCCGACCGGTGTCCGGGTGGGGCCCGCCACCGCCGGGCCCGGGGTCGAACCCGACTCGCTGCGCTTCGCCCTGCTCGCCACCCGCGCCGGGGACCCGGTCCGGGTCGACCCCGAGGTGTGGGGGCCCCGGCTGCCGTCGAACCCGGCGTTCCGGGTCCGGCACGCGCACGCCAGGGCCGCCTGCCTGCTGCGCGGGGCGGCCGACCTGGGCCTGTCGATCCCCGGACCGGACACCCCGGCTGCCGGGCTCGTCCCCCCGGCGGACACACTGGGACTGGTCCGCGCGCTCGCGGACCACCGCTGCGCCCTGGTCGAGGCCGCCCGGCTGCGCGAACCGCACCGGGTCGCCTCCGCCGCGGCGGAGTTGGCCGAGGCCACCCACGTCCTCGCCGACGGGGGTCGAATCCTCCCCCGGGGGGACGCCGAGGCCCACCCGACGAGCGCCGCGCGGCTGGCACTGTGCGCGGCCGCACGGCGGGTGCTCGCCGAGGGGCTGGGTGTGCTCGGCACCGACGCACCGGAACGGATTTAGGACACCTGAGGATGAGGGCACACCCGGCAGGACCGCGGCACGCGGAGATCCTCCCGCCCGGCAACACCGCCAGCGAGCGGCCGACCAGCGCCGCGGCGCTCGACGAGCTGTACCCGGAGGTCTGGCCGCGCAACGCGGGCCGCGCGGCCGACGGCGCCGTGCGGCTGGCGGGCGTGGACGTCCGCGACCTGGCCGAGACCTACGGCACACCGCTGTTCGTGGTGGACGAGGACGACTTCCGCTCCCGCTGCCGCGACCACGCCGAGGCCTTCGACGACCCGGAGCTGGTGCACTACGCGGCCAAGGCGTTCCTGTCCGTGGAGATCGCCCGCTGGGTCGCCCAGGAGGGGCTGAGCCTGGACGTGTGCAGCGGCGGCGAGCTGGCGGTGGCGCTGCGCGCGGAGTTCCCGCCGGAGCGCATCACCCTGCACGGCAACAACAAGTCGACCGACGAGCTGGCCCAGGCGCTCGACGCCGGGGTCGGGGCGATCGTGGTCGACTCGTTCCTGGAGATCGCCAGGCTGGACAAGCTCGCCCGCGACCGGGGCACCCGCGCCCCGGTGCTGATCCGGGTGACCGTCGGCGTCGAGGCGCACACCCACGAGTTCATCGCCACCGCGCACGAGGACCAGAAGTTCGGCTTCTCGCTGGCGGGCGGCGCCGCGGCCGAGGCGGCCCGCCGGGTGCTCAAGTCCGGTGGGCTGAGCCTGGTCGGGCTGCACAGCCACATCGGGTCGCAGATCTTCGACGCCGACGGCTTCGAGATCGCCGCGCACCGGGTCGTGGGCCTGCTCGCCGAGCTGCACGCCGAGCACGGCGCCGAGGCGCTGACCGAGCTGGGCACCGTCGACCTCGGCGGCGGCCTGGGCATCGCCTACACCGCCCAGGACGACCCGCCGCCGCCGCGCTGGCTGGCCGAGCAGCTCAAGGCGGTCGTGGCCAAGGAGTGCGAGCAGGCCGGGCTGCCGGTGCCGAAGGTGGCCGTCGAGCCGGGCCGGGCCATCGTCGGCCCCGGCACGGTGACCCTCTACGAGGTGGGCACCACCAAGGAGGTCGCGCTGGGCGCGGGCACCGGCCGCCGCTACGTCAGCGTCGACGGCGGGATGAGCGACAACATCCGCACCGCCCTCTACGACGCGCTCTACGACACCCGGCTGGTGTCGCGGTCCGCGGGCGAGGGCGAACGCGGCTCGCAGGCGGTGCTGTCCCGAGTGGTGGGCAAACACTGCGAGTCCGGGGACGTGGTGGTGCGAGACTGCTGGCTGCCGGACAACCTGGCCCCCGGCGACCTGCTGGCGGTCGCGGCGACCGGTGCGTACTGCTACTCGATGGCCAGCAACTACAACCGGTTGCCCCGGCCCGCGGTGGTGGCGGTCCGCGACGGGGTGGCCCGGCTGCTGCTGCGCCGGGAGACCGTGGACGACCTGTTGAGACTGGAGGCCCTGTGACTGGCTCGGTGACCGGCTCGACGACCGGCGCTGCCGCGGAACCGATCGGCGGGCGGCCGATCCGGGTGGCCCTGCTGGGCTGCGGGACGGTCGGCACCCAGATCGTGCGGCTGCTCACCGAGCAGGCCGACGAGCTGGCGGCCCGGATCGGCACCCCGGTGGAGCTGGTCGGCATCGCGGTGCGCCGCGCCGACCGGCACCGGGAGGTCCCGGCGGAGCTGCTGACCACCGACGCGGCGGCGCTGGTCGCCCGCGACGACGTGGACGTGGTGGTGGAGGTCGTCGGCGGCATCGAGCCGACCCGGGAGTGGCTGCTGACCGCGCTGCGCGCGGGCAAGTCCGTGGTCACCGCCAACAAGGCGCTGCTGGCCGAGCACGCGGGCGACCTGTTCACCGCCGCCGACGCCTCCGGCGCCGACCTGTACTTCGAGGCGGCGGTGGCGGGCGCGATCCCGCTGCTGCGCCCGCTGCGCGAGTCGCTGGCCGGGGACCGGATCACCCGGGTCATGGGGATCGTGAACGGCACCACCAACTTCATCCTCTCCGCGATGGACGAGACCGGCGCCGGGTACGCGGAGACGCTGGACGAGGCGGCCCGGCTGGGCTACGCCGAGGCCGACCCGACCGCCGACGTCGACGGCTACGACGCCGCGGCCAAGGCGGCGATCCTGGCCTCGCTGTCCTTCCACACCCGGGTCACCATGGGCGACGTGCACCGCGAGGGCATCTCCGCGGTCACCCCCGCCGACGTGGCCGCCGCCCGCGGCCTGGGCCGCACCATCAAGCTGCTGGCCATCTGCGAGCGCGTCGAGGCCGCCGACGGCACCGCCTCGGTCGCGGTGCGGGTGCACCCGGCGATGATCCCGCGCAGCCACCCGCTGGCCGGGGTCGGCGGCGCCTTCAACGCGGTCTTCGTCGAGGCGGAGGCCGCCGGGCAGCTCATGTTCTACGGGCAGGGAGCGGGCGGTGCACCCACCGCCAGCGCCGTGCTCGGCGATCTGGTCGCGGTCGCCCGCAACCGGGTCGTCGGCGGGCGCGGACCGCGCGAGTCGGCCTACGCCGACCTCGCGGTGCGCCCGATCGCGCAGGCCTCGACCAGGTACCACATCAGCCTGGACGTGGCCGACCGCGCGGGCGTGCTGGCGGCGGTCGCCGCGGTGTTCGCCGAGCACGAGGTGAGCATCTCGGCGGTCCGGCAGGAGGGGCGCACATCCGACGCGAGTCTGGTGATCGTGACCCACTCGGCCGAGGACGCCGCACTGCGCTCCACTGTGGACAAGATCGCGGGGCTGCCGTTCGTCAACCGGGTGGTCAGCGTGATGCGGGTCGAAGGCGAGGACCAATGACATCTTCCATCCCCACCCAGGTCAACTCCCCCCTGGCCATCCCCACCCCGCCGGGCGGTTCCCGGCCCGGGTGGCCGGGGATCATCGAGGCCTACCGGGACCGGGTCCCGGTCCCCGAGGGCGCGAAGGTCGTGAGCCTGGGGGAGGGCAACACACCGCTGCTGCCCGCCCCGCACCTGTCGGAGCTGACCGGGGCCACGGTGTACCTCAAGGTCGAGGGCGCCAACCCGACCGGCTCGTTCAAGGACCGCGGCATGACCGTGGCCGTCACCCACGCCCTCGCCGGGGGCCTGGAGGCGGTGATCTGCGCCTCCACCGGCAACACGTCGGCGTCCGCGTCGGCCTACGCCGCGCGCGCGGGCCTGACCTCGGCGGTGCTCATCCCGCGCGGCAAGATCGCCCAGGGCAAGCTCGCCCAGGCGGTCGCCTACGGCGCCAGGGTGTTGCAGATCGACGGCAACTTCGACGACTGCCTGGAACTGGTCCGCAAGACCGCCGCCGAGTACCCGATCGGCCTGGTCAACTCGGTCAACCCGGTGCGGCTCATCGGCCAGAAGACCGCCGCCTGGGAGATCTGCGACGTGCTCGGCCGGGCCCCGGACGTGCACTGCCTGCCGGTCGGCAACGCGGGCAACATCACCGCCTACTGGCGCGGGTACTCCGAGTACGTCGCCGACGGGCTGGTCGAGGCCGCGCCGCGGATGTTCGGCTTCCAGGCCTCCGGGGCGGCGCCGCTGGTGCTGGGCGAACCGGTGGCGAACCCGGAGACCATCGCCACCGCCATCCGGGTGGGCAGCCCGGCGTCCTGGGCCGGTGCGGTGACCGCCCGCGACGAGTCCGGCGGGCTGTTCGACAAGCTCACCGACGAGCAGATCCTCGCCGCCTACCGGCTGCTGGCCCACCGCGAGGGCGTGTTCGTCGAACCGTCGTCGGCGACCAGCGTGGCCGGGCTGCTGCTCACCGCCGCCGACGGTCGGCTGCCCGAGGGCTCGGTCGTGGTCTGCACCGTCACCGGGCACGGCCTCAAGGACCCGGACACCGCGCTGCTGGGCCTGTCCGAGGTCGAGCCGGTGCCGGTGGACGCCACGGCGGTCGCGTCCGCGCTGGAGCTGCGGTGACCGCTGTCCGGGTCCGGGTGCCCGCCTCCACGGCGAACCTGGGCCCGGGCTTCGACGCGCTCGGCCTGGCCCTGGGCCTCTACGACGAGGTCGAGGTCGAGCGCACCGCGGGCGGGGTGACCGTGCACGTCGAGGGTGAGGGCGTCGCGGCGGTCCCGCTCGACGAGACGCACCTGGTCGTGCGCGGCCTGCTCGCCGCGTGCGAGCTGCTCGGCGTCGAACCGGGCGGGTTCGCGCTGCGCTGCACCAACGCCATCCCGCACTCGCGCGGCCTGGGCTCGTCGGCCTCGGCGGTGGTGGCGGGCATCGCCGCGGCCTACGGCCTGGCCGGTCGCGACCTCGACGAGGACGCGCTGCACCTGGCCGCGGAGTTCGAGGGGCACGCCGACAACGTGGCCGCGTCCCTGCTCGGCGGCCTGGTGCTGACCTGGGCCGAGCACGGCCCCGAGCGCGGCAAGGCCCGCTACCGCGGCGTCCGGCTGGAGCCGCACGCCGACCTGCGGCCGGTCGTGGCGGTCCCGGACACCAACTCCGCCACCAGGGTGACCAGGGGGCTGCTCCCGTCGGCCGTTCCGCACGCCGACGCCGCGTTCGCCGCCGGGCGGGCCGCGCTGGCCGTGCACGCGGTCACCGCCGCCCCGCACCTGCTGCTGCCCGCCACCGCGGACACGCTGCACCAGGACTACCGCGAGAGCGCCTACCCGGCGACGCTGCGGCTGGTCCACGCCCTGCGCGCGGCCGGGGTGGCCGCCACCCTGTCCGGCGCGGGCCCCACGGTCCTGGCGCTGACCACGGACGGTGTTCTCCCACCCGGGGTGGACGTCACCGGTTTCCGGGTCGTGGAGCTGCCGGTGGACCGCACGGGTGTCCGGGTGGACACGCTCGGCTGAGCGGGAACACCGCCCGTGCCCGTCGCGTTGTGCCGAATGGGCGAGTTCGTGACGCAGATCACGGGGTCTGCGGGCGGGGCGCGTGCGACGCGCTGTGAACCGGTTGTTGCACCTCGAGTTACGGCCGTCTACCCTCGGGGTCGTTCAGTCACCGCGCGCACGGGCGCCCGGTGTCGCTCCCGGGGAATCTTCCCCGGGTCGCATCATCTGCCGGGGTATCGGCCCAGTCCTGCTCCAGGGTTCGGGCCGGGGCTCGCAGGTTCCCGATGATCGTGGTGACCAGATGCTCCCTGTTGGCGGCCGAGTCGCACGACTGGCTCAACGCCTGGCCGATATCGCGGCCGGGGTGGTCAAACGGAGGAGAGATACGCCGTCGCGCATTCCGTCGGACGGCGGTCCGCTGGTCCACGTAGGAGGCGGGGACCGGTCAGGAAGGACTTGTGTGAGCAATACCGATTTGTTGAGCAGCGACGCTGCCGAGTCCACGGACAAGGCGCAGAACACCGGGGCCAACGGAGGCACGCCGAAGCGTCGCGCGGGCCTGTCCGGCATGGTGCTCGCCGATCTCCGCGAGCTCGCCGGTCAGTTGGGCATCTCCAGCACCACGGGGATGCGCAAGGGCGACCTCATCGCTGCCATCAAGGAGCGCCAGGGCGGTGGGCCGGGCGGGTCCGACGCCCAGCAGCTCCCCCTGAACGGCACCGAGGCCGAGGCCCCGGCCAAGCCCAAGCGCGAACCGCGCCGGGCCACCAGGGCCGCCGCGCCCGCCAAGGTCGCCGAGGCCGTCGAGGCGGCCGCCGCGGTGGGCACCGCCCCCGCGGTCGAGGCACCCCAGCCGCAGGCCGAGACCAGGGCGGAGGCCCCGGCGCAGGCCAGGGTCGAGACCCCGGCCGAGGCGCCCGAGCGGCCGGACACCCGGTCCGAGGGCGACGAGGGTCCCCGCCGGGAGAACCGCCGCCGCCGCGCGGCCGGTCGGTCGGCGGGCAGCCCCGACGGCGAGCAGTCCGCGCCGGAGCAGCGGGTCGCCCGCGGCGACGACCAGCGCCAGCAGCGCGGTGAGCGCCCGGACAACCGCCGCGGCGGGGAGCGGCCGGAGCGGGGCGACCGCAACGACCGCCCGGACCGCGGTGAGCGGTCCGACCGCGGTGACCGCCAGGACCGGGGCGAGCGCCCCGACCGCGGCGAGCGCAACCGCAACCAGGAGCGCAACCAGGAACGCCAGCAGGAGAACCGGTCCACCGGGCCGGACGACGATGACGACGACGAGCGCGGTGGCCGCCGCGGTCGGCGCTTCCGCGACCGGCGCCGCCGGGGCGGGCGCGTCGAGGGCACCACCGGCGGTGGCGGTCAGAACGACACCGAGGTGCGCGACGACGACGTCCTGCTCCCGGTCGCGGGCGTCCTCGACGTCCTGGAGAACTACGCGTTCGTCCGGACGTCGGGCTACCTGGCGGGCCCGAACGACGTCTACGTCTCGCTGTCGCTGGTGCGCAGGTACGGCCTGCGCCGGGGTGACGCCATCACCGGCCTGGTCCGCCAGCCGCGCGACGGCGAGCAGCAGCGGCAGAAGTTCAACCCGCTGGTGCGGGTGGAGACGATCAACGGCCTGGAGCCGGACGCGGCCAAGAACCGCCCCGAGTTCACCAAGCTGACGCCGCTCTACCCGAACGAGCGCCTCCGCCTGGAGACCGAGCCGCACATCCTCACCACCCGCGTCATCGACCTGGTGATGCCGGTGGGCAAGGGGCAGCGCGCGCTCATCGTGTCCCCGCCCAAGGCGGGCAAGACCTCGGTGCTGCAGGCGATCGCCAACGCCATCGCCACCAACAACCCCGAGGTCTACCTCATGGTCGTGCTCGTCGACGAGCGGCCGGAGGAGGTCACCGACATGCAGCGGTCGGTGAAGGGCGAGGTCATCGCCTCCACCTTCGACCGCCCGCCGGGCGACCACACCACGGTGGCCGAGCTGTCCATCGAGCGCGCCAAGCGCCTGGTGGAGATGGGCCACGACGTGGTGGTCCTGCTCGACTCGATCACCCGCCTGGGCCGCGCCTACAACCTGGCGGCCCCGGCGTCCGGCCGAATCCTCTCCGGTGGTGTCGACTCGACGGCGCTGTTCCCGCCCAAGCGGTTCCTGGGCGCGGCGCGCAACATCGAGAACGGCGGCTCGCTGACCATCTTCGCCACCGCCCTGGTGGAGACCGGCTCCGCGGGTGACACGGTGATCTTCGAGGAGTTCAAGGGCACCGGCAACGCCGAGTTGAAGCTCGACCGCAAGATCGCCGACAAGCGCATCTTCCCCGCGGTCGACGTCGACCCGTCCAGCACCCGCAAGGAGGAGCTGCTGCTCTCCCCGGACGAGCTGGCGGTCACGGTGAAGCTCCGCCGCGTCCTGCACGCCCTGGACAGCCAGGCCGCGATCGAGCTGCTGCTCGACCGGCTGCGCAAGTCCCGGACGAACATCGAGTTCCTGATGCAGGTGGCCAAGACGACGCCCTCCGGCGACGTCTGAGCCCGCTGATCGGCCGTGGGCCCCACCGGTTCTCCGGTGGGGCCCACGGCTTTTCCCGGGGTCACCGCGCGTGCCGGGCCTCCGAGGCGGATTCGCCCATGAGCTGGCGCACCACCAGCACCACCAGGACCGCGGCCGCCGGGATACCGACCGCCGCCGCCGCTCCCAGGGGCACCGCCACCGCGTCCGACACCAGCCCCAGGCCCAGCAGGCCCGCCGGGTAGCCCACCGACAGCGCCACCCGCTGCACCGGGGAGCGCCAGTTCACCGACCCGGCGAGGGCCGTCGCCACCGCCGCGGCCGCGCCGCCCAGCCAGCTCGAGAGGGTGACCGCCCAGGTCGCCCGCAGGACCAGGCCACCCGCCCCGGTCAGGCCGAGCACCGCGGCGGTGAAGAGCACGGGTGCGGACAACCACGCGGAGACAGACAACGGCCTGCCGACTCTGCACAGCACCCGGCCAGTGTCCGTCACGCCGCGAGCGGGCGGCGCTACCGTCTGTGAGCGGCCTGATGCGTCGGCAAGCAGCCGCCCAGGTCCGGTGAGCGGTCGGAATACTGCATGGGCCCGGCAGGTTGTACTGACCGTCAGCATCGTCTGGCACACTGTCAGGTCGAGCCAGGCACCGGTTCACCCCAGCTCCAGCGGGGACCCGGCGGCCACGTGAGAAAGGCGACCACCGTGCGAAACGGTATCCACCCGAACTACGCCGCGACCACCGTGACCTGCGGCTGCGGCAACACCTTCACGACGGGCAGCACCCGTCCCGCCGCCTTCACCGTCGACGTCTGCTCGCGCTGCCACCCCTTCTACACGGGCAAGCAGCGCGTCTTGGACACCGGTGGGCGGATCGCCCGCTTCGAGGCGCGCTACGGCAAGCGCGCCCTCGCCGCCAAGTAGCTCCGCGCACGGCGCCCACCCCGGCTCGGGGCGGGCGCCGTCGCTGTGTCCGGACCCGATCGACTGATGGAACTGCAGGTGAACCCGGTGGACTCGTCCTCACTGTCCGAGCTGGTCGCCGAGTACGGCGAGCTGGAGAAGACCCTCGCCGACCCGGCCGTGCACGCCGACCAGGACCGGGCGCGCAAGCTCGGGCGCCGCTACGCGGAGCTGAGCCCGGTGATCCGGACGCTGCGCGACCTGGAGGCCGCCCGCAGCGACCTGGAGGCGGCCCGCGAGCTGGCCGCCGAGGACCCGGGGTTCGCCGCGGAGGCCGAGTCGCTGGCCGGGCGCATCCCGGAGCTGGAGACGAAGCTGACCGAGCAGCTCCTCCCGCGCGACCCGCACGACGGCGACGACGTGGTGCTGGAGGTCAAGTCCGGTGAGGGCGGCGAGGAGTCGGCGCTGTTCGCGGGCGACCTGCTGCGGATGTACCTGCGCTACGCCGAGCGGCACGGGTGGAAGGCCGAGGTGCTCGATGGCACCGAGTCCGACCTGGGCGGCTACAAGGACGTCACGGTCGCCATCAAGAGCCGGGGCAGCGACCCCGAGGGCGTGTGGGCCCGGTTGAAGTTCGAGGGCGGGGTGCACCGGGTGCAGCGGGTGCCCGCCACCGAGTCGCAGGGCCGCATCCACACCTCCGCCGCGGGCGTGCTGGTCTACCCGGAGGCCGAGGACGCCGCCGACTTCGAGGACATCCCCGACAAGGACCTCCGCGTCGACGTCTACCGCTCCTCGGGCAAGGGCGGGCAGAGCGTCAACACGACCGACTCGGCGGTGCGGATCACCCACCTGCCCAGCGGCATCGTGGTGTCCTGCCAGAACGAGCGCTCCCAGTTGCAGAACAAGGCGCGCGCCATGCAGGTGCTGCGCTCCCGGCTGGCCGCCGCCGCCGAGGAGGAGGCGCAGAAGCAGGCCTCGGACGCCCGGCGCAGCCAGGTGCGCACCGTGGACCGGTCCGAGCGGGTGCGCACCTACAACTACCCGGAGAACCGCATCTCCGACCACCGGGTCGGCTACAAGGCCCACAACCTGGAAACCGTCCTCGACGGCGACCTCGACGCCGTGCTCGACGCCCTGGCCACCGCCGACCGCGAGGAGCGACTCGCCGCCCACGGCGGCGGGTGAGAGGCTGTCCCGGTGACCAGGCAACCCCTCCGGCTCGCGGTGACCGAGGCCGAGCGCGCGCTCGCCGCCGCCGGTGTCGCCAGTCCGCGCAACGACGCCGAACTGCTCGCCGCGCACGTCCTCGGGGTGCCCAGGGGCAAGCTGCTGACGGTGCCCCTGGTCGACGCGGGCGTGCTGTCGGCCCTGGGCACCCTGGTCTCCCGCCGCGCCGCCCGGGAGCCGCTGCAACACCTCGTCGGCACCGCCCCGATGGGCGCGGTCGACGTCGAGGTCGGCGCGGGCGTGTTCGTCCCGCGCCCGGAGACCGAGCTGCTGTTCGCCTGGGGGGCGGACTTCCTGCGCGGCACCCGGTCCCCGGTCGTGGTGGACCTGTGCACCGGGTCGGGCGCCCTGGCCCTGGCCCTGGCCAACGCCCGCCCCGACGCGGCGGTGCACGCGGTCGAACAGGACCCCGCCGCCCTGTCCTGGGCCCGCCGCAACGCCGACCTGCGCGCCGCCGCCGGGGACACCCCGATCCGCCTGCACGCGGCCGACGTCACCGCCCCGACCACCCTGACCGACCTGGACGGCCAGGTCGACCTGGTCGTCTGCAACCCCCCGTACGTCCCCGAGGGCACCCCGGTCCCCCCGGAGGTCGCCGACCACGACCCGCACAGCGCGGTCTTCTCCGGCCCCGACGGCCTCGACGTCATCCGGCCCATGGTGGGCCTGTGCGCTCGCCTCCTGCGCCCCGGCGGCGCCCTGGCGGTCGAGCACGACGACACCCACGGCGAATCCGTCCCCGCCCTGTTCACCGCCCGCACCCTGTTCACCGACGTGCGGGCCCACCGGGACCTGGCAGGCCGCCCCCGCTTCACCACCGCCCACCGCACCTGACCCGCCCCAAGACCCCCAGGCGCAGCGACAACCAGCCCCCCGAACGCCACCGGCGCAGCAACAACCAGGCAACCACCCCGAAAGCCGCCGGCCCGGCGAGCGAATGCCTGGGTGGGTGGAGGTCCTGAACGCAGGCCGACCACCCCACGAACCGCCGGCCCGGCTACGGCCCTGCCCGGGTGGGTGGATGTGTTTGGCCGGG
>NZ_AYXG01000158.1 GCF_000564855.1 Actinokineospora spheciospongiae
CTAGGGCGTGTCCTGCGGATCTTTCCCATGATCGTGTGCAGATGATGGGGTGTGGTCGGACGTGGTGAGCTGACGGACAAGGCCTGGGCTGCGATCGCGCCGTTGCTGCCCGCGCAGAGCGGGCAGCGCGGTGGTCGGTGGCGCAGTCACCGGCAGGTGATCGACGCGATCCTGTGGAAGGAACGCACCGGCGCGCCCTGGCGTGACCTGCCAGGACGGTATGGGCCGTGGAAGACAGCGCACGAACGGTTGCGGAAGTGGACCGCCGACGGGACGTGGGACCGGATACTGGAGCACGTGATCGTCAAAGACGACTCACTCGGGACACTCGAGGACAACGTGGCCTTCGTGGTCAGCGTCGACTCCACGAGCATCCGGGCCCACCAACACGCGGCCGGTGCCCGGAAAAAGGGGGCTGCGCGGACTGGATCGAGAACCTCGCCATCGACGGGGAATGCCTCGGACGCTCCCGCGGAGGGCTGACGACCAAGCTCCATCTGGCCGTCGACGCGGCCGGTCTGCCGCTGGCGGTGATCCTCACCCCCGGCCAGGCCGGGGACAACCCGCAACTGCTGCCGCTGCTTGAGGACATCGATGACATCGACGTCGACGGGCAGCGGGTGCGGGTCGGGCGGGTGATCGCCGACAAGGCCTACGCCCACCCGAGCACCCGCACCGCGCTACGACAGCGACGGATCAAGGCCACTATCCCCGAGCGTGTCGACCAGGTCGCCCACCGCAAGGCCAAGGGCTCGGCCGGTGGCAGGCCACCGGCCTTCGACACCGACATCTACAAGATGCGCAACGTCGTCGAACGCTGTTTCAACCGGCTCAAGCAGTTCCGCGGCCTGGCCACCAGGTTCGCCAAACGAGCCGCCTACCACCGAGCCGAGATCATCCTCGCCTGCATCGTCCTCCATCTCAAGTGAAGATCCGCAGGACAGGCCCTAGGCGGGCGGTGGCGAAGTCGACGAAGTCCTCGAACGCCTTCTTCTCCTGCCTGCGGGAGTGGGCCCAGAACGGGGTGAACCCGCGGGCGCCGTCGGCGGTCACCGCGCCGAACAGGTACTCCAGGCCGTCGCCGTCGAGGGCGTACGGGTCGCCCTCCATGTCGAAGAACACGTCGCCGGGGCTGGGGGCGGGCAGGGAGGCCAGGGCATCCGGGTCGACGACCTCGTAGCTGATCTTGCCGGTGGCGTCCTGGCGGACCTGGATCGCCGCCTGGGCGCGCAGGGCGGTGAACGAGGCGGGCGAGATGCTCTTGGGCCGGGCCTCGGGTCCGGCCTGGGCCAGGGCGTCGATCGTGCCCAGGCCCGCGGCGGCGAGCTTGCGCCGCTGGTCGGTGCGCATCCCGGCGACCAGGGACAGGTCGCGGTCGGCCTCGCGGCCGTCGGCGCAGTGCTGGGCGAAGGCGCAGGTGCCGCAGGCGGCGCGCTCGTCGGCCCACAGTTGCTCGGGCAGGCCGGGTTCGCGGCTGGTCAGGCGGTCGCGCAGGCGGCGCAGCAGCGGCAGGAAGTCGTCCACCCGCAGCGTCTCGGTGCTGCCGTCGCCGAGGAGCAGGTGCATGTTCGGGCCGCTGGGCCAGCCCGCGCGGCGCAGGGCGTCGGCGTAGGCGGCCAGTTGGATCACCGCGCCCGGCCTGGCCCGGCGGGCGAGTTTGGTGTCGTAGACCTCGTAGCGGCCCTGGGCGTCGCGCTGGAGGAAGTCGGCGCGGCCGGAGAAGGTCTCGTCGAGGAAGACGGCCTGGTAGACGACGTCGGTGCCCGCCGCGAGCGCGGCGGCGGTCTCGGTCGCGGCGGTGGCGGGGTCGCGCTCGTCGATCTCGACCAGGGCGGTTACCTCCTCGCGGAGGCGGGTCAGCGTGGCCTGCTCGTGCGCCCGGCCGTGCTTGGCGGCGAGTTGGTCGCCGCCGCGCACCGGGCGGGGGGCGCCCGCCACCCCCGCCGCGTGCGCCTGCCGCAGCACGCTGCGGTGTTCGCAGTCGAGCAGGTCGGCGAGGTCGGACGGGGTGTACACCGGCGGAAGTCTGGCAGCCGGGATCGCCCGATCGGCTTACCGACACGCCGCCGTTGATCAGCCATGCTGACACAGCGGACATTTCGGACGGGCTCTGGTAGCGTCGCCGGTGTGCCTGTCCGAAATGTCCGAAGCACTGGACTCGGTGGGCAGTGTTCCACGTCAGCGGCGGACCACTCGGTCCCCGCGTTTCCCCTTCCCCCTCTCGGAGGTACGGCATGGACAAGCTGGTCGCGAAGCTCGCCCAGGACGACGTGTGGGCCAAGTGGGTGGCCGCGAACTCGGCCACCAAGGACGGGTGCATCTCCAAGAAGCAGGGTTGCATCTCCAAGGGCTGACGGGATTCCCCGCACCGGTGGTCGGCGACGCGCGTCGCCGACCACCGGCGTGTTCCAGAAGGCAGGTCACAGAAGGGGTGCGCATGACGGGCCGGCCCGATCCGGAGATGCTCGACCGGATCAAGGACATCCCCATCTACCGGGAGAACCTGCGCAGCGGTGAGTTCCCGATCCTGGAGAAGGACGTCATAGCAAGGGGTTTCCCCGACAACTGGATGACACCGGACCTGGCGGCGGCGCTGGAGACCGGGGCGGCGGAGTTCGTGCTGTCGACCGGCACCAACCACGCCAGGATGCAGATCATCCGCCCGCCGTACTTCCTGCTCAAGAGCTACTACCGGCTGTGGGGCGAACACCCCGACATCAAGCACACCTGGGAACTGGGCTGCCCGCGCGTGTCGGTGACCACGGTGCTGGCCACCGAGCACGTCGCCCGGATCAACGCGAAGGCGCGCGGTGAGCAGCCCGCCGAGCACCCGGAGCTGGCCGACCGGTGGCTCGACGAGCGGACCGTCTACGTCAACCAGCAGGTCGACCCCGCGCTGTGGACGCGCGCGGAGGTGCGGCGGATGCTCGACGAGATCGAGCAGACCCGCGCGGCGCACCCCAGCGGCCAGTACCACCTCGACTGTTCGAGCTACCACCTGGCGCACCTGGTGCGCAAGGCCGACGAATTCGGGCTGGCGCAGGACTTCCCGCGCCCGTCGAGCATCATCCACGCCTACGAGTACACCCCGGACAACGTGTCCCGGTTCCTGCGCGCGCACTTCGACTGCCCCATCGTGGACCTGTTCGGCAGCACCGAGTTGGGCTACCTCTACTACAGCGACAGCACCGGCGGCTACCACCCGCACCTGGACCGGATGCGGGTGGAACTGGTGCCGGTCGAAGAGGGCAGCACGCTCTACAGCCTGATCGTCTCCAGCATCCGCAACCCCTGGATGCCGCTGATCCGCTACCGCTCCGGCGACTGCGCGCGCACCGTCGACGGCAGCCCCGACCCGGAGCGGATCGCCCGGTTCTGCGGCCGGGAGAAGGAACTGATCCGCGTCGGCTCCACGCTGCTGTGCCACGGCGACCTCGACCGGTGGATCGGCGAGACCGCGCCCGGGGTGTTCCTGTACCGGCTGCGGGTCGGCGAGGGCACCGCCGGTGAGCTGGAGTACACGACCTTCGACGACCGGCCGCTGCCCGACCCGGCCGCGCTGGCGCGGGTGCTGGCCGAGCACCTGGAACTGTCGGTCACCCCGGTCCACCGCGAGCACATCCCCATCGGCAAGTCGGGCAAGTACGCCTGGCTGCACCCGGATTCCCGCACCCGTTAGGAGAACCGTGCCGACCGTCTCCCCCGCCGACCTGCGCTCCCTGCTGGGCGAACCGCTGTACGCCGAGGTCGTGGAGCACTTCGCGGCCAAGACCGGCGAGCCGGCCGACTTCGTCGAGCGGCAGGCGCTGGAGTGCCTGCGGTACCTGTACCTCGTCTCCGCGCACCGCGAGGAGCTGGCGGGGCTGTTCCTGCCGGTGGAGCAGGAGATCGACGAGGTGTGGCACTACCTGATCCTCCAGACCGCCGAGTACCGCGAGCTGTGCGCGCGGCTGCCCGGCGGATTCTTCATCGAGCACCGCAGCGTCAGCTACACCGCCTACGAGGAGGAGTCCACGCGCGAGCGGGCCGCCGCCGAGGCCCTCCGGTGGATTCCGCTCTACCGCGACGCCTTCGGCCCGTTCGACGAGGGTGCGCTGCCGCACTGGACCATGGTGCGCTTCCTGCACGGCGAACTCGGCCTGTCCATGGCCCAGATCGCCGACCTGGACGCCGCCGCCGTCCGCTGACGAGCACCGGCGGGCGCCGGTCGCGCTCAGCCGACCGGCGCGAGTCGCGCCATGCCCCGGCCCGCGAGGGCCACGCCGAGGCCGATCGCGAGCTGCACGCCCAGCACCACCGCGAACGCCGTCGCGTTGCCCTGTCCCACGGTCACCGTGGCGTACAGGGTGCCGAGGGCGGCCACACCGATCGCCATCGAGCCCTGCTGCGTGGTCACCAGCACCCCACCGCCCACGCCCGCGTAGGCGGTGGGGACCGCGCCCAGCACCGAGATCTGCGAGGCGCCCACGACCAGCGCCTGCCCGAGGCCGACCAGCACCAACCCCGGCAGCGCCGCCCACACCGGGGCGTGCAGCACACCGAGCAGGACCAGCAGCCACACCACCCCCGCCGCCTGCACGAGCGCGCCCGCGGGCAGGACCCGCTCGCCCAACCTGGTGCGCAGCGCGGGAATGGCGAACGAACCGAGCAGGAACGCCAGCGACATCGGCGCCACGGTGAGCCCGGCGGTGAGCGGGTCGAGGCCGAACCCGTGTTGCAGTGTCAGCGGCAGGGCGAACAGGAAACCGGCCCAGGCGGCCAGGAACGGCGCGACCAGCACCAGGCCGCCGCGGACCCGCGGTTCGGCGAGGACGGCGGGCGGCAGCAGCGGCACCCGCCCGGCGGCGACCACCCGCTTCTCCACGCGCCACAACGCGATCGCCGCCACCGGCACCAGGAGCAGCAGCGCGACCGTCCACCACGGCCAGCCGAGCAGCGGACCCCGGTTGAGCGGCACGAGCAGCAGCAGCACCACCGCGCCGAGCAGCGCCGTGCCGCGCAGGTCGACGCCGGTGGGGTTCGGCGACCTGGTGTCGGGGACCGCGAGCAGGCACAGGACCGCCGCGAGCACGCCCAGCGGCAGGTTGACCAGGAAGATCAACCGCCACGACGTGCCGAACAGGTCGAGTTCGACCAGCAGGCCGCCGAGCACTAGCCCGAGGATGGCGGCCAGGCCGCTCACGGCCGCGTACCGGCTCATCGCCGCCGCCCGCCGCTCCGGCGGCACGGCGGCCTGGATCGTGCCGAGCACCTGCGGTGGCACCAACGCCGCCGCCGCGCCCTGCGCGACCCGCGCGGCGACCAACCACGGCGCGGTGGTGGCGAACGCGCACGCCAGGGACGCCACCACGAACACGGCCAGCCCGGCCACCAGCACCCGCCTGCGGCCGAACGCGTCACCAAGGCGCCCGCCCAGCACCAGGAACAGGGTGAACGCGGTGCCGTAGCCCGCGACGACGAGTTCCAGGTCCGCGCTGCTCGCGGACAGGTCGGCGGCGATGGTGGGCAGGGCGACGTTGACGATGAACGAGTCCATCATCGGCAGCAGCACACCCAGCAGGACGGCGGCGAGGCCGAGCGCGGACAGCGGGCGGGCGCTCACGCGGTGACCCGCGCCGGGGTGAGCCGGAAGCCGCGGTAGCCGTCCTCGGCGACGGAGTCGCAGATGCGCCGGTAGGTGTCCAGGCCGCCCGCGTACGGCATGAACACGCGCGCCTTGCCCTCGACGTTCGCGCCGAGGTAGTAGGAATCGGTGTGCCCGTAGAGGGTCTTGGCCGCCGCCGCGGCGACCTGCTCGACCCAGTCGTCCTGGGCGGCGGTCTCGGCCTCGGCGGTGGCGTCGGTTTCGCGCAGGTGCACCAGCAGGTCTCGAATCCAGGTCACGTGGTGCTCGATGGCGCGCAGCACGTTCGACAGGACCATCGTGCTGCCGGGTCCGGTGATGGTGAACAGGTTCGGGAACCCGGCCACCGCCAGCCCGAGGTAGCTGCGCGGCCCGCCCGCCCACCGCGCGGCGAGTTCCGCGCCGTCGCGGCCGGTGATGTCGATCCTGGTCAGCGCGCCGGTGAAGGTGTCGTAGCCGGTGGCGAGGACCAGCACGTCGAGCGGGTACTCCGCCGCGGTGGTGCGGACGCCGTCGGCGGTGACGCGCTCGATCGGTTCGGCGCGCAGGTCGACCAGGCGCACGTGGTCGGCGTTGAAGGTGTCGAAGTAGCCGGTGTCGACGCAGAGCCGCTTGGTGCCGATCGGGTACCCGGTGGGGGCCAGGCGCTCGGCGGTGCCCGGGTCGGCGACGGCCTGGCGGATCTTCGCGCGGAAGAAGTCGGCGAGCCGCGCGTTGGCGTCGAGGTCGCGGCCGGTGTCGGTGAAGGTGGCGACGATGTGCGTGCCGCCCGCGGCCCACCTGGCCTCCAGCTCCGCCAGGGCGGTGTCCGGGTCGGTGTCCAGGATCGCCCGGCCGGTGCCGGTGACCGGGTGGCCGAAGCGGGTGGTGCGCGCGGACTCCACGCGGTCGTCGTAGGTGTCGGCGGCGCGGTCGAGTTCGGCGTCGGTCAGCGGCCGGTTCCCGGAGGGGACGCTGAAGTTCGGGGTCCGCTGGAACACCACCACCTCGGCGGCGGACTTGGCGATCTCCGGGATCACCTGGATGCCCGAGGACCCGGTGCCGATGACGCCGACGCGCTTGCCCGCCAGGTCGACGGGTTCGCGCGGCCAGCGGCCGGTGTGCGGGCGCGTGCCGCGGAAGTCGTCCAGGCCGGGGATTCCCGGGGTGTGCACGGCGGACATGCAGCCCGCGGCGGTGATGAGGAACCGGCAGCGCACCTCGGCGCCGTGCTCGGTGCGCACCAGCCAGCCGGACCCGTCGAACTCCGCGGCGGTGACCCGGGTGTCGAAGGTGATCAGCGGCAGCAGCCCGCGCCGCCGCGCGACGTGCTCGGCGTAGCGCAGGATCTCCGGCTGCCCGGCGAACCGCTCGGACCAGCGCCACTCCCGGTGCAGGTCGCGGTCGTGCAGGTAGCAGTAGTCGAGGCTCTCGATGTCGCAACGGGCACCCGGGTAGCGGTTCCAGTACCAGGTGCCGCCCACTCCCCCGCCCGCCTCGAACGCGTGGCAGGTGAACCCGCTCCCGCGCAGCTCCGAGAGCATGTGCAGGCCCGCGAACCCGGCCCCGATCACGACGGCGTCGTACTCGACCCGCGCGTCCTCGCCCAAGGCGTACCCCTTCTCCCGGCTGCGCTCTGCGATCACCCTATCGGGTATTCCGGCCAAAACGGTCATACCGGTGGAAGACTCGGGTGGACCAGGCCCGGTGGTGTTCGAGGCCGAACCCGTCGCCGACCCGGGCAAGTTCGCGCCGAGGCCCGCGACCCCCACCCCCGAGCAGGCGGCGGCCACACCCGGGCCAGGGTGTCCACTGTGGAATAATGTGGTCAGCGGACGAGGTGTTCGAGCGCGGCGACGGCCTGTGCGACACCGTCTTCCGCACGCACGACCCGGCCGACCCCTTCCACTCGGCGGCGGATCGCCTCGTCGTGCACGGCGGTGGTGATGGCGGTGGCGGTCAGCTCTTGCTGTCGCAGCGACGGCGGGGCGACACCGAGGAGGTGGGCGCGGTGCGCCCAGTGGGGTTGGTCGGCGACGAAGGGGCACACCACCTGGGGAACGCCCGCGGCCAGCGCGGCGGCCGTGGTGCCGCCACCGCCGTGGTGCACGACGGCGCTCATGCGCGGGAACAGCCGGTCGTGCGGCGCCTGGTCGATGACGAGCACATCCGTCGACCCCGTGGACGCGATACCGCCCCAGCCGGTGGCGAGCACCGCGCGGACACCGGCCGCGCGCACGGCCTCGACGACGAGCCTGCCGGTGCGCGGGGCGTCGCGCCCGGCCATGCGCCTGCCCACCGGACACCGCCTAAGCTCGTGGTGAGCGGTGGGAGGTCCGGTGCGGTTCGAGGACGTGGTGCGGCCCGGCGGTGTCCGGCGACTGGCCGGGGAGGTGCTGTTCGAGCGGGTGGCCGGGCCGGACGGTCCGGCGGCGCGCTCGCGCATCCACGACACCCCCGGCCCCCGGTGGTTCGGCGAGGACCGCCCGATCCGCGCGGTGCACGGCGACGCGTCGATGTTCGTCGGCGGGTTGCGGGCGCTGCTGCTGCAATCGCTGCACCCGCTGGCCATGGCGGCGGTCGCGGCCCACTCCGGCTACCGCGGCGACCCGTGGGGGCGGCTGGCCCGCACGAGCACCTTCCTGGCCACCACGACGTTCGCCACCGCCGAGGACGCGCAGCGGGCGGTGGACCAGGTGCGCGGCATCCACCAGCGGGTCCGCGGCACCACCGCCGAGGGGGCGGCCTACCACGCGGCCGACCCGCACCTGCTGGCCTGGGTGCACGTCGCCGAGGTCGACAGCTTCCTGCGCGCCCACCAGCGCCACGGCGCACGCCCGCTGGACCAGGTTGGCCGCGACGGCTACGTGGCCGACGCCGCCCGGGTGGCCACCGCCCTGGGGGTGACCGACCCGCCGCGCACCGAGGCCGAGCTGGCCGAGCAACTGGAGTCCTACCGCCCCGAGTTGCGCCCGACCCCGGAGGCGCGGGACGCGGCGCGCTTCCTGCTGCTGACGCCGCCGATCCCGTGGCCGGTGCGGCTGCCCTACGGCGTGCTGGGGGCCAACGCGGTGGCGATGCTGCCCCGCTGGGCCCGCGACCAGCTCGCCGTGCCGCGCCTGCCCGGCCTGGACAGTGCGGCCGTCCGGGTCGCGGGCCACGGCATGGTCCGGGCCATCCGGTGGGCGCTGAGCGGCTGACCGGGGAGGTGGGGCGGGCGAGCGCGTCCGCACCTACCTGGTTTGGGCCACCTCGGGCGGGTTCGACGAGGCCGACCTGGTCGTGGTGGCCGACCCCGGCTGCGCCCGGCGAACCGCGCCGAGGCGAAGCGGCGACGGGCGCGGCGTGGCCCGGGGCCGGACCCGGGCGCGTGGTCGGCCTCCGGGGGCGCACCGGGGTAGCCTGGGGGTGTCGCCCCGGCCCCCGCGGTAATAGACCACGGGACACCAGGGACGACATCACAGGACTGGGCGGATGCCGACCATGGACGCGCTAGCGAATTCCTCCACCCCGAGTTCCTCCACCCCGGATGCCTCGACACCGGATGCCGGTGACCACGCCGAGGAGACCTGCACCGCGTGCCCGCACCCGCTGGACGCGCACGACCCGATCGCCCTGCGGTTCTGCCGCGCCGGCGCCGCGGGCGGCCCGGCCCGCAAGTGCCTGTGCTCGGGGGAATCGGCGGGCATGACCTACGGCAACTCCAACAAGGGTCCGATCAACCGCAAGGCCACCAGCGGCCGGTGACCCGGGCACGCGGGCAGGGGTGCCCGGCCCACCCGGGGCGCGTAGAGTGAGGCGATCGCGAGTACCCGGGCGGGAATCCCGACCCACCTTCGACGGGGAGCACAGCACCACAGCGCCGTGGTGGCAGGGCGGACCGGAGGCCCCACCCCCCGAGTCGCACCAGTGAGGTAGCTGTGGTGAACGCCGACCGGCTGGCCGAGACCTTCGTCGAGCTGGCCGACACCCTCGTCGAGGACTTCGACGTGGTCGAGTTCCTGCACCTGCTGACCGACCGCTCGGCGGAACTCGTCGGCGTCGACGCGGCGGCGCTGCTGCTGGCCGACCCCCACGGCCGGCTGGAGCTGATCGCCACCTCCGGCGACCGGCTCCGAGCCGCCGAACCCCACCGGCTGCACACCGTGGAGGGCCCTGGCGTCGACGCCTTCACCACCGGCGCCCCCGTCGACGAACCGAACCTCCGCACCGACGGCCACCGCCGCTGGCCCAGGTTCGCCCCCGCGGCCGGGGCGGCGGGCTTCGCCGCGGTGGACGCGGTGCCGATGCGCCTGCGCACCGACGTCCTCGGCGCCCTGACCCTGTTCCGCACCTCACCGGGCCCGCTGGGCGCCACCGCGCTGCGCACCGCCACGTCCCTGGTCGAGGTCGCCACCATCGGTCTGGTGCAGCACCGATCGCTGCACCACCACCAGGTGCTGGCCGAGCAGCTCCAGTCCGCGCTGACCAGCCGGGTGGGCATCGAGCAGGCCAAGGGCCTCGTCGCCGAACGCCTGCAGATCGACATGGACGGCGCCTTCGCCGCCCTGCGCGGTTTCGCCCGAGCCGCCAACCTCAAACTGGGCGACGTCGCCCGAGCCGTCATCGAGGGCCGGATCAGCACCCGGCAGCTCCTGAGCCCCAACCCCCGCCGCGGGCCCCACCGCCCCTGACGCCGCCTCCCACCGGCGCGGCGTCGACCAGCGACCCCGCACACCGCCCCGACGGGAAGACCATCCCCTGTCGGGTGAAAGCGGGCACCGGCGCCTGTGAGCTGTGCCACCATGGGTTCCCCACCTCGCCCCGGACCCCGACGGCCGTACCGCGCAGCCAGCACCCGCCGCCGGAGGTACCCCATGCCCGAGCCGGTCGAACGACCCCGAGAGCACCCCCGCACCGAGCCGTGGGCGAGACGCGGCCGGATCGGGCACACCGACGTGACCGCGGTCGTCGACTTCACCGGCAGGCTGCGGCGACTGGACTACCGCCACGGCGGCGGCCGCTGCCGGGACGCCGCGGTGGCGCGGCTGCCCGCGGCCAGGGCGCTGCTCGGCCTGCACGTCGCCGACGACGTGCTGGGGCCGCTGTGCACCGCGGTGGCCGACCTGCACAACCTGGCCGGGTGGGCCTGCTTCGACACCGGCGCGGTCGACGAGGCGCTGGTCCACTTCGGGGTGGCGCTGGAGGTGGCCGCCCTGGGCGGGGACCGGGTGCTGCTGTCGAACATCCACTACCGGCGCGGGCGGGTGCGGCTGCACCACGACTCCCCGGAGCAGGCGCTGGCGGAGTTCCGGCTCGGGGAGCGGGCGGCGGGGGCGGGCGGGTCGGCGCTGGCGCTGGCGGTGACCGGGGCGAACCAGGCGTGGGCGCGGGCGAGGCTGGGGGACGAGGGGGCGGCGCTGGCGCTGCTGGCCGGGGCGCGGGACGATTTCGCCGGGGCGCGCGGGGAACCGGTGCCCGCCTGGGCGGCGTTCTTCACCGCCGCGGACCTCTCGGCGATGACCGGGGTCGTCCACACCGAACTGGCGCGCAGCGTCGACCCCCGGCACGTCGAGTCCGCGGTGCCCGCGCTGGTGGCCGCGCTCGACGGGTACGGGCCGGACATGGCGCGCAGCCGGGCGTTCACCCTGATCTCGTTGGCGACCTGCCTGCTCATCGACGAGCAGGTGGAGCGGGCGGTGGCCGTGGGCGAGCAGGTGCTCGATCTGTGCCGCGGCCTGGCCTCGGTCCGCACCGCGGCCCGGCTGCGACCGCTGCGCGACGAGGCGGCCCGGCGGCGCGGCGACGCCGACGCGCGCGCCCTGGCGCGGCGGATCAGCGCGTTCCGACCGGAGGCCGGACCGGTGTGAGAACCCCCGCCCGAGTGGTGGACCTGGGGCGTGGTCGATCGACGCGCTGGGCGGGGACCGGTGACCTCCGGTCCAATTCGGACACCGGACCGGCGGCCGGGTCCGCGCGCACGTGAATCCGCCTGCGCCACCGGGAACCCGAGCACGGCGGCGATCGGAGCGGTGGGCTCCGGGCACCGCTCAGGCCGTGGTCCGGCCCAGCAGTTGCTCGGTGCTGAGCTCGCGGGAGATCACCTGGTGGGCCACCTCGCCGAGCTTGCGGCCGTGCGAGCGCGCGTAGTCGCGCAGCGCGGTGAACGCGGCCCCCACCTCGACCCCGAGGCGCTCGGCCACCAGCCCCTTGGCCTGCTCGACGACCACCCGGTTGTGCAGCGCGGTCTGCAACTGCTCGGTGATGACCTCCTGCTGGCGGATCGCCCGCTCCTGCAACAGCCCGATCGTCGCCACGTCCACCAGGGCCTGCGCGTCCCGCCGCGCTGCCGGGCTCAGCGCCCCCGCGTCCGCGTGGAACAGGTTCAGCGCGCCGATCACCTGGTCGCGCAACCGCATCGGCAGGGCGTCCACGGCGAGGAACCCCGCCGCGACGGCGGCGGAGGCGAACCGCGGCCAGCGGGTGTCGTCGGTGCGCAGGTCGGCCACGCTCACCGGCGCGGCGGTGGCGAACGCCTCCAGGCACGGGCCCTCGTCGCTCTGCAACTGGAACAGCTCCAGCAGCCGCACGTGCTCGTCGGAGCTGGCCATGAGCCGGAGGTGGCCCTGCTGGTCGGCCAGCAGCAGCCCGGCGGCGTCCACCCCGAGCACGCCCACGCACCGGTCCACGAGCAGGTGCAGGAAGTCGATCACGTCGAACTCGTCGACCAGGGTGTCGGCGAGTTCGACGAACACCCCCACCAAGCGGTCTTCGGCCATCTTCGTCTTCTCCTCCGTCGCCCCCAGCGTAGGACCGGGCGGTGGGGGACGCCCGCCCCCGCTCATCCCGCCTCGTCGGCGGGGTCGAACCGCAGCCGCCGGGCCACCACGTCGGCGGCCAGGTCGGCGAGCGGTCGGTCGTCGGCGAACGCCCTGGCCCGCAACCGGGTGAACGCCTCCTCCACGCCGACCTCCAGTTGCGCCGAGACCATCCCGGTCGCCTGGTGCAGCCGGGGGTCGTGCAGCCGGGGCGCGGACCCGTCGCGCCCGATCCGGGTGTCGAGGTGCAGCCGCAGCGCCAGGTGCGCGAACGCCACCGCGTCGGCCAGGGTGGCCGGTGCCAGGCGCCGGGGCTCGGTCAGGTGCAGGGCCAGCACGCCGACCCGGATCGCGCCGACGGCCAGCGGGAAGGCGAACAGCGCCGCGGCGCCGCAGCGCGCCGCCGACGGCGTGAACAGCGGCCAGCGGCGTTGGGTGGTGGGGGTGTCGAGTTCCGGCACGAGCACCGGGCCGCCGTCGCGCCACACGTCCAGGCAGGGCCCCTGGCCCGCGGTGACCTGGAGTCCGGCGAGCCGCGCCCCCAGTTCGTCGGTCGCGTGGACGGTCTGCGGCCAGCCCCCGGGCAGTTCCGCGGTCTGCGTGGCGCCGGAGACCCCCAACCGCAGCACCGCGGTGTCGCACAGCACCGGTATCGACACCGGGACGTCGAGGTCCGCCGCGCGCTCGGCCACCCACGCCCACACCCGGGCGCCCCCGGTGGTGTCGTCGCCGGTCGGCATGGTGTGGCCTCTCCGACCCGGCGGGCGCCCGCGTGCTCCGACATGACGACTGGCGTGACGACCGCCGTGACGACCGCCGTGTCCGGCTGGGGAAGCGTCAGGCTCTCGACGGGCGTCCACCGTACCGCCGACCCACCGGCACCGCCGGCGCAACCCCGCGCGGTGGACCGGCTGTCGAACGCCCACCGGGGGAACCGCCCACCCTCAGCGGATCGGGTTCTCCAGGGCGCTCCGGCGGTGCGCGACCTCGTCGGGGTCGTCGCCGAACACCAGCGGTCGCAGGGTGCCGCGCCGCACCGGGCTGTCGGTGCGGCGGCTGTCGTGCCCGGCGGGGATG
>NZ_AYXG01000159.1 GCF_000564855.1 Actinokineospora spheciospongiae
CCCCGGCCAAACACATCCACCCACCCGGGCAGTTGGCTCGCCGGGCCGCCGGTTCTCGGGGCGGTCGGCTGGCCGAGCACATCCACCCACCCGGACAGTTGGCTCGCCGGGCCGGCGGTTTGTTGGGTGGCTGGTGGCTGCGCCGAGGGGGTTCGGCGTGGCTGGTGGCCGGGCAGGCGATTTCTCGGGTGGCTGGCTGGTTGCCGCTGCGCAGGCCGGGTTTCGGTGGCTGGTGGTCGGGTCTGCGGTTCGTGGGGTGGGCAGCCTGGTGCCCACCCCACAAACCGCCTGCCCGGCTGTGGCCGTTGTTCAGCGGAATTCGGCCACTGTGGACAGTCGGAGCCAGGCGTCGACCCAGGTGGTCGGTTCCGGGCGGTCGGCGAAGGTTCGCACGGTTGTGGCGCAGCGGTGCAGGCCCACCCTGGTCAGCCCCGCCGCAGCGGAGGTGAGGCGGTCGGCGTGGGAGGGTGACGGGTGCTCCAGGCCACGGTGGGCGGCCTCGGCGAGGGTGGTCAGGCCGACGTCGAGGGCGTGGCTCAGCGGGTCGGATTCCGGTGCGGACACCGTGGACAGGTCGGCCCGGCGCGTGCTGGGGGCCAGGTCCAGCACCACGACCCCGGCCGCGGTGCGCACGGCGATCGGGTCGACCAGCACCGTTCCGCCGACCCGGCGGACCGTGCCGCTCACCGCCACGACCCCCTCGGCCAGTGCCTCCGCCAGTGCGTCCAGCGCGCCCGGGCACACCCCGCTGTAGTCGCACGACAGCACCGCGGTGGCACCGGCGGAGTCGGCGACCTCGGCGGTCAGCCGCTGTGCGCCCGGCTGGTAGGACACCCAGCGCACCTCGGCGACCGGCAGCACCCGGACGAACTCCGCGGCCACCCTGGGCCGCACGCACCACGGCGGCAGCCCGGCCAGTTCCGCCGACAGCGCCGCGTACGACGACGCCCGCACCGACGGTGGCAGCCCGTCCCAGGCGTCGCCCAGGCGGGTCACCGCCGTCTTGGCCACCCCGCCCTGGGTGATGCGGACCTCCCGGCCCGCGCTGCGGGTGGCGGACTCGCTGACCAGGTTCGCCGCGGCCAGCGCGCTCAGCGGGGACCCGACCACCCGCCTGGCCGCCAAGTCCGGTCCGGTGGCCGTCTCCTCGGTCTCCCACTCGCGGCGCAGCACCAGGACCGTGCCGCTGACCGGGTCGGCCAGGTACACCTCGGCGGTGCGGGTGGTCTCCGCGCCGGTGACCCGGCAGCCCAGGCCGACCAGCCGCACCCGGCGCAGCGGGGTGCTGGCGCGTTCCTCGGTGCCGAGCACCCGTGAGCGCAGGCTGGCCCCGCCCGCGGTGACCGCGCGGTGCCGGGCGTGGGTCTCGGCGAGCAGCGCGGCGACGCGGTTCGCGCGGTAGCCCGCCGAGCGCTCGGTGTACGCGGCGAGCTGCGCCGACAGGTCTTCCAGCACCGCCACCGGCCAGCGCAGGTTGCGGGTCTCCAGGTCCTCGGCGGTGCGGCGGACCGCGGCGGCCAGCACCGGGCCCGCGCCGGTGGCGCCCGCGCGGAGCACGTCGTCCACCACGGCCAGGGCGGCGTCCAGGCCGGAGCCCGCCGCGGCGGCCCGGTCGCCGCCGACGTCGACGCGCTGCTCGGGGGCGGCCGGGTCGCGCTCGTCGGCGGCGCGGAACGCCCACACCGCCAGCACGGCGTACTCGTCGCGGCGGGCCGCGGTGGCGTCGGTGTCGAGGTAGCCCAGTTCGCCGGGGACGAGGAAGCGCACGGTGCACGCGGCCAGCTCCACGCTCGCCGGGGTGGTGCCGGTCGGGCGCCGGACCAGGGCCGGGTAGCCCGCGCGCAGGGCCTTGCGGGCGGCGGCGAGGGTCCGGGCGCTGAACGCGGCGGCCAACTCCTCGTCGGTGAACGCGCCCGGCGACCACGGCACCGCCTCCGCCTCCGCCGCCGTCGCGGTGTCCTCAGCCGGTGTCGTGCTCTCGGCTGCCGCGGCGGTGCGCTGGTAGGCGAGGACCAGCCCGACCCGGTGCCTGCACACCCCGGGCGCCGCGCACGAGCAGGTGCCCGCGGCCAGCCCGGCCCCCGGGGGCAGGACGGAGGTGACGCCGTCCGGGAACACCCCGCGCACGGTGCCGTCGGCCTCGGCGGTGACCTCCGGCAGCACCCCGGCGTCGATGTCCTTGGCGGCTCGCTTGACCAGGCCCCGGTTCGCCAGCGCGGCCAGCGCGTCCGGGGTCAGCGCCAGCAGGTCGGCGCGGCTCACCGGCCGAGCCGTTCGGCGACGAACCCGGCCAACTGCCCCGGGGTCATCGCACCCACGTGCGCGCCCACGTCGGCCAGCCGCTGCGCGGTCGACCGGTCGTAGTTGGGGGTGGCGTCCGCGTCGAGCGCGGCCAGGCCGAGCACCTCCGTGCCCTGCTGGCACAGCTCCCGCACCTGTCGCACCAACGCGGACTCGTCGCCGCCCTCGTAGAAGTCGGAGATCAGCACCACGATCGACCGGCGCGGCGCGGTGATCAGCCCGGCCCCGTACCGCACCGCCCTGGCGATGTCGGTGCCGCCGCCGAGCTGCACCTTCATCAGCAGCTCCACCGGGTCGGTGACGTCGGCGGTCAGGTCGACCACCGAGGTGTCGAAGGCGACCAGGTGCGTGCGCAGCCCGGGCAGCCCCCACAGGCAGGCGGCGGTGACCGCGGAGTGGATCACCGAGTCGACCATCGAGCCGGACTGGTCGACCAGCAGCACCAGTTGCCACTGCTCGACGTGCCTGCGCGAGCGCGAGTGGAACCGGGGCCGCTCGATCGCCACCCGCCGCTCGTCCGGCCGGTAGTGCATCAGGTTGGCCTTGATGGTGCCGCGGAAGTCGAAGTTGCGGGCCAGCCTGGTGTTGCTGGGCTTGCGGACCCGGGTGCCGCTGAAACTGGTCCGCACCTCCGTGCGCAGCTTCTCCATCAGCTCCCGCACCACCTGCTCGACGATCCGCCGGGCCAGGGCGAGCACCTGCGGGTTCATCAGGTGCTTGGTGCGCAGCACCGCCCGCAGCAGCGCCGGGTTCGGCTCGACCCGGGCCAGCACCTCCGGGTCGGTGACGATGTCGTCGATCTCGTAGCGCTCCACCGCGTCGCGTTCGAGCCGCTCGATGGTCTCCCGGGGGAACAGCCGGTGGATGTCGTCGAGCCAGTCGAGGGTGGTCAGCTCGGACGCGCCGCTGCCCCCGGTGCGCACCCCCCGCTTGCCCAGTTCGGTGTCGCGGCCGTAGAGCCAGTCCAGCGCCGCGTCCCGGGCGCGCGCCTCGGCGCCCAACCCGTCGGGGGTGCACTCCTGCGCGGGTTCGCCGAGCACGAGCCGCCAGCGCTCCAGGGCGGGGTCCGGCTCAGTCATGGGTCCCCTCCGGGGTCTGTGGTGAACTCCCCGGCAGCAGCCCCTCGCGGACCAGCAGGTCCTCGACGCGGGACTCCAGGGCGGCGGCCTCGGCGGCCAGCACCGGGTCGACGGTGGTGCGCAGCAGCGCGCGGGCCGAGCGGCGCAGGCCGCGGCGGGCCAGCAGGCCGTGCGCGATGGTCTCCCGCTCGGCGGGTGGGAAGAAGGCGAACGCCTGGCGCAGCGCGGGCAGCGCCACCAGGAAGTCGTCGTCGCCCAGGTCGGCGACGTGCCCGTCCAGGGTGGCCAGCACCGACTCGTCGGCCAGCACCTCCTCGCGGGCCAGCGCGAACAGCCCGGCCAGCCAGTCGCCCATCCGGTTCGGCGCGGTCGGCACGTGCACCTCGCCGGGGGCGCCGAGCGCCCAGCTCAGCCCCAGCCCGGCACCGGCCAGGTCCGGGGGCACGTCCGCGCGGGTGGCGATCCGCTGCGCCACCCCCAGCACGTCGACCAGCCGCACGCCCACCACGGGTTCGGCGTGCCGCAGGGCGTCGCGCAGCGCGGCCAGGGCGTGCAGCCGGGGCACGTCCGCCGGGCCGGTGCCGCCGTGGGTGCCCTCGGCCAGCCACAGCACCCTGGTCGCCGCCGCGTCGATCACCTCGGCCAGCACCGGGCTGCCCGCGCTGCCCAGCAGCCGGTCGTGGCGCCACAGCCCGAGCACGGTGCCCAGCGCCGCGCCGACCGCGCCCAGGTCCGACGCCGTCGCCACGCGGTCGGCGATGCGCTCGCCGAGGTCGGACGACAGCGCGTCCACCCCGCACAGCGCGGTGTCGTAGAGCGCGGCGGCCAGCTCGGCGACCCCGGTGTCGGGGTCGGTCACCCGGCGCCGGATCAGCACCGCGGCGGCGTCGGGCAGGGTGGCGCCGTACGCGGCGGCCTCGATCAGCGCGGGCAGCCGCAGGTCCGTCTCGGTCAGCTCCCACACCTCGGCCGAGGTCGGGTCGGCGCCACCGGTCGGCCCGCTCGTGCGCCGCACACCGGGGATGCCCAGCACGCGCAGCCGGTGCAGCACCCGGCTGCGCCGCAGGTCGCGTTCGCCGGTCAGGTCGAGCGTCACCCGGCCCGCGCGGTCGAGGGCCAGCGCCGCCAACTCACCGTCCACAGCGGACAGCAGGGGTGGGGCCGGGGTGGCGTCGTGCAGCCGCCCGACGCGGTCGCCGGTCAGCGCGGCCACCATCTGCACCACCACCGGGTGCGCGCCCGGTGCGATGGTGCCGTCGGAGGTCCACGGCAGGCGCTGCTCCAGGCCGTCGGACACCAGCGCCGAGACCAGCGCGTCGAGCACGTCGGTGCGCGCCGGGTGCGGGTGCCCGCGCAGCGCGGCCAGCCCACCGGCCTGCGTGCGCGCGGCGATCAGGTCCGCTGTGGACACCCGCTGGTTGCGGTCGCGCAGCCGCGTGGCCACCGACTCCAGCAACCCCTCCGCGGCGCGCGCGGGACCGTCGGCCCACAGCCGCTCGTAGTAGCCGGGGGAGGGCAGCCCGGACTGGTAGCCCTGGAACGCGTCCAGCCGCCGGTTCGAGTACGGCACCAGGTAGCTGTCGCCCTCGCTGCCCGCAGGCGGGGTGGGCACCTCCGGCCACGCGGTCCCGCCGGTCGCCGCCAACGGGATCAGCGCGGGCCGGTGCAGCCCACCGGTGATCACCAGGACCGGCCGGTCACCCGCCGCCGCCACCGCCGCGCGCACCCAGGCGGCCATGTAGGTCTCCCGGTCGTCGTCGGCGGTGGAGATGGTGGTTTCCCCGCGCAGCACGTCGAAGTAGGTGTTCAACCGCTCGGCCAGCGCGACCGGGTCGAGGTCCGCGTGGACCTCGACCATGTGGTCCCACAGCGTGTCGCTGTTGTCCACGGCGAACTCCCGGCACAGCCGCGCGGTCACCTCGCTGTAGCGCAGTGCCCCGTCGGAGTACCGGTTGTCCCGCTCGGCGAAGGCGCTGTGCCAGGCGGGCAGGTCGATGAACCGGACCTCCGCGCCCGCCGCCCGGCCCGCCGTCAGCGCCACCCACTCCGGCGAGTGGTCGCAGAACGGGGACCACGACATCCGCGTGCCCCCCTCGGCGCGCAGGTAGCTGAACACCGCGATCGGCAGCTCGTGGCCCAGCAGCAGCTCGTCGAGCCGGTCGTTCATGTCGACCGGCCCCTCGACGAGCACGTACGCCGGGCGCAGCTCGGCGATGCGCGCCGCCACCAGCCGCGCGCACGCCGGGCTGTGGTGGCGCACGCCGATGAACTCCGCGGGCATCAGCCGGGCAGCAGGTAGCGGGCGCCGTGCAGCTCCGACCACGCCGACCCGGAGCGGCGCGGCGCCTGCTGCTCCAGGTAGCGGCGCAGCCGGGCCAGGTCCTCGGCGTCGTCCTTGGCCGCGGTGCCCGCCAGGCACGCGACGATGTCCGCCGGGGCGCCCGGCTCGCGGCGCAGGAACCACCCGCGCAGCCCCACCGCGTGCGCCACCGACACCGCCTCGGCCGTGCTCATCACCGTCGAGAGCCGCTCGCCGTCGCGACCGGAGCCGCCGCGCAGGTCGCGGAAGGCGTGCACCAGCACCTCCAGCACGTCCCGGCGCTGCGGCGCCTCCACGCCGGAGCGGCGCAGCAGCGCGCCCGCCTCCTGCTCGACCAGGGCCAGCTCGGTCTTGAAGTCGGAGATGGGGAAGACCGTCTCGAAGTTGAAGCGCCGCTTGAGGGCCGCGCTCATCTCGTTGACGCCCCGGTCGCGGGTGTTGGCCGTGGCGATGACGTTGAAGCCGTCGCGGGCGAACACCATGCCGTCGCGGCCGGTCAGCTCCGGGACCGCCAGCACCCGCTCGGACAGCAGCGACAGCATCGAGTCCTGCACCTCCAGCGGGCAGCGGGTGATCTCCTCGAACCGCACCACCCGGCCCTCGGCCATCCCGCGCAGCATCGGCGCGGGCACCAGCGACCGCGGCGACGGGCCCTCCGACACCAGCAGCGCGTAGTTCCACGAGTACTTGATCTGGTCCTCGGTGGTCGCCGCGCCGCCCTGCACGGTCAGCGTGGACACCCCGCTGACCGCCGCCGCGATCAGCTCCGAGAGCAGCGACTTCGCCGTTCCCGGCTCGCCGACCAGCATCAGGCCGCGGCTGGTCGCCAGGGTCACCAGCGACCGGTCGATCAGCGACGGGTCGCCGACGAACTTGCGGCTGATCCCGCCCGCCTCGTCGCCGACGATGAACCGCCGCGCCGCGTCCATGCTCAGCCACCAGCCGGGCGGCCGGGCGCCGGTGTCGGTGGCGCGCAGCCGGTTCAGCTCGTCGGCGTGGCGCACCTCGGCGGGCGGGCGTTGCAGGTCCGCCGCGTCGATCCCGGGGCCGTCGCTGTCGGTGCTGTTGTTGTCGCTCATGGGTTTTCCCGTTCGGTGCGCCGGGGTCACCGGGCGGTCAGCATGGTCAGGTCGGCGAGGAGTTCCGACGCCGCGACCGGGTCGACGTCGGCGAACGCGTGCCGCTTCTGGTGGTTGCTCCAGTAGTAGCCGGAATCGTCGGTCAACCACACCTCGGTGAGCTTCTGCTCGGGGAAGATGTCGACCGCGCCCACGGCGATGCCCGGGTCGAGGGTGGCGACCAGCACCCGGCCGTCGGGCAGCGGCCGGGTGATCCACGGCTCCACGCCCCCGTCCTGCGGGGTGCCCCGCTCCCAGCCGCGGTGCACCAGCCCGAGCACCCGCCCGGTCGGCACCTCGATCCCGGTGAACCGCGCCAGCGAGGTGCCCGCCCGGTCCTCGGCGGTCAGCTCGAACACCTGCCTGCCCAACTGCGGGAACGGTTGCAGGATCTCGTAGTCGGCGAACAGCTCGCCCCACGGCTCCAGCGCCGCGCCCAGGTGCAGCGGGTGCGCCACGCCGACGGTGGCGCCCTCGGGCAGGGTCAGCGCGTTGTCCTCGACGTCGGCCAGGGTGCGGTCCTCGGCCAGCCGGAACGACCCGACCAGCTCGCCCCCCTCGTAGCGGCCCCACACCAGCCTGCGCACCAGGTGCCAGAGCAGCGGGTGGCCCGCGAAGAACTCGGTGAACTCCGCCGCCGACCACCTCCGGCCGGTCACCATGGCCCGCTCCAGCCTGCGCACCTGGTCGGCGGCGACGGTCTTGACGTCCTTCTTGAGGCCGCTGAAGAGCTGGTAGGCGTGCGGGGCGAGGTCGGGGTCGTCCTTGGCGCCCGGCTTCGGCAGCACCTTGCGCCGGGTGCCGTCCGGGTCGGCCACGAACGGCTTGAGCTGCTCGTCGAAGCCGACGGTGAACCGCCGCGGCCCGTAGTCGAGGACCATGCTGCCGTCGGCGTCGAGGCCCAGGTCCGGCACCAGCCGGTCGGCCAACTGCTCGGTGGCGAGGCCGAGGGCGTCGGCGACGGCCATCATCTTCTCCTCGGCGCGCGTCTTGAGGCCCTTGAACTTGACCTTGTTCGCGATGCCGTTGAGGTGCATCAGCGCCACGTCGGTGCCGATCTCGGCGAGCACGTCCAGCCCGGCCACGGCGCGCTGGTGCCCGCCCTCGCCCGGCCACGCCCGGATCAGCGGGGCCAGCCCGCGCACCGTCTCGTCGTCGCCCACCGCGCCCAGCGCGGTGAGCACCCAGCCGTCCTTCGACGACCCGCCCGCGGCCAGCCAGTGCTGGAACAGCTTCCAGGCGAACCGGGCCAGCGAACCCGGCTCCACCGCCTCGCGCACCGGGGCCAGCCCGGCGTACGGCTCACCGGGCTTGCCCAGGGCGAAGATCGTGATCAGGTCGCGGGCGGCGGACAGCGGCAGCGCCGTCGCGCGGTCGGCCAGCAGCACCTGCGGCAGCAGGCCGGGGTGGGCCCACTCGCCGACCGCAGGCAGCTTCGCCGGGAGCACCGTCAGCGGGTCGGTGGCCAATAGCGCGGCGATGCCCCGCTCGGCCTCCGCGCCGTACTCCGCGGCCACCGCCAGCACCGCCTCCGCACCCGCCTGCCTGGTGATCTGGCGGATGACCGTCTCGGCGGCGGTCCGCTCCCGGCCCGCCTTGGCCAGCGCCGCGGGGACCAGCGGTCGCACGCTGTCGACCCCGTGCCGGGCGAAGTACGCCAGCGCCCGGGGCCGCACGGACTTGAGCCTGCTCGCCCAGTCGGCCATCAGCGCCGACACCTCGGGGCCGGTGAACGGTTGCAGCAGGTCGACCACCGCGGCGGGCTGCGTGGCGCCGACCTCGAGCAGGGCGGGGAGCGCGGTGAGGCCGAACCGGGCCGCCAGCGAGCGCCCCCAGAACTCCAGTCGCCAGTAGGCCTTCGGCTCCCAGGCCCGCAACAGCGCCTCGGACCGGTCGAACGGGCCCTCGACGATCAGCGGCAGCGTCTTCCAGTCGTCGTCCCGGGTCTTCTGGTCCTCGAACTCCCTGTCCCAGTCGATGGGTGGCCAGAACGGCGAGGACAGCCCGGTCCGGTCGGACCACTGCTCCTGCTCGCCATCGGCCCAGGCGATGCCCGGCTCGCCGAGCGGCGTCAACCCGGTGACCACGACCGGCGTGGCCCGGGTGCGCGGGCGCAGCCACGGCGGGTCGGCCAGCACCGGGGGCAGGTCGGCCGGGGCCGCCTCGGGCACCCGCGCCGCCGTCGCCGCGGCGATCCCGTCCAGCACCGCGCGCGCCTTCTCCGACACCTCGACCGCGTCGACCACCGCCAGCCTGGTCAGCACGTGCGCGTTGAGCAGCGTGCCCAGCACCCCCGGCTCCCTGGTGGCCGCGACCGCCTCGGCGAGCTGCCGGGTGGCCCGGCGCGGGAACCGGCGCATGGCCTCTTGCAGGAACGGCGGCACCAGCTTGTCCCCGGCGCGGCGCACCAGGACGGCGAACGCCTCCTCGGTGGGGAAGGCGGCCAGGTGGCCGAGCATGGTGCGGCTCAGGTCCGCGCCCGCGGTGGTGATCCACTCGTCCAGCGCCGGGACCAGCGCCGGGCCCAGCGTGTCGACCAGGGTCGGCAGGGTGCGCGGCGACCGGTCCAGCGACCACGGCGACAGGTGCGGCCGAAGCCGCTCGAACTGCTCGACCGTGCCCACCGCGCTCGCCAGCAGCCGCAGCGGCGCGCCGTCGTGCCGCCCCGGCGGCGTGGCCAGCGCCTCCGCCACCCAGTCCGCCTCGGTGGGCAGCAGGTAGGCCACCACGGCCTGGCGGGCCGAGGTGTCGCGCCACCGCGCCAGGACCTCGACCGCGGCGGCGTAGTCCGCGTCGGTGGCGGTGGCCAGGGCGTGGCGGACCCGCTCGGTCAGCTCCTCGCCGGGCCAGTTCCAGGACAGGCTCCCGGGGGCGTGCCGCAGGGAGGTGTCGTGCGACGTCACCCGGCCCGTGCTCCGCGAGTTCACCCGCGCGCCCACCGACTCGAACCGGATGGCGGTGAGCTGGAGAACGGCCTCGGCGGCGAACACCGGACCCCACTCGGCCAGCCAGTGGTCGGCGAACACCGCGTACTTGGACTGGTCGGTGTAGCGCGACTCGAACCGGGCGGCGACGTACACCACGGCGGCGCCGAGCGGGCTCGGCTTGCCGGTGAGCTGCGCGTGGCCCGCGTCGTGCAGCACGGCGTCGGTCTGCGGGTGGTTGAGCAGCGCGTGGAGGGGTTCGAGCCGCTTGGCGAGGATGTCCTGGGCGGTGTCGGTGGCCTTCGGGGTGAGCTTGCGGGGTGGGCGCGCGGTGCCCCGGCGCGGCACGGCGTGCCGCAGGACCGAGGCGGTCGGGGTGAAGGTGTCCTCGTCCGGCCACGGCTCGTCCTCGGCCGGGGCGCCGTCGCCGCCACCCGGTGCGCCGGTCGGGGTGGCGTCCTGGTCGGACTGTCCCCCCTGCACCGGTGCGGCGTGGACGGTCGGTTCCCCCGCCCGCGGTGCCGTGGCCTCCGCGGGGGAGCCGGTGCCCGCCGCGCCCGCCTCCGCTGTTCCGCTGCCCGCTGTGCCGCTGCCTGTTGTGCCGCTGTCTGCCGTGCCTGAGCCCGCCGGGGTGCTCGCGCCCGCCTCGACGTAGCCCTTGCGCTGCTTCTCCGCGACCAGCTTGGCCAGGTGGGCGTCCGCCGCCTCGGCGGTGGCGAACCCCTTGTCCTTGGTCTGCCCGTTCGTGCCGATCCGCCCCCAGCGGACCGTGACCACCGTGCCCGCGGCGGAGCCCTCCCAGAACTTCTCCGACCCGCCGCCGACGTACTCCAACCGCCGCACTCCGCACCCCTCGCTGTCCGTTTGGCGGAAAGGTACCCGGCCGCACCGACACTTTGGGGCTGTTCGCCGGTGGCAGGTGCCATCGACCCCGAGTAGAACTGGTTCCCCGATCCCCGAAGGGAAGAGGTCCGCAATGGGTGCTCGGCACCGAATAGGCGCACTCTCGGTAGCGGTCGTCGCCGCGACCGGAGTCGTGTTGTCCCCGGCCACGGCTTCGGCCACCCACCCCGCGCCGGGCAGGACGCCGCTGGCCACCGGCTACGGCGGCGCGGTCGTGTCCGACACGGTGGAGTCGACGCAGGCCGGGCTGGCCGTGCTGCGCCGCGGCGGCACCGCGGCCGACGCGGCGGTGGCGGTCGCGGCCACGCTCGGCGTCACCGACCCGTTCGTCGCAGGCCTCGGCGGCGGCGGTTACTTCGTGCACTACGACGCCCGCACCGGCAGGGTGTCCACAATCGACGGCCGCGAGACGACACCGCGCGCGGGCGACGACAAGATGTTCATCGACCCGGCCACCGGCCAGCCGTACCCGTTCACCACGGCGGTCACCAGCGGCCTGTCGGTCGGCGTGCCCGGGATGCTGGCGACCTGGGAGCGGGCGCTGGAGAAGTGGGGCCGGTTCAGCCTGGCCGACACCCTGCGCCCGGCCATCGACGTCGCCGACCGCGGCTACCCGCTGACCCCGGCGCTGCGGGGCCAGATCGTCTCGAACGAGGCGCGGCTCAAGCAGTTCACCTCCTCCGCCGAGCTGTTCCTGCCGGGCGGCTCGGTGCCCGCGGTCGGCGCGGTGCTGCGCAACCCGGACCTGGCCGCCACCTACCGCGAGATCGCCCGCACCGGCACCAGGGCCTTCTACGGCGGCGCGGTCGGCCGCGACGTCGCCGAGGCCACCCAGAACCCGCCGCTGGCGCCGGACGCCACCATCACCCCGCCCAAGGGCCGGATGACCGTGGCCGACCTCAAGGCGTACAAGACCATCGACCAGGCCCCCACGCACATGCGCTACCGGGGCCTGGACGTCTACGGCATGGCCCCGTCCTCCAGCGGCGGCATCACCGTCGGCGAGGCGCTGAACATCCTGGAGACCAGCGACCTGGGCGGGCTCGACCGCACCCAGGCGCTGCACCGCTACCTGGAGGCCAGCAAGCTCGCCTTCGCCGACCGCGGCCGCTACATCGGCGACCCGAGGTTCGTCGACGTGCCCCAGCGGGCGCTGCTGTCGGACGTGTTCGCCGCCTCGCGCGCCTGCCTGATCGACCCGACCAGGGTCATCCCGGCCCCCGCCGCGCCCGGCAACCCGGCCGCGCCCGGCTCCTGCGCGCCCGCCAGGGGCACCGAGGCCCCGGACAACGAGGTGCACACCAACCACTTCGTCGTCTCCGACGCCCGGGGCAACGTGGTGTCCTACACCAACACCATCGAGCAGCTCGGCGGCAGCGCCATCGTCGTCCCCGGCCGCGGCTTCCTGCTCAACAACGAGCTGACCGACTTCAACTTCGCCCCCACCCAGGGCACCGCCCCCGACCCCAACCTCCCGGCCGCGGGCAAGCGGCCGCGGTCGAGCATGTCCCCGACGATCGTGCTCAAGGACGGCCGCCCCTGGCTCGCCCTGGGCTCCCCGGGCGGCTCGACCATCATCACCACGGTCCTGCAGATCCTGGTCAACCGCATCGACCTGGGCATGTCCCTGCCCGACGCGCTGGCCGCCCCCCGGGCCAGCCAGCGCAACACCGCCGCCACGACCGCCGAACCCGCGTTCATCTCCGCGGCGGGCGGCCTGACGGCGCTGGGCCACGCGTTCACCCCGCAGGCCGAGATCGGCGTCGCGGCGGCGATCGAGTTCACCGGCCACGGCAAGCTCCTCGCCGTGGGTGAGCCCACCCGGCGCGGCGGCACCTCTGCGGGGGTGGTCTTCCCGACCCGCTGACCCGCGCTGACCCGTCAGACCCGGTGCCCGGCTCCGCGCGGAGCCGGGCACCGCTGCGTCCGGGGCTCGCGGTCGGCCGGGGGGCCCTCGGTCAGGTGGTGCCGTCGTCGAGCAGGGCCGCGATGGCCGCCCGCTCGTCGGCGGGGAAGACCAGGATGCGCAGCCCCTCGCCGTCCTCGGCGGGCACGGTCGTGGCCCGCACCCCGGCCTGGCTCAGCCGCTCCTCGACGAAGGCCGCCGCGGTCCGGCTGGGCACCTTGGCGATCTCCTTGAGCAGCCCGTAGTCCTTGCGGGCGTCCCCGGCGAACGACCAGCGCAGCACCAGCCCGAGCCCGCCGACGACCAGCAGGGCGACCAGCAGCAGGTACGGCGCGGGCAGGTCCATGCCGCCATTCTCGCGCGCCGGGGCACCCGGGGAGCGGGGCAGGGGACCTTGTGAGCAATGGCACGGGGGCGGATCGTGTTACCCACCAGTACCCTTTGCGAAAAGGACGGATTAACGGAGGTTAACCGGTGCCGTACCCCACTGATGGAGAGCGCGACCGCCCGTGGGTCATGCGGACCTACGCCGGGCACTCGTCCGCGGCGAAGTCGAACGAGCTGTACCGGCGGAACCTGGCCAAGGGCCAGACCGGGCTGTCGGTGGCCTTCGACCTGCCCACCCAGACCGGCTACGACCCCGACCACGAGCTGGCCAGGGGTGAGGTCGGCAAGGTCGGCGTGCCGGTCAGCCACATCGGCGACATGCGCACGCTGTTCGACCAGATCCCGCTGGGCGGGGCCAACACCTCGATGACGATCAACGCCACCGCCATGTGGCTGCTGTCGCTCTACGTCACCGTCGCCCAGGAGCAGGCCGAGGCCGAGGGGACCGACTGGCACGAGGTGGTCGGGAAGCTGGCGGGCACCACCCAGAACGACATCATCAAGGAGTACCTGTCGCGCGGGACCTACGTGTTCCCGCCCGGGCCGAGCCTGCGGCTGATCACCGACATGGTGGCCTACACCGTGGCCAACGTGCCGAAGTGGAACCCGATCAACATCTGCAGCTACCACCTGCAGGAGGTCGGCGCGACCCCGGTGCAGGAGGTCGCCTACGCCATGTGCACGGCCATCGCGGTGCTCGACGCGGTGCGCGACTCCGGGCAGGTGCCGGAGGAGAAGTTCGGCGACGTGGTGCAGCGGATCTCCTTCTTCGTCAACGCGGGCGTGCGGTTCGTGGAGGAGATGTGCAAGATGCGCGCCTTCACCGAGCTGTGGGACGAGATCACCCGCGACCGCTACGGCGTGACGAACGAGAAGCACCGCCGGTTCCGCTACGGCGTGCAGGTCAACTCCCTGGGCCTGACCGAGGCGCAGCCGGAGAACAACGTGCAGCGCATCGTGCTGGAGATGCTCGCGGTCTCCCTCTCGCGCAAGGCGCGGGCCAGGGCCATCCAGCTCCCCGCCTGGAACGAGGCGCTGGGCCTGCCCCGGCCGTGGGACCAGCAGTGGGCGCTGCGGATGCAGCAGGTGCTGGCCTACGAGACCGACCTGCTGGAGTACGAGGACATCTTCGACGGCTCCCCGGTGATCGAGGCCAAGGTCAACTCGATCCTGCGGGGCGCCCGCGAGGAGATCGACCGGGTGCAGGCCATGGGCGGCGCGGTCGCGGCCGTGGAGTCCGGGTACATGAAGACGCAGATGGTGGGCTCGCTCGCCGACCACCGCAGGCGCATCGAGGCTGGTGACCAGGTCATCGTCGGCGTCAACAAGTTCGGCACCACCGAGCCCAGCCCGTTGCAGGCCGAGGGCGCGAAGGCCATCGAGACCGTGGACCCGATCGCCGAGCGGGAGGCCGTGGAGGCCATCGCCGCCTGGCGGGCGGGCCGCGACGGCGCCGCCGTGGACGAGGCGCTGCGGGTGCTGCGCGACGCGGCGAAGACCGACGCGAACCTGATGGAGGCCACCATCGGCTGCGCCAGGGCCGGGGTGACCACCGGCGAGTGGTCGCAGGCGCTGCGCGAGGTGTTCGGCGAGTACCGGGCGCCCACCGGCGTGTCCGGCGCGTCGGCGACCGGTGAGGCCGGGGCCGAGCTGGGCAAGGTGCGCGACCGGGTGAAGGCCACCGGTGAGGAACTGGGCGAGCGGCTGCGCATCCTGGTCGGCAAGCCCGGCCTGGACGGGCACTCCAACGGCGCCGAGCAGATCGCCGTGCGCGCCCGCGACACCGGCTTCGAGGTCGTCTACCAGGGCATCCGGCTCACCGCCGACCAGATCGTGGCCGCCGCGGTGCAGGAGGGCGTGCACGTGGTCGGCCTGTCGATCCTGTCCGGGTCGCACCTGGACGCGGTCCCGGCCGTGGTCGAGGGGCTGCGCGCGGCCGGGGCGGGCGACATCCCGGTCGTCGTCGGCGGCATCATCCCGCCCGACGACGCGGAGGTCCTCGCCGCCAAGGGCGTGGCCAGGGTGTTCACCCCCAAGGACTACGAGATGACGCAGATCATGAACGAGATCGTCGACGTCATCCGCGAGGCCAACGACCTGGCCTGACGCGCACGGGGAGGGCTGGTCGGCGATCAGCCCTCCCCGCTCAGTCCTCCCCGATGTCCTCGTGCCACAGCTCGGGGTGGGCGGCGATGAAGTCGGTCATCAGGCCGACGCACTCGGCATCGTCGAGCAGCACCACCTCCACCCCGTGCTCGGCCAGCCACCCGTGCCCGCCGGTGAACGTCCTGGCCTCGCCGATCACCACCCGGGAGATGCCGAACTGGCGGACCAGGCCGGAGCAGTACCAGCACGGCGACAGCGTGGTGACCATGGTCGTGCCCCGGTAGGAGCGCCTGCGGCCCGCGTTGCGGAACGCCGAGGTCTCCCCGTGCACCGACGGGTCGCCGTCCTGGACCCGGCGGTTGTGCCCCGAGCCCCACAGGTCCCCGTCCGGTCCGAACAGGGCGGCGCCGATCGGTATCCCGCCGGAGGCGAGGCCCGCCCTGGCCTCGCGCACCGCCTCGGCCAGCATCTGCGTGGTGTCCACCCCCGGATTGTGCTGCCGCCGCGGGCCGCGCGCGAGGGTGATCACGAGTGGTGTTGGCCGCGTCCGTTGGACGAGTGGCGCGTTCTCCTGGTTAGGTCTACCGACAAGTAGCTAACGCGGGAGGTTTGGGCAATGGCCGCCTATCAGACCGTCGTCGTCGGCACCGACGGCTCCGAATCCTCGTACCTCGCGGTCGACCGGGCCGCGGCGGTCGCCGCGGACAGCTCGGCGACCCTGGTCATCGCGTGCGCGTACCAGCCGCGTGAGGACCGCGACCTGGGCCGGGTGCAGGACGAACTCGGCTCCGACGTCGCCTACCAGGTCGTCGGGTTCAACCCCGCGGAGGAGACGGTGCGCACCGCCTCCGAGCGGGCCCGCAAGGCCGGTGCGACGAACATCGAGACCGTGGTCGTCGACGGCGACCCGGTGCCGACCCTGGCCAAGGTCGTGCACGACCACAAGGCCGACCTGCTGGTCGTCGGCAACCGGGGGCTCAACACCCTCGCCGGGCGCATCCTCGGCTCGGTCCCGGCGGAGGCCGCCCGCAAGTCGTCGGTCGACGTCCTCATCGTGCACACCACCGGCTGAGATGGACGAGCGCAACGACGACCGCGGCGGCGCGGCGGAACCCGACCCGGTCGAGGCCGCCCAGCGGCGCGTCGAGGAGGTCCTGCTCGGCGGCACCCGCCAGTTCACCAGGCTGGAGGTCTGCGAGAAGGCCGGGGTGCCGCTGGAGCGGGCGATGCGGCTGTGGCGCGCCCTCGGGTTCGCCACCGTCGCCGACGACGCGGTGGTCTTCACCGACCGCGACATCGAGACGCTGCGGCTCACCGACGAGCTGATGTACCGGGGCATCCTGGAGCCGGAGCTGGCCACGGCCACCGCCCGGATGCTCGGGCAGCACCTGTCGCGGCTGGCCGAGTGGGAGGTGCACGTCCTGCGCGACGTGCTCGCCGCCAACCCGGAGCTGCTGGCCGACGAGCGCCAGCTCGGCCGGTTCATCGAGCAGTTGGTGCCGCAACTGGAGAGCATGCAGAACTTCGCCTGGCGGCGCCACCTCGCCGCCTACGCCGGGCGCGCGCTGTCGAGCACCCAGGACCTGGAGTCGCGCAGCCAGGTCGTCGGCTTCGCCGACATGGTTGGGTTCACCACCTTCACCCGCCGCTCCGACGAGGCCGCCCTGGTCGACGTGGTCGACCGGTTCGACATGATGACCGCCGAGGTCGTCGCGGAGAACCACGGCCGCATCGTCAAGATGCTCGGCGACGAGGTCCTCTTCGTCGCCGACGACCCGGTGCACGGCGGCCGGATCGCGCTGGCCCTGCTGGAGCGCGCCGAGGCCGACGACGCCCTGCCGATGCTGCGCGCGGGCTTGGCCTACGGCCGGGTGCTGAGCCGCTTCGGCGACGTCTACGGCTCCACGGTCAACATCGCCAGCCGCCTCACCTCGGTGGCCCGGCCGGGGACCGTGCTGGTGGACCGGCCGCTGGGCGACGTGCTGATCGAGGCCCGCGAGGAGTTCTCGGTCCGGCACCGCCGCCCGGTCTCGGTGCGCGGGTACAGCAGGCTCAAGCACTCGGTGCTGCGCCGCGCCGGTGACGCGCAGCCGTCGCTGGTGGAGTCGGTGCAGCAGCGGGCGGCGGACCTGCTGGGCCTCTCGGCGGAGGACCAGTACGAGGACGACCAGGACGAGGCACCCGCCATCGCGCTGGAGCCGGACACCGACGCGCCGCGCTCGCGCAGGGCGGAGCGGGACCGGTCGGGCCGGAAGCCGGACCGGGAGCGCTCGGACAAGGGCCGGGGCAAGCGCAGGCGCTGACCGGCGCGTCCGGTCCCGGGCAGCGGACCGGCCGCGGGGGCGCACCCCCGCGGCCGTCCCGCCGTCCCGGTCCCTACGGCAGGGTGTCGAGGGTGGCCGAGACCGCGTTGGCGAAGGCGTAGCCGTTGGACGCGTCCCAGTTGATCGACCACGTCATGGCCCCGCGCAGGGTCGGGTACGTCGTCGACGGGCGGAAGGCGCCGCAGCCGGTGCCCTTGGCCAGGCAGGTCAGGCCCGCGGAGACGTTGGCCGGGGACTGGTACCCGCCGCCCGCCCCGCTGGGGCTCGCCGGGAGGCCGAGGCCGACCTGGTCGGCGCGCAGCCCGCCCTGGAGCTGGATGCAGGCCAGCGCGGTCAGGAAGTCGATCGAGCCCTGGCTGTAGACCTTGCCGTCGCAGCCAAGCATGGCGCCGGAGTTGTAGTACTGCATGTTCACGATCGTCAGGATGTCCTTGACCGCCAGGGCGAGCTGGAAGTAGCCGCCGGAGGTCGACTGCATGTCGATGGTCTGCGGGGCCATCGTGATCACCGTGCCGCCCTCGGCGTGGATTCGACGCAGGGCACTGCCCATGTGCTGGGCGTTGATGCCGTTCTCCAGGTCGATGTCGACCCCGTCGAAGCCGTAGTCGTCGATCAGGCGGCCCACGCTGGCGGCGAAGTTGGCCGACGCGGTCGCGTCGCCGACGGAGATCGTGCCCTTCTCACCGCCGACGGACAGGATCACCTTCTGGCCGCGGGCGCGCACCGTGGCCACGTCGGCCCGGAACTGGGCGTCGGTGTAACCGCCGAGTTGGCTCGACAGGCCGGGGTCGAGGGTGAAGGTCACCGCGCCGGGGGTCGTCGGGACCGCGTCGGCGAAGGAGACGGCGATGATGTCGTAGGTGGTGGGGACGTCGGCGAGCCGCAGCGGCTTGGCACCGTTGTAGAAGTTCTGCCAGTAGCCGGTGAGGACGTGCTTGGGCAGGCCCGTGGCCGGGGGCGGGGTCGTCGGCCGGGTGGTGGTCGTCGTGGGTGGCGTGGTCGTGGGTGGCGTGGTCGACGTGGGGGTGGTCGTCGGTGGGGCGGTGCCGGGGCCGTCGAGGGCGAGGTCGTCGGCGAGGTAGGCGGGCTGGCCGTACCAGCCGTGCACGTACACCGTGGCCGAGGAGGAGGCAGCGGTGAAGGCGACGCTCAGCCTGGTCCACGTGCTCGCGGCGGGCGTCCAGGTGGAGGCGTCGCCCGTCGTGGTGCCCGTGGCGCCGAGGTAGGCATAAGCGCCTTTCACCCACGCGCTCAGCGTGTACTGGGCGCCCGGGGTGACGGCGACGGTCTGCGAGCACCGGGCGTTGTCCTGGCCCGATGGGGTGCCTTTCAACGCGGCGGAGCCGGAGTGGCGGTCGCTGTCGGTGGTCGCACCCGAGCAGGTCCAGCCCGAGGTGCCGGACTCGAACCCGGGGTTGGCCAGCAGGTTCGCGGCGTCGGCGCTGCCGCCGCCCGCGAGGACCAGCCCGGCGGAGGCGGCGAGCGCGGCGGACACGGCGGCGAGGGCGCGGCGGGCGGTGGACGGCATGGGCTGCCTCCTGCGGGGGTGCGGACGCGGTCCGGACCCACCCAAGGTGGACTAGACCATTGAAAAATGTCAATCACCCCTTGGCGATCGAGACAAACCCTTTCCGTCCACAGTGGATTCGCCGTGGTCTCGGCGAATCAGATTCACGTCCACCCGTGACACCGCCGCGACCGGGGCGCACCCGCCGCCCCGGCGCACCCCCGACCGCGGTGTCGGCCGGCTACTGGCTGTGGTGCTCGTGCAGCAGAAGCTGGGTGTAGGCGGCGATCGACTGCGCGTCGACGATGGAGCCGTCGCGGATGCCCGCCTCGAACCCGGCCCGGGGGAACCAGGCGGCGCGCATGTCCTGCTCGGTGGCCTCCCGGTCCGGGGCGCCCTCGGTGAGGTCGGTGGCGAGGTAGACGCTGCCGCCCTGGCTGGTGAGCCCGGGGGCGACGTCCAAGTGGCCGATCAGGGTCATCGTGCCCGCGGTCAGCCCGGTCTCCTCGCGCAGCTCGCGCACCGCCAGCTCCGCCGGGTCGAGGTCGGCGCGGTCGGGGGCGGTGCCCTGGGGGAACTCCCAGCGGCGCGCGCCCACCGGGTAGCGGAACTGCTCGACGAGCATCAACCGCTCCCCGTCGAGGGGGATGACCAGGGCGTAGTGCGGTTTGTCCACCACCCCGTAGATGCCGGGGCTGCCGTCCGGGCGGCGGATGGCGTCCTCCCGGACGGTCATCCAGGCGTTGGCGTAGACCTGCTTGGAGTCGAGGCGTTCCACGGGGTAGATCCTGCCCGGGGGCACCGGCGCGGGCGCACGGGGCTAACCTGCTGCGCGTGCGCCTCGTGATCGCTCGCTGTCAGGTCGACTACGCCGGACGGCTCACCGCCCACCTCCCGATGGCCAACCGGCTGCTGCTGGTGAAGGCGGACGGGTCGGTCTCGGTCCACTCCGACGACCGCGCCTACAAGCCGCTGAACTGGATGACCCCGCCCTGCTGGCTCATCGAGGAGCCGGGCATGTGGGTCGTGCAGAACAAGGCGGGCGAGAAGATCGCCATCACCATCGAGGAGATCCACCACGACTCCCGGCACGAGCTCGGCGCCGAACCCGGCCTGATCAAGGACGGCGTGGAGGCCCACCTGCAGGAACTGCTCGCCGAGCACATCACCACCCTCGGCGACGGCTACACCCTGGTCCGCCGCGAGTACCCCACCGCCATCGGCCCGGTCGACATCCTCTGCCGCGACGCCGCGGGCTCCTCGGTCGCCGTCGAGATCAAGCGCCGCGGCGACATCGACGGGGTGGAGCAGTTGACCCGCTACCTGGAGCTGCTCAACCGCGACCCGCTGCTCTCCCCGGTCACCGGTGTCTTCGCCGCGCAGCTCATCCGCCCCCAGGCCAAGGTCCTCGCCGAGGACCGGGGCATCCGCTGCGTCACCCTCGACTACGACACCCTCCGCGGCATCGAGAGCGACGAGTTCCGCCTCTTCTGACCCGGTCAACGGGCTAGTGGACTGGACCACTCGGACGTGTACGGGCGGCGAATTCCAGCCCTTCGTGAACGGTGGTCGACTTCGCCGTGCGCCGCGGTGCGGTCGGGTCCATGCTGTTCCCGATCACATCGACGTGTACGACGGGGGCGGTATGCATTTCCTCGCGGACGCGGACCTGCGGCTGGACGCGGGCCCGATCGACTACGCCTTGCTGGCCGTCTACTTCGCCCTGGTCCTGGGGATCGGGGCGATGGCGCGGCGCTCGGTGTCCAGCAGCCTGGACTTCTTCCTGTCCGGCCGGTCGCTGCCCGCGTGGGTGACCGGGTTGGCGTTCATCTCCGCCAACCTCGGCGCGGTCGAGATCTTCGGCATGACGGCCAACGGCGCGCAGTACGGGTTGCCGACCATGCACTACTACTGGATCGGCGCGATCCCGGCCATGGTGTTCCTGGGCCTGGTGATGATGCCGTTCTACTACGGCTCCAAGGTCCGCAGCGTGCCGGAGTTCCTGCTGCGGCGGTTCGGGAAGTTCGCGCACCTGACCAACGGCATCAGCTTCGCCCTCGCCCAGGTGCTCATCGCCGGGGTGAACCTGTTCGCCCTCGCCACCGTGGTCAACCTGCTGCTCGGGTGGCCGCTGTGGCTCTCGGTCGTGGTGGCGGCGGTGATCGTGCTGGCCTACACCTCCCTCGGCGGGCTGTCGGCGGCCGTCTACAACGAGGTCATGCAGTTCTTCGTGATCGTGGCGATGCTGCTGCCGCTGACCTTCCTCGGCCTCAAGCGGGTCGGCGGGTGGCAGGGCCTGGTCGACAAGGTGGCCGGGACCACGGGCAGCTCCGCCGCCGACCAGCTCAGCTCGTGGCCGGGCACCAACCTGACCGGCATCGGCAACGCCACGCTGTCGGTGCTGGGCATCGTGTTCGGCCTCGGCTTCGTGCTGTCCTTCGGCTACTGGACGACGAACTTCGCCGAGGTGCAGCGGGCCATGTCGGCCAAGAGCATGTCGGCCGCGCGCCGCACGCCGCTGATCGGGGCGTACCCGAAGACGCTGATCGCGCTGATCATCATCATCCCCGGCATGATCGCCGCGGTGATCGTGCCGGAGCTGCGCGAGATGAAGGCGGGCGCGGAGAACGGGGTCACCTACAACAACGCGATCCTGCTGCTGATCCGCGACCTGCTGCCCAACGGGATGCTGGGCATCGCGATCACCGGTCTGCTGGCGGCGTTCATGGCGGGCATGGCGGCGAACGTCAGCTCGTTCAACACCGTCTTCACCTACGACATCTGGCAGGCGTACATCGTCAAGGACAAGCCGGACGACTACTACCTGCGGGTGGGGCGGGTGGCGACGGTGGCGGGCTGCGTCGTGGCGATCGGCACGGCGTTCATCGCCTCCAGCTTCAACAACATCATGGACTACCTCCAGACGTTGTTCGGCTTCTTCAACGCCCCGCTGTTCGCCACGTTCATCCTCGGCATGTTCTGGAAGCGGATGACCCCGCTCGCCGGTGGCCTCGGCCTGATCTTCGGCACCGCCTCGGCGGTCACCGTCGACCTGCTCAACCGCGCCGAGGTGCTGGACCTGGCCGGGCAGGGCGCGAGCTTCGTGGCCGCCAGCGTGGCCTTCGTGGTCGACATCGCGGTCAGCGTGGGCGTCTCGCTGGTCACCAAGCCCAAGCCGGAGTCGGAACTGCGCGGCCTGGTGTGGTCGCTGACCCCGCGCGACCAGCTCCGCCACGACGACACCGGGGAGAACTCGGGCTGGTACCGCAAGCCCGTGGTCCTCGGCGCCGGGGTGCTCGCGCTGACCGTCGTGCTCAACATCGTCTTCTGGTAGGGGGAGTCAGCGTGACGGAGAAGGTTGTGGCGGAGAAGAAGGCCAAGGCGGGTCTGTTCGACCTGCGCGGCATCCTGGCGCTGCTGTTCGGCGTCTACGGCGTCGTGCTGACCGTGATGGGCCTGGTGTCGACCTCGCAGGCCGACCTGGACAAGGCCGCGGGCGTCAACATCAACCTGTGGATGGGCGTGTTCATGCTCGTCGTGGCGCTGGCGTTCCTCGCCTGGGCCCGGCTGCGGCCGCTGGCCGTGCCGGAAACCACGGGTGAGACCGCGACAGGTTCGACGGCGGGCTCGACCGCGGCGACCGAGGGCGGTCGCGGGAACTGACCCCGGGGTGGGGCAGGCTCCGGACCGCGGCCCGCCGCGGTCCGGAGCTGGTTCCAGTACCCCCTACGGTCCACGGTGGAGCGACCCGGCCCCCGGCGATCCGCGGGTTCGGCGCACGGGCGGCCGCGGCGTTGACTACCGTCTCGGGAGTGAGGGCTTCGAGGCGACGGCGGTCCATGGCGGTGGCGGGGTGCCTGGTGGTGCTGCTCGCCGGGTGCGGCACGGGCGCCGACCTGGCGAAGACGACCGGCAAGCGGACCACCGTGCCCGCCACCGAGGGGCTCGACGCGGGTCCGGAGACCGGCGGCAGCACGCCGCCGCCGACCGGGGACGACGTGTTCTCCTCCGCGTCGCTGCGCCGGGTCAACCCGTGCGCGATCATGGACGAGGAGACCATGTCGGGCTTCGGCACCCCGGCGCGGAGCAGGCTGCGCGACTACGCGCTCTGCTCGAACTACATGAAGGACCCCGGCGGCCGGGACCTCAACTTCACCATGACCATCGGCGACAGCAGCCTGGCCCGCAAGGCCCAGGGCGCGCTCAAGATCGGCGGCCTGCCGGTGGCCGAGTCCGAGTTGGACGACAAGACCGCCTGCTTCGTCACCGCCATCACCGAGACCGACCCCGACCGCGGCATCACCGTCCAGATCGGCAGCGACACCCCCGGGGGCCTGTGCGAACCGGGGCGCAAGCTGCTGGAGACGGCCGTCACGAAGATCCGCGACAGCAAGCCGGAGCTGGAAGTGCGCAAGGGGTCGCTGGTCGACCTGGACGCGTGCACGGTCCTCGACGACTCCGTGGTGGCAGGCGCGATCGGCGACGGCCCGGGCAAGAAGCCGACCGGGTTGCACAGCTGCACCTACAACACCGAGGGCGTCACCTTCCGGGTGGAGTTCTCCCTCGGCACCGACCCGGACGAGCTGGCCGAGGCGGCCAAGACGACCCCGGTCGACCTGGGCGGGGTCCGCGCCCAGCAGCGCAGCGAGAGCACCTCCTCCACCCGGTGCAGCCTGTCCTGGGCGCACGTCCCGTTCGAGGGCGCGGAGGGCAACGCGGAGGTCGTCAAGGTCGACTTCACCCGCTACGACCCGCAGGCGGGCGAGGACGCGTGCGCCAAGGTGCAGACCGTGGCGAAGGCCCTGCTGCCGAAGCTGCCGCAGAAGTAGGCCGCTCTCCCTGAACGGTCCAGTGGTGCAGTTCACCTGGACTAACCGTGGTCGCGTGGCAGTATCAGCAGTCGATGTTACTCGGAAGTAGCATCGTCGTTGCTGTCATCGGGGACTGCGGAGGTAGTCGTGGCGCGTGAGTTCTCCACCGTCGGTGTTGTCGGACTCGGGACCATGGGCGCGGGCATCGCGGAGGTGCTCGCCCGCACCGGGGTGCGGGTCGTGGCGGTGGAGGTCGACGACGCGGGCGTCGAACGCGGCCGCGGCCACGTCGAGCACTCCACCGGCCGGGCCCTGGCCAAGGAGAAGCTCACCGAGGCCGAGCGCACCGAGCTGCTCGGGCGCATCACCTACACCACCGCCCTGGCCGACCTGGCCGAGGCCGACCTGGTGATCGAGGCCATCCCGGAGTCGCTGGAGCTCAAGGCCCGGGTCTTCGGCGAACTCGACCGCATCCTCAAGCCCGAGGCCGTGCTGGCCTCCAACACCTCGTCGCTGTCGATCACCGAGATCGGCGTCCACACCGGACGCCCGGGCAAGGTCGTCGGCCTGCACTTCTTCAACCCGGCCCCGGTGCTGAAGCTGACCGAGGTCGTGCGCACCGTGGTCACCGAGCCGGACGTGGTGGACGACGTGGTCGCCTTCGCCCAGAAGCTGGGCAAGGAGCCGGTCGTCATCGGCGACCGCGCGGGCTTCATCGCCAACGCGCTGCTGTTCGGCTACCTCAACCACGCGGTCTCGATGTACGAGGCGCGCTACGCCACCCGCGAGGACCTCGACGCGGCCATGCGCTACGGCTGCGGCTACCCGATGGGCCCGCTGGCGCTGCTGGACCTGATCGGCCTGGACACCGCGTACGAGATCCTGGAGACGATGTACGCGCAGTCGCGCAACCGGCTGCACGCCCCGGCCCCGATCCTCAAGCAGATGATCACCGCGGGCCTGCTCGGCCGCAAGACCGGCCGCGGCTTCTACACCTACGACGCCCCCGAGTCGCCCACCGTGGTGCCCGACGCGCTCACCCCGGCCGCCGCGGGCGAGTCCGACGTGGCGCTGCGCGAGGTGCAGCGGGTCGGCGTGGTCGGCACCGGCACCATGGCCACCGGCATCGTCGAGGTCTTCGCCCGCAAGGGCCACGACGTGGTCCTGCGCGCCCGCAGCGCCGACAAGGCCGAGGCGGCGGTGGGCAAGGTCCGCAAGTCCCTCGACCGCCAGGTCGCCAAGGGCCGCCTGTCCGAATCCGACCGCGACGCCGTCCTGGCCCGCATCTCCCCGGCGGTGGAGTTCGAGGAGCTGGCCGACTGCGACCTGGTCGTCGAGGCCGTCGCCGAGGAGCTGGCGATCAAGCAGGCCGTGTTCGGCGCGCTGGACGAGGTGGTGAAGCCGGGCGCGATCCTGGCCACCACGACCTCCTCGCTGCCGGTCATCGAGTGCGCCGCGGCGACCTCCCGCCCGGCCGACGTGGTGGGCCTGCACTTCTTCAACCCGGCGCCGGTCATGAAGCTGGTGGAGATCGTCGAGACCATCTCCACCGGTGCCGACGTGGTGGCCACCGCGCGGGCGCTGTGCCTCAAGGTCGGCAAGCAGCCGGTGCACTGCGGCGACCGCGCGGGCTTCATCGTCAACGCCCTGCTGTTCCCGTACCTCAACGACGCGATCAAGATGCTCGAGGCGCACTACGCGGAGTCCGAGGACATCGACACCGCCATGAAGGTCGGCTGCGGCCTGCCGATGGGCCCGTTCGAGCTGCTGGACGTGGTCGGCCTGGACGTGTCGCTGGCCATCGAGCGCACCCTCTACAACGAGTTCCGCGAGGCCGGTTACGCCCCGGCCCCGCTGCTGGAGCACCTGGTCACCGCGGGCCGCCTGGGCCGCAAGACCGGCAAGGGCTTCCGCGACTACAGCAAGTAGCACCCGGTTCGGTGCTCGAACGCCCCCCGGTCAGGTGACCGGGGGGCGTTCGGCTGTTCAAGTGGCCGGGACGCCAGGGCGTCGGGGCACTGGGGCGCCGCTCAGCCGCAGCAGCCGCCGCCGCAGCACCCGCCGCCGCCGGACGGCGCGGGGGCGGCGGAACCGCCGCCCAGCCCGGCCATCGTGAGCAGCTTGACCGTGTCCTCGTGGCCGCCGGGGCAGGGGGCGGGGTCGGACGACGCGCTCATCGGCCGCCGGACCTCGAAGGTCGACCCGCAGGACCGGCAGCGGAACTCGTAGGTGGGCATGGCCCCATTCTGCCCGTCCCGGTCAACCCGGATAATCGGTTGCGTGCCACGCCGGAACAACACCAGGCGCTCCGAGGAGCCGCGCCCGCTCAGCGGGGCGCTGGCCGCGCAGCGCGTGGAGTCGGCCTCCGACGGGGACTGGTACGTGCGCAACGTGACCGGGTCGCAGGCGGGCAAGGTCTACCGCTGCCCCGGGTGCGACCACGAGATCCGGCCGGGGGTGGCGCACGTCGTCGCGTGGTCGGCGGACGACCGGACCGGGGTGGAGGACCGCAGGCACTGGCACCGCGCATGCTGGGACGCGCGGGGGCGACGGGGGCCGACGGCGCGTCGGTGGTGAGGGCGCGCCCCGACGTCCCGCTTGCCCACCCCGATCAGGCAGGTCCCTCCCTGGTTTGCGCAGGAAGCGCCCGTGGCAAGCGCTTGCCCTCGGTCATCCCCGGGCTGGCGGTCCGTTCCGCCGGGGTGCTGTGCCACCGGTAGAAGCGGCACGGGGCGCCCGTGTACTCGGCCTGGCGGAATTCGGTGAAGCCGAGCTTGTCGGCGACCCGCCGGGCCGGTTCGTTGTCCAGGGTGGTGATGATCCACACCGGGAGGTCCGGCCGTTCGGCGGCGGCCCAGTCCAGGGCGGCCCCGGCCATCTCCGGGGCGTAGCCGTGCCCCCAGGCGCGGGGGCGCAGGCGGTAGTAGAGGTTCAGGTAGCGGTGGCCGTCGAACTCGCCGAGTTGCAGACCGCCGAAGCCCAGGACGGCGGCGTCGTCGGGGAGGGTGATGGACCAGTAGCCGAAGCCGTGGGTCCGCCAGTGCTCCAACCAGAAGTCCAGTTGGGCGCTGGTCTCGGCCGGGGAGCTGGGGCCGCCGGGGCGGTGGCGGCAGGTGCGCGGATCACCCTGGATGGCGACGGCGGCGGCGATGTCGGCCCGGTCGACCGGGCGCAGGACCAGCCGCTCGGTGCGGATGCCGGTCATGGCGCCGAACCTACCCCCACTGGCAGGCGGGGCGCCGGTGCGCTTCCATGATCGATGTGGACAACACCGATGACGCGATGGACCGGGTGCCCTGCCCGCAGCCCTGGCGCAAGGCCGACGGGTCGGTCAACCCGGCGGGCGACCCGGCGGGGCGGGCGCTGACCGCCGAGGTCGACGGCACCCGCGGTCTGCTGCTGCCGGTCCGCCAGTCGACCACCGCCGCCGTCGCCGTGCTGGCCGTCCTCGGGGTGGCGCTGCTGGTGCTGGCCGCCTTCCTGTTCGCCGCCGGGGGTGTCGTGGCGGTCATCGGCGGGGTCCTCGCGGTGCTGTTCGGGCTGCTGGTGGTCGTCTCCTGCGTCACCGCGCTGCGCAAGCCGCGGGCGGGTGCCGGGCTGCTGCTGACCCCCGACGGGTTGCTGCTCAACTGGACGACGCCGCTGACCAGGTTGCCCTGGTCGCAGGTGCGGGAGGTGCGCCCGGTGGCGGTCCGGCTGGGGCGCGCCAACACCGCCGCGAGCGTGAACTACCTCGGCGTGGTCACGGCCGACCCCGGCGCGGCGGGCGAGCGGCACCGCGGGCAGGCCGAGCGGTTCGGCAAGGACCTGGCGTTCGCGCTGTCCACGCGCACCCTGCTCGTGGACCAACTGGTGGCGCTGCGCGCGCTCACCCACTACCTCGACCACCCCGAGCACCGCGCCGAACTCGGCACCGGGGCGGCGGTCACCCGGCTGCACGGCTGAGGGTGGTCCAATGGGCGGTGTGCACCACACCGACACCGGCTCCGGCACCCCCTTCCTGCTGCTGCACGCCTTCCCGCTGGACTCCCGGATGTGGGACCCGGTGCGCGCCGAGCTGTCCGAGCACGTCCGCCTGATCACCCCCGACCTGCCCGGCCTCGGCCGCTCGCCGGTCCCGCAGGCACCGCCGTCCCTGGAGACCACCGCCGCCGACCTGGTGCGGCTGCTGGACGACCTCGGCGTGGAGCGGGCCGTCGTCGGCGGTTCCTCGCTCGGCGGCTACGTGCTCATGGCGATGCTCCGCGCCGCCCCGGAACGGATCTCCGGCGCGGTGTTCATCGGCACCAAGGCCACCGCCGACACCCCGGGGGCGGCGGCGGGCCGCGAAACCCTGGCGCGGCGGGCGGAGGCGGAAGGCGTGGTGCCGTGGTTGGCCGAATCCACGCTGCCCAACCTGCTGCACGACCAGACCGCCGCGGCGGCGCTGCGCCCCACCATCGACAGCCAGCCGCCCGCCGGGGTGGCGTGGACCGCCCGCGCCATGGCCGCCCGCCCGGACTCCCGGGAAACGCTCCGCGCCCTCGACCTCGACGCCCTCGTCGTCCACGGCGCCCACGACGCGCTGATGCCCCCCGAGGCGGGGCGGGACATCGCCGACCTCACCGGCGCCCGCCTCCACGTCGTGCCCACCGCGGGCCACCTCCCCGGCCACGAGACACCCCGCGACTTCCTCGACGCCGTGGTCCCCTGGCTGGCCCGGTAGCGGAAGCCGCGGGCGCGGTGGAACCCCGTCCGCACAGCCGCAACGATCCCCGTGGGCAGGTCCTAGTCGGGCCAGACCGGGGAGCGCTTCTCCAGGAACGCGGCCATGCCCTCCTTCGCGCCCGGGAGCTGCGAGGCCGCCGCCATGACCTCGACCGCCAGCGCGTAGGCGTCCTGCTCCGGCCGGTCGAGCTGGGCGTAGAGGGTCTGCTTGCCCAGGGCCCTGCTCGCCCGGCTGCCCCTGGTGGCGCGGGCGAGCAGGTCGTCCACGGTGGCGTCCAGGTCGGCGTCGGGCACCACGCGGTTGACCAGGCCCCAGTCCAGGGCGGTGCGGGCGTCGATGACGTCGCCGGTGAGGGCCAGTTCCACCAACCGCTTGCGGCCGACGGAGCGGGCGACGGGGACCGCCGGGGTGTGGCAGAACCAGCCGCCCTTGCCGCCGGGCAGGGCGAACCCGGCCGATTCGGCGGCCACCGCCAGGTCGCAGGTGGCGACGAGCTGGCAGCCCGCCGCGGTGGCCAGCCCGTGCACCCGGGCGATCACCACCTGCGGGATCGCGTGCACGGTGCGCATCAGGTCCGTGCACAGGAGCAGCAGGTCGCGGACACCGGTCAGGTCGCGGGCGGCCACGTCGCCGAAGTCGTGGCCCGCGGAGAAGACCGGGCCCGCGCCCGCCAGGACCACCCCGGTCGCGTCCGAGTCGCCCGCCGCGCGGAAGGCGGTGAGGAGTTCGGTGAGGTGGTCGGCGGACAGCGAGTTGCGGCGCGCGGGCCGGTCCATGGTGATCCGCACCGCCTCGCCGGTCCGCTCCACCCGGATGTGCTGGTACTCGGTCATGCCCGCGACGCTAGCCGTGGTCGCCGAGTCGAGGTCGCTCCCGCGCCCCGGCTGAACCTCGCGCACGCTCTGCCGTAATGCCAAATTCCGTGCCGGTATGGCAAAGTGGTCGCCATGGACGTCGAACAGGTGCTGGCCGGGATCGGGAGCAGGCTCAAGGCCGTGCGGGTGGAGCGCGGGACCACCCTGACCACCCTCGCCGCCGAAACGGGCATCTCGGTCAGCACCCTGTCCCGCCTGGAGTCCGGCAAGCGCAAGGCGACCCTGGAGCTGCTGCTGCCGATCGCCCGTGCCCACGGCAGCGACCTCGACGAACTCGTCGGCCTCACCGGCACCCCGGACCCCCGCGTGCACGCCGAACCGCGCGAGATCGAGGGCCGGACCTTCTGGCCCCTCACCGCCGCCCCCGGCCAACCGCGCGCCTACAAGGCCCTGTTCCCCCCGAGCACCGACGAACCGGACCCGCGCACCCACGAGGGCCACGAGTGGATGTACGTCCTCAGCGGCAGGCTGCGGCTGCTGCTCGGCCCGCACGACGTCATGCTGGCACCGGGGGAGGCCGTCGAGTTCGACACCAGGGTGCCGCACTGGATCGGCAACCCCGGCCCCCACCCGGCCGAGGCCCTGATCCTGTTCGGCCGCCAGGGGGAACGGGTCCACCTGCGCACCAAGTCCTCAGTGGACTAGAGACCCCCGCGAAGCCCGGTCACCGCCGGGCGGGGCCCCGGACCGCGCAACCGCGTCACTTCCCGGCGCCCCCGGCCTCGGCGACCCGCCTGCGCAAGCGGTCGCGCACCTCGTCCGGCGTGTACGCCCGCCGCTGCCGCTCCGCCCGCGTCATCGCCACGCCGGTCGCCGCCACGCCCACGACACCGGCCAGACCGAGGAACTTCCACACCCGCCGCATCCGCGCAGGCTACCGTTCCGGGACATGATCGACCTCGACCAGGCAGTCTCGCTGACCCGCACCGGTGACCTCTGGCTGTTCCGCGGGCGCACCCCCGCCGACCGGGCCATCCAGACCCTCACCAACAGCCCGGTCAACCACATCGGCATGGCCGTGGTGCTGGAGGACCTGCCGCCGCTGATGTGGCACGCGGAGCTGGGGCGCTCCCTGCCCGACCGCTGGTCGGGGGAGCGGCAGCGCGGGGTGCAGTTGCACGACCTGCGCGACGCCGTGGTCGTGTGGGCCACCCGGTACGGACAGCGGGCCTGGCTGCGGCAGTTGGCACCGCTGGTCTCCGCCGCGCAGGAGGACGCGCTGCTGCGCACGATCGCCCGGTTGGACGGGACGCCGTTCCCGTCGAGCGCGCGGCTGCTGGGGCGGTGGGCACGGGGGCAGGCACCCCGGTTGCGGTGGCAGAAAGCCCGGTCCCGCGACCTCGAATCGGCGTACTGCGCCGAGGTGGTGGGGGCGACCTACGAGGACCTGGGGTTGTTGCCCGCGGGGCGCCCGCACAGCTACGACCCGGGGCAGTTCTGGAGCGGGGACGACCTGCGGTTGCTGGGCGGGGCCCGACTGGGGGCGGAGATCGCGGTTTCGGTGCCCGAGGGGAGCGTTCCGGTGGGGGAGTGAAAAACGGTCGTCGACCGGTGGGTGGCGTTGTTGAACTCCGGCATGGCTTCCGGTGCCGATTAGGTCGATGAAGCTGTGTGGTGGGCGCCCGAGCGGGAGGGCGGGCCGCGCAACATCGCTTGGGCCTGGGGTTGCGGGGCGGCCGGAAGACATGGAAATCTGCGGCGCTTTCCTGGGTTCCGTTTTGCTGTGGGCCACCGGGCGGGACCGGCTGGGGGCCGATGAGTGGGAATGGGCCAACCGGTCGAACCCGGGACGACGATGACCCCTTCCTGGAATCGAAATGGGTCATTCTCCACCGGCCCCGTGGAACCGGTGCCCGCGAAATGGCAGGAATAGGACACCCCCGGTTGCGCGCGGGTGGAACCCCGCGGGGGAATGGGGCCTCAAAGGGGTGCTGGCCACGCTTGATCCTGGGGGTACTCGATGCCGAGTCCAGTCAGTCGCCTGTTCGCGCGCACAGTCGGTCTGGGCGCCGCGGTCATCGCCGTCGTCGCGGTGCTGCTGTTCGCCGTGCTCACCGGGCCGGGTGAGATCGCGGGCACGGCGCGACCGGTGGCCGCGGCGGACCTGGCCGAAACGGCGCTCGCTCAGCTCGGGGCCATCGAGGACCTGCGGCTCAGCGGCACGATCGAGAGCGACACCGGGGTGGCGCTCACCGTCGACGTGGTCGCGCTTGCGGGCGGTGAGACGACGGCGGCGGTGGCCGACGGGACCGGTGGGGTCGCCGAGTTCGTCGCCGTCGACGACCGCGTGGTGGTCAACGCCAACCGCGAGTGGTGGCTGAACACCGTCCCCGTGCACGCGGAACCCGTGGCGGGCAAGTGGGTGCGGGCCACCGCCGACATGGGCTTCCCGATCGGCATGCTGGACGGGCTCTCCGGCGCGGCGCTCAAGGGCGCGATCGAAGAGGCGGCCGGGTCCGGGCGGTGGTCGTCGGAGGTTGTGGAGCGCCCGGACGGCCAGTTGGCGTTCGCCCTCACCGCAGCGGACTCGCCGTGGGCGGTCCACCTGGCGGCCCGGGGCGAACCCCGGCTGCTCGGTGTCGACGGGCCGCTCGCCGAGGTGGGCGACCGGCTGCTCGGGTCCGCCCGGGGCGGCTCCTTCCCGAACGCCACCGTCAGCACCACCGCCGCCGACGACCCGTGCCGCAAGCGCGCCGACAGCAAGGTGGCCGACGCCAGGAAGCAGGTGGCGTCCGCGCCGCAGGCGCCTGCGGTCCCGACGCCCTCCAGCGGGCCCTCCGTGCGGGTCTCGGTGACGCCGACCGCGCTGTGCACGTCGCCGGTGTGCCCGGCCCCCGTGGTCGTCGCCAACAGCGGCGACCAGCCCGCGGTCGGGGTCGTGTCGCTGACCTCCAGCAGCGGCGGGGGCGGGACGCAGCCGTTCTCCGCCCCGCCGGGGGGCCAGGACCAGAAGGTCTTCCAGATCACCAACCCGGCCACCGGGTGCAGGCAGACCTGCACCCGCACCGCGAGCGTGACCGCGTTCGCCCAGATCACCAGCATCGCCGGGCCGGACATCGACCTCGGGCAGCGGCTCACCGGCAAGGGCGTCGACCCGAACCGGCCGGTCCCCGGCAACCCGGCCGTCGCGGGCCCGGACGTCAACCGGATCATCGACGGGCTCACCGGCGCCCCCGGCGTGCCGGGGTTCTCCGGTCGCGGCGCCCAGTCCTCCGGGGTCGACCAGGTGCTCGACCTGATGGAGCGGGCCACCGACAACCGGGTGACCGGTGTCCTGCTGTGGTTGGTCGGCGACATCGCGAAGGTGCGGGCGCCGGGCGGCCCGGTGCACCCGGTGGTCGACCTCGCCGAGAAAGCGCTCTCCGGCACCCCGGACGGCAAGCTCGCCGCGGTCAGCGCGCTGCAACTGCTGGCCGACCTGGCTGCCCAGGACGGCAGGCCGGACGGGTCGCTGGTCATCGGCGAAGGCCTCATCACCGACACCCACACCGGGCGGGTCCACTCGATCGGCGCGCTGGCCGCGGCGGACAACGCGACCGTGAACGAGAAGGTGTACGAGCTGGTGGAGAAGTCGCTCGCCCGCTTCGACGGGCCGGGCGTGACCGCCGGGTTCGAACGGGTCCTCGTGCTGGAGTTCGCCCAACCGGTCCCCAAGTTCGGCGCCGGGAGCCGGGTCAACGTCGGCAAGAAGCTGAACGTCGAGGTCGACGGGAAGCCGCTGCGCGCACTGTTCCTGGACGGCTCCGGCAAGCCGAAGATCACCCGGTTGATGGTCGGCAACCACCCCACCCGGGAACGCGTGGACGGCCGCCACTACTCCTACGACGCCGAGGACCTCGCCGCGCTCACCCACCAGCGCGACCAGCAGCCGCCGACGAGCAAGCCCACCCCCGGCGACCTGGTCCACACGCCCGGCGGCGAGCGGCACATCCTCCAGGGCGACCCGGACGACCCGGCCGCGACCCGGCACGGCAAGGCGGGCGGGCACCAGTCCGGCGCGGGCGGCCCGTCGCGGACGGAGTTCCCGCCGTCGTGGACACCCGAGGACATCAAGGCCGTCGTGGCCCGGGTCGTCGACCAGGGCCGGACCGTCGACACCTCCGGTGCGCCCGCCAACGGCCCGAACTCGTCGTTCACCTCCTACGGCACGCCCATCCGGTCGTGGCGCTACCTCGACACGGTGACCCACAAGGGCGTCACCATCGAGGTGGACGTCATCGTCTTCGCCGACGGCTCCGTGCGCACGGCGTACCCGACGGCGGGCGGCGCCAGCCCCAACCGGGTCGTGACGCGCGAGGATGTGCACGTGCACAAGACCGCCACGATCGGACCGAACACGATCTTCAAGAACCCGGCGGCCGCCCCGGCGAGCCCGCAGCTCAACAGCGCGCGGACCGGGTCGCCCCGCTACGACCAGAAGACCGACACGTGGCGGTACCCGGCGCTGGACGCGCGCGGCAGACCGGTCAGGGACCCCTCGGGCAAGCCGGTCGAGTACCGCACCGACGACACCGGCAAACTCGCACCCGGTTCCCCCGTGCCCCCGCCGACGGGGAACTGCTGACCGTGGACGCGGGGATGGTTGACCTGCTGCGCGGGCTCGTCGGCCGGATGCCGGACGACCACGTGACCGGCCTGCGGATCGAACTGGCGGAGAACGGGCCCGCCGAGGCGGAGTGGACGGTGCTGTGGCGGCTGCGCGAACACGGCCTCCGGCTCACCGACGCCGAGGTCGCGCTCCTGCCGCTGATCGAGGTGGACCGGGACGACTTCTCCGTGGAACCCCCGGGCGCCGCGCGACCGGAGCACCGCTTCGAACCCGCCGCGCCGTCGGGTGACGACGAGGTCCTGCTCGGCAGGGCCGAGTCGCCCGAGCTGCGGCGGGTGGTCAAGGCCAGGCGCGTTCCGACCGGGGACGCCCCGGCGAAGGTGGTGTACGTGGCGGAGTACGGCCCCGGTGTGGATCTGGTCGCGCTCCAGTCGCTCCTGTCGCAGCGCCTGGGGGGTGCTCTCGCGGAGGTCGTCGTCGCGGGCGAGGACCTGCCCCCGTACCAGGCCGCGGCCTTGGCCGCGGGTACCCCGATCTGGCCGCGCTGAGCTTGGTCCTGTGTGGAGGGTTTATCACCCGACCGGGGGAACCAGGTTTTTCGTTGAGGCGCCTGGCTGTGCTCGGCCGTGCCTTCACGAGCCCGGTCGTTTGGTGGGTGTGCTCGGCCGTGCCTGTGTCCTGCAAAGCGCCGGGGTTTTGGTGGGGGTGCCCGGCTGGGTGGATGTGTTTGGCCGGGGCCCCTATG
>NZ_AYXG01000160.1 GCF_000564855.1 Actinokineospora spheciospongiae
TCTCCCCACGGTTTGCTCGCGGCCCTGGTCCTGGAACCGAGTCCAACAACCCCATGGTGGGGTGTTGTCTCAGGACCCAACAGTGTGCCGACACACGCGTGACCACCAACCCTCACCACCCGCGTTCCACGCCAACCCGAAGGTCGGCAGTACTTGCACCATGATGAGCGCCGATGAACACTCGCTCGTCCAGTAGTTCCACAGCATATGAGCTCCACCTGATGGGCGTTCGCCAT
>NZ_AYXG01000161.1 GCF_000564855.1 Actinokineospora spheciospongiae
GATCGCCATAGGGGCCCCGGCCAAACACATCCACCCAGCCGGGCACACCCACCACAACCCCGGGCTCGAAAGCTGAGCACACCCGGGCACCAGCCACGAGACCGGACTCCCAGCAGTTCCTAGGACACCGCAGACCGTCGATCCACAAGCGACTCGTAAGCCGCAACCACCTGCGGCACCACAGCCCCGGCGAAGTACCGCCGCGCATCCACCCGCCCCGCCGCCCCCATCCTGCCCCGAACCCCGGGGTCAGCGAGCAACGAGTCCAGAGCACCCGCCAACGCCGAGGCATCCCCCGGGGGTACCAGCAGCCCGGTCACCCCATCGGTGACCAGTCCGGGCAAGCCACCCACCCGCGAAGCGACCACCGGCGTACCCACCGCCAGGGCTTCGATCGCCACCAGCCCCTGTGGCTCGGCCCACCGCGACGGCACCGCCACCACGGCGGCGGCGGCGAACGCGGCCATGATCTGCGGGTGCGGCACCGATCCGTGCACGATCACCGGCCGACCAGGACTCCCCACCAGCTCCGGTGTGTCGGCCCGGCGGGGTCCGATGACCACCAGCGGCACGGCCGCCGCCATCCGGCGGTGCGCCTCGACCAGCGGCCCCAACCCCTTGTGCTCGCCCAGCGCGCCCACGAACAGCACGAAGTCCCCGTCGGGCAGGAAGTCCGGCCGTGGACCCACCTGCGCGACCGAGTCCGCCACGAACGACGGCACGACCCGGATTCGCTCGGCGGCCACCCCGGGCAGGCACGCCCGCGCCACCGCGTCGCTGATCGGCAGGAACAGGTCCACCCCGTCCAGCCGCGTGCGGGAGAGCCCCAGCGTCAGCGCGGTCCCCTTGACCGCGCCGTAGAAGTCCTTCGCGCACCCCAGGCACTTGCGCAGCTCGGGACCCGAGCAGGCGGTGTCGAGGGAGTCCTTGTATGTCAACGTCTTCTTGGCGCAGGCGATGCCGTAGTCGTGCAGTGACACCACCAGCGACGACGACGGCGGCAGGCGCAGGGACAGGCACGAGTGCAGCATCCAGCTATGCACGTGCACGACGTCCGGGCGCAGTTCGTCGACCAGTTCCCGCAACCGGCGCACCAGGACCGGGTCGGCGACGGTGGGGTGGAACAGGTGGTTGGGGTCTGCGGAGAAGCGGCGCAGGTGCCGGGTCAGGCCGGAGAGCCGGTGGATCGTGACCGGGCCTTCCGCCTCCAGGTCGGGGGCGTCGGTTCGGCTCAGCGTCGCGACGTGCACCTCGTGGCCGCGGGCGGACAGTTCGTGCGAGAGGAGCTGCACGACCCGTTCCAGGCCCCCGGTCGCGGGGGCGTAGTTGTCGGTGACCTGGAGGACCCTCACGGCGTGGTGATCCGGCGCCAGGACACGACGACCCACAGCGCGCCGACGGTCTGCGCGCCGAGCCACGACCAGCCGACCGCGGCGATCCCCAGGCTCGGCAGCAGGAACCAGGACGCCACCAGGCTGGCCAGCAGCATCGACAGGTTGAGCCAGAGGGCGGCGCGCAGCCGGGTGGTGGCCCGCAGGACGGCGACGGCGACGTTGGTCAGGGCGTCCGGGATCGCCGAGAGCGTCAGCAGGACCAGCAGCAGGCGCCCCTGCCCGGGGTACTCCGGGCCGAACAGCGACAGCAGCAGGCCGCCGCCGAGCAGGTACACCAGGATCGGGGCGACCAGCAGCGCGCCGATGATCCGCAGTCCGCGCCGGGCGGCGCCCGCGACCGCGGCGGGGTCCTCGGCGGCGGCGGCGAACAGCGAGGTGGACACGGCCGGGCTGACCATGAAGAACACCGCGCCGAGCATCCAGGTGGCGTAGAAGTAGGCGTTGGCCTCCGGCGAGACCCTGGCCACCACGATGATCGGCAGCAGGTAGGTGCCCATCATGGCGGCGACGGTGATCAGGTGCTGGCCCAGCAGCGACGCGCGCATCTCGCGCAGCGCCAAGCCGAACCCGGGCAGGGCGGGGCGCAACGACCGGCCGTGCGCGCTGCGGCGGAAGCCGACCACGGCCAGCAGCAGCGACAACCCGGCCGCGGCGGTCCACGCGGTGAGGATCTGGTCGCCGGTCCCGGGCAGCAGCCACGGCAGCACGACCAGCGGGACGCGCAGGGCGGTGAACAGGGCGTTGCGGGCGAGCATCATGGTCCCGCTGCGCTCGGCCACCGCGGCGTAGTCGTAGACCGTGCCGACGGCGAAGAACACCGTGCCCAGGCAGAACAGCACCCCGCCGACGGGTCCGCGCAGCGCGGGCAGGGTGTTGAGCGCGTACCCGAGCAGCGCCACGACGAACACCCCGCCGAGCAGGCCGCCCACGGCCGCGACGGTCACGCCCACGGTCAGCCGGGAGCGCCACTGCGCGGTGGAGGTGCTGCGCGGCAGCCACTCCACCATCGCGGCGGCGGCGCCGACCGCGGCGAACAGCGCGGCGGCCTGCAGGGCGCTGGTGGCGGCGGCACCGGCACCGCTGACCGCCGGGGTGGAGGTGCGGGCCACCACGAGCCAGAACACGTACCCGAACACGGAGGTGACCACGGTGGTGGCCATGATCGCGATCGAGTTGCGCAGCATGGCGTCGGTGGCGAGCCGCTCCCGCAAGGAGACCGGCGCCGCCTCGACCGGCCCGCCCGGGTCGGCCGCGACCCCGGCACCCCCCGCGAACCCGGGGTTCTGGGCGGCCCCGGTGGTCTCGGTGGCCCCGCCGTTGTCGGTCGTCCCGGTGTTCCCCGGGGTCTCGCTGGTCTCCGGCACCGTCACGAGATGACCTCCAGGCGCAGGACGAGCGTCGCCCAGGGGTCGCGGCCGACGGAGACCCGCACGTCGTGCAGGCCGGGCGCGGTGGGGGCGGCGAAGCTGACCGACCCGCGCCGCTCGTCGACCGCGCCCGCCGCCGTGCTCGGGCCGACCGCGCCGCCGGTGACCTCGACCGGCGTGACCGTCTGCCCGGCGACGGCCACCCGGACCTCGGGGGCGCCCCCGGGCAGCGGCGAGCCGTACCCGGTCAGCGTCCACGGCACCGTCACGGTGCTGCCCGCCACCGCCCGGGGGACCGCCGTGCTCAGCGAGAGCTGCGCGTACGACTCGACCACCGGGGGCCGCATGGCGGCGGCACCGGCGACGGCACCGCCCAGCACCAGGACGGCGACCAGCGGCCCGACAGTCCGGCGCGGGCCGGTGGGCCAGGTCGGCGGACCGGCCGCGACGTGCGCGGCGCCCACCAGCAGCAGCGCCACGGCCCCGGTCCCGATCGCGATGCCCGGGGTGTCGACCGGGATGCCGAAGACCGCCAGCAGCAGCACCACGGCCAGCGGCACGAGCAGCGCCACCAGCACCGGCAGCGTGAACCGGAGGTCGTCGTCGGCAGTGTCATTCCCGGGAGTGCGGGTGCCCAGCACGAGCCGGGCGGCGCTCCAGCCCGCGACGAGGACCAGCACCGGGAACAGGACCAGGGTGCGCAGCACCACCGGCACGGGCAGCAGCGACAGGACCACCGCGGCGACGACCGAGGAGGCCAGGATCAACGTCCGGTTCACGACCCGCCCCCCATCGGCGCGTTCATCAGGAAGAAGTCCAGGTGGTAGACCCGCAGGTGCTCGGTGGTGATCACCCGGGTGGCCCAGGGCACCCGGTCGAGGCGGGCCAGGTTCTCCTTGGGGGTCGCCTGGCCGATCAGCGGGTCGGTGGGGCCGTAGTTGTCGCCGATGAAGGACGGTTCCTCGGCCATGCGCGTGTCGACGACCAGGTAGTCGTAGCCCGCGGCGCGCATCTCGGCGGCGAGCTGCGTGGTCGGCCCGTCCGGGGTCTGGGTGAGCTGCCAGGCCGGGAAGCCGACCGAGGGCGCGGCCACGTCCAGGCCGCCGTAGGCGACCAGTTGCAGCGCGGTGTACCGGTCGGTGATGACCCGGACCCGGCCCGCCCGCGCGGACAGCTCCTCCCCCACCGTGCGCGCCTCGGCGCTGGCGGAGTTGGTGTCTGTGCCCCAGCGGAACGGCCCGGGGAAGCGGTACGGGTCGTTGAGGCCCGCGCCGACATTGCCCACGAGCACGACGACGAACAGCGCCATCAACACCCACCCGCGCCCCCACCACCGCACCGGTCGGCGTTCCCGCCAGCGCAGGACCATGAAGGCGGCGATGAGCGCGATGCCCAGGTAGCTGAACGCCCACGACCGCCGGGCGCCCTCGGCGCCGGAGGGCGCCAGCAGGAACAGCACCGACGGGAAGTACACGAGCCCGAACGCCATCAGCGCCAGCGTGTCCGCGCGCCAGTCCTTGAGGACCTTGCGCAGCGCCAGCAGCGCGGCCAGGCACACCAGCCCGACGATGACCGGCGACAGCGCGGTGAGCCCGCGCTCCCAGAGCGGTTGCGGCGACGGGGCCAGCACGACCCGCCCGGTGTCCTCCTGGGACGCCATGCCGCTGAGCTGCTCCACCGACCCGCCGAAGTACGGCGACAGGTAGGTCAGCGTGGGCGTTGCGACGAACAGGACCCAGGCGACGGCCACCAGCACGGTGCCGCCGAAGAGGACCAGCCACACCCCGGTGCCCTCGGCGGTCTTGGACCGCCACCGCCGGAACGCCACGATCGCCGCCACCCCGCCCAGCAGCAGCACCAGGAACAGGGTGGTCAGGTGGTGGGTGGCCACGCAGCCGCCCACGCACAGCAGGGCCAGCGCCAGCGCGGCGGTCCGCCGCCGTCCGCTCGACCGGGCGGCGATGCTGCCCAGGGCGAGAATCCACATGAAGAACGCGACCGCGATGCCCTCGTAGGCGTACTGGGTGTCGAAGTACATCTCCGACGGGTTCAGCGCGTAGACCACGGCGGCGAGCGCACCGGCCGCGGCGGACCTGAGGTGCACGCGCGCCAGCACGACGACGGCGAACAGGACCAGCATGTGCGCGGTGAACAGCACGAGCTGCCCGGAGGACCACACCGACAGCCCGGTGAGCCGCTGCACGGCGGCGGTCAGCCCGGAGGTGCCCGGGTAGTACTGCACGATCGGGATGATCGAGTTGGGCTGGAACAGGGTGCCGGTCGAGAGCACGTCCACGGCTTCGCGCCAGTGCGCGTACTCGTCGTGGTAGGCGGGGGCGCCCGGGTTGCGCAGGAACTTCGGCACGTAGGTGAGCACGCCGAGCAGGGCGACGCCCCAACCGGCGGCCACCCGGTCGCCGGTGGCGATCCGCGCGGTGACCGGGACGGCGGCCAGCAGCATCCCGAGCCAGAACACGCCGTAGCGGATGTTCGGGTTCCCGCCCTCGGCGGCGAGCCGGTAGGACAGCCCCACGACGAGGATGCCCACCGCGGCGGCGCCGACCACGGCGGGCCACGACGTCCAGCGGGCCGGGGGGCGGGTGTCCTGTGTGGACGCCGCAGTGCCCGGGGTGTCCGCGGGGGCCTGCGTCGGCGGGTGGGTCGAGGTGGTCACACCGCCGCCGGGGTGGTCCGGGCCGCGGCGGTGAGCGCGGTGGTGAGCCGGTCGACCGCGGCGGTGGTCGCGGCCCACGAGTGCGGGTCGGCGAAGCGCTCCGCGCGCCGGTCCGGCAGGTCCAGCAGGGCGGCGCGCAGCGCGGTCACGTCGTCGGGGGGCAGCAGGACCGCGCCGGGGTAGTCGGCGACCGCCTCGACCAGGCCGCCGACGGCGTAGAGCAGCACGTGGATGCCGCCGCTCATGGCGATCTGCAGCGGGCCGCTGGCCGAGCCGCGCCGGTAGGGCAGCACGAGGGCGTCGGCGTCGGCGAAGAACCGGCCCGCCTCCTCGTCGCTGACGTAGCGGTTGACGAAGGTGATCCGGTCGGCGTGCGGGCTCGCGGCGATCAGCTCGGCGGGCTTGGTCCAGCCCTCCCAGGTCTCCCCGACCACGGTCAGGGTGAACCGGGCGGCGTCCTCGGCGGACAGGGCGTTGAACGCCGACACCAGGTCCTCGACGCCCTTGTAAGGGCGGATCAGCCCGAAGAACAGCAGCCGGGTCACGTCGGCGTCGGCGTCGGTGGCGGGGGCCGGGGGCAGGTGGTCGTACGGGCCGTGCGGGGCGATCTCGACGGTGAGGTGGTCCAGCGCCGCGCCGTAGGTGCCGCGCAGCAGCTCCAGGTCGTGCCGGTTGTGCACCAGCGCGCCGGAGGCCTTGGCCAGCAGCCGCGGCATCACCCGGCGGCAGTAGCCCGCCACCAGCGGCACCGACGCCTCGCCGGTGTCCTGGGTCTCGTGGAACTCCAGCACGACCGGCACCCCGGCCTGCCGGGCGGCCCTGGCCAGCACCAGGTAGGTGTGCAGCGTCGCCGCGGTCCACCACTGGAGCACCAGCACATCCGGGCGCTCGCGCTTGAGCCGCCGCACGACGGCGCCCAGCTCCGCGCCCCAGTACCAGTCGACCTCACCGGCGACGCGGACCCGCTCGTCGTAGCTGAGGCTGGTCAGGTCGTCCCCGGTGCGCTTGCCGCCGGGGTAGAGCCGGGCCGGGATCAGCTTGCGCAGCAGCACGACCGACACGTCGTGTTCCTCGGCGAGCGCGTTGGCCAGCCGGCAGGTGTAGACCGACAGGCCGCTGAGGAACTCGAAACCCGGCCCGACCAGCCACACCCTGCGCCGCTCTCCCACTTCTCCGTTGCCTTTCGGTGCTGCGCCCGCTCAGATGGCGAGCGGGGTCTCTTCGCTGGTGGCCGTGACCGCCCGCGGCGCGTCCAGGTCGACCGCGTGCGGGACGACCGGCGCGGGGACGTGCGGGGTGTTGGTGGCGGTGGCGTAGGACAGCCCCTGCGGGTGCCGCTCGGTGCGGACCTTGGCCAGGATGGACAGGCAGCGCACCCCGTCCTTCCAGTTGATCTTCTTGCCGTCGGCCACCGAGCGGCCGACGTAGCTGACCGGCACCTCGAACGGGCGCACGCCGCCGCGGATCAGCCGGGCGGTCAGCTCGGTGTCGAGGCCGAAGCCGTCCTCGGTGAGGTCGAGCGCGCGGAAGTCGGCGACCGGCAGCAGCTTGAGGCAGGTGTGCATGTCGGTCAGGCAGGAGTCGTACATCAGGTTCGCCGCGAGGGTGAGCGCCCGGCCGCCGACGGCGAACCGGAACGACTGGTAGCGGGTGTTGAGGCCGAAGACCCGAGCGCCGAAGACGTGGTCGGCGCGACCGCGCAGGACCGGTTCCAGCATCGCCGGGATGTCCCCGGGCGAGTACTCCAGGTCCGCGTCGAGGATGATCATGTGGGTGCCCTCGGCCTCGCGCACGCCGGAGCGCACGGCGGCGCCCTTGCCGAGGTTGCGCGGGTGCTCGACGAGCCGCAGGCCCCGGGGGGTCAGTTCGCGCAGGATCTCCGGCGTGTCGTCGGAGCTGCCGTCGTCGACGACGATCAGCTCCACCGGGCAGGGGTAATCGACCGACAACACGCGCTCGATGGCCGATCTGATAGTGGCGCTCTCGTTGTAGACCGGCATGACGATGGAGAGGCGCACCATCAGTTCTCCCAAGTCTTCTGACAGGTGGGGACGAGCTACGGACAGGATTTCGCAATCATCTTGTCCGCTGTTACTCAAATGGGCCAAACGTGCGCGGTTTCACTCTTTTGGCCTCACCACGCGTCACCACCCGAAGGTGTAACACAGCGTAACTTGAGGGACATCTAACTACACACCGTTCACCAACTCCCCGCTGAGAACAGTTTCTGTGCCCGAGTGACACAACCTGTCCGGGTAACTGTTGCCAAGTAACATCACCCAGTGCACCCGACCTGACAACGCCACGAAGAGCGCTGATCCACTGTCCACACAGCACTGGACAAATCATGAACAACTTTCCGGAGTGCGGTCGAGGGCATTTGTAGTACCCTTCGCCCGGAGAACATGAATCGCGCCTGGCTCCCGCGCGTTCGCAAGTACGAGATGTCGGGTTTCCGCCTGCTTCACCTTGCGCCCCCGCGGTCCCCCGCTTTGTCGTGAACTCCACCCCCGGTCGGAAGGAACGCGCTCCGTGTCGGTTCGCCTGTTCGCGGCGGCATCCGCCGCCCTGTTCGCGCTGTCGGGGTGCGCGGCGACCTCGACCGCCGCCGCCCCCGGCGAGCGCTACTACGTCTCCGTCGGCGACTCCTACGCCGCGGGCTACAAGCCGACCGGCGCCGACGGCGGCGGCACCTCCACCGACGGGTTCGCCTACCGGGTCGCGGAGCAGACCGTCGCGCACGGCCTGCCGATGCGGCTGGCCAACTTCGGCTGCTCCGGCGTCAGCACCGCGCAGTTGCGCACCGAGCCCGGCTGCGCGCCCACCGCGCTCGCCCCCGGCGCCCCGGACTACGGCGGCCTGTCGCAGGCGCGGGCGGCGGTGGAGTTCGTGTCCGAGAACCGCGGGCGCGTGGGCCTGGTCACCGTCGTGGTCGGCGGCAACGACGTGCGCCCCTGCCTGCCGATCGGCGCGGCCCCCCGGCCGGACGCCATCGACTGCGTCACCGCCTCGGTCGAGCGGCTGCGGACCGACCTGGCCGCGGTGCTCGCCGAACTGCGCGCCGCGGCCGGACCGGACGTGCCGATCGTCGGGGTGAGCTACCCCGACATGCTGCTCGGCTACTGGGTGACCGCGGGCGCCCCGGGCCGGGACGTCGCCGCGGCCTCCGTCGGGGTCTTCCGCGACCTGGTGAACCCGGTGCTGCGGGCGGAGTACGCGAAGGTCGGCGCCGAGTTCGTGGACGTGACCGAGGCCGCCCAGGGCTACGTGCCGCTCACCCAGACCACCTCGGTCCCCGGTTACGGCACCGTCCCCACCGCCGTCGCCGCCGCCTGCCTCTACACCTACTTCTGCCAGTACGGCGACGTGCACCCCACCGCCGACGGGCACCGGCTCATCGCGGAGCACGTCGTGCGCGCGGCCCACATCGCATGACCGCGCCGCTGCGGGTCACCCTGGTCACCCCCGGCTTCCCGCCCGAGCGCGGCGGGGTCGAGGCGCACACCGGGCACCTGGCGCGCGAGCTGAGCGCGCGCGGGGTCGACGTGCGGGTGCTCACCGCGCGCCGCGGCGTGCCGCGGCCGGTGCTGGAGCGCCCCGGCGGCGTGCCGGTGCGGGTGTTCCCGGCCTGGCGCACCACGGTCATGTCGATCTCGCCGCGGCTGCTGCTGGCCGGGTTGCGCGCCGGTCGGGGCAGCGACGTCGTGCACGTGCACAGCTACCACGCCGCCTGCGGGTTCGCCGCGCTCGGCGGGTTCGCCCGCCCCGTGGTGTTCACCCCGCACTACCACGGCGGCGGGCACAGCAGGCAGGCCTCGGCGCTGCACGTGGTCTACCGGTTCGTCGGTCGGCTGCTGTTCCGGGCGGCGCGGGCGGTGGTGTGCGTGTCCCGGGCCGAACGCGACCAGCTCGTGGGCGACTTCCCGGGAGCCGCGGACCGCGCGCACGTGGTGCCCAACGGCGTCGACGTGGCGGCGATCCGGGCGGCGGAACCGTTCCCGGACCAGCCGCGCACGGTTCTGAGCCTGGGCAGGCTGGAGCCCTACAAGCGGGTCGCGGCGCTGCTGCGCGCCCTGCCGCTGCTGCCGCCGGACGTCCAGGTCGTGGTCGTGGGCACCGGTTCGCAGTCCGACGAGCTGCGCGGGCTGGCCGCCGACCTCGGCGTCGCCGGGCGGGTGCGGTTCACCGGCGGCGTCGACGACCACCAGGTGCACCGCTGGCTGCGCACCGCCGCGGTGCTGGTGTCGCTGTCGGAGCACGAGGCGTTCGGCATGGCCCCGGTGGAGGCCGCCGCGGCGGGCGCCGGGGTCGTGCTCAGCGACATCCCCGCCCACCGCGAGATCGCCGCCGAGCACCTGGGCGGGGCGGCGCGGCTGGTCGGACCCGAGCCCGCCGCGGTCGCCGCGGCGGTCACCCAGGCGCTCGCCGAGACCCGGCGGGACGAGGCCGACGTGCCGGACTGGGGGCGGATCGCCGAGGAGACCCTGGCGATCTACCGGTCCGCGCTCCGTGGAGAGGACTGACCATGACCGACAGACCGCGCCCGCGCCGCGTCGGCCCGCTCGACCGCCCCTGGCTGCACCAGCGCTCGGTCCTGCTGGTCACCCCGGTGGCCACCGACGTCGAGGCCATCCGGGCGGCGCTGCTGCGCTTCACGCACCTGCACCCGGACTCGCCCATCTCCTCCCGCCTGGACGAGGCCACCGGCCGCTGGCTGCCGGTGCGCGCGGGCGACCGCGCCGAGCACGTGGCCCGGATGGTGGTGACCGCCCCCGACCCGGACCCCGAGGACCTCACCGGGTACATCAAGGCCCACCTGGCGCCGCCGCGCGACCTCCCGGTCCGCCTGGTGGTCAGCCCGACCGCGGTGCTCGGCGACATCAGCCACGCCGTCGGCGACGCGTCCACCTTCACCCGGCTGCTGATGGCGGCCACCCGCGGCACCGGCCTGGACGAGCTGGCCGCCCGCACCCCCACCCGCACCGTGCTGCACGCGCTGCGCGCCGGGCTGCGCACCCACCGCCGGGACTGGGTCGACTACGTGCGCCACCGCACCGCTCCCCCGGTCGCCGCGGCCACCACGGCCCCCGAGCGCACCCGCCCCGACTTCACCGGGGCGGTCATCCCGAACCCGGCGCTGCGCGAGATCACCCGCTGGCGCAACACCCACGCCAAGGGCATCTCCATCACCAGCGTCCTCACCAGCATGACCCACCGCGCGCTGGTCTCCCACGGCGTCCCGCTCAACGGGGACGGGCTGTGGGCGCTGATCGACGTCCGCGGGATGCTCGGCCCCTCGGACGACCCGCGGTGGGGCAACCTGTCCAAGAGCCTCTACCTGCGCACCGACCTGGGCGACCCGGCCGCCGTGGAGGCCGCGATGAAGCAGGCGCGCGACACCGGCCGCGCCCTGCCCGCGCTCGCCCTCGGCTCGCTCATCGGCGCGGTCTCGGCCACCCCGAAACCCGCGCCCGCCCTGGCCCCGCGCCCGGACAGGGTCACCCTGACGTTCAACTCCATGCCCACCCTGCCCGGCCTGGCGGACATGCCGTGGCTGGACACGGGGACCAAGCGCTTCTTCGGCTTCAGCCCCTCCTACGGCCCGGACGGCATCACGGTCTTCGCCATCCGCACCCGCGACCACATGGAGCTGACCGCCAGCCACGACGAGAACGTGGTCAGCACCGAGACCGTGGACAAGGCACTGGCCGCCCTCGCCGCGCCCACGGCCCTGCTGGTCGACATGGCGGGCTGAACCGCCGGTCGGGGGGAGCGGTACGCCGCTCCCCCCGACCGGGTCAGGCCTCCTCGACCGACTCCTCCTCCAGCGGGGCGGGGTCCTTGCGCCACTTGAGCTTCACCTCGAACTGGCCCTGCACCCCGGTCCGCGCGATCACCGCCCCGACCTCGGCGTCGAGCTTGATGCCGAACTTCAGCTCGATCTCCTCCGGGGGCCGGGTCATGGTGGTGAACTGGGCCAGCGCCGCCACCGCGGCGTCGCGCACCTCGGCGAGGGCGCCGTCGAAGCCGGTCTTGGCCTCCAGCAGCACCCGGGGCAGCCTGCCCGCCCGCTCCACCCCCGCCCGCCCGTCCACCTCGACGAGCACGGCCCCGCCGCCCGCCAGCGGGAACCTCGCCAGTTCCGGGTTCGACTCCGTCATACCGCCACTCCTCGTCCCTCGCCGGTGCCGCGCCGGGGGCGTTGTCGCCGCGCCCCCGGACCGGCCGAGCACCCGAGCACGATAGACGACCAGGTCGAGGCGCGATCGGGGTTCGGCGCCCGGTCCACCCCGCCGGAAGGCCGTTCGGCCCACCGCGGTACCGCTGATCGCGGACGACTTCCGGGTCTCTCGACCGGTGCGGCGGCCCTGGCCGGGCCGCTAGCGTCCGGATCATGGTCCGACACCCCCTGACGTCCGAGGAGCGCGAACGCGGCAGGCGACTCGGCTCGCTGCTGCGGGCCGCGCGGGGAAACCTGACCCTGGCGGCGATCGCGGAGCGGGCCGGGCTGCCGAGCGAGACGCTGCGCAAGATCGAGGCCGGGCGGATCGCCGGGCCGTCGTTCTTCACCGTGGCCGCGATCGCCGCGGCGCTGGGCCTGTCGCTGGACCGGGTCGTCGCGCTGTGCGCGCTGCCCGGTGCCGAGCCGCTGCCGCAGCCCGCGGCGGTGGCGTGGGCCTGGCCGGGCGACCCGCCGAGCCCGGCCACCGCCGGGTCGGTGCGGCGCCCCGCCTGAACCCGGCCCGACAAACCGAGGAGTATTCGAGCTGCGACGATCGGGTGAGCTTCGTGGCCCAGGTCACTGCCGTTCCGGTTCGGGTGCCACCCTCGCGGCATGGCAGCACAGCGCGCGGTGGTGATCGGCGGCGGCTTCGGCGGCCTGTGCGCGGCCCGGGTGCTCAGCGGGCACTTCGCCGAGGTCGTCGTGCTGGAGCAGGACCCGGTGACCGCGGAATCCGCGCACCGGCGCGGTATCCCGCAGGCCCACCACCCGCACGCCCTGCTGGCCAGGGGGTCGGCCGTCCTCGAACACCTCTTCCCCGGCCTCGGCGACGAACTCGCCGCGCGCGGCGCCACCCGGGCGGACTTCGGCGAGAGCGCCCGCTACCGCCTCCCCACCGGCTGGGCCCCGCGCGGTCGGATCGGCCTGCCGATCCAGACCGCCACCCGGGTCACCCTGGAGCGCTGCCTGCGCCGCCGGGTCCTCGACGACCCGCGCGTCACCACCCGACCCGGCTTCACCGTGGACGGCCTGTGCTGGGACGCCGAGGGCACCCGCGTCACCGGGGTCACCGGGTCCGCCCTCCCGGACGCGCACGAGGAGATCGGCGCCGACCTGGTCGTGGACGCGAGCGGCCGCCTGACGAAGCTGCCCACCTGGTTGCGCGCGGCGGGGTTCGGCAGGCCGGAGGAGGTGTCGGTGACCGGTGAGGGCGTCTACACCACCCGCCTGTTCCGCGCACCGTCCACAGCGGACTGGACGACGGTGGCCGAGTTCCCGCGCGCCCCGGACCGCCGCCGCGGCGGTGTTCTCGTCACCACCGAGGACGGGCACCGCCTGCTCACCCTGATGGGCGCCGACGGCCAGGCGGCCCCGACCGACCCGGCCGGGTTCCTCGACTACGCGCGCACCCTGAGCAGCCCGGAGTTCGCCGAGACGATCACCGGCGGCGAACCCCTCGGCCGCGCGCACCGCATGGCCCACCTCGACAGCCGCTGGGTTCACTACCACCGGATGCCCCGCTGGCCCGGGGGCCTGCTCTGCCTGGGCGACGCGGTGTGCACGCTCAACCCCGTCCACGCCCAGGGCATGACCGTGACCGCCGTGCAGGCGCAGATCCTCGGCGGCCTCCTCGACCGGGGCGCGGCGGACCTGCCGCGGGTGTTCCAGAAGCGGGTCGCCCGCGCCCTGGCGCTGCCCTGGGCCATGGCCACCGCCGCCGACCTCACCTGGGACCCGCACCCCACCCCGGCCCGCGCCCGCCTCGCCCGGTGGTACCTCGCCCGCCTGGACCACGTCATCCCCGGCGACCCGGACGTGTTCCGCCGCTTCTTCCTCGCCGCGCACCTGGTGCGCGGCCCGGCGGTGCTGCTCGCCCCGAGCGTGCTGTGGAAGGTGCTACGCCCGCCCCGCCGAGGCGACCAGGGCGGTGCAGTGGTCGACCAACCGGGCGCGGGGGACGGTCAGCGTGCCGTCGAGGAAGGCGATGAACAGGGTGGTGAGCGCCCCGACCACGCCGAGGGCGATCATCTGCCGCTCGGCGGGGTCGGCGGCGGTGAGGTGGTCGTGGACCAGCGCCACGAACGCGGGGGCGAGTTCCTGCCCGCGCGACCCGAGGGTGGCCTCGGTCAGCGGCCCGAGCAGCAGCACCCGCCCCACCGCGGGGTCACCCACGATGAGGTCGACGAACGCGGCCACGGCGGCCCGCGGTAGGTCCTCCCGGTCGGCGCCCCCGGTGGCCGTCACCAGGGCGTCGTGCGCGCGGGCGCCGACGTCGTCGTAGACGGCGCGGACGAACTCGTCGCGGTCGGGGAAGCTCTCGTAGAAGTAGCGCTCGGTCAGCCCGGTGGCCCGGCAGACCGCCCGGACGGACACCCCGGGGCGGCCGGGGTCACCCAGCAGCGCCACCCCGGCGGCGAGCAGGGCGGCGCGGCGGGCGGCGCGGCGGTCGGCGAGTGAGGAGGCCATTGCGGACCATTCTCACCCCTGACCACCCGGTCGTGGCGGACGGGCGCGGGGCGGTCGGGTCGGGGCGGCGCGGGGCGGGTCGGAAGGTGCCGATCGAGGGGTGCTGGGCACCCGATGGGGTGGTCGCGCCGGTACCGGACCGGAAAGTGCAGCAGGCTCGTCCACGTGGGGCGCCCGGCAAGGCGGCGCCACGGCCCCAACCGGGAGGAACACCATGGGGAAACGTCTTGTGCGGACCGCGGCGGCCCTCGCCGGGACCATCGCGCTCATCGTGTCGCTGGCGGGCACGGCCACCGCCGCCACCCCCGGCGACGGGGTGTGCGACGAAGGCGAGTTCTGCCTGTACTGGGGCCAGGACCAGTCCGGCGCGCTCGCCGACTTCACCGCCACGGTCGCCGACTACGGCGACACCGCCCCGGACTGCCAGACCTTCACCGGACCGGGCCCGGGCCTGGGCGCCTGCGTCAAGAACAACGCCACGTCGGCGTGGAACCGCTCCACCACCCACACGGTCACCGTCCACTTCGACGCCGACAACCAGGGCGCGGCCGACACCGTCGCCTCCGGGCAGAAGGTCGACCTGGCCAAGACCTGGCTGGAAAACGCCTCCCACGAGTTCACGGCGAATCCGGCCCCACAACCCACCAGGTGACCGCCCCGCATCCTGCCCCGACCACCCTCGATCAGCCGTTCGCCGCGCTGAACTGGGGTTCCCATCGCCGAGCCACCACGACACCATCCGACCCAGGTCACCCGAGAAGTCCGGGGAGTGCCCGCGAAGATGATCGAGACTCACTCGTCCACCCTGCCCCGCCAGTAGTCCAGGTTGCGGCGGGTGGCGAGGGTGTCGGGGTGGAGAGCCGACGGGACCGAGGAGGTCCCAACGGTTGCCTGCGATGTCGCGGAAGACGACAACCCGGCCGTAGGGCTCGGTTCGGGGTTGGGTGAGGAACTCGACACCTGCGGTGCGCATGCGTCGGTAGCTCGCGTCGAAGTCGTCGACGCGGAGGAAGAACCCGACCCGACCGGCGTGCTGCTCGCCGATCGCGGCGATCTGGTGTTCGCCGTCGGCGCGGGCGAGGAGGATGCCGGTCTCCGCGCCCGGCGGGCGGACGACCACCCGGCGCTTGGGACGACCGTCGTCGGTGCGGGCAGACGAGTCCTCGGCCAACTCGAATCCCAGTGCCTCGGTGAAGAAGTCGATCGCGTCGTCGTAGTCCTCGACGAGGATCGCGGTGAGTTGCAGGAACGCCATGGACGCCATGGTGGCCCAGCGCCTCGCCTGCCTCGGAACCCCGGGGTGGGGGTCCACAGGTCCGAACACCGACAGGTCGGGCCGAACGGGATCGCCGCCTCGCGTTGACAACGGGCGTTGTCGGCTTCTAGCCTGACAACACCCGTTGTCAGCTCGGCGGCGGGGTGGTCGATTCCTGCCGGAGGGAACGTCATGGCGAAGGGGCTCGGACCGGGGTCGGTCACCTGGGAGTACTTCGGCGACTGGCGGGGGATGCTCCAGGGCCTCTGGGCCGGGTCGATGCAGAACATGCACCCCAAGCTCGGCGCCGCCGTGGAGGAGCACTCGGAGTTCTTCGAGGAGCGGTGGGAGCGGTTGTTCCGCTCGCTCTACCCCATCGGCGGTGTGGTGTTCGACGGGGAGCGGGCCGAGGAGACCGGGCGGGAGGTGCGGGACTACCACCGCGACATCAGGGGCGTCGACGCCCGGGGCAGGCGGTACCACGCGCTCGACCCGGATGTCTTCTACTGGGCGCACGCGACGTTCTTCTACGGCACCCTGCTCACCGCGCAACACTTCTGCGGCGGGATCGGTGAGCGGGAGAAGCGGGAGCTGTTCGAGGAGCACAAGACCTGGTACGCCCGGTACGGCGTCAGCACGCGCCCGGTGCCGGACACCTGGGAGGACTTCCAGCGCTACTGGGACCACATGTGCCGCGAGGTGCTGGAGGACAACAGGGCCACGCGGGACGTGCTGGACCTGACCACGATGCCCGCGCCGCCGTTCGCGCCGTGGTTGCCGGACTGGCTGTGGCGGCCGACCCGCGCGGTGGTGGCGCGCGGGTTCGTGTGGGTGACCGTGGGCATGTACGACCAGCCGGTGCGGGACCTGCTGGGCTACCGGTGGTCCACGTGGGACGAACGGGCGCACCGGGTGTTCGGCGCGGCGGTCGGGCTGGCGTTCCGGCTGGTGCCGCCCCGGCTGCGCAAGCACCCCCGGGCCAGGGACGGCCTGGACCGCGCGTCCGGCAGGCTGCCCGCCTCGACACCGCTGGTGCACACCCCGGAGCGGTACCTGCCGCGCGACCGCACCGATCCCCGCCACTACTGCCCGGTGCACGCCGAGCGCCGGGGCTGAAACGCCCGAAAACCCCGACTGGACCGAAAGGCCCCTTGACGGACGGGGGTCGCGGTCGCATCATTGCCCGACATACCGAACGCTCGGTATGGTCGGTCCCAGATAGTGGGACATTCCGTGAGGACAGAGGCGTCCGAAGGAGTTGGCCCCGATGCAGAGCGATCCCGCGCTCACCGTGTCCGCAACCACCGTCCGCTTCGGCGGGCTGACCGCGCTCGACGACGTCTCCCTGGCCGTGCGCCCCGGCACCGTGCACGGCGTCATCGGCCCCAACGGGGCGGGCAAGACGACGTTGTTCAACGTCATCTGCGGCTTCGTGCGGCCGGTGCGCGGGGAGGTGCTGTGGCGCGGGGAGTCCCTGCGCCACCACCGGACCCACGACCTGGCCCGGCTCGGGATCACCCGGACCGTGCAGGGGCTGGGGCTGTTCGCGGGCGCGACCGTGCTGGACAACGTGCTCGTCGGCGCGCACCGGCACCGCGGGTCCTCGGCCCTGGGCACCCTGCTGGGCCTGCGCGGAGCGGTGCGGGACGAGCGGCGGCTGACCGAGCGCGCCCTGGGCGTGCTGGACGAACTCGACATCGCCCGGTGGCGCGACGCGCTGCCCGGGGCGCTGCCCTACGGCGTGCGCAAGCGGGTGGCGCTGGCCAGGGCACTGGTCGCCGAACCGGAGCTGCTGCTGCTCGACGAACCCGCCTCCGGTCTGTCCGAAGTGGAGGTGGAGGAGCTGGTGGTGCTGCTGCGCGGGCTCACCGACCGCACGGCGGTGCTGCTGGTCGAACACCACGTGGACATGGTGATGCGGGTGTGCGACCACATCACCGTCCTCGACTTCGGCCGGGTGATCGCCGACGGGCCACCGGAACAGGTGCGCGCCGACGAGCGGGTCACCGAGGCCTACCTCGGAACGGCGGGCTGACCGTGCTGCGAGTACAGGACCTGGCCACCGCGTACGGACCGGTGCGCGCCCTCGACGGGGTGGACCTCGCCGCCGAGGCGGGCGTGATCACCGCCGTGCTGGGGGCGAACGGGGCGGGCAAGACGACGCTGCTGCGCACCGTCAGCGGCCTGGCCGCGCCGAACGCCGGCACGGTCACCTTCGACGGCGAGGACATCACCGGCTGGGCGCCCGACCGGATCGTGCGCCGCGGGCTGGCGCACGTGCCGGAGAACGGCGGCGTGATCACCGAGCTGACGGTGGCGGACAACCTCCGGCTCGGCGGCCTGTGGCGGGCGCGGGCCGACCGCGAGCGCACCCGCCGGGAGGTGCTGGAGCTGTTCCCGCCGCTGGCCGAGCGGCTCGACCGGCAGGCGGGCACGCTCTCCGGCGGGGAGCGGCAGATGCTGGCGATCGGCCGGGCGCTGATGAGCGGGCCGCGGGCGGTGATCCTCGACGAGCCGTCCCTCGGGCTGGCGCCGATGGTCACCGCGCGCATCCTGCGCGTGCTGCGCGAACTGGCGCTGACCGTGCTGCTGGTGGAGCAGAACGCCCGCGGCGCCCTGTCGGTGGCCACCCACGGCTACGTGCTGTCCCTGGGCCGGGTCGTCGCCGACGCCCCCGCCGCGGACCTGCTCGACAACGACCGACTCCGACACGCCTACCTGGGGTTCTGATGCCCGACTTCCTCACGCTCACCCTGGGCGGGCTCACCAACGGCGCCATCTACGCCGCGCTGGGGCTCGCACTGGTCATCATCTACCGGGCGACCCGGGTGGTGAACTTCGCGCAACCCGCCCTGGCGCTGCTGTGCGCCTACCTCGCCTACAGCGTCAACCGCGCGACCGGCGGCTACTGGCTCGGGCTGCTGGTGGCGCTCGTGGCGGGCGGCGTCCTCGGCGCGCTCACCGAGCGGGTGCTGATGCGACCGCTGCGCCGGTCCGGGGAGCTGGCCCCGGTGATCGCCACCCTGGGCCTGCTGATGCTGTTGCAGGCAGTCAGCGGGATGATCTGGTCGGCGGAGCCGAAGTCGTTCCCGTACGCCTTCGACTTCCGCGGCGCCTTCTCCCCCGCCGCCGTGTTCGTGGTGGTGGTCGTGCTGGTGACCGCCGGGGCGGTGCTGGCCCTGTTCGGGGCGACGACGCTGGGCCTGCGGATGCGGGCCGCGGCGTTCAAACCCGAGGTGGCGAGCCTGGTCGGGGTGAAGGTGGGCCTGATGCTGACCATCGGGTGGACGCTGGCCGCGGTGGTGGGCGCGCTCGCCGGGGTGCTCGCGGCGCCGCCGTTCCTGTCGCCCACGGTGCTCGACGCGGTGTTCGTCTACGCGCTGACCGCGGCCGTGCTGGGCGGGTTGGAGAACCCGGTGGGCACGATCATCGGCGGGTTCGGCCTGGGCGTGGTGCTGTCGTACGTGTCCGGGTACGTCGGGCCGGAACTGGTGACCCTGGCGTCGCTGGCGATCCTGGTGCTGGTGCTGACCTTCCGCCCGCACGGCCTGTTCGGGCGCGGCGTGGCCAGGAGGGTGTGATGGTGTCCCAGGAGGAGATCCAGGCAGCGGAGAGCCGAGCCGGGGGAATCCGGTCCGGGCGAGCGCCGAGGCGGGCGGCGCTGCCGCCGCTGGTGCGCCACCTGCTCTGGGCGCTGCTCGCCTTCGCCGTGGTGGTCGCGGTGTCCTCGGTGGTCGACCCGTTCACCAACGTCCGGGTCGCAACCGTCGGGTACCTGCTGCTGGCCGCCGCCGGGCTGACCGTCCTGACCGGGCTCACCGGGCAGGTGTCGCTGGGCCACGGCGCGTTCCTGTTCGTCGGCGCGTACACCGTGGCGCTGCTGGTCACCCACGTGCCGAGCCTGCCGTTCTGGGCCGACCTGCTCATCGCCGCCGCCGTCAGCGGGGTCGCCGGGGTGCTCACCGGGGCCGCCGCGGCCCGGCTGCACGGCCCGTACCTGGCCGGGGCCACGCTGGCGCTGGCGGTCGGCCTGCCCGCGATCACCCAGCGCTTCCCGGACTTCCTGGGCGGCAGCAACGGGTTGGGCTTCACCGTCAACAGCATGCCCGCGGGCCTGGACGTGCCCACCACCCGCTGGCAGGCGTGGGTGGTGTGGGCGACCGTCCTGCTGGGAATGGTCGTGCTGGCCAACATCACCTCCGGCCGGGTCGGCCGGGAGATGCGCGCGGTCCGCGACGACGAGGTGTCCGCGGCGCTGGCCGGCATCCGGGTCGGGCGGACGAAGGTGCTGGCGTTCCTGGTCAGCGCCGTCTGCGGTGGGCTCGCGGGCGGGTTGCAGGCGTTCCTGCTGGGCACCGCCGCCCCCGGCTCGTTCACCCCCGCCCTGTCGCTGACGCTGCTCGCCGCGGTCGTGCTCGGCGGCGTCGGCAGCCTCTGGGGCGCGCTGTGGGGCGCGCTGGCCCTGGTCGCCCTCCAGGCGGGCGCGGAAGAACTCGCCCACGGCCTGTCCCTGCGCACCGACGTCGCCAACTTCCTGCCGCTGGCGATCTTCGGTGTCGTGCTCATCGTGGTGGTGCTGGTCCTCCCCCAGGGAATCCACGGCCTGCTCAGGAAGATCCCGCTCCGGCGTCGGAAGGACAGCCATGTTGAAGGCTAGGATCATCGGGCTCTCGGCCCTGTTGCTGCTCAGTGCCTGCGGGGGCGCGGGCGAGACCGACCCCGGTGGCGGCGGCGCCGCGAGCGGGGTGAAGAACGAGACCGCCGGGATCACCGACACCTCCATCGTGATCGGCACCCACCAACCGCTCACCGGCCCGGCCGCCTCCGGCTACGCCTCCATCTCGGCGGGCTCCAGGGCCGTCTACTCCTACGTCAACGACGCGGGCGGCATCAACGGCCGCAAGATCGACTACCGGGTGGAGGACGACGGCTACAACCCGACGAAGACCGTCGAGGTCGTCAAGAAGCTCGTGCTCCAGGACCAGGTGTTCGCCGTGGTCGGCGGCCTCGGCACGCCGACGCACTCCAAGGTGCTCGACTTCCTCACCGCCGAGGGCGTGCCGGACGTCCTGGTGTCCTCCGGGGCGCTGGCGTGGGACGACCCGGCCGCGCGGCCGATGACCTACGGCTTCCAGGTGGACTACACCCGCGAGTCGAAGATCCTGGGCAAGTACGTCAAGAAGAACCTGGCGGGCAAGAAGGTCGGCGTGCTCTACCAGAACGACGACGTGGGCCGCGACGCGCAGGCCGGGCTGGACCAGTTCGTCAAGGACGCCGTGGTGTCCCGCCAGCCCTACGACTCGGCCAACACCGACGTGCTCCCGCAGTTGACCGCGCTCAAGGGCGCGGGCGCCGAGGTCGTGGTGTGCGAGTGCGTGCCCGCGTTCACCGCCCTGGCCGTCCTCACCTCCGCCCGGCTGGGCTACAAGCCGCAGTTCGTGGTGAACAGCATCGGCGCCGACACGCGCACGCTCAGCGGCCTGCTGTCGGCGTTCAGCAAGCAGGCCGGGGCGGAGGTGTCGCCGTCCGCCCTGCTCACCGGCATGATCGGCGCGGGCTACCTGCCCGGTGTGGACACCGACGACCCGTGGATCACCCTGTTCAAGGAGATCCACCAGCGCTACATCCCGGACGTGCCGCTCACCAACACGCTGGTCTCCGGCATGGCGCAGGCGTACACGTTCGCCCAGGCGGTCAAGCTGGCGGGCCGCGACCTGACCCGCTCGAAGCTGCTGGAGGCCATGTCGTCGGGCTCGCTGTCCGGGCCGGGGATGACCCCGTTCGCGTTCTCGAAGGACTCCCACGCCGGTTACACCGGGGCGTTCGTGTTCACCGTCTCCCCGGACCTGACCCCGAAGGTCGTCCAGGAGCCGATGGTCACCGACCGCGGCACCGGCCCGATCACCGCCGCGCCGACCGCCCGCCGCACCCCGGCCGAAGTGGCTCTGGTTGGCTGACGCGGTGCCTGTACGTGACCGAGTTGTGCGCGCGGCCATCACCCTGTTCGCGCGCAAGGGCTTCGACGCCACCCCCGTCCGCGAGATCGCCGACGCGGCGGGGGTGACGACGGGAGCCCTCTACCACTACTTCGCCACCAAGGAAGACCTGCTCGTCGAGGTCTACCGGCAGATGCAGGGCGGGCAGCGGCTGCGCATGGAGGCCATCGCCGACTCCGACCTGCCGCTGCGGGAGAAGCTGCACGCCATCATCAGCGACGTGGTGGAGTCGACGATCGCGGACCTGGACGAGGCGGTGGTCTTCTTCCAGTCCTTCCACCTGCTGTCCCCCCGGGTGCGCGAGATGGTCCGCGGTGAGCGCCGCGGCTACCACGACCGGGTCAAGGCCCTGATCGAAGAGGGGCAGCGGGAGGGGACGTTCCGGTCCGACGTCCCGGCGACACTGGCGGTCAGCTACCACTTCGGCGCGGTCCACCGGCTCGGCCTGTGGTATCACCCGGACGGTCCGCTCAGCGCGGAAGAGGTGGCGCGCCACTTCGCGGACCTCACCCTGAGCAGCCTGACCCCCTGAGGAGCCCGCGCGGGCGGGAAGGGTTGCCCCCGAGGGCAGGAAAGCGTTGGCGGGCCCCGGGAACGGGGCCCGCGGTGCTCTACTCGGGGGCATGACCCGAACGACCCCACCCACCCGAGGGCAGCGCGCGGTGCCGCGCACGGCCGCCGTGATCGCGGCGCTGCTCACCACGTCGGCGATCGGGGCGGCCGGGTCGCCCGGTGCGCGGGCGCGGCAGGGGGCGCACGGCGACCCGGCCCCGGTCCGGCCGCGCGTCGTGGAGGGTGTGCCCGCCCCGGTCCCCGGGGCGGACGGCGGCACCCCGCCGACCGCGGCACCCCCGGTCGTGCCGGTGGTCGAGCGTACCTCGCCCGGCGGCGGGACCGTCGTGGACCGGCCCGCGTCGGTCTCGGGCATCCCGGCCCCCGTGCTGGCCGCCTACCGGCGGGCCGCGCTCGCGCTGGCCGGTTCGCAGCCGGGGTGCGGGGTGCCGGTGCCCCTGCTGGCCGCCATCGGGAAGGTGGAATCCGGCCACGCCCGCGGCGGCCGGGTCGACGCGGGCGGCACCACCGTCCAGGCGATCCTGGGACCGCGGCTCGACGGCGCCCCCGGCGTCGCCGCCATCGGCGACACCGACCTGGGCAGGCTGGACGGCGACGCGCGCTGGGACCGGGCGGTCGGCCCGATGCAGTTCATCCCCGGCACCTGGGCCAGGTGGTCCACCGACGGCAACGGGGACGGGGTCGCCAGCCCGCACAACGTCCACGACGCGGCCACCGCCGCGGCCCGCTACCTGTGCGCGGGCGGCCGGGACCTGCGCACCGAGGCGGGCCTGGACTCGGCGGTGCTCAGCTACAACCACTCCACGGCCTACCTTCGCCTGGTCCGGTCGTGGATGGCCGCCTACGCGGGCGGTGTCACCGCCGTGGCACCGACGGCCCCGGGAGGAACCCCGGCGACCGAGGGCGGCGGCGGTGCGGTCGCCCTGCCCGCCGCACCGCAGGCGGTCCCCGCTCCCCCGCACCAGCCCGGCACCACACCACCCACCACACCGCCCACCACCGGCCCGACACCGCCCCCGCCCGGCACACCGGCACCGACACCCCCCGGAACCTCCCAGCCCGGAACGCCCCGCCCGCAACCGCCCGCCCCGGTGCCACCCCCGCCGCCGCCGGTGCCGCCGGTGCCCGAGTTGCCCCAGGTGGTCGGTGGTGTGGTGCAGGGCGCGGTCGGCACCGTGGGGCAGGTGCTGGTGGACCCGGTGACCGGCCTGACGTGCGTGCTCGTCCCGGTGACCGGCCTGCTCGGCGGCCTCCTCGGCCTGCCCTCCCCCACACCCACCTGCACCCCCGCCCCGTGACCGCGTGGCGGTCATCGCCCCGGCACCGCCGTGGCGGGCTCAGGAAGCGGCGACGTCCTCGCCCGCCCGGTGCGGCGTCCCGGTCCGCACCAGCCGGGTGGCCAGGTGCAGCGCCAGCCGCTCGTCCGGGTCGGTGAAGTCCACGGTGAGCAGGGTCCGGATGCGGTCGAGCCGTTGCAGCACGGTGTTGCGGTGCACCCCGAGCACCGCGGCGGTCGCGGTGGCGGAGGACTTGTTGTCCAGGTAGCAGGACAGGGTGTGCAGGAGCTGCCCCGAGGCGTCCGCGGCGAGCGGGCCGAGCAACTGGTGCGCGAGGTCCTGCTGGACACCCGTGGTGTACCTGTTGGACAGCAGGCGCTTCACGTCGTTCGCGCCGATGTGCTCCACCGCGCCCGCGACGTCGCGGGCACCGGCGAGCACGCTCGCCCGCCGGGCCTCGCGCAGCGAGTCGCGCAGCCCGGCGGTGCCCTCCGCCGCGGACCCGACGCCCGCGCACAGCCGCAGGTCGGGGCAGTCGTGCTCGGCGGCGAGCAGGGCGCGGCGGACCGCGTCGATCAGGTCGACCTGCGCCTGCGGGCCGGGTGCGACGGGGGAGGTGGTCCACAGTGACCACCCGTCGGCGTACGGGACGGGTTCGGCGCGGACGCCCCGGGTGGCCAGGTGCTCGCGCAGCCGGTCGCGGACGACCGCGGTCGGGGTCTGCCCGGCGCGGAAGCGCACGTGCACGCCGCTGTGCCAGCCGCCGAGCCGCCAGCCCGCCGCGGTGGCCTGCTCCAGCACCGGCAGCCTCGGCGCGCCCGCCTCCTCCAGCAGCCGGGTCAGCAGCGCCTCCAGCCGCCTGCCCCGGCGCTCCAGGTCGACCGCGGCGGTGGCGAAGTGCGCGACGAACGCCCACGCGGCCACACCGAGGGCCTGGGTGACCACGCGCACGTGCGCCGCGGGCGACACCGGGACCTCGGCCGCCAACCACAGGTTCGCCGGTCCGCCCGGGGTGGGGTGGACCGGGTGCAGGAGCAGCAGCGCGTCCGGCCCGGCCGAGCACACCCGGGACAGCGGGCGGGCCGCGGCGAGCCGGGCGGTGGTGGGCGCGGTGAGCGGCAGCAGCGCCGGGCGCAGGTCCCCGGCCACCACCCGGCCCGTCGGGTCGACCAGGCCGACCGGGTGGCGCAGCGCCGTCCCCAGCAGCCGGACCATCTCCGCCGGGTCCGGTGGGGCCGCGCGCAGCCGGTGCGCGACGAGGCCGACGAGCCCGCTGTCGGCGGATTCCGGGGCGCGCACGTAGCGGTCCATGGCGGGCACCAGCCGGTTGGGTTCGGCGTCCTCGACCAGGACCAGCGCCACCCCGGACCGCTCGGCCAGCGACCGGGTGGCCTGGGGCAGCGGCTGCGGTGGCCGTTGCAACAGCAGACCGGTGGCCCCCCGTTCGGCGGCGAGCCGGATCGCCAGGTCGGTGTCGACGTCCTCGGCGCGCAGTTGGGTGCGGCCGAACACGACGAGGGAGGCGGGGGTCACCTCGGCCACCGCGGCCGCGGCCGGTGCCGCGGTGACCGAGTCGACGGGCGTCTCGAGCGAGCGCTCGGAGGCGAAGACGGTCTGGTCGCTGAAGAATCCGACGGACAGCAGGCGACTGAGCGCAACGGACATTGACTGGGTCTCCTCAGTTCCGCACGACGCGGGCGGCGCACCCACCGGCGCGTCACCTTTTCACCGACCGCGCGCCCGGTTGGGACGCGATCCCCCGACCCCGTTCGGAGTCCGCGGGCGACGCTGCCGGGCGGTCTCCGTCTTCTGTTCACCAGGACAACGACGATCACCGGTCCGGTGGTACGGTCCGTTCAGGCGTCACCCGATCGGACGATTCACCAAAGAGGGCAAGCATTTCGGCCCGGCACGCCTTCCACTGTGGTCGCGACGGCGCGAGGCCCGCTCGGATTCGTCCTGTTCGCGCTGGTCGATCCGGATGCGGGCTCCCCGGGTGGCGTCCGGTACCGCCCGGACCACGTTGTGATCAACTCCACTGTCGGTGACAGCCCCCGTCGGGGGGTCGGTGGTGCGGACCCCCGGCTCAGATCATCCCCTCGCGCAGGGCGAAGGCGACCGCGTGCGCGCGGTTGCGCAACTGGAAGCGGTTCACCACGTCGTGCAGCGTGTTCTTGATGGTCCGCTCCGAATAGGACAGTTCGTGGGCGATCTCGCGCACCTCCATGCCCTGGGCGATCAGCCGCAACACCGACGCCTCCCGGTCCGACAGCCCGGTCAACCGCAGGCCCCTGGGCGCGAGCACCTGGTTCTGCAACCGGTTGACCTGGTCGAGCAGCCTGCCCAGCAGCTTGGGCGAGAGCACCCCGCCCATGCCCGCAGCGTGCCCGATCGCGGCCACCAGCCGCTCCGGGGTGGCCTCCGCGCGCGGGACGATGCCGCAGGCGCCCGCCTCGATCGCGGCCAACAGCGCGCTGTCGTCGATCAGCGCGAGCACCATCACCACCTGGCGCACCCCCTGGCCGCGCAGCTCCCGCACCAGGGCCAGCGCGGCGTCGTCCACGACGTCGCTGACCACCACGCTGACCACCCCGGGCTCCTGGGCCGGGTGGGCGACGAGGAGCAGTTCCGGCCGCGACCGCAGTTGCGAGTCCACCCCGGTCCGCAGGATCGGGTCGATGGCGGTGACGTGGACAGGGATGCGGTTCATCTCGTCGCCCCTCTGGTCGGTGCTGCGCTGTGCCGACCACCACTGTGCGCGGCGGGCTCAACACCGGCTCAACACAGCGCAACGGCCGCTCAACGCGGCCGTCGGACCCGGTGCGGCTACCGCACCAGCGCGGCGGTGAACACCCCCTGCGGTGTGCACGGGTCGCGCGCGTTGCCGCAGGACACGGCCAGCACGAGCGATTCGCCGGGGGCCACCAGCGGCGGGTCGTCCGGGCGGAATAGCAACCCGTCGCCGCCGTCGCGGTCGACCGCGGCCAGGTCGACGGTGCCCACCACGGTGCGGTCGTGCCGGATCTGGACCTGCCCGACGTCCGCAGCCGGGTTGCGCAGCAGCACCGAGGTCACCCGGTGGCGCGGACCGTCGGGGACCACGTAGGAGAAAAGCTGCGGGCCGCCGCCGACACCGGGGTAGGCCTGCGCGGCGATGGTGAACGTCGTGGTCACCGGGGCGGGGGCGGAGGTCGTCCGGCCGGTCGTGGCCGCCGACCCGGCACCGCCGACCCGGGCGGGCGGCGCGGGGGCGGTGGGCGTGGGAACCGGGGCGGACGACGTCGGGGCGGTGCTGCTCGGGGTGGGCGTCGTGCTCGGCGGCGCCGGGGTGGACGACGGAACGGGCGCGTGCCCCACCAGCGACAGCGGTCGCTGGCGCAGGATGGTGGTGATCAGGATGACCAGGAGCAGCATCAGCGCCAGCAGGACCGCGAACAGCCGGACGAACCGGCGCGGCAGCAGCGCCGCCTGGTCGAGGGCGGCCTCCACCTCGATCGGCGCCCCGTCCGGGCCCAGGACGCGGATGGTGAACGGCAGCAGCCGGTTCTCCCCGCGCCAGAAGTACCTCTTCGGCTTGGCCACCACCCGGACGAAGGTGGCGGTGCCGGGTTCGACCAGGGGCGCGCGCGGCTTGACCTTGAAGGTGAGCCTGCTGTCGGCGTCGGTGGCGCTCACCTCGACGCCGTGGCTGTGGTTGCCCAGGTTGTCCACCGCGAGGGTGTGCTTGCCGGTGCGCCTGCTGGTGGAGGTCACCGGCACCACCGCGGCCTCGACCTCGGTGAACTGATCGAGGGTGAGCAGCCCCTCCTGCACCACCGACCCGGCCGGGTCCTCCCGCGAGGCGACCACCAGCGCGAAGGCGTGCTCCCCGGCGAGCACCCCCGGCGAGCGCGGCGGGGTGAAGGTCAGCTCGACGCCGACCTCCTGCTGCGGCATCAGGTTGACCCTGGCGGGCTTGACCTCGGTCCAGTCGACGACGTCGCCGCGCACGGTGAAGGCGAACTGGTCGACCACCGCGGAGTTGTTGCGGATGAGCACGTGGCACCGCGCGGCCCCGCCGGGGGCCACGGTGACCTGGGTGGTGCGGAGCACCGCGCTGACGGCCATGCGGCAATCGTGGCGGGCGCGGCCGGGGCCGCGCAGCGGCGCGGGAACCGTCCGCGCGGGCGGTGAACGGTGGCCGCACGGGCAACCGGCTGCGCCGAATGGCGGCACGGGCCTGTGCGGGTTGCCCTGTCGGGCACCACCCGGTGGGCGCTTTGCCCGCTGACACCCGCCGCGGCGGCGTCCACACTTCCCGCGTGTCCGCACAGCAGAGCACCCCAGCGCGTGTCCCGCCCCGGCCCACCGAGGCGGGGACGCTGCGCCGGGAGCGCCTGCTCACCCGGCTGGCCGCGGTGGCCGACGCCCGGTTGCGGGTGCTCCTCGGCCCGGCCGGGTCGGGCAAGTCGGTGCTGCTGCGCCAACTCGCCGCCACCGCGCCCGAGCCGCTGCCGGTGCGCGCCGCGGCCGGGGACGGCGGTCTGCTGGCGGGCCTGGGTTCGGCGCTGGGCTGCGCGCCCGAGGTGGACGCGGTGCTGACCGCGTTCGACCGGCTCGGGCGCGAGGTGACCGTGCTGGTCGACGACGCGCACCCGGGCACCGCCGCGCTGACCCGGCTGGTGCGCGAGGCGCCCGCCTGCGTGCGGTTCGTGGTGGCCACGCGGGACGAGCGGGCGGTGTGGGCGACGGACGTGCCCGGCGCCGTGCACTGGTTCGGCTACGCCGACCTGCGGTTGCGCACCTGGGACGTGGAGGAGCTGTTCTCCTCGGTCTACGGCGTCGCGCTGGGCCCGGAGGAGGCGGCGGCGCTGTGCGCGCGGATCGAGGGGCTGCCGGTGGCGGCCAGGCTGCTGCACGTCGACACCGTGCTGTCGGGGGCGCGGGAGCGGGCGGCGGCGTTCGCCGAGCCGCTGGCGGGGTCGCGGCAGCTCGCGGGCTGGCTGAGCAGGGAGGTGCTCGGGCCGCTGCCGCCGGAGGTCCAGGAGTTCATGGTGGGCGTCAGCCCGCTCGGCGTGCTCGACGGCCCGCTGTGCGACGCCCTGCTGGACCGGCGCGACAGCGGCGCGGTGCTCGCCGATCTGGCCGCCGGGCAGGCGCTGACCCTGCCGGTGCCCGGGGGCGTGCGGGCCTACCGGTTCCACACCCTGCTCCAGCAGCACCTGGAGGGCGAACTGGTCGAGCGCCGGGGCAGGCACCTGGCCCGGCAGGACCACCACAGCGCCGCGGGCCACCTGGTCACCGCGGGCCACTGGGCCGAGGCCCACCGCGGCTACGCCCGCGCCGAGGACTGGGTGGCCGCGGCGGAGGTGCGGCACCGGGCCAGGGCCGGGGTCGGCGGCCTGCGCGCGGCGGCCTCGGTGCCGCACACCCTGCTCGACGACGACCCGTGGGTGGCGCTGGCCGAGGCGCGGCGCCTGCGCGGGGAGGGCAGGCTCGCCGAGTCCTACGACCGCTACCTGCACGCCGAGGACCGGCTGTCCGACCCCGGGCTGCGCTGGCAGTGCTCGCTGGAGCGCTCCGGGGTGGCCAGGTGGATTCCCGGCGGGGAGGGTGAGCGCGACGGGGACCCACTGGTGGACGACGTGTCCGGGCACGTGGCGGCGGCGGTGCGCGGCAGACCGGTGCAGCTTCTGGCCAGGGCGGTGCCCGCGACGAGCCCGGAGTGGGACCTGAGCCGGGCGGTGGCGGCGATGCTCGACGGCAGGCCGCGGCTGGCCGCGGAACTGGCCGAACCGCTGGGCACCGGCCGCGGGTTCGTCGCGCTGGCCGCCCGGCTGCTGGTGGCGGTGCTGGCGGCCTCGACCGCGGGCCGGGTCACCCCCACCGAGTTCGCCGCGCTGAGCACCGACGCCCAGGGCGCCGGGTGGCTCTGGCTGGCCAGGGTGGCCAGGGCGGGCGCGGCCCTGCTCGACCCGGACGCGTGCGCCGACGCCGCCGCGGTCCTCGACGAGTGCCGCGAGGTCGGCGACGAGTGGGGCGCCCTGCTGACCGGCTACGTGCTGGCGGTGGGCCTGGTCCGCGCCGGGCACGACGAGGCGGTGGACGTCCTCACCGCCACCGCGGCCAGGGCCGCCCGGCTGGGGGCGCGGGTGCCGGAGACGTGGCTGCGGGTGCTGCTGGCCGACGAACTGGGCCGCCGGGGCGACCCGGCCGCGGCCGCGGAGCGGGAGCGGACCGAGGCGCTGGTCGCCGCGACGGCGGTGCAGCGGGCCGCGCGGCAGGGCGCCGCCGCCGCGCGGGCGATGCGCACCCCGGCCGCCCCGGCGGGCCCCGCGCTCGCGGTCGTCCCCGAGCCGGTCGCGCCGGTGCCGCCGGTCGCGGTGCGCTGCCTGGGTTCCTACTCGCTGGTCGTCGCGGGCACCCCGGTCGACCTCGACGTGCTGCGCGCGCAGGCCCGCCGGGTGCTGCGGGTGCTGTCGATGCACTACGGGCAACCGCTGCACGAGGAGCGGCTGGTGGCGGCGCTGTGGCCGGACGCGCCGCTCAAGCAGGCCAAGCACCGGCTCCAGGTGGCGATCTCCAGCCTGCGCGCCCTGCTGCGCGGGTACGCGGTGGACGGGTTCGGCGTCCTGCGCCACGGCAGCACCTACCTGCTGGCGCTGCCCCCGGGCAGCGCGGTGGACGTGGCCGACTTCGCCGGGGCGGTGCGCGACTGGCGCGAGAGCAGGCGCACCCGCGACCTGCCTGCGATGGTCGAGCGCGGCCACCGGGTGCTCGACCTCTACCGCGGCGAACTGCTCAGCGAGGAGGGCGCGACGGAGTGGGTGCTGGCCAAGCGGGAGAGCCTGCGCGGCGAGGCCGCCGGGGTCGCCGTCGCGCTGGCCGGGCTGGAGATGCGGCGCGGTGACCTGACCGCCGCGATCGAGGTGTGCGAGCGGGCGCTGCGCATCGACGAACTGGACCACCGGCTGTGGTCGCTGCTGGCCGAGGCCCGCAGCCGCGCCGGGAACGTCGCGGCGGCCCGGCGCGGCCAGCAGGCGTACCGCACCCTGCTCGCGGAGGGCTGACGGGTGCCCCCCGGCCGGTGCGGCCGACCGGGGGGCACCGGATCACTTGAGGGCGAAGAACTCCAGTTCGCTGATCGCCACCGTCTGCCGCTTGGTGCCGCTGTAGGTGTCGACCACCTCGACGGTCACCGAGGACACCAGGGTGGTGTTCTTGAGGTCGATCGTCTGCCCCCGGGAACTGTCCTGCGGCAACACGTTCTCGCTCTTGCCGGTGTTGTAGGTCAGCCGCAGGATCGACGGCCGACCGTCCTCGGTGAACGACTCGAGCGCTCCCGAGTGGAGGATGATGCTGCGCAGCAGGTAGCTCTCCCCGAACGTGAAGACCACCTTGGGCCGGGCACCGCCGAGCTGCGCGGCCCAGAAGGTGTTGTCGTAGGTGTCCACGAGCATCCCGGGCGGGTGGTCGGGGATGGCCGTCGGCGAGGACACGGTGGTGGGCCGGATCGGGTCCAGGGTGGGCGCGACCTTGCGGTACAGGGCGCGCACGTTGTCGACGACGGTGGCCCGGAACGGCGGGTACACCGCGTAGACGAGCCCCAGCACCACCGCGACGACCACCAGCACCGTGCGCAGCCTGCGCAGCGACAGCGTCGCCAACCAGTTGCGGTGCTGGCGGGTGCCCTTGGCGCCCGGGCGGGTGCCCGCGGGGTGCCGCTTGGGCTTGCGCCGGAACAGCCTGCGCCACCAGGCGAGCCGCACCACCCCGGCGTCGGCCAGCGACTCCCCGCAGCGGCTGCAGAAGTTGCGGGTGGGGGCGTTGCCCTCACCGCAGACCGCGCACACCAGGTCGTCGGGTTCGAGCCTGCGGGTCGGCTTGGTGCGCACGATCGCCCGGGTCTTCTTGACCGCGGGCGCGGGCGCCAACTCGGGCGGCTCCTCCGGCCGCGCCTCGGCCACCCCGATGACCGACAGCGCCAACGCGGCCACCAACTCCGGGTCGGCCGCGGGCCGCGCGGGTCCCGACTCAGCCGCGGACGGCTTCGCCCCGGGGGGCGGCACCTTCGCCGCAGGCGGCATCTTCGCCACAGGCGGCGGGGGCGGCGTACCCGCACCGCCCCCGCCGGGCGGCTTGGCCCCCGGGGGTGCAGGCGGCGCACCCGCAGCACCCGCAGCACCCGCCCCGGGCGGCGCAGGCGATTTCGCCCCCGGGGGCGGCGGTGCGGCACCCGGCAGAGGCGGGGCCGTGGCCCCGGAGGGCGGCGGCTTGGCCCCGGGCGGCAGGGGCGGAGCACCCGCTGCGCCACCACCGGCCGCACCACCACCAGCCGCGCCACCACCGCTGGCGGCACCACCGGCCGCCGCACTGCCACCGGCCGCACCACCAGGCGGCGCGGGCGGTCTCGCCCCCGGAGGCAGGGGCGGCGATGCAGCACCCGGCGGAGGTGGAAACTTGGCCCCGGGCGGCGAGAGCGGAGCGCCCGCCGCACCACCACCGGCCGCCGCGCTGCCGCCAGCCGCGCCACCACCACCAGCCGCCGCACTGCCACCGGCCGCACCACCACCGGCTGCCGCGCCACCACCGGCGGCGGCACCACTGGCCGCCGCGCTACCACCGGCCGCACCACCGAGCGGCGCGGGCGGCTTCGCCCCCGGGGGCGGGGGCGGCGGCGATGTGGCGCCCGGCGGGGGTGGGGGCTTCGCCCCGGGGGGCGGCGGCTTGGCCCCGGGCGGCAGGGGCGGAGCACCCGCCGCACCACCACCGGCTGCCGCACTACCACCAGCCGCACCACCGGCTGCCGCGCTACCACCGCTGGCGGCGCCACCAGCCACACCACCAGCCGCCGTGCTGCCGCCGGGCGGCACGGGCGGTTTCGCCCCCGGGGGCGGGGGCGGCGGTGCGGCACCCGGCGGAGGCGGCGGCTTGGCCCCGGGCGGCGCCGGTGCCTTCGCACCGGGCGGCGGGGGTGGCGGCGCCTTCGCTCCTGGCGGCGGAGGCGGCGGCTTGGCGCCGGGAGGTGGGGGCGGCGGCGGCTTCGCGCCCGGTGGGGGCGGAGGCGGCGGGGGCGCACCCGCTGGCGGCGGGGGTGGCGGGGGTGGCGGCGGTTCGGCCTCCGAGGTCCAGGTGGCCAGGGCCGCGGCGGCGGGCGCGGGTTCGCGCCTCTCCACGTAGACCCGCTCGGGCAGCCAGGACGCGACCTTGTCGCGCACCCGCTGCCACAGCGTCAGCTTCTCCGGCTGCGGCGGCGGGGGCGGTTCCTCCACCACCACTACCACCTCCGGCGGCGGGGCGACCTTCTCGCCGTTCCACTCCAGGAACTTGCCGCAGTCGCCGCAGAACGCGGCGGCCTCGTCGTTGTGGTTGCCGCACATCGTGCAGACGATCACGGCAGCACCTCCAGCGAGTGCGCGATGTGGACCGGTTTGGCCGCGCGGATCACCGCGGCCACGGCGGCCTCGGACAGCGAGTCGGGCACCCGGGGGCGGACGGTGACCCGGACCCAGTGCTCCACGTCGGTCGGCGGGTCGGGCCGGGGGCGCACCGAGGACGACGTGCCGCCGCTCTCGGTGATCTCCACCTCCCCGTCCACCACGACCTCCAGGTGCCTGCGCAGCCCGGCCATGGTGCCGCGCATCCGGAACAGGTCCACCGCCTCGGCGACCACCGCGCGCTGCGCCGACAGCGGCCAGCTCTCGTCCAGCAGCACGCCGAACCAGCTCGACAGCCAGCGGACGAACCCCTCGGGGGCCAGCAGCGGGTCGACGTAGCCGTGCACGCAGTCGATGGTGTTGATGATCGGGGCGAGCACGTCGTCGAAGGCCGCGGTGAAGCGCGCCGCGAACCGGTCCTCGGCGAACACCGCGGGCAGGTGGTCGATCAGCGGGTACGGCGAGGGCAGCGGGGCGGGGGAACCGGGCACCACGGCCCGGCCGGTGGGGGTGCTCACGACCGCTCCACCCGGACCTGGTGGTCGTAGGAGAAGGCGAGCCCGCCCGCGCCCACCGGCAGCCGGGTCACCTCGGCGCCGCGCTCCCCGGTCACCGGGTTCGCGCCGTAGAGCCGCACGTCCTCCACCACGTCCACCCCGCGCACCGATTGCAGCAGCGCGAACACCTCGCCGTGCGAGACCCGCCTGCCGAACGCCCAGCCGGTGCCGTCCTCGCCGCCGGTCAGCGGGTTGATGAAGGAGTACAGCGCGGTCAGCGCCCTGGTGCGGACCTCGTCCGGGTCGAGCCGGGTGCGCGCCACCAGCCGGGCCACGACCGTGACGCCGCGGTAGCGGGGCGGTTCCACCAGGACCCGGGTGCCGACCAGCCGCACGTCGTCGAGCCTGCGGGCGATGCGCTCCAGGGTGTCGGCGGCGGGCACCAGGTCGGCGAAGAGCAACTGGCCGTCGCGGTGCGCGGCGGCGGGCACCACGAGCACCTTCACCGCGCCGTGCGCCACGTCGTCCTCGCCCGCGGTGAGGCAGTGGATGCGGGCGACCTCCGGGGCGGCCTCGCGGGAGATGGCCTCGTAGTCCTCGGCGGTGACCGCGCGGCTGCGGGTGCGCAGCATGATCGGCCCGCGGGTCTTGGCCTCCTCCAGGGTCTCCCCGTCGACGCCACCGGAGGCCGGGTGCAGGTTGGTCACCCCGGCCACGAACGGGATGGAGCCCTTGAGGGTGTCCACGGCGTGGCGGGCGACGTTGCCGCGCAGGCCGCCGCCGCTGTAGTAGCGGCGCGCCCGGACCCGCGCGCCCGGCGGCGGGACCGCGCCGTACTGGTGCAGCCCGCGGTCGGGCAACCGCACGGCCGGGCCGAACTCGACCTCGCCCGCGACCCCGTCGAGCACGAAGTGCCGGTCGTGCGGGCCGCTGGTGGCGAAGCCGTCGACCTGCGTCCACTCCTGCCACCCGGTCTCCCCCGCCACCTCGATCACCGCGGCGTGCGCCCCGGCCAGGACCGGGGCGTGGTTGAGCCGGAACCGCTGCCCCGGCACGCCCTCGGACTCGCCGAGTTCCTCGAACTCCACGATCCGCCCGTGCACCGCCGCGGCGGTGGCGCCGACGGTGCCCGCGGCCAGCGACCGGACCACCGGCGAGGAGCTGTAGGACGGTTGTCCCGGCAGCGGTTCGACCACCCGCACCCGCAGCCAGCCCGCCCGCTGGTCCTCGATGACGCTGGCCTCGTGCCCGCGCGGCAGGTGCACCACGATCCGGCCGGACCGGTTGAGCCCGCCGGTCTCGTCGGTGGTCACGTCGCACCCGGTCCACCCGGTGCCCGTCCACGCCTCCCACACCAGCGGCGGGTGCAGCGGGTTGACGCCGACACCGGTGGTCTCACCGCGGAAGTCCAGCCGCATGGCGCAGGCGGGCGCGGGGTCGCGCAGGCCGATCAGCAGCGCGTCGTCGAGCTGCGGCGGTTCGCCGAACGCGGCGAACTCCTGGCCGATCTCGTGGGCGGTGGTCTGGTTCTCGCTGGCCACCCCGCTCCCGGAGACCCGGCGCACCGCGGCGATCGAGGTGGGCAGCACCGGCAGGTCGGTGATCGTGGAGAACACCACCGACTCCTCGCTCTCGGTGCGGGTGGTGGACACGGCCGTGCCCGCCCGGATCACCAGCGGGGACCTGGCCGGGGTGGACAGCCAGAACGTGACCGGCACCTCGGCCGGGGTGGGCGGCAGCATCCGCAGCCCCAGCAGTTCCAGGAACTTCACGTACAGCCGGTCGGGCACCCGGTCGAGCCGGTAGCAGAGCTGCTCGGTCATGAAGGCGAACGCCTCGATCAGCGTGACGCCGGGGTCGGAGACGTTGTGGTCCGTCCACTCAGGACAGCGCCGCATCACGTACCGCTTGGCGTCGTCGACCAGGTCCTGGAACCGCCGGTCGTCCAGGCTGGGGGCGGGAAGCACCATCAGTAGTCCCCCTCGTCGGGAATGGTGTAGAAGGGGTGGACCAGGTTGCGCGGATCGTTCTCACCCTTGACCAGGTAGGTGATGTCGATGTTGAGCAGGTTCTCCTGGTGCTCGTCCGGGTGGACGAAGACGTCGCGCACGGTGACCCGCGGCTCCCACATGGCCAGCGAGTCGTGCACCTCGCGCTGGATCTGGGCGAACACCACCGGGGTGGCGCCCTCGAAGACGAAGTCGCGCAGCTTGGCGCCGAAGGCCGGGCGGAACGGCCGCTCCCCCGGGTAGGTCGAAAGCACCAGCGTCATGGCCTGTTCGACCTTGCGGACGCCGCCGACGGTGGCGATGGTGCCGTTGCTGGTGACGTCGAAGGGGAACGCCCAGCCGCGGCCGATGAACTCGTCTTCTGTCACCGGGGGCTCCTAGATCGGGATGGGGACACCGTTGACCAGCGGCAGGCCGACGATGTTGACCGTCGGCGCGTTGAGCGTGATCGCGGTGGAGGACTTGATGACCAGGTTGGCGCCGCCGTCGATGAGCATGGTCCCGGTGGGTCCGGCGCCGATGTTGACGAAACCGTTCGCGGTGCTGATGTTGATGTTGGTCAGCGGTGTGGTGGTCACCCCGGGCACCGGGGCGGCGGTGATGTTGACCCCGCCGTTGACCTGGTCGACGGTCACCCCGATCTCCCCGTTCTGCGAACCCACCCGCACCGCGGAGCCGAGCGCGCCCGCCCCGGGTGGGACGATCGGGCCCGCGCCGCCGCCGGTGCCGCCGCCCGCGTCCAGGTCCACCCCCACCGCCTGCCCGGCCTCGGCCGCCGACGGCGCGTCGAGCGGGGCCGGGACGTCGTAGAACAGCAGGGCGTTGCCGGTGCTGGAGACGAACCCGCGGTGGTGGATCTCGGTGATCATGCCCGGGGTCAGCGCCGACCCGGCGATGGACTCGGTGGCCTCGTTGGCGATCTCCCCCGCGACCTGGTTGCCGATCGCCCCGCCCACCGCGCCGCCCAGCGGCCCGGCCATGGGCCCGGCCAGGGCGGCGCCCGCCGCCTGCCCGGCCATGCCCGCCACGGCGCTGCCCAGGCCGAGCAGCCCGCCCGCGAAGATCGGCCCACCCGAGGCGATGCTCCACTCGGTCAGGTTGTTCATCATCGCGCCGAGCACGTAGGGCCTGCGGGCGTCGCCGAACTCGAAGGCCACCAGCACCTCGTCGCCGATCTCCGGCATGAACATCGCGCCGCTGCGCTGCCCGGAGCAGAACTGCACGTTCGGCGCCCAGTCGGTCTCGAAGTCCGGGGACAGCCACGGCAGGGTCACCTTCACCCTGCCCTTGCCCAGCGGGTCGCCGCAGTTGCTGACCACCCCGCACACCACCCCGTCGAGCACCGGGTTGCCCGAGGAGCGCTTGGCGCCCTTGGAGGTCAGGCCGAGCATGGTGCGGTCCTGCCTGCCGTGCGCGGAGAACACCACCCGGTAGCCGAACTCGGAGTCGTCGAAGACGTGCCGGGCGCGGGAGACGTGCCAGGTGCCCGCGAAGACCGACGGCACACCGGACACCGAGACCTTCCCGCCCGGCTGGATGCCCGCGTTGCCCTTGGCCTCGCCCTCCGCCTCGGCGAAGGTGCTGCCGACGTCGCTGCCGAGCGCACCGGCGACCATCGGGCCGGAGGTGGCCATGGTGGTGCCGTCGGCGAACGGGCGGTCGACCACCACGTGCGCGGTGTTGCTCGGCGGCGGGCCGAGGAAGCCCACCGGGGAGCCGACCAGCCCGCCGGTCGCCTGGGCCACCTCGTCGCCCGCGGCGTCGAGGGCGCCGTCGACGCCGTTGACCGCGCCGGTCAGGCTGAACGAGGTCAGCGAGTCGGCGGCGGACTCCAGCGAACCGGTGACCGCGCCGAACGCGCCCCCGGTGAACTGCCTGCCCAGGGCGTTGGGCGACGGGTCCGCCCCGACCGGGGTGGAGGTCGCCTGGGCCAGGGTCTGGCGCAGCATCGGGTCCCACACCCGGACCTCGACGTCCGGGGTCAGGTTGCCCGCGGTGACCCGCGGCCGGAAGCTGATCAGGTTGTCCGGGAACGCCACCTCGACCGTCGACCCGATGCCCGCCAGACCGGCCAGCACGCTGCGGCCGAACCCGGCCAGGCCACGGCCCGCCGAGGAGAGGCTGTCGCCCGCCGGGCGGAAGTGGAACAGCCCGCCCGCCACCCCCATCTCGAACCCGATCTCGGTGGCCCTGGCGCGCAGGAAGTCCCAGTCGGTCTGGTTGACCTGCGCCAGGTAGGCGTGCGTGGTGCTGGTCGCCACCACCTGCCCCACGCCCAGGCCCGCCTCCGAGGCCACCCGGCGGGCCACGTCGGCGTCGGTGACGTTGAGGAAGCTGCGGCTGCGCTTGGCCCGCTGGAGCCGGTGCGCCCCGGTGTAGCCGCGCACGACCGTGCGGGCGGTCAGGCCCTGCAACAGGCCCTCGATCGCGGTCACCTCCCCGACGATCAGCGGCACGCTCGTGCCCAGGGCGCCGGGGCCGCTCACCGTCACCTCCGACCCGATGGACAGCCCCGCCAGCGGCAGCGTGGAGCCGTCGAGGTCCAGGAACGTGAGCTCGAACATGCCGGGCAGGGCGACGTCGTTGTCCACCACCACCCGCAGCAGCCGCGAGTTGACGACCGGGCTGAGCGGCACACCGCCCACCGCCACCCCGGCCCGGCCGGTGGCCTCGCTGTCGGCGATGCGCTCGACCGGCTGGCTCACGACCGCTCCCCGGGTGCGGGCAGCCGCAGCGCGCGGCCGGGTTTGACGCGCAGCGGGTCGTCGAGGTCGTTGGCCTCGGCCACCGCGCGCCACGCCTGCGGGGAGCCGTAGGCGCGGGTGGCGATCTGCACCACGCCCTCCCCCTGGGTCACCACGTGCCTGGTGCGGCCGGGGAGGCCGCCGGAGGTGGGGTTGGTGCCCGGCAGGTACTCGGTGAACTTGACCAGGGTCAGGCCGACCTTGGCCCACACCGGCACCCCGCTCCCGTCGAAGCGCTGGTACTCGATCTCGAACTTCTCCAGGTTGACCATCATGCCGCCGCCCGCGGGACCGCCGACGCCCCACATGAACTGCAACACCGGCAGTCTGAAGTAGACCGGTGGGCTGGGGGCGACCGAGGACGGGTCCGGGTCCTTGGTCAGCGGCGAGGAGTCGCCGCCGGGGGTGGTGCTGTTGGGCTTGAGGCTCATCCGCTCGGTCAGGGTGTTCCTGGCCAGGTCGAAGGCGGCGTTGACCAGGCTGGCGTCGGCCCCGGTCATCGGGACCGGGGTGGCCCAGGCGGTGAGCATGTCGATCGCCGCCTGGGTGACCAGGGCGCCGGTCAGGTGGGCTTCCTTGAGCTTGAGCCGGATGTTGCCGGTGGCCTTGATCGCGTCCTTGAACGAGCTGGTGATCACACCGCGCTCGCTCTCGCCCTTGTTGGTCTTCTCCAGCGAGACCGACTTCGGGTTCAGCGTGAACACCAGCGGCATCCCGCCCTCCGCGGGCACCAGCATCGCCTTGGCGTTGCCGGTGAGCGCGAGGCCGAGGTTGAGGGCCTGGCTGAGCTTGTTGCCACCGCTCAGCGGCATGACCTTGGGGATGAACATGTCACAGGAACCCTTCGTGATCCAGCTCCAGCCGCTCGATGGCGACCGCGCTGTCCTTGGCGACGAGGGAGGGGCCGTACCAGCCGGAGGGGTAGACGTTGCGCAGCTCCCAGGACGACACCTCCTCCCAGGCGGAGTCGAGCAGGGTGATCCGCGCGGTGCTGCCACCGAGGACCGCGTTGAGGACGTCGGGCATGAACCCCGGCTGCTTCCAGGCGCTGAGCTTGTCGGCCAGCCACTCGCGCAGCACCTGCGAGGACGCCTTCTCCATCGCCCGCTCCAGCTTGACGGTCGGGTACTCGACGTCGGCGAAGAGGATCTTCTGGTACCCGAACTCCCCGTTGTCGTAGAACTTGTGGATCTTGCACTTGAGGTCCAGGCCCTTGCACGAGGTCCAGTTCCCCAGGTTCACCCCGTCGATGACGACGTTGAACCGCATCGCCATCCCGAGCGCGAGATTGGTCCCGCTCACCGTTCTCCCCTCCCCGGCACGCCGCTCACGCGCCGTTCTGCTGCGCGGAGAGCAGGAACCCGGAGTAGACGATCTCCAGCGTCTCCACGGCCACCTTCCCCGCGGTCGCGTCGAACTCGCTGATCTGCCAGGCGATCGGGAACATCTCCCGCAGCGTCCACACGATCACCGAGTCACCCGCCGAGGTCAGCATCTCGACGGCCCCCTCCTCCGGGGTGCCGCCACCGGCCTGCACCTCGCCCAGCCAGGCCTGCACCGCCTTGGTGCCGGTGGTGTCGGCGGCCCGGCTGAGCTTGAGCGTGGCGAACTTGGGCACCCCGGCGAACTTGAAGTACTGGTCGGAGTGCCCAACCCGGTACTCGGCCAGGTCCCACTTGACCGACAGACCGGCCACCTTGGACCAGGCACCGAGGTCCCGCGACCCCGCGGACACCACGAACCGGTGCGCCATCCCGTGCGCCAGGGTGGGTGGATTCACCATCTGCTGCTCCTCAGCCGAAGTCCAGTAGCGTGCCGGTCCGCTCGCGCTCGACCAGGACGTCGAAGCGCAACCGCCCGATCAGCGTGGTGTAGAGCCGATCGGCCAACTCCTCGAAGTGGTCCTGGTCGTCGAGGTCCATCCACCGCAGCGGCGGGTCCTCGACCAGGTGGTCGTCGATGTCGTCGAGGGACAACCCGGGGTCGGACCCGTCGCTGTCGTCGCCGTCCCCTGGCGGGCTGGAGCCCACCCGGGGCGGGCCGTCGTCTGTGGTGGAACCCGCGTCGTCCCGGAAGAACTGGTCCAGGGACCACTGCTGGTCACCCCCGGGGAGTTCGGTGGCCGACGGGATGGCGCGGATGTCCTCGGGGGTGATCCCGGACGGCAGGGCCTGCGGGCCCACACCCAGGTCGGTCGCACCCTTCGCCGCGACGGCGGCGCGGAGCCGGGCCAGGAACTCCCGCTTGCGCTCCTCGTCCTCCTCGGACCCGTCCTCGTCGGAACTCCCGGGCCGCGACACCTGCGGCAGGTGCCCGTGCACCAGGGGCGGAGCCGCCTGCACCCCACCGGCCACCCAGTGCTCCACGGCCACGGCCTCGTCCTCCAACTGCCTGCCCACGACGGTGTCCGGCCCCGGCAGCGCCGCCCCGAACCGCCGCTGCTGGGCGACGTGGGTCAGCTCGTGGGCCAGCAGCGGGGCGGCGGCACCGGCGAGGTCACCGGCCGATTCCGGCACGTGCGCCACACCGTCCCTGGCAAACCCGCGCGCCCCCATCCGGTACGCCACCCGGGACACGTCGTCCCCGCGCCGCACGGCCACGTCGGCCAGGTCGACCGCCAGCACCCGCCGCAGCGGTGCCACCAGGACGGCGGGGACGAAGCTCTCCACGGCGGACTGGACGATGGTGCTCACGGCCGCCACCCCCGGAGCCCGCTGGACGTCGGCGTACACCGCCCCGGTCGGGTGGACCACCTCGGCGGGATGGCGTGCGTCGGCGGGGTGGGCTCGGGTTTCGAGGTACCGCAGGGGCGGGGCGGCGGGAACCACAATGCCTTCGGGACCGCTGGGTGGGGTGTGCGGGCCGGGAACCAGGGGCGCTTGGTCGGTGTGCGCGTATGCCGCACCGGTCAGCGGTGCCGGGGCGGTGGAGCCGGGAGCCGAGGGGTCCATCGAGACCGGGCCGGACAATACGGCGGAGTCCGGCGGCGTTTGGTCCACTCCGGCAGGTGCGCCCGTGCTGACGTCCGGCGCCGGGGTGGCCTGCGGGGGCGACTCGGCGGGGTTCGTCAGTGCGGTTTCTGTTTCGATGGGGGAAACCACGAAAGCAGTGGGGCCCGGCGGCGGAGTCGCCGAGGGGGTTGCGTCGACCACCGCAACGGCAGGGGTGTCGGTGCTCGGCGGCAGGGGTGCCGGGCGGGGCGCGTCGATCAACGGAGCGGGTTCCGGCACGGGGGTCGCCGCCGGGCTCGCGGTGGCGAGCGGGGTCGCGGGAGCCGAGGGGACTGATGAGACCGGGCCGGTGAGGGGGACGGACGAGGCGCTGAACGACCCCGGCGTGGCGGCGGATTCCCCAGACCGGGCTGCGGGCTCAGGCGTCCGGGTGACGGGGTCGGCCGGGCGGGGGCGCGGGTGGCCGAGGTGGGGGTTCCGCGACGGCCGGGTGGCGGGAGCGGTTCCGGCCGGGAGGCCGCTGGCTCCTGGGGCCTGAGGGACGGACTCGGCCCGGAGCGCGCCGACCGACGGGTTCCCTTCCGGCGACCTGGTGGGCTGCGGGCCGTCCGGCGGGAGACCGCCGGACGGCGGAGTCACGGGCACAGCCGTGCGGCCGGTTCCGGCGAACAGCGAACCCGGTTCGGCGGCAGAACCCCACTCAGTGGCGGAACCAGGTGCGGCGGACCCCAGTTCGGCGGTGGAACCCGGCGTGGTGGAGGCCGGTTCGGCAGTCGAACCGGGTGTGACGGACCCCAGTCCGGTGGTCGAACCCGGTATGGCGGAACCCAGGTCGGCGGCCAACCCCGGCGTGGTGGAGCTGTTCCCGCTCGGCGGGGCAGCGGCTTCGGCAGCCATGGCGGCGGGGTGGAAACCACCGGTCACCGGGGCTACCGCACCATGCTCACCAGCCGCCGTACTCTCGGTGGCCGCACCTCGGACCCGGCGGATGACAGGCAGGGCGTCTTTGGCCTGCGGAGGGTCCTCGTCCTGTGGGGAGGCGGGCGCCGCGTCGCGGGTAGCCGGTGCCGAACCCGGGGTCAATGGGATGCTGCCAGGCTGCGGGGCGGTGGCATTGGCCGGTGCGTTGAGGGGGACCGCGCCCGTGGCAAGCGGATCACCGGGGACGGGGCTCCCGATCAGTCCACCGTCGGACGCAGCACTCCCGGAGAGGGGGTCGGCGGGCCTGGTCGGCGGGGTGTCCCACGCCGTGGCTTCGTCGCGCCGGAGCACGGGCAGCGGGGTTCCGGGTGTGGTCGGTGCGGGGGCTTCGACGGGAACGACGCGTGCGGGAGCGCCGTCCCGCGAGTCGGCAGGCACGGCGGTTCCGGTGAGTGGGGTCGCTGGGACGCCCGTATCCCCTCGCCTGTCTGCTCGCTGGGTGGAGGGCGGGTCGTTGCGAGCCGGTGTCATGGGCGGGGTGGCGGGCGCATCCGGCGAAGTGGGCGTGCTGGGCCCGGTCTCCGGGGTGATGTGCGGCCCGGGGCATCCGGGCAGTGCGCTCGCATCCCGGTGGACAACCGGCAACGCGGCTTCCCCAGTCGCGGTGGCGGGTGTCCGGGACGCCACCGGGAACACTGTCCCGAGCGGTGCCGCGTCCGTGCGCTGAGGGGCGGTGCCGATCAGCGGGGAGGCCGCGCCGCCCCCGGTTTTCACTGATGGGTCGGCTAACGGGAGGGAAACCTCGAGAGATCCCTCGGTGTTGGCCGCGCGAGGGTCGACCGGATCGACCTCCGGCAACGGAGTGGCAGGTGCGGGAGACTCGGACAGCGCAGCGGGATCGGATGGCGCTGGGGGGCCCGGCGGTGTCTGGGACTCGGGCAGTGGGATGCCGGTCGGGGGCTGTTCGTCGTGCTCGGTGGCAGCGTGGTCGGGTTCGACCGGCCGGTTCGCAGCGTGGGTCCACTGCGGTTCGGCGGTGGCGTCGTCCCACTCGGCCGTGGTGCCTGCGGCGGCTGAGGGCGGGCGCGTGGCGTGGATGAGCGGGGATTCCGGCGCGGGACCAGGAAACGCATTGTCCACTTCGGATATCAGGTTCAGTTCCCCGGCGAGGTGCGCGGGTGTGCCCGACGGCGCGTGCAAGCTCCCGGCCACGGCGGGGAACGAGGTGGGCGGGGTCGATCCCGACTCGGTGCCGGAGGTCGACGCGGCGGAGGCAGCCTGCTCCCGCTCGACACCGAAAACCAACCCAGCGGCAGCCACCTGCCCCGACTCAACACCGGAAACCAACGCAGCGGTGGCAGCCTGCCCCAGCTCAGAGCCGGAAGCCGCCCCGGCGGCAGCCACCTGCCCCAACTCAACACCGGAAACCAACGCAGCGGTGGCCACCTGCCCCGACTCAACACCGGAAGCCGACCCGGCGGTGGCAGCCTGCCCCAACCCGGCACCGGAAACCATCCCAGCGGCAGCCACCTGCCCCGACTCAACACCGGAAGCCAACGCAGCGGTGGCAGCCTGCCCCGGCTCGGGGCTGGAAGCTGACCCGGTGGTGGCAGCCTGCTCCGGTGCGGTTCTGGCGGGCTCGTCCGGCGGCTGCGCCTCGGTGGGTTCTGCGGCGGCGGGGGGCGGGGTCGCCGTGGTCGGGGTGCGGCCCAGGCCGAGTCTGCGGCTCTCGGCCAGCGACGCGCGCCTGCCGGGCGGGCGCACCACCGGTGCCTGCGCGGCGGTCGGTCGCGCCTCCACCGAGGTCGGGAGTTCCGGGCGCGGGGTCTCCGGGCGCGGTGGTTCGGCCACCGGCGGGGGCGGCAGCCGGACCGGCGCGGGCGAGCGCTCCCCTTCCGCCTCCAGGTACAGCTCCGCCAGCACCCGGTCCTTCTCCTGGTAGGCCTTGTGCATGAACGCCGACGGCCGCACCGGCTTCTGCGGCACCACCGGCTCCGACACCCACCGGTCGTCGGCCACCGTGAGCGGCACCGGGGCCGCTCCCGCCCGCACTCGCACCGGCAGCGCCCGGGGCCGCGCCGCGACCACCACCGGCGGCGCGTACTCCCCCGCCGCGTCCACGGGTTCGGCGACGGGAACCGGCGTCACGATCCCGGCCACCCGGCCGGGCAGCCCGGCGGACCGCTCGACCGCGGGTGCCACCGCGAACCCCGACAGCACCCCGAACGCCTCGGTGACCACCGTCAGCGGCGGGTCGACCGGCACCGTGCCGGGCATCGCGGGCAGCGACCGCCACGCCGCCCGCCGCCGCCCCGGCACCTGTTCCGCCACCCGGGGCGCCGCGACTCGTTCCGCTGCCTGCTCCGCCGCGACCCGAGCGGCACCCGCACCACCGTCGCCCCCGACGAGGGGCGACGGCGCTGCTCCCGCCGCAGACCGCGCACCCGGCAACGGCGGCCGCGAGTCCACACCGGACCCACTGGCGGGCGCTGTGGCCCCGGTGACGGTGATCGGCTCGGCGGCGGTGATCGGCTCGACGGCAGTGATCGGCTCGACGGCAGTGATCGGCTCAGTGGCGGTGATCGGCTCGACGGCGGTCGAGTCGGTGGCGGTGATCGGCTCAGTGGCGGTGGCCAGCTCTGCGGCGGTCAAGTCGCCGGCGGTGATCGGCTCAGTGGCGGTGGTCAGTTCCGCGGCGGTCGGGTCGGTGGCGGCGGTCGGGTCAGCAGGGCTCGGGGCAGCCGTCGGGGCGGTGGTCGCGCCGGGGGCGGTGGTGCGGCGGGGGCGGCGCAGGGGCCACAGTGGCATGGGTCGGTCCTCCCGTCAGTACTCGTCCTGGTCAGCGCCGTCGATGCGGGCGTTGATGTTGCCGATTTCCTGGATGACCCTGGCCCGGGTGCGGTGGTCGAGTTCCAGGATCGAGTCGAACGACCAGTGCAGGTAGTAGGCGATGTAGACGATCTCCTCCCACAGCCGGTCGGGTGGGGCGCTCACCCGGTGACCTCACCGGCCACGTCCACCAGGAAGCGGTGGGCGCACTCGGGGCAGGCGACCTCGGCCTCGGTGTGGCCCTGTTGGTTGACCCGGCGGTAGAGGTCCTGCAGGAACGCCAGGTCCGAGGCGAACAGGTGCTCCACCACGAACCGGTCGACCACCGGGAGGGTGCCCAGCCTGCCCACCGTGCGCATCAGCAGGTAGATCGACAGGTACGCCGGGTTCTGCCGCACCAGGGGTTCGGCGTGGGCGGTCAGTTCGTCCTTGGCGGTGGCCAGCCGCAGCACGCCGTCGCGGTGGACGGTGCCGTGTTCGTCGGCGAAGCCGCGGGGCAGGACGAACGGGTACTCGGTGCGCAGGCCGGGCCCCGCGGCTTCGGCGGTGGCGGTCATCATCAGCCCTTCGTGAGGTCGATCTGCTCGCAGGTGAGGGTGACGGTGGCGATGACGGCCTCGCTGCCGCCCGCTTTGAGGCCGCCGATCTCCAGCTTGGACGGCCAGGCGTTGAGGAGCTGGTAGGTCTGCTTGGGCACGTTGGCCATGTCGAGCAGGATCAGCGAGCAGGTGCGGCGGGCGGTGGACTGCCCGGCGAGGACTTCCTGGTGCCAGGTCCACAGCGCGTAGTCCTGGTCGACACCGCGCTTGAGGACGACGGTGGCGGGCTTGGTCTTGCCGAACTGCTTGGACATCGACACGCCGACCTTGCCGCTGGCCAGGTACTCGGTGACCTCGACCTCGGAGGTGATGCCGGACATCTCGGAGAAGGTGATCTCGGAACCGCCGTCGAACTGGACGACGAAGCGGGCGGCGCTGACCAGCGTGGAGGTGTTGCTGCTGGCCATGGACACGCGGGGCATGGTCATGGGTCACTCCTTGAGGAACGGGGGTGGACAGGTCACTCTTCGAGCGCGGCGCCCTGCGGCATCTGCGAGATGCGGAACACCACGAACTCCGCGGGCTTGACCGGCGCGACGCCGATCTCGATGAACAGGTTGCCCGCGTCGCGGCTCTCCGGGGGGTTGTTCTCCTCGTCGCACTTGACGTAGTAGGCCTCGGAGGCGGATCGGCCGACCAGGGCGCCGCTGCGCCAGATGCGCTGGAGGAACGCGCCGACGACCCGGCGCACGGATTCCCACAGGTAGGCGTCGTTTGGTTCGAACACGACCCAGTTGGTCCCGTTGAGGATGGACTCCTCGATGAAGTTGAACAGCCGCCGCACGTTGACGTAGCGCCACTCCGGGTCGCTGGAGAGGGTGCGGGCGCCCCAGACGCGGATGCCCTGGCCGGGGAAGGCGCGCATGCAGTTGATGCCGAGCGGGTTGAGCTGCTCCTGCTCGGCGCGGCTGATGACCGTGTGCAGGGAGACCACGCCGCGCAGCACCTCGTTGGCGGGGGCCTTGTGCACGCCGCGGGTCTCGTCGCTGCGGGCCCAGACCCCGGCGACGTGGCCGCTGGGCGGCACGGAGATCCGGTTGCCGCTGCTCTGGTCCATGACCTGCACCCACGGCCAGTAGAGGGCGCCGTACTTGGTGTCGTACCCGGCGAACTCGGTGCGCCACTCCTTGACCTGCTGGGAGTTGAGCCCGGGCGGCGGGTCCAGGACGGCCACCCGGTCCGACATCAGCTCGCAGTGCGCGACCATGGCCAACTGCACCGCCTTGACGCCTTCGGCGTCGATCAGGCCGTGCTGGTAGGCCGACATCAGGTCCGGGGCGAGGACCATGGTGATCTCGTCGATGGCCTCGAACCCGCCCAGGCCGGTGCGGTCGATCGGGTCGCCGACGTAGGAGGCGGCGCTGACCTTGGCGGGCGGCGGCGAGCTGGGCACCAGCGCGACGGCGGCGTCCTTCTTCGGCAGCGCGACCGCGGTGGACTTGCTGTCGTCCAGGGCGATCAGCTTGGACTGCTTGGCCACGACGGTGGCCACGTGGTGCGGGCCGCGCTTGGCGGTGACGTTGTCGAAGGACTCCACCACCTTGCCCGCGCGCAGCACGTCGAGCTTGAAGGTGTCCTCGCCGGGCTGGCCGGCCTCGCCGACCGACACGCTCAGGTCGTCGCCCTTGGTCAGCGCCCGCACGGTGAACGCGGGCTGGTCGTCGCCCGACGCGGCGGGCACGACCGCGTGGTTGGCCGCGGGCTGCTCGCTGTCCACGGCGGGCTGGGGCAGCCGGATCACGTACGCGGCGCCGCCGCCGTTGAGGAAGTAGCCGTAGATGGACTGCGGCAGGTAGGCGCCCTCGACGAAACCGCCGAAGGTGCGGGTGAAGTGGGTCCAGTTGGTGACCAGGGTGGGCTCGGAGACGGGGCCCTTCTCGGCGAAGCCGACGAATCCCGCGACCGCCGTGCCGACGCCCTCGATGGGTTTGGAGCCGGACGACACCTCTTCGACGTACACACCTGGAGCCAGATAGTTGGGCATCGACTCTCCCCGTTGTCAACCGGATCGGACGACGACCAGGCTGGCACCGCGCGGCCCCCGTCCGGCCCGTCGCGCGCGCAACGGCACGGCCACCCGCGGTTGCCCTCGAGGGCAACCGGCGGTGGCCGCGGGGCGGGCCGCCGCACGGCTGCCCGGGGGACCCGCGGCGCCGGAGACTGCTCAGCGTGCTGGCAGACATGGCTTCCTCGATCCGGGCGTGGCTCGACTCCGAGCTGGCGCCCGGCACGGAGATCGGCTTCGACCCGCCCGGACTGCTCGCGGGCATCCAGCGCAGACCCCGGCGCGCGGGCATCCTCAACGTCTTCCTGTTCGGGGTGGCGGAGGACCTCGACGGGGTGCCCGCGGCGCGGGTGCGCGTGCGCAACGCCGACGGCCGGGTCACCGGCACGGTCGCCCCGCTGCGCAGCTACCACCTGTCGTACCTGGTCACGGCCTGGGCGGCGGACACGGTCGAGGAGAACGAGCTGCTCGGCGCGGTCATCGGCGCGCACGCCGAGCAGGACGCGCTGGGCGTGGACCACCTGCGCGGGTCGCTGCACGCCCTGACCACGGCGCTGCCGCTGCGGCTGGGCTGGTCGCCGGTGGCGCGGGGGCCGGACCTGTGGGGTGCGCTGGGGGTGCCGATGCGCACCGCGCTGGAGCTGACCGTGACCGCCCCGGCGCTGCCGTCGCGGTTGCGCCAGGCGGCGCCGCCGGTGCGGACGATCGAGCTGGACGTGCACGACACCACCCGCTCCGATGCCGGGGCGAGCCCGTCCCAGGCGCCGCGGCGGCGCTGGGAGCGCACCACCATCACCGAGCACCGATCGCCGACGAACCCGCCCGCCCCCTGATCCGCTGGCCCTGAGGGAGTCCCCGTGTACCGCATCTGGGCCGCCATCGGCCTGCTGCTGCTCGTCTTCGCCGTCGTGCCCGGTTCCGAGGTGGCCGCGCCCGGCGGGGTGGCGCCGTCGACGGACGTGGCGCAGCCGGGTCTGCTGCCCGCGCCGCCGGGCCCGACCGTGGCGCCCGGGTACCGGGACGCGGTGTACGGGGACTTCCTCCAGGCGGGCAACAGCGTGCTGCGCTGCCCGGTGGGCGAGGAGGTGTCCGGGGACCACTCCCCCGCCGAGTGCGCCGCGGCCACGGCGGCCGCCGGGCCGTCCGACAGCGCGCTGCTGGACAACAGCGGCAACAACAACGGGTACTACATGCACCTGGCCGACGACGACGGCCGCCCGGACTCGTTCACCTCCAGCCGGGCGGAGATCACCATCCCGGCCGGGGCGACCGTGCGGCACGCGCAGCTCAACTGGGGCGGGCACACCGGCACGTTCATCGGCTTCTCCGGGGTCAACTGCGTGCGCCCGCTGCTGTTGCAGGGCGAGCCGCCGCCGCCCCCGGCCGCCGCGTCCCCGGCGCAGCAGCAGGTGCGGATCGCGGTGGCGGGCGGCACCCCGGTGCCGGTGCGGCGCGACCCCGCCCACTTCCGCACCACCGACGGGCTGACCGAGCCCAGCCAGCTCTACAGCGACTGGGCCGACGTCACGCGGGCGTTCGCGGGCGCACCCACCGGGACGCCGATCCCGCTGTCGGTCAGCAACGTCTGGGCGCCCACCGGCCCCGGCTGCTCCGGCGGCTGGTCGGTCGTCGTGGTGTTCGGCTACGACGAGCCCCGGGCCCCCTACACCCAGCCCAGGGTGATCGACCTCTACACCGACGACCTGCCCAAGAGCGGCGCCCTGCTGCCCGGTCTGATCGAGCCCCTGGTGCCCGGCTTCCCCACGCTGGTCGACGGCCTGCTGCCCGGTCTGGTCCCCGGCCTGACCGGCACGAGCGTCGTCCTCCCCGGGGTCGCCCGCAACCGCTCCACCGCCGACGTGGCCATCGGCCTCACCGCCTACGACGGCGACTGGCGCCAGGGCGGGGAGACGTTCACAGTGGACGGCGCCGCCGCGGTCGAACCCTGCGGCGGGCGCAAGACCGAGGACTTCTTCCGCTCCTGCGCGGTCGGGGCCGTCGACCCGGTCGACCCGGCGAAGCGGCCGGTGAACAACCTCAGCGTCGACGCCAAGACGATCCGCCCCACCCTCGCCGACAACGACTCCGGCGAGGTCGAGATCGGCGTGGCGGGCATCGGCGACTTCGTGATGGTGCACAACGTCGTGCTGGCCGAGACCGTGGCCCCGTCGATCTCGGTGGTCAACACCGGCCCGACCGAGCCGGTCACCCAGGGCGAGCTGGCCACCTTCACCGTGGACGTCCGCAACGACGGCGCCCTCCCGCTCACCGGGGTCACCCTCACCGACACCAGCGATCCGGCGTCCGAGGAGATCCGCTGCACCCCGACCGCCCTGCCGCCGCTGGCGCCCGGGGCGACGACCCGGGTCACCTGCCTGCAACCGGCGGGCGCGGGCCCGCGGTTCACCAACACCGCCACGGCCACCGGCACCTACCTGGTCGGCCCCGGCGGCGAGCGGCGCACGGTGAGCGCGTCGGCGAGCGCCGAGGTCCAGGTCGAGCTGCCCGACTACGCCGTCACCCGCGTCCCGGACCGGCTGGTGGTGCGCGAGGGCGACCCGGTGGTGTTCGCGGTGACCCTGACGAACAACACCACCGCCCCGCTGACCGGCATCGCCTACGCCGACGGCGCGGCCCCGGACTGCGCGGGCCCGACGGGCACCACCCTGGCGGCGGGCACCTCGACCAGGTTCACCTGCACCGCGACCGCGCCCGCCGAGAGCTTCGAGAGCGCGGGCAGGCTGACCGGCCTGGACGCCACCGGCGCCACGGTGACCATCACCAGCCAGCAGGTCCTGGTGACCGTCATCGCCCCGGCGGCGACCATCGTGACCGCGGTCGACGAGGACACCGTCTACCGGGGCGACTCCGTCGAGCTGACCTTCACCGTGACCAACACCGGCGACGAGGCCGACGAGGCCCTGAGCGACCTGCGGGTGGCCGTCGCCGACCTGCCTGACTGCGCCCCCGACCCGATCCCGTCGCTGGCCCCCGGCGCCACCGCCGAGACCACCTGCACCACCACCCCGAGCGAGTCCCTGGAGGTGGTCGCCGCGCTCACCGCGGTGGACGTGGGCGGGGCCGGGGTGACCGCCACCGCCGAACCGGTCGCCGTCACCGTCCTGGACCCGCTGATCACCCTGACCCAGCAGGTCGACCGCACCCCGGTGCGGGTGACCGAGGGGGTCACCCTGACCTTCGCGGTGACGAGCACCGCCACCGCGGCCGAGGGCCCGGTGACCGACGTGCGGATCACCAGCCCGACCCTGCCCCCCGACTGCCTGCCCGAGCCGATCCCGACCCTGGCCCCCGGTGAGACCGCGACCAGGACCTGCACCGCGGTCCCGGACCGCAGCTTCGACAACCAGGCGCTGGCCTCAGCGGTGGACGGCGGGAACCGGCTGATGCGCACCCAGGCGACCCCGCTGCGGGTCACGGTGATCAACCCGGCGCTGACCATCAGCACCACGGCCGACCGCGAGCAGGCCAAGCACGGCGAGGACGTCGACTTCACCGTCACCGTCCGCAACATCGGCGACGTGCCCGTGGTGGTCGAGGTCGACAACGACCGCGCACCCGACTGCGACTTCACCCTGACCGGCGAGGGCCTGCGCGCCGGGGCGGCCAACGGCATCCGCTGCACGACGACCACCCCGACCGACGACGCCACGACGGAACTGAAGAACACCGCCACCTACACCGCGAGCCCCACCCCCGCCGTCGGCGACACCGGCGAACCCCTGACCGGCGCCGACGACGCCACGATCACCCTGCTGGCGGGTGACGCGCCCCCACCGCCCACCCCCGGCCCCGACCCGGTGGGCGGCGACGGGATCAGCGGCGGCACGGCGGGCGGCCCGACCCCGGGGACCGCCGGGGGCGGCTCGACGGGCGGCTCCACCTCGGACGCGGCGGGGCGTAAGTCCGACGGCGGCTTGGCCAGTACCGGTGCGGACATCGCCCTGCCCCTGGGCATCGGCGTGGCCCTGCTCCTGGTCGGCGGTGGTGTCCTGGCCGCCACGTCGCGCAGGCGCGAGGACGGCACCTCGCCGCTGTCGCGCTGGTGGCCCGGCGGCTGACGGCCCGTCCGGCCGGGGCCACACGGCCCCGGCCGAACGCTCAAGCGGACTTGCGCCTGCGGGCCAGCAGGTTGCCGATCGACAGGCCGAGCGCGAGCGCCCCCACGACCAGCGCGGAGACCGCCAGCCACGGTGTCCCGGCCGTGGTCTGCTGAGCGGCCGGAGCGGCGTGCGCGTCGTGCTCCGCGCCACCGTCGGTCAGGGTGAGCACGGGGGCCGGGGAGTTGGGCTCATCGCCATTGGGCAGGGGCGGGTCGGCCCAGTCGACGACCTTGCCGTCGTCGTAGGTCTGGGTGACCGGGAGCAGGATCTTGTCGGTGTTCTGCGGCAGCTCGCCGAGCAGGACCTCGAAGAGGGTGAAGGTCGACGGTTCCAGCCGGGTGCCGGGGGTGGCGGTCCAGGTCACCGTGTGCACGGTCTTGGTGACCTCGTACCCGTCGATGTCCAACGGCTTGTCCAGGTCCTCCTCCCCGATGGCCGTGGTCCAGCCGGGCTTGGCCGCGGGCATGGCGAAGGTGACCGGGGTGTCCAGCGGCAGGGTCAGCCGAACCGAGACCGTCCCCGCCGTCGGGGACTCGTTCGGCACCTGGAAGGTGAGCCGGGACACCCCCTCCTTGCTGACCGCCGTGGGCGACACGGTGACGTGGGCCGAGGCGGGCACGGCCGGGGCGACCGCGAACAGCGCCGTGGCCGCCGCCAGGACACCGGCCCGCGCCGCACCGCGAGAGGGGAGAACAGCCAACGTGGGCACCCGTTCCTTCCTGGTCCACTGTGGACGTGGACGGTGGTCGACGCCCACACCCTCCCGCACCGGGCGCGGCCCGTCCAGGCGATGCCCGGATGTCGGGAAGATACCGCTCTTTCTTGTCAAGACCTGCGGACCCTCGCACCCCGAGTGCGCAGGTGAGGATGGCCACCGACCACCTGACCCGAAGAAGTCCCGCACCTCCCCGACCGCCGATGACGACGGTCGCCCGCGCAGCGGGCGGGGTGTTCCGGCATCGGCGGGGAGCAACCGGCCGGGGTCCGCTCGGGAATCGTCAGCGCGGCTCTCGTTCGATCACCACCCGGAGCCGCACGGGTCCGTTCGGCGGTGGACGCGCACTACCCGAGCCGGAAGAAGTCTCGCATCTCCTCGACCACCGACACCCGCCGCGTCGTGCGGCCGAGGAAGAGGGGGGCCTTCACCGGGCCCGGGATCACGTGACCGCCGCCGTGCACGGTGAACAGGGTGACCGGCTCGTGGCCGGGTTGGCGGTGGTCCAGCCGCTCGACACCGGTCCGGTCCGCGCCCACCTCCGCCACCAGCGTGGTCGTGGGCTCGGCGGTGATGCCGTTGCGCTCGGCGAAGTAGGCGGCGGTCTCCCGCGCCGACCGCCCGAGACCGCGCGACTCGGAGCCCCACAGGCTGTTCACGCCGCCCGCGTACGGCACCAACCGGTCCTCGGTGCCGTGGAACAGCAGCACCGGCACCGGCACGACCGGGCTGTCCATCGGCAGCAGGTTCTCCGGCGCGGGCTGGGTCGCGGCGATGGTGGTCGCGCCCGCGAGGCGGGAGCCGAGCTGGTGGACCAGGCGGATGACCATGGACCCACCGTTGGAGTAGCCCACCACGTGCACCCGCGTGGCCCCGACGTGGTCGATGACCGCCTCGGTGAAGCCCACGTCGTCCACGTCGTCGCGGCGGGCGGGGAAGTCGACGCCGAGCCGGGCGTCGTTGAAGTGGCCCTGGTGCCCGTCGGGGTAGGCCACGGTCACCCCGTCGGCGGCGAAGGCGTCGAACACCCCGCCGGAGAACTCGCGGAACCGCTCGCCGCTCTGGTCGGAACCGTGGAAGGCGATCAGCAGACCGCCACCGGCCACCGCCGGGCGGACCACGGTGAGCGAGCGATCCCGCCCCCCGACCCGCAGCACCACCCGCTCAACCGACCACTGTGGACTCATCGACCCCTCCTCGACTTCCCGACGAGCATAGCGGGTGGCAGGATCGCCCCCGTGGACCTCAAGCAGCTTGAGTACTTCGTGGCGGTCGCCGAGGAACTGAACTTCACCCGGGCCGCCGAGCGCCTGTACGCGGTGCAGTCCACTGTGTCCTCGGGCATCCGCTCCCTGGAGACCGAGTTGAAGGCGACCCTGTTCGACCGCTCCACCCGGCAGGTCTCGCTGACGGCGGCGGGCCGGGCGTTCCTGCCCGAGGCGCGCGCCGCCCTCGCCGCACTGCAACGGGCCAGGGAATCGGTGCGGGAGGCCGAGGGCGGGCTGCGCGGCAGCGTGCGGATCGGCACCCTCACCCGCATCCCGGTCGTCGACCTGCCCGCCCTCTTCCGCGCCTTCCGCGCCCGCTACCCCCTGGTCGACCTGCACGTCACCGCCTCCCCCACCGGCTCGACCGGCCTGGCCGACGACGTCCGCCAGGGCAGGTTGGACATCGCCGTGCTGGGCCTCCCCCGAACCGACCTGGTCGGCCTGTCGGCGCGCGAACTGGCGAGCAGACCCTACGTGGCCCTCCTGCCCACCGACCACCCCCTGGCCACCGCGTCGGCGATCGGCCTGGCGGAACTGGCGGGCGAGGCGTTCATCGACACGCTCCCCGGCTTCGGCAACCGCCTGGCGGTCGACCGCGCCTACGCCACCCTGGGCACCCCCCGCCGGGTGGCGATCGAGGTCGCCGACCTGACCACGGTGCCCGACTACGTCCGCGCCGACCTCGGCGTGGCCGTCGTCCCAGACGTTGCCCTGCCCCGCTCCCCCGGCCTGACCGTCCTCCCCCTCCGCAACAGCGACCTGACCTGGCAGTTCTCCGTCGCCACAGCCGCCGCGACCACCCCCAGCCGCGCCACCCGCGCCCTCTTGGAGCTCTTCACCCCACCCACCAACAGACCAGCCCCACCCACGACACCGCTGACCTGACGGCCAACCACCCAGCCGGGCACCCCCACCCGAAAGACCGGGCTTCGCAGGACACGGCTCAGGAACGACGCCCGGCACGAGCCGCCCACACCACCAACCCCGACATCGGCACAGCGAACACCACCAACGCCACCGCCGCGGGCAACCACACCAACACCAACCCCACACCCAACACCGGCAGCGCGATCCCCACATAAGCCGCCAGGAACAGCGCCGCCAACACCTCAGCCTTCGCCCCCGGCGCCGCGAGCCCGCTCACGGTCTCAACCGAGGACCGGAACAGCAACCCCGACCCGGCCCCACCCAGCACCCCACCGACCCAGAACAGCAACTCCACCCCCAGCAGCGCCGACACCGGCGTCAGCACCAGCCCCGCCAGCATCGCCGCGACCCCCCACCGCGACCGCACCGCAGCGTCCAGCCCGGCCAACCCCACCTGCGCGACCGCCCCGGCCCCGAGCACGGCGAACGCCACCAACCCCCCGACGACCCGCGACGGCTCGTCGAACACCCCCGCCATCAGCGTCGGTGCCAGCGAGGTGAACAGCCCCAGCACCGCGAACGCCACGAACACCCCGGCCGCCGCCGAGAGGAACGCCGCCCGCGACCGCGCGGGCACCGACACCCGCTGCGGCCGGTAGGCGGGCGGCCGCGCGGGCCGGTCCACGGTCTCCGGGATGAGCGGCAGCAGCGGCAATGACAGCGCGAACAGCACCACGAACGGCACGAACGCCCCGGTCAGCGGCGCGTCGAGGACCTCGGCGAGCACCCCGCCGACGACCGGTCCGAGCGCCAGCCCGCCCATGGTCACCGCCGTGGCCGCCAGCGCCGCCCGGGACGGGTGCTCGGCCGGGCGGGCGACGGCGCGCAGTTCGCCCATGTGCGCGGTGACGGTGGCGGTGAGCACCCCGATGCCCGCCCCGCAGAGCAGCCGGGCCACGATCAGCCCCGGCACCTCCGGCCACACCAGGAAGACCACCGCGGACACCAGTTCGGTGACCGTCCCGGCCAGCACCACCCGCCGCCTGCCGACCCAGTCGCTGATGTGGCCCGCGAAGTACAGCCCCGCCATGACCCCGACGGCGTACGCGGCGAAGACCACGGTGATGACCGGGGCGGCGAAGTGGTCGCGCAACTGGTAGAGCCCGTAGAGGGGGGTGGGCAGCGTGGAGAACACCAGCGCGATGGCGAACACGACCGCGACCAGGTGGAACCCGACGGCGTGGCGGCGGCGGTCGGTCTGCGGCAGGGCTGTCCGGGGCATGCCCCCACGGTGCCCGCGCCCGGGCGGGGAGTCCAACGAGGAGTTTCGATCAGTCCCATCGACCGGACCGTTCGACGCCGCGACCGCCTGCCACACACCCGGTGGCCCGGAAAGTCGCGGCCCGGGTGCGATGACGGCCGGATCGCACTCGCGATGCCATCGTCGAGTACCGACGAAATCGGTGAGACCTCGCGCGGAATGGGTGAACGGCCTGGTCCGCGGGCCGGGTGGTGCGGCACCGCTGCGGGACACGTCCCGCATTCCCACCTGAGCTGTCAGAATGCTCACGGAACGCCTCGCCCGACGGCGATTACAGTGCGAATCATGAGCGAACCCCTGCGGAGCACGACATCGTCGAGTGCGGACGGATCTCGCGATCCGGTGGTCGGCAAGGAACTGGACACCCCGTTCTCCCTCGGCTCGCTGCGCACCGCCAACCGGTTCGCCATGGCGCCGATGACCCGCAGGCACTCCCCCGGCGGCGTCCCGGGCACCGACGTGGCCGAGTACTACGCGCGCCGGGCGGCGGGTGGGGTGGGCCTCATCATCACCGAGGGCACCTACATCCCCGACCCGGCCACCGGCCCCGACCCGGACGTGCCGCACCTGTACGGCGAGGAGAGCCTGACCGGGTGGGCGCACGTGGTGCGGCGCGTGCACGCCGAAGGCGGCCGGATCATCCCGCAACTGTGGCACCTGGGCTCGCAGCGCGGCGCCGAACCGGCGTACCACCCCGATGCAGAAACGGTCAGCGCCTCCGGCATCGCCACCAACGGCGACCAGGTCGGCCGCGCGATGACCACGGCGGACCTGGACACGGCCCTGCGCGCCTACGCCGAAGCGGCCCGCAACGCCAAGTCCGTCGGCTTCGACGGCCTGGAACTGCACGGCGCCCACGGCTACCTGCTCGACGGCTTCCTCTGGGACCGCACCAACCACCGCACCGACGCCCACGGCGGCTCCCGCGCCGCCCGCGCCCGCTTCCCCGCCGAGGTGGTCGCCGCCGTGCGCGCCGAGGTCGGCCCCGACTTCCCCATCGTCTTCCGCTACTCGCAGTGGAAGGACAGCGACTTCGACGCCCGCATCGCCGGGTCACCGGCCGAACTGGAGGAAGTCCTCACGCCGCTGGTCGCCGCGGGCGTGGACGCATTGCACCCGTCGACCCGGCGGCACTACCTGCCCGCCTTCCCGGACCTGCCGGGGCGGGACGGGGAACTCGGGCTCGCGGGGTGGACCAAGAAGGTCACCGGGCTGCCGGTGATCACGGTCGGCTCGGTGGGGCTGGACACGGCGTTCCTGAGCAAGGGGGACGGTGCGGCGTCCTTCGCCGGGGTGGAGCGGTTGGTGGAGCAGTTCGAGGCCGGGGAGTTCGACCTGGTGGCTGTGGGGCGGGCGTTGCTGGCAGACCCGGAGTGGGTGGTCAAGCTGCTGGGTGGGCGGAGTGACGAGATCGTGGCTTACACGCATGAGCATCGAAAGGTGCTGCGCTGAGCGGTGGTTCGAGCCCGGGGGTTTGTTGATGCTCGGGTGGGGTCCGCTTCGGGATCGCTCCGTGCTTCGGCTCAAGAGCCGGGGTTTGGTGGTGCTCGGGTGGTCCGCTGCGCCGTGTGCTTCGGATCAAGGGCCGGGGTTTGGTGGTGGTGTCCGGGGGGTCCGCTGCGCCGGGGCTGCGCCGTGTGCTTCGGCTCAAGGGCCGGGATTTTGTCGCTGGTGCCCGGGTGGGTGGATCTGC
>NZ_AYXG01000162.1 GCF_000564855.1 Actinokineospora spheciospongiae
TTGGGCGGGGCCCCTACGGCGATCACGTGCCCGGCGTGACCGAGTGGGGCGAAAGGAGTGCCCCACTGCCCGGACAGGCTTGCACGTGATCGCTCCCCCACCCAAGCAGAACCACCCACCCGGGCGTGGCCGTAGCCGGGCCGCCGGTTTCGGGGCGGTCGGCCGCTGCGCCGGGCGGGTTCCTGGTGGCTGGTGGGCGGGCGGGTGTCGGGGGTGGCTGCTGTGGGGGCCGATCCCGGACCGGTCCCGTCGGTCGCCTGGCACACTCCGGGTGGCCGGGCGGGAACGGGGCGTCACCCGCGTACGTCGTACCCCCGGGCTGTCGAGGGGGGTTGCGGTGGCGGACAACGGGGAGCCGTTCCAGATCGGGTTCGACCCGCACGACCCGCACCCGCCGGAGTCGGCCAGGTTGGCCGCCGCCGAGGTGGTCAAGCGGGTCGTGGAGCAGGACGACCGGGGTGGGGTGCTGCGCAGGCGCAGGCCGAACACCGCGCCGGTGGTGCGCATCGCCGACCGGTACCTGGTCGGGGTGCTGGACCTGCGCGGGGTGGAATCGCCGTACCTGCTGGAGTTCGTCCGCTGCCGGTTCGCCGAGCCGCCGGACGTGCGGCAGGCGCGGTTGGCCGGGGTGGAGTTCACCGACTGCCGGTTGCCCGGTCTGCTGGGGCGCAACCTGTCCAGCGACAACGACGTGCGGTTTGGCGCGGGCACCGTCGTCGCCGGGACGGTTGACCTCACCGACGCGCAGGTGCGCGGTTCGCTGGTGCTCAGCGACACCCGCATCGCCGCCACCGAGGACCGGCCCGCCCTGCACGCCGACCGGCTCCAGTTGGCGGGCGCCCTGCTCGCCGCCCGGTTGGAGACCACCGGGGAGGTCCGCATCCCCGGTCTGCGCTGCGGTGGGAACGTCGACTTCGCCGGTGCGCTGCTGCGCAACCCCAGGGGTTTCGCGCTCAACGGCAACGGCCTGCACACCGGTGGCAACCTGCGCCTGGACACCGACGCGACGGGCACCCCGTTCCGCGCGCTCGGGCAGGTCTTCCTGCCCAGCGCCAAGGTGGAGAGCGACTTCTCCATGCGCGGGGCCACCATCCAGCCGCGCACCGAGCCCGCGGGGCAGCTCGCGCTGGACGACCCGTTCTTCGACGCCAACGCCGCGCTGATCGCCGATCGGTCCAAAGTGGAGGGCAACGTCAACCTCGACCGCGGGTTCGCCAGCACCGGCACGGTCCGCATCGTCAACGCCTCCATCGGCGGCGCGCTGCGGTTCAACCACGCCACGATCGACCTGTCCGCGGGCGCCGACCACCGGGACCTGTTCGAGGAGCGGTTCGACAGCCGCGCCCAGGCCGGTCCGTACCCGGACCGGGCCGTGCACCTCGACGGCACCGACATCCGGGGTGGCCTCGACGCCAGGGACGCGCGGTTCGCCGGGCAGGTGCGCATCGTCGACGTGGCCGTGCAGGGCACCGCGCTGTTCGACAACTCCGTGTTCAGCAACCGCGACGGCGACGCCATCGAGGGCAGGCGGTTCAGTTGCGGCGGCAACCTCAACGGCCGCTCGCTGCTGGTGTTCGGTTCCGTCCTGCTGCCCGGGGTCAAGGTGGGCGCCAACCTCGACCTGCGCGGCAGCAGGCTGCTGCGCCCCGGCCACCACCCCGACGGCACCACCAAGCCGCTGTTGGACCTGCGCGTGGCCCAGGTCGGCCGCGACCTGCACTGCGGCGGCTCCGGCCGCCCGTTCGCCGCGGCGGGCGAGATCCGGATGCGCCGCGCCGAGATCGGGCGCACCACCACCTTCAACGGTGCCGAGATCGGGTCCGGCAGCACCAGGGTCGCGCTCAACGCCTTCGGTGTGCGCACCCAGGAACTGCACGTCCTGGTGGCCAAACCGCCGCGCGGTCGGGTCGACCTGCGGCACCTGCGGTGCGCCACCCTCGCCGACGACGAGAAGTTCTGGCGCGCCGAGGGGCGGATGGACCTGGAGGACTTCCGCTACGACTCCCTCGCCGACCCGGTCGGGCTGCAGGACGACGACCGGGTGGCGCAGCGGTTGGCCTGGCTGCGGGCGGGGATGCGCAGCTACCGGCCCGGCCCGTACGACCAGCTCGCGACCATGCTGCGCGCCGCGGGCAACGAGGAGCACGCCGCGAACGTGCTGGTGGAGAAGCAGCGCCTGCGCTACCGGGCGCTCGCCGCGGGCTCCCGCTTCCTCGGACCCGGTGTGCTGCTGTGGAGTTGGTTGCAGCGGCTGATGGTCGGCTACGGCTACCGGCCCGCCCGCGCCCTGGTGTGGCTGATCGCGTTCCTGGTCCTGGGCGCCGTCTGGTTCGGCCTGCAACCCGATCCGGTCAAGGGGAACCGCGACGACCAGATCTTCTGGAACCCGGTCGTCTACACCCTCGACCTGCTGGTGCCCATCGTCGACTTCGGGCAGAAGAACCGGTGGGCGGTTTCCGGTGCCTCGCAGTGGATCTCGCTGGTGCTGGTGGCGCTGGGCTGGGTCCTGGCCACCACGGTCGCCGCCGGTCTGACCCGGATGCTGCGCCGCACCACCTGAGCCGCCGCGCCACCTGGGGTGTGACCGCCCGACCGCTGAGGGTAACGTCCGACGATGTGATAGCTGTGACTGCCGCGAGAGCCGCCCGATGACCGCGGTCGAAGCGGAGACCGGGAACACCACCCCGCTCACCCACCGCCTCTACGCCGAGGCATTCGGCGACGACTGCCCGGCGGAGCTGGAGACGTTCAGCTCCTGCTCCTGGTGGCTGCTGGGCACGGTGGTGGGCGCGCTCAAGCTCTCGCCCGGCCAGCTCCTGGCCGACCTCGGCTGCGGTCGCGGCGGTCCCGGCCTGTGGCTCGCCAGGGCCACCGCCACCCGCCTGGTCGGCATCGACTTCTCCCCCGCCGCCCTGCGCTCGGCCGCGGCTCGGGCGGAGAGCTTCGGCCTGCTCGGCCGGGCGCACTTCCAGCGCGGCTCGTTCGACGCCACGACCCTGGAGGACGCCAGCGTGGACGGCGCGGTCAGCATCGACGCGCTGCCGTTCGCCCAGGACCGGCTGGCGGCGCTGACCGAGGTCTGCCGGGTGCTGCGGCCGGGCGCGCGGTTCGTGTTCACCGGCCGCGAGGGCGCGTCGAGCTGGACGGCGATGGTGGAGAAGGCCGGGCTGGTGCTGGAGGACCGCCTGGTGCACGAGGGGGCGAACGCGCGGTGGCTGCGCCTGTTCGACCTGTGGTTGCGGCACGAGCGGGAGCTGCGCGCGGAACTCGGCGACACCGCCGCGGCGCAGATGGTGGAGGAGGCGCGCGCCGGGCATCGACTGGTCGAGACGGCGCCGCTAGTGTTCGTCACCAGGCGCCCGCCGACCGAGGAGGACTAGGTGACCGAGCCGACCGCACAGGCTTGCGTGGAGGTTTCCGCCTCGGCCGAGCGGGTGTACGCGCTGGTGAGCGACCTGCCGGGGATGGCCTCCGCCGCCGAGGAGTTCACCGGCGGCACGTGGCTCGACGGGGCGTCGGGAGCCGCGGTGGGGGCCCGGTTCCGCGGGTCGAACCGGCGGGGGTGGCGGCGGTGGTCCACCACGTCGACGGTGACCGACGCGGCGCCGAACCGGTTCGCCTTCGAGGTGAAGTCGTTCGGGTTGCCGGTGTCGCGGTGGCAGTACGACATCGAGCCGGGTGCCGGTGGGTGCACGCTGACGGAGAGCACCTGGGACCGGCGGCCGTCGTGGTACCTGCCGATCACGGTGCTGGGGACCGGGGTCCGGGACCGCGTCGCGCAGAACCAGCGGAACATCGAGGTCACGCTGGAGCGGTTGAAGGCCGCCGCCGAGTCCTGACCCGCTCGCCGGAGACGACATTCGCTGAAAAGACAAGAGCCCCGACCCGCGAGACGCGGTCGGGGCTCTCGCCGTTCGAGTCCTACGTGCGGTGCGCCTTCGCGGCGGCCAGGCAGTAGACGCCGAAGGCGGCGAAGCCCAGGGCGACCGCGATCAGCAGGGCCGTGCCGAAGGGCTGCTCCGCCAGCGTCCGCAGCGCCTTGTCCAGCCCGCCCGCCTCACCCGCGTTGGAGTCCACGGCCGCGAAGCCCAGCAGGACGCCCACGATGGCGATGCCCACGCCCTTGGCGATGTTGCCGACCATGCCCAGGCGCTCCACCCAGGTGCGCGACCCGGCGGGCAGTTCGCTCGTGTCCAGGTCCTTCATGAACGACTTGCGCACACCGGAAACGATGCTCGCCACGCCGACACCGATCACGACCAGCGCCACCGCGCCGACCAGGAACCGGCCCGCGGGCAGCTCCAGCACCTTGGCCGTCCACTCCTGCTGCTTGTCGTCGCCGCCCTGGCTGCCGCCGCCGGTGGCGTAGCGGATCGAGGCGACGCCCAGGGAGATGCCCACGACACCGCGGACCGCGGCGCCGACGCGCTTGAAGGTGCGCTTGCGGCCCTCCTCCACCCAGTGGTAGCTGACGGCGGCCATCAGGAGCTGCCAGACGCCGAAGGCGAACAGCCCCACCGCGAGGACCCACAGGACCGCCGAACCGAAGGTGGTGCTGGAGATCTCGCTCAGCGCACCGTTCTGGTCCGCCTCCTGACCACCGCCGCCGACGGCAATGCGCACCGCCAGGTAGGCCACGATCAGGTACACCAGGCCGAAGCAGGCCATGCCCGCCCGGCCCAACACCTTGACCCTGTTGTTCTCCTGGGCGCGGCGGGCCGTGCCGGACATGCTCGTCATCGGTGAAACCTCCTCGGGTCCATCAGGACGACGAGGAGGTTTCACCTGGTGGGCGGCCTCAAACGACGTTGGGCCGTTCGGCTCAGCCTGCCGGGGCCGCGGGCGGGCAGACGATCTTGGGTTGCGGGTTGTACTTCACCGTGCGGGTGTCGCGGCGGACCTCCCGGCCGGTGGCCGCGTCCTTGAGCACCCGGGTGTCGGAGGTGGTGAAGCCGGGGGCGCCGTTGCTCGGGGAGCACTTGCCCGTGGTGGGGCCGGGCTTCTCCTGCGGCGCGGTCTCGGCGCTGCGGGCGCCGGGGATCGACTCGACGGTGTAGCGCTTGGTGCCCCAGATCTTCACCGTGATCGAGTTCGACGTCCAGATGGTCTGGATGGCGATCCCGGTCGGGGCGTCGTTGGTGAACTTGAGGTCGATGACGCTGCTGCCGTCGTGGTTCTGGAAGACCGTGGCCTCGCGGGCGGCCGGGTAGCGGCTGATGTAGTAGCTGTGCTCCTTGTGGCCCGCGTCCTTGAGGCCCGCGAAGTACGACGCGTTGTAGAGCGTCGTGGCGAACTGGGAGATGCCGCCGCCGACCTCGCGGCCGGGGGCGCCGTCCTTGATGACGCCCGCCTCGACGTAGCCCTGCGCGGCGGTGCGCGGACCGGTGAAACCGTTGAGGCTGAACGTCTCCCCGGGCTTGACGATGGCGCCGTTGACCTTCTCCGCCACCACGCGGATGTTGACGCCGGAGTCGGCGGCGAAGCCCTTGGTGGAGAACTCGCCGATGACCTCCTTGACCCCGAACTGGTTGGCCTGCTCGGTGGTCACGGCGGCGGGCTTCTTGGTGTACTCCACCTTGATCTCGCGGCCGTCGGTCTTCTTCAGCACGTCGAGCAGGGTGTTGAACGCGGTGTCGTACTTGACGCCCAGGCCGTCCACCGAGGGCGTGACCGTCGGGGCGCCGCCCTCGAAGACCACCTGCGCGTCCTTGCCCTCCTTCTCGGTGGAGGCGAGCTGCGGCTGGACCGCGGCGACGACCTTGGCGTTGTCGACCTTCGGGTTGAGCACCCCGCCCTCGGCCACCTCGAAGGTGAGCGCGGTGGCGATGACGGCGGGTTCGATTGTGGCGTCCTTGCCCTCGCCCTTGACGATCACCGGGCCGGACACCGCGGGCTTGGCGACCTGCTCGAACGCCGCCTGCACGGCTTCCTTCGTCGTCTTGACCGGGGTGGTGTCCACCGGCAGCTCGACGGTCTGCCCGTCGGCCCAGCTCGACACCAGGGCCTCGCGCGCGGGGTCGACCCGCAACTGCTGGCCGGGCACCGGCTCGACCGCGACCGCGGTGGCACCGTCGAAGCGGATGCCACCCTCCGCCGGGTCCTTGGCGGTCTCCGCGCGCAGCTTCTCCATCGCCACGGTCAGCTTCTGCTCGTCGGTTCCGGTGACCACGCCGACCTCGGAGCTGCTGAAGAACGAGCCGATCCGGGTGATCGGGTTGAGCGGCTGGTCGCCCGCCTGCTCCAGGGTGGCCGACCAGTCCAGGGTCAGCCCGGTGGTCGCCGGGTCGAGCTGCTGCTCGACGTCACCCGCGCGCACCGACACCGGCCGCGACAGCCGGGGGCCGATCCGCTCGCGCAGGACCTTCTCGGCCTCCCCGTGCGACAGGCCGCCGACCTCGACCCCCGCCACGCTGACCCCGCGCGGCACGTTGCCGGAGGACAGCGCCAGGTCGAGCCCGTAGAGCACCACGAGCGCGCCGAACACCGCACCCGCGATGATCGCGGGCTTGCGCCGGTTGCGCGCCTTGGCCGGGGGCTCCTCGGGGAGCGACCCGGACACCGGTGCGCCGGAAGGGCCGAACCGCTCGGTGGCGGCGTCCCAGCCGCCCGCGGGTGCGGGGACCTTCGGCAGCAGATCGGTCTGCTCGGCGTGCGATTCCGGCCAGTGCGGGCCGTTCGACCCAGGCCAGTTGTGCTCGTCGGGCACGGCTCACCCTTCCGTTACAGGTACAACCCGGTTCCGTGTTCGGTGCGCTCGCTGGCGATCGCGTGGACGTCGCGCTCGCGCATCACCAGGTAGGTCTGGCCGTGGACCTCGACCTCGTGCTGGTCCTCGGCGTTGAACAGCACCCGGTCCCCCACCTGGATGTTGCGGACGCTGGTGCCAACGCCCTGCACGTCCCCCCAGGCCAGTCGTCGGGCCATCTGCGCGGTGGCCGGGATCACGATGCCGCCGGTGCTGCGCCGCTCGCCGTCCTCGGTGGAGAGGCGGACGAGCAGGCGGTCCTGGAGCATCTGGATCTCGAGCTTGTGTTCCACCGCTGGAATGGTAACCGTCCACTCGCAGGCGACCCGCAGCCGTGGTATCAGTTCCGGTCGAGCCCGCCGAGCACCAGGGCCAACCGGCCCGGTCCGGTCGGCCCCACGCGCACCGGCACCCCCCAGTCCTGCCTGGTCAGGTGGCACGCCCCGTGCTCGGCACCGTCGTCGTCGCAGCTCGCGGCCTGCGCCACCACGTGCAGCACCCCCTCGGTGAACCCCTCGGCCACCACCAGCCGCCTGCTCAGGTCCGTCCCCGCACCGGCCCCCTCGGCCAGCAGCCCCGGCGGCGAGGAGGTGACCTCCAACCGCGTCGACGGCCCCCACCGCAGGTCGAGCTTCTGCCCCGGCGGCGGCTCGAACACCACGGCCAGCTCCAGCTCACCCGCGGTGATGTCGGTCGGCGGCCGCTTGACCTGGTGCGCCTGCCCGTCGACGAGCCGCGCGGCGGCCACCGGCCGCTCCAACCGGTGCGCGGCGGAGGCCACGACCAGCAGCTCCCCGTCGACCAGCACCGCCCCGGACGGCTCCGCCAGCCCGGTCGCCAGCGTGCTCACCCGCCCGGTCACCGGGTCGAACCGGCGCAGCGCCCCGTTGTAGGTGTCGGCGACGACCACGCTCCCGTCGAGCAGCGCGGTCACCCCGAGCGGGTGCTGCAGCAGGGCCTGGTCCGCGTCGCCGTCGCGGTGCCCGAAGTCGAACAACCCCTTGCCCACGGCGGTGTGCACGGTGAACGCGGTGTCCACCCAGCGCAGCGCGGAGGTCTCCGCGTCGACCAGCCACAACCGGTCCCCGGTGGCGGCGAGGCCGGAGGTCTGCGCGAAGAACGCCTCGGCGGCGGGCCCGTCGTTGAGGCCCTCCACCGTCGTCCCGGCGAACCTGCGCACGGTCCCCGCCACCGGGTCGAACAGCCCCAGCGTGTGGTTGCCCGCCATGGCGACCACCACGCCACCGGCGGGTTCCCACCACACCAGGTCCCACGGGCTGGTCAGGTCGATCGAGGTCGCGGGCCCGTCGGTCGGCCCGTTGCGCCACTGCGCCCCGGTCCCCGCCACCGTCGACACCGCGCCGGTCACCGGATCGATCCCGCGCAGCAGGTGGTTCACCGTGTCCGCCACCACGAACCGGTACCCCACCACCTCGGCGACCGCGTCCGGCAGCACGGCCACACCGGAGGGTTCGGAGAACGTGGCGTCCACGCCGTCCGCCCGCCCGCGCTCCCCGGTGCCGAAGGCGCGCAGGACCGTCTCCCCGTCCCGGTCCACCTCCACGACCCGGTGGTGCGCGGTGTCGGCGACGAGGACCGTGCCGTCCCCGGAGTCGACCGCCTTCGCCGGGAACCGCAGCTCGGTCACCTCCGGCACGAGCGGCGCGTACGGCCCGTCCCCCCGGTGCAGCGTCCCCTTCGCCTCGTGGACGGCCACCACCTCCGCGACCACCCGCCGCAACGCCTCCACGTGCCCCTCCCCCGCGGCGACGTGCACGACGTACCCCTCGGGGTCGACCACCACCAGCGTCGGCCACGCCTTCACCGCGAACGCCTGCCACGTCGTCAGCTCCGGGTCGTCGAGCACCGGGTGGTGCACCCCGTACCGCTCCACGGCCGCCGCCAGCGCCACCGGGTCCGCCTCGTGCGCGAACTTCGGCGAGTGCACCCCCACCGTCACCAGGACGTCGGCGAACTCCTCCTCCAGCGGGCGCAGCTCGTCGAGGACGTGCAGGCAGTTGATGCAGCAGAAGGTCCAGAAGTCGAGCAGCAGCACCTTGCCGCGGAAGTCCCCCAGGCGCAGGTCCCGCCCACCGGTGTTCAGCCAGCCCCGACCGACCAACTCGGCCGCTCGGACCCGCGGCAGGCGTTGCGTTGATGTCACAGGCAGAGTCAACACAAGCCTGAAAAGGGGTGTTCCAACGTCCATATGGTAGGAAAGATGATCTTGTCCGTTGGTGGGTGATCCAGCGGACTGGCTCACGGGACTGGCGAATCAAGTCCCCATTTTGTACGATTTGGCATATGTCCGAGTTGCCGATAAGTGAAGCCCGGGACCACCTCGGTGAGGTGGTGGCCAAGGTCGAGCACGCCCACGAGCGCACCATCCTGACCCGGCACGGTCGTCCGGTGGCCGCTGTCGTCTCCATCGAGGACCTTCGACGGCTGGAAGTGGCGGAGGACGAAGCCGATCTGGCTGCGGCCCAAGAGGCGCTGGCATCTGCCGAGGCGCGCACATCCCACCGGGATGTCCTTGCTGAGTTCGGTGCTGCCTGACCGGTGCTCTACGAGATCGAGTGGACAGCGGCAGCACTCCGAGAGCTGCGCAAACTGGATAAACAGGCCAGCAGGCGGATCGCGCTGGCGGTGACGGCGCTGGGCAGTGACCCGCGCCCCTTCGGCTGTCGGGCACTCACCGGCCTGCCCTCCGGGGTCATGCGCATCCGGGTCGGCGACTACCGCGTCGTCTACCAGGTCGAGGACACCAGGGTGGTGGTGACTGTCGTACGGGTCGCCCACCGCCGTGAGGTTTACCGCGACCTCTGACTTCCGAAGAGGTCAGCAGATCGAGTGTGGACGCGCAACGGCCCCCGGGTGGGAATCCGGGGGCCGTCGTCAGCGCTGTGGGACCGGCGTCCTCAGAACGCCGACTCGTCCAGCTCCATCAGGTCGTTGTCCGCGCCCTCGACGATCTTGCGACCGGCCGACAGCTCGGGCAGCACGTTCTTGGCGAAGAACGACGCCACCGCGACCTTGCCCTCGTAGAAGGCCTTGTCCTTGCCCGCCGCGCCGCCGTCGAGCTTGGCGATCGCGACCTCGGCCTGCCGCTGCAGCAGCCAGCCGACCAGCAGGTCGCCGGTGGCCATCAGCAGGCGGACGCTGTGCTGGCCCACCTTGTTGATGCTCTGCGGGTCCTCCTGCGAGGCGGTGAGGTACTGGATCAGCGAGCCCAGCATGCCCTGGACGTCCTCGAGCGCCTGCTTGAGCAGCGCGCGCTCGTTCTTGAGCCGCCCGTTGCCGCCCTCGGCCTCGATGAACTTGCCGATCTCCCCGGCCAGGAACGCCAGCGCCTGGCCCTTGTCGCGGACGATCTTGCGGAAGAAGAAGTCCAGCGACTGGATGGCGGTGGTGCCCTCGTACAGCGAGTCGATCTTGGCGTCGCGGATGTACTGCTCGATCGGGTAGTCCTGCAGGAAGCCGGAGCCGCCCAGCGTCTGCAGCGACTGCACCAACTGCTCGGTGGCCCGCTCGGAGCCGACGCCCTTGACGATCGGCAGCAGCAGGTCGTTGACCCGCTCGGCGAGCTTGAGCGCGTCCTCGTCGCCGTCCTTGGTCCAGATCTGGTCCTGGAAGGTCGCCGTGTACAGGTACACCGAGCGCAGGCCCTCGGCGTAGGCCTTCTGCAGCATCAGCGAGCGGCGCACGTCCGGGTGGTGGGTGATCGTCACCCGGGGCGCGGTCTTGTCCAGCATGTTCGGCAGGTCGGCGCCCTGCACGCGCTCCTTGGCGTACTCCAGCGCGTTGAGGTAGCCGGTGGACAGCGTGGCGATCGCCTTGGTGCCGACCATCATCCGGGCGTACTCGATGACCTGGAACATCTGCGCGATGCCGTTGTGCACCTCACCCAGCAGCCAGCCCTTGGCCGGGACGCCGTGCTGGCCGAAGGTCAGCTCGCAGGTGGTGGACGCCTTGATGCCCATCTTGTGCTCGACGTTGGTGACGAAGGCGCCGTTGCGCTCGCCCTTGGCACCGGTCTTCGGGTCGAACAGGAACTTCGGCACCAGGAACAGGCTCAGGCCCTTGGTGCCCGGGCCGTGGCCCTCGGGGCGGGCGAGCACCAGGTGCATGATGTTCTCGGTCATGTCCTGGTCGGCCGAGGTGATGAACCGCTTCACGCCGTCGATGTGCCAGGAGCCGTCGTCCTGCTTGACGGCCTTGGTGCGACCGGCGCCCACGTCCGAACCGGCGTCCGGCTCGGTCAGCACCATGGTGGCGCCCCAGGCGTCGTCGATCATCATCCGGGCCCAGCGCTTCTGCTCCTCGGTGCCGTTGTCGTCGACCACCATGGCGAAGCTGGGACCTGCCAGGTACATGAACAGCGGCGGGTTGGCGCCCAGGATCAGCTCGGCCGCGGCCCACTGCACCGACGGCGGGATGCCCAGGCCGCCCATGTCGTTGTTGAGGCTGAGCCGCCACCACTCGCCGTCCCAGAGGGCCTGGAAGGACTTCTTGAACGACTCGGGCAGCGTCGCGCTGAACGTCTTGGGGTCGTAGACCGGCGGGTTTCGGTCGGCGTCGGCGAACGAGTCGGCGAGGGGGCCGGTGGCGAGCTTGTTCAACTCGGCCAGCGCGCCGCGCGCGGTGTCCTCGTCCGAGTCGGCCAGCACACCCTTGCCCAGGCGCTCCTGCACGCCGAAGACCTCGAAGAGGTTGAACTCGAGGTCGCGGACGTTGCTCTTGTAGTGACCCATCTGGTTGCTCCGTGTCCCTCACGCTCGTGCGGGTAAGTCAAGCCGCGAGCAGAAGCGTGCTACTCACCGGTAACAACAGGGTATTACTTGCGGGTAACCACGGCAAGGAAAGTCGCTCGGATGGCGGTTGTGGACCTGTGCTTCCGGTCACGTCCCGTCGTCTGGCGACCGCCGGAGGGGTGGTGCGATGAGCACGCCGATCTTGAACGCGACCGCCACGGCGTGCGTCCGGTCCCGCGCGGAGAGCTTCCTCAGGATGCTCTTCACGTGGGTGCGCACGGTCTCCACCGAGACGTAGAGGATCTTGGCGATCGCCTGGTTCTCCAGGCCGTCCGCGATGAGCTGCAGGACTTGGAACTCGCGCCGGGACAGCGGCTGCTGCTCGGTCTCCCCGACCTGCGCCAGCCGGGCGCGCGGCGCGGCGACGGTGGCCGCGAGCGCCGGGTCGACGTAGCGGCGGTCCCGGTGCGTGGCGCTGATCGCCTCCAGCAGTTGCGGCGGTTCGGCCGAGCGGAGGAGCACGCCGTGCACCCCCGCGGCGATCGCCGTCGCCACGTACTGGGTGGTGCGGTGGCCGTCGCGGACCAGGATGAGGATCGCCAGGTCGGGGTTCGCCCCGCTCAGCGTGTGGCTCAGGTGCTGGCGCGGGTCCAGGCCGGAGTCGATCAGCACGACGTCCGGCCGGTACCGCTCGGCGAACTGCAGCGCGCCCTGCGGGGTGTCGGTCGCGCCGAGCCAGCGCAGGCCCTTCGTCCGCAGGACCAGGGCCGACAGCCCCTCGCGGAACATCGGGACGCCGTCGACGAGGGCCAGGGACAGGCCCGCGGCCTCGTTGCCGCCGGGTCCCCCGACGGGTCTGGGGGTGGTGCTGCGTGGCATCAGTGTGTCCTCCCGGGTGTCACTCGACCGTGCTACGTGACGCCGCCATCGGCATACCGTGACGTGCAGTTTTCTGTCTCGGACCACCCGGTCGCAAAGTCACCCCTAAAGGGGATGGCCATTGTGACTCGCGCCACAGACATGGTGGTGGTCGCCGTCCGTGCTTGTCCAGATCCACGAGAGTGATTCATCCGCAACCGGCGGGGTGCGGGAACTGTCGGTGCACCGGGTTAGGCTCGTACCGAAACCCGGTGACCGACCGATCGCAATGGGTGTGCGCAGTGGGTGCGCGGTGGGACGCGCTCCGCGGCGAACCGCTCTCCGTGAGGAGTCCGTGGGCCCGTTCGGGTCCGGGGGTCCGCGCGGGCGGGTCGGTCGGGGGCGCGCCGTGGGGGCTGTGCCCAGAACGGGAATCCGACGAGCAAGGGGGGCGGCGTTGGAAGCAGGAGCGGTCCGCAACGCGGACGAGTGGTTCCGGCTGATGGTGGAGACCGGGCTGGCGCCGGGCCTGCGGGCCCTGGGCCTGTCCGGCATGGGCAAGCGCTTCCGGGTGCTCGCGGACGGGCAGGTCGGCCAGGTTGCCATCCTGCAGACCAGCACCCCGCGCAGCACCAGGTTCACGCTGACGCTCAGCGTCAGCTCCACCGACGAGTGGAGTTCGCAGCTACGCATCCGGCCGTACCTGCGCGCCGCGGGCCACACCGCGGGCGCCTGGCAGGAGCGCATCGGCGACGTGATGCTCGTCGGCAGCGGCGTGCCGATCGGCGACCTGTGGTGGCAGGTCGACGCGGGCAGGCCGTTCACCAGGGTGTCCAGGGAAGTGCTCACCGCGGTCCGGGAGTTCGGCCTGCCCGCGATGCGCGCCCAGATGCGTGCCAGGGCGAGCTGACCCCGAGCCCGTCGCCGGTTCGCTGCTGGCCCACCTGGAGCCCGCCGACCGGCGGCTGCTGCTCGACCGGGGCACCCCGCGCACCTTCCCCGCCGACGAGGTCGTCCTGCGCCAGGGCGACCCCACCGACCACGTCCTCGTCCTGGTCTCCGGCTGGGTCCGGGTCGACGCGGTCACCCGCGACGGCGGCGAACTCCTGGTCGCCTTCCGCGGCCCCGGCGACGTCCTCGGCGACCTCGCCGCCCTGCGCGAGCGCACTCAGGCGCCCACCGTCCGCACGGCCACCGTCCGCACGCTGACCGCGATCACCGCCGTGCAACTGCGCCGCGAGCGCTTCGTCGAACTCCTGGAGACCCGGCCGAGCATCACCCTCGGCCTGGCCCGCCAGATGGCCTCCCGCCTGGTCCAGGCCGAAACTGCCCGCACCGACACCGCCACCCTCGACGTCAACCGCCGCGTCGCGGTCTACCTGGCCCGCCTCCTGCCCGCCCACGGCGTGCGCACCCCCGAGGGCGTGGTCCTCGCCCTCCCCCTGACCCAGCAGGACATCGCCCACTCAATCGGCGCCTCCCTGCGCGCGGTCGCCCGAGCCATCTCCCTCCTCCGCGACCGGGGCATCGTCGAACCACCGGCCCGAGGCCGCATCCTCGTCACCCGCCCCGAGGTCCTCACCGCCTTCCTCGGCGACCCGCCAAATGGCACATAGCCCACCTGCACGCTGTCAGCGCCCCCTCCCGGAAAGCGGAGCACCCTCATCCGTACCGGGCCCCAAGGAGGACACATGAAGCTTCTGCTCACCGCCGCAGCCGCCACCCGCGCCGCGACCTGGCTCTGCCTGACCAGTTGGTTCCTCGGCTTCATCGTCGGCACCGCGGTCTGACGCGCACGCGAAGAGGGCGGGCCACCCGGTGTGGGTGGCCCGCCCTCTTCAGCGCGTGGAGCGGATGACGGGAATCGAACCCGCGTATTCAGCTTGGAATCTGGCCGATCCACCGCCGCAGTGCCCACGACCTGCGGCCGAGCCCTGCCCTGGTTGACCGCTGTTGACCCCTCATGACCTGTGCTTATCGCACACTCATTGCAGGACAGTGGCACGCCCTGCCTGTGCTCTCACTCCCTCATGAACCCACAGCATGAGCCGCGCCTATGCCTCTGGCACCGCCTCGCCGAGTAGGGCGCGGATCGTGCGGCCAAGCCGTGCCGCGCGCCCGCGTGACCGTGAGCGAAGCGGCAGGCCGCGCCGGGGTGCGATGGACCCGACCCGCAGCGCCACCGGACAGGCCCACAGATTTCCTGCACATACAGCCGTGAACTGCGTCAACCCGGGTGTCATGTGGACGGCTGCCTTGACCTCGCAAAGGATGTAGGAGACGCTAAGAACTGTCTGGGGCTCGTTCTTCGGACAAAGAGAAGCCGCCGGACAGAGACGTTTCTCATGCCCGACGGCGCCCTTCCTAGCTGTTCAGGAAGTCAGTGATCGATCGAATCAGGCTGACGACCTGAGCTACGAGGACAACCGTGCTGAGCCGGGTAGGAGTCGCGTTCCTGTCCCGGCCAGCCGGGGGCTCAGAGCCACGGCCGTACCTCTTTTTGCGGTGCTTCGACACCCACACCTCCTTGTCGGCTGCATACTCCGTCGAGCCGGAGAGCCGACTTGCCCGGCCCAACCGGTTCAGGTCGGGCACGAAGGAGGGTGTCCAAACGCGACACCGCTGGCAGCGGCGTCAGGGAAAGTCTGGACTGGATCATCGAGAGCGTGCAACCGCCCCATGGCACACGCCTGTGGATAAGTTGTGTATAGGCCGATATTCGGTGCATAGCACCGCTTCAAACTGTGGATAACTTTGGGGACAGAAGCGCGATATTTTTCCATAACACCTGGCCAGAAGCTGTGTACAACCTTGTGAATAAATTACTTCGGCGTGTCGCGCGATGGCTGTCCTTCGGCGTGTCGCGCCCGTGGTGCGGCCGGGCGCTGCATCTTGCTTTGGATGGAGAGGTGGGGTCTGGAACGCCTGGATGTTGGTATCCTTCAGGGTTGCCTCACCGCCTTTACGCTTAGTCGAGGAAGGGTGACTCTGCCAAGAACCACTGTTGCTCCACGACCTGCGGCACGCGGGTGACATCTGGCGGCTCAGGCCGGGGTCGGCACGAAAGACCTCATGGCGCGCATGGGGCACGACGACATGCGGGCCGCGCTGATCTACCAGCGGGCGACCAGTGGAGCGGACCTCACGATCGCCGACCGACTGTCAAAGCTGGTCGACCGGCACCGGGAGAAGCCCACTGAGAGCTAGTCGCACGCTCGTTGCACGAGGGGGTGCCTCAACAGCAGAGGCCCTGTGACCGAAGATCCGGTCACAGGGCCTCTGAGCTGCTGGAACAGCTCTGGAGCGGATGACGGGAATCGAACCCGCGTATTCAGCTTGGGAAGCTGATGTTCTACCATTGAACTACATCCGCAAGACGATCAGAGGATACACGGTCCTGTCCCGCGGGTGGTGACCGGGGTGGGCCGGGCATGGACCTCCACCCCCGTCGGCAGGGCTTGCAGCGCGCTTGTAGGCGCGCAGGTGCCGATTTCCAGGGCGCACCGCCAGAGTTCTCCCCGTCAGCAGGAAACACCTTCTCTGGGGGGAAACACCATGATCGGCGCAACCGCCTTCGTCTCGGCCGTGATCACCGGCGGCGCTCTGCTGGGTGCGGTCCCGGCCGCTGCGGCGGACACCGGGGGCATCTCCGGGCTCGTCTGGTTCGACCGGGACGCCTCCGGGACCCTGGGCTTCGGCGACGCCCCGGCCCCGATGTCGGGCATCCGCGTGGACAACCTGTCGACCGGGGAGAGCACCCAGGTGTACGCGGGGTCCGACGGCACCTACCAGGTTCCCGCCCTGGCGCCCGGCCGCTACCGGGTCGCCGTGGGCTCCGGGTGGACCTACGAGCGCACCACCCCGGGCCACGTGGACGTGCGCGTGCGTCCCGGCCGGACGGCGACCGCCGACTTCGGGCTGCGCGGCGGCGAGGTCTGCGGCACCGCCTGGGACGATGCCGACGGCGACGGAATGCGCGAGAGCGGGGAGTTCGTGCTGCCCGCGGTCCAGGTCACCGTCAACACCCCGATGCTGGTCCAGGCGGTCACCGACGCGTCGGGCCGCTACTGCGCCCACGACCTGCCCCTGGGCGGGGAGGCGGTCGTGCAGCCGCAGTACCTGGCGCAGCGCGGTTTCGGCTTCACCCGGGGCATCGTCGAGAGCTTCCCGGGGGAGCCGTTCGACTCCAAGATCGACCCGGTCACCGGGAACTCGCACCGCTACGCGCTCACCACCGAGGCGTTGACCGTCGACGTCGGTTACCTCAAGGCCACCAGCGACCTGTCGACCAGTCAGATCATCTTCGAGGGGCAGCCCGCGGGCAAGACGACCTTCGCCGTCGGTGACACCTTCACGGTCTACGGTTCGGTCTTCCCCAGCGGCAACGTGCCCGAGCGCCTCGGTGCCACGCTCACCGTTCCGGCGGGCCTGCGCATCGTCGACCGCGCGGGTGGGATGCCCTCGACCGTGCAGGGGCGCAGCGTCGTCGGTGAGTTCCCGCAGCGCCGCACCCCGGGGGCGAACGAGTTCATCGGCGCCCGGGTCGTCGTCGAGCACGCCTTCTCCGCCGCCGACGTCACCCTGACCGTGCACCCGGGCGACTTCCCGGACAGCGACCCCGCCAACAACGTCCTGACCCAGACGATCAACGCCGTCTGATCCGGGGATCGGCTGGGGGCGCTCCGGTGCCCCTAGCCGATCCCCTCGCCCTTCACCGGTGTCAGCGCCATCGCCGCCACCGGGACGACCGCCGCGATCAGCAGTGCCCACACCCAGCCCGCGGCGGGCACCAGCGCGCCGAAGACCGGGGCGACCGCGAGGGCCACCGCGTTCTGCCCGGTGTTCTGGATGCCCAGTGCCCGCCCCGCCCAGAACGGGCCCGCCAGTTCCGCGGTCGCGGTGAAGCCGAGGCCGTTGTCGGTGACCGAGATGACCATCGTGGCGACCAGGCCGACCGCCGCCAGCCAGGGCGCCACCTGGTCGCCGATCGCCCACAGCACCAGGGCCAGCGCCGCCCCGGCGGCGATGGTGCGCATCGGCCGCATCCGGCTGGCGACGCGGTCGGACCACACGCCCGCGCCGATCCGGCCCGCCGCGCCGAGGGCCTGCACCGCCGCCAGCAGCGCGCCCGCGGCCACCGGGTTCCAGTCCTGTTCGGACACCAGGTAGGTCAGCGCGAACGTACCCGCCACGAACTGCGGCACCACCAGCAGCGCGCTGGCCAGGTGCACCCGCACCAGCCGCCCGCCGCGGTAGGGCGAGCGGGTGGCCGCCACGGATTTCGCGGGTTGGCGCGGCGGGTCCAGCAGGGCCAGCGCCACCAGCACCGCGCACACCAGGCACAGCGCGGCGGGTACCAGCAGCGCCGCCCGGTAGCCGAACGCCCCGGCCACCGGCGGTAGCGCCAGCGCCGCGATGCCGACGCCGATCGGTTGGCAGGTCTGGCGGATGCCCATGGCCAGACCGCGCTCGGTGGGCCCGAACCAGCCCAGCACCGCCCGGCCGCTGGCCGCGCTGATCGACGCGGAGAACACGCCTGCGACCACCAGGGACGCCGCCAGCGCCGGGATGCCGGGCAGCAGCGCCGCGGCCAGGGCGCCCACGCCGGTGCCGGTCATGCCGATGGTCATCACGACCCGCTCGCCGAACCGGTCGGCCGCCGCGCCCCAGGCGATCAGCGCCACCAGCACGCCCAGCACCGGGGCGACGGTGATGCCGCCCGCTTGGGCGAGGTCCAGGCCCTCGGCCGCGCGCAGGGCGGGGATCAGGAACGGCAGGCCGTAGACGAGGGTGCTGGTGGCGGCCTGGCCCGCGACGGCGACGGCGAGGACGAGCCACCGCCTCCGGGTGCGGTCGGCGGTCTCGGTCATATCGTTAACGTAGCTAACTTATCCTGCATCGCGGAACTGTCATCCCACATTGCGAACACCCGGAAATGCGGAAGGGGCCGCGACCAGCAGGTCGCGGCCCCTCCTCGGGTCAGGTCAGTTGCCCGCGGTGGGCGACTTGTCCTCGTCCGGCAGCGGCGTGCCGGTGCCCACCTCATCGGTCGGGGTGTCGGCGGGCTCGGTCTGGCCCCGCTTGACCGCGGCGAGCAGCAACTGCGCCACGTCCACCACCTCGACGTGCTCACCGGCCGCGCCGTCGGCCTGGCGGGCGGTGACGCCGTCGGTCAGCATCACCCGGCAGAACGGGCAACCCGTGGCGATCTTCGACGGCGCGGTGCCCAGCGCCTCGTCGACCCGGTCCAGGTTGATCCGCTTGCCGATCCGCTCCTCCATCCACATCCGGGCGCCACCGGCGCCGCAGCACATGGAGCGCTCCTCGTGCCGCGGCATCTCCCGCAGCTTCGCCCCGGACGCCCCGACCAGCTCGCGCGGCGCCTCGTAGACCTTGTTGTGGCGGCCCAGGTAGCACGGGTCGTGGTAGGTGACGTCCTCGGCGACCTTGGCCACCGGCACCAGGCGCCGCTCGCGCACCAGCTTGTTCAGGAGCTGCGTGTGGTGCACGACCTCGTACTTGCCGCCGAGCTGCGGGTACTCGTTCGCCAGCGTGTTGAAGCAGTGCGCGCAGGTCACCACGACCTTGCGCTTGCCCGCCTCGCGGCCCTCGAAGACGGTGTTGATGACCTCGACGTTCTGCTGGGCCAGCATCTGGAACAGGAACTCGTTGCCCGCGCGCCGCGCCGGGTCACCGGTGCAGGTCTCCTCGGAGCCGAGGACCACGTACTTCACGTCCGCGGTGTGCAGCAGTTCGGCGACGGCCCGGGTGGTCTTCTTCGCCCGGTCCTCGAACGCGCCCGCGCAGCCGACCCAGAACAGGTACTCGGTGTCGTCGCTCAGCTCTCCCTCGAACACCGGGACCTCGAAGTCCAGCTCCTCGGTCCAGGCCAGCCGGTCCTTGGCGTTCTGGCCCCAGGGGTTGCCCTTGTTCTCCAGGTTCTTGAACATGCCGCCCAGCTCGGACGGGAAGTTCGACTCGATCAGCACCTGGTAGCGGCGCATGTCGACGATGTGGTCGACGTGCTCGATGTCCACCGGGCACTGCTCGACGCAGGCGCCGCAGGTGGTGCACGACCACAGCACCTCGGGGTCGATGACGCCCAGCTCGTCCACGCCGCCGATCAGCGGGCGCTCGGCCTCGGCCAGCGCCAGCACGTCGATGCCCGCGTGCGGGTTGTCGCCGGTGAGGCCGATCTCCTCGCCCATCATGTCCTTCTTGCCACCGGCGAGGAGGTAGGGCGCCTTGGCGTAGGCGTGGTCGCGCAGTTGGGTGATGACCAGCTTGGGCGAGAGCGGCTTGCCGGTGTTCCACGCGGGGCACTGCGACTGGCAGCGGCCGCACTCGGTGCAGGTGGTGAAGTCCAGCCAGCCCTTCCAGGTGAAGTCCTCGACCTTGCCCGCGCCGAAGACGTCCTTCTCCGGGTCGGCCTCCTCGAAGTCGAGCGGCTTGCCGTCGGACATCATCGGCTTGAGGGCGCCGAGGGCCACCCCGCCGTCGGCCTCGCGCTTGAAGTAGATGTTGAAGAACGCGCTGAACCGGTGCCAGGCCACGCCCATCGTCATGTACTTGGCGACGACGTAGACCCAGACCATCGCGCCCATGAGCTTGATGAACGCCAGCGCGGAGACCAGGTTCGGGCTCGCGGGCAGGATCTCGCCGAGCGGGTTGGACACGAACGCGGCCCAGGTGGGCAGCTCGTGCGCGCCGAGCGCGGCCTTGCCCGCGCGGACGCCGAGGATGCCGATGCCCTCGAAGATCACCACGGCCTCGACGAAGTACGCCTGCCAGAAGTTCGAGCCCTGGAAGCGCGACTGGCGGTCGGCCCGGCGCGGGTGGTTGCGCTGGCGGATGATGACCAGCGCGACGCCGCCGATGATGGTGGCCACGCCCAGCAGCTCCATCAGCAGGTGCCACAGGTTCCAGTGGTCCAGGACCGGCCAGCCCCAGGTCGGGACGAACACCTCGCCGTAGGCCTCGAACAGCGCCGCGGAGCCGATCAGGAAGCCCCACATCACCAGCCAGTGCGCCCAGCCGACGTGCCGGAACTTGTTCATCCGCGTGTGCGCGGCGAACTCGGTGATCAGCGTCTTCATCCTGGGCACGAACGGGCCGTTGCGGGTCGGGTCGGGCTGCCCCAACTGGACGACCTTCACCATTCGCAGGATCGTGCGAACGAACATGCTCCAGGCCACGAGACTGACCGCGACGGCGATCAGACCGAGGATTAGCTGCACGGCACCCATGCTGTGGTGACCTTCCGTCAGTCGGTTTGGAGCGAGACCCTACGCCTTCTTACTCGCCAGTAACCAGGTAAGCGAAGCCTAAGTCGGACAAGTGTGGCGCAGACCTCCGCACTACCTGGACGATCGTCCAGGTAACTTGGCGGTCATGTCCGCGTTCATCTTGCTGGTCCCCGCCCCCGACGGCGAGGCGACGGGCGCGCGGGGGCGGAAATTGTCACCCCGGTGCGGCGGAATTGTGCCTCCCGCACTGGTCAGCGCCCCTGGACCCGGTCGCCGGTGAGCACCGCCTACCGCCGCGTCGACGGCCGCCGCGCCCGCGGCGACCGCAGGCGGACCGAGATCGTCGAGGCCGCGCTCCGGGTGATCGAGCGCGACGGGGTCGCGGGCGTCACCCACCGCACCGTCGCCGCCGAGGCCGGGGTGCCGCCCGCGTCGCTCACCTACCACTTCGCCTCCCTGGACGACCTGGTCGTCGGCACCCTCACCTGGTCGGCCGAGCGGATGGCCACCCGCATCCGGGACGGGATCGAGTCCAGCCGGATCAAGGGCCGCAGCCAGGCGGGCGCGGTCGCCGAGACGCTCGCCGAGGCCCTCGGGCCGCAGCGCGGCCGCACCATGGCCGAGTACGAGCTGTACCTGCTGGCCGCCCGCCGCCCGGCCCTGCGCCCGGCCGCCCGCCAGTGGCTCGACGTGCTCACCAGCCTCGGCCGCCAGCCCGACGAGGTCGGGTTCCGGGCCTTCCTCGCCGGGGTCGACGGCATCCTGCTCCAGGGCCTGATCGACGACGACCCGCCGACCGCGGCCGAGCTGCTCCCGGTGGTCGAGCACCTGCTGGAACCGCTGCGCTGACCGGGTTCGGGTCGTCCCGGTCCACAGGGGACACTCCACCCCGAACGGAGCAGGTGGGATGGAGGTTCGCCGCCATCCGGGGGTAGGGGCAACTTCAGGGATGGGTCGGGGGTCTCCCTGATGGTTCCCGTCGCCCCAGGTCAATAGCGTTCCGGTTGTCGGGTTGCCGCAGGAGGGGGACGGAATGGGTCGGCGGGTGGTGGCGGTGCTCTTGGCCGTCGGGGTGGGTGGCGTGCTCAGCGGGGTGCTCACCGGGTGCGGGGCGTTCCAGCAGGAGACGTTCTCCGATGACGCGAAGGTGGAGCAGGCGGTACGAGGGGTCCGCCTGGACACCGACTCGGGGTCGGTCCGGATCAGCGTCGGGAAGACCGCGAGCGTGCACCGCGACGTCGGCTACCGCAGCAGCAGGCCGGGGACGACGTTCCGGGTCGAGGGGGACGAGCTGGTGCTCTCGGGGTGCGGGGAGCGCAACTGCTGGGTCGACTACACCGTCGTGGTGCCCGAGGGGGTGCGGGTGCTCGGGGAGTCGTCGTCGGGGGACGTCGAGGTCCGGGGGGCCGCGGCGGTCGACGTGCGGTCCTCGTCCGGGTCGGTGACCGTGCGGGAGGTCGGGGGGCCGGTCCGGGTGGCCGCGAGTTCCGGCTCGGTCGAGCTGGTCGACACCGGGGACACCGTGGCGGTGGAGGCCGACTCGGGGGACATCACCATCCGGGCGGCCAAAGCGGCCGGGGTCGCCGCGCGCGCCTCCAGCGGGTCGATCCAGGTCACCGTGCCGCGCGGGGCGTACCGGGTGTCGGCCAAGAGCGACAGCGGCGAGGTGGACAACCGGGTCGGCGACGACCTGGGGGCGGCGAACCACCTCGACCTCGACGCGAACTCCGGGGACATCACCATCGGCTTCGCCTGACAAGAGAACAGTGAGAGCCAGGTCACCCCGGGAACAACTCCCCGGGGTGCCTCGTTGTGGGAGTCAGGAAGGTTGAGCGGGTCCGACTCAAGTCTCGAACCTGAGCCCGGTACGCTCAACCCGACAGACACCACAGGGTCAAGCAGGAGGAAATCATGGCGCGTGCGGTCGGCATCGACCTGGGGACGACCAACTCCGTCGTCGCCGTCCTCGAGGGCGGTGAACCGACGGTCATCGCCAACTCGGAGGGCTCGCGGACGACCCCGTCCATCGTGGCGTTCGCCAAGAACGGCGAGGTGCTGGTCGGACAGCCCGCGAAGAACCAGGCCGTGACCAACGTGGACCGCACGGTCCGCTCGGTCAAGCGGCACATCGGCACGGACTGGAAGACCGAGCTCGACGGCAAGGACTACACCGCGCAGGAGATCTCCGCGCGGGTGCTCATGAAGCTCAAGCGCGACGCCGAGTCGTACCTGGGCGAGACCATCACCGACGCGGTGATCACCGTCCCCGCCTACTTCGAGGACGCCCAGCGCCAGGCCACCAAGGAGGCCGGGCAGATCGCCGGCCTCAACGTGCTGCGGATCGTGAACGAGCCGACCGCGGCCGCGCTGGCCTACGGGCTGGACAAGGGCGGCGCCAAGGAGCAGACCATCCTGGTCTTCGACCTCGGCGGCGGCACCTTCGACGTGTCGCTGCTGGAGATCGGCGACGGCGTCGTGGAGGTCCGCTCGACCTCCGGTGACAACCACCTCGGCGGCGACGACTGGGACCAGCGGATCGTCGACTGGCTGGTGGACAAGTTCAAGTCCTCCAGCGGCATCGACCTCACCAAGGACAAGATGGCGCTGCAGCGCATCCGCGAGGCCGCGGAGAAGGCGAAGATCGAGCTGTCCAGCTCGAACAGCGCCAACATCAACCTGCCCTACATCACCGTCGACGCGGACAAGAACCCGCTGTTCCTCGACGAGAACCTCACCAGGGCCGAGTTCCAGCGCATCACCTCCGACCTGCTCGACCGCACCCGCACCCCGTTCAACAACGTGGTGAAGGACGCGGGCGTGTCCATCGGCGAGATCGACCACGTGGTGCTCGTGGGTGGTTCCACCCGCATGCCCGCCGTCGCCGAGCTGGTCAAGGAGCTGACCGGCGGCCGCGAGGCCAACAAGGGCGTGAACCCGGACGAGGTCGTGGCCATCGGCGCCGCGCTCCAGGCCGGTGTGCTCAAGGGCGAGGTCAAGGACGTCCTGCTGCTCGACGTGACCCCGCTGTCGCTGGGCATCGAGACCAAGGGCGGGGTGTTCACCAAGCTCATCGAGCGCAACACCACCATCCCGACCAAGCGCTCGGAGATCTTCTCCACCGCCGACGACAACCAGACCACCGTGGGCATCCAGGTGTTCCAGGGTGAGCGCGACTTCGCCGCGGACAACAAGAAGCTGGGCACCTTCGACCTGACCGGCCTGCCGCCCGCCCCCCGGGGCGTGCCGCAGATCGAGGTCACCTTCGACATCGACGCGAACGGCATCGTGCACGTCAACGCGAAGGACCTGGGCACCGGCAAGGAGCAGTCGATGACCATCACCGGCGGCTCGGCGCTGCCCAAGGAGGACATCGACCGGATGGTCAAGGACGCCGAGGCGCACGCCGAGGAGGACCAGAAGCGCCGCGAGGAGGCCGACGTCCGCAACCAGGCCGAGACCCTCGTCTACCAGACGGAGAAGTTCGTCAAGGACAACGAGGACAAGCTCCCGGCCGAGGCCAAGGACAAGGTCAACGCCGCGATCGCCGAGGCCACCGAGGCGCTCAAGGGCACCGACATCGCCGCGATCAAGTCGGCGATGGAGAAGCTGAGCACCGAGTCGCAGGCCATGGGCTCCGCGCTCTACGCCAACACCGGGGCCGACGCCGCCGCGGGTGCCGAGGGCGCCCCGGCCGACGCCAAGCCCGAGGACGACGTGGTGGACGCCGAGATCGTCGACGAGGACAAGGACAAGAAGTGACCGACAAGCACAGCGACGAGACCTCCGCCGAGGAGCCTCAGGTTGTGCGCGAGGGCGG
>NZ_AYXG01000163.1 GCF_000564855.1 Actinokineospora spheciospongiae
CCCACCCGGGCATTTGCCCGCCGGGCCGCCGGTTTTCGGGGTGGGCGGCTGGCCGAGCGCATCCATCCACCCGGGCATTTGCTCGCCGGGCCGCTGGTTTTCGGGGTGGTCGGTTGGTGGCTGCGCCAGTGGCGTTCGGGTGGCTGGTGGCCGGGCCTGCGGTTCCTGGGGTGGAAGCACCTCCACCCACCGGGCAGTTGCTCGCCGGGCCGGCGGTTTCGGGGGTGGTTGGCTGGGCAAGCGCATCCACCCACCCGGGCCTCTGCGTAGCCGGGCCGGCGGGTTTCGGGGTGGTCGGCGGCCGAGCGCATCCACCAACCCGGGCATTCGCTCGCCGGGCGGGTGGTTTGTGGGGTGGTCGGTCAAGCACGTCCACCCACCCGGGTGGCTGCCCAACCGGGCCGCCGATTTGCGGGGTGGCTGGGCGGCCTTGGGGCGGGCCCTAGTTCCCGGGGGCCGTGGGGGCGGGTCTGCGGGTGGTGGGGGACGGCTTGGCGAGCTGCTGGGTGCGGTCGCCCTGGGGGGTGGGTTCCGCGGACGGGACCGGCTGCTCGGTGGCCGTGACCTCGGTGGGTTCCCACGGTTCCTTGGGCGGGCCCGCGATGGCGGGCGGGCGGTCCGCGGGGGTGCGCCGCACCGACTGCATCGCCCTGGTCGGGGAGTCGTCCGACGGGGAGCCGTCGACCACCGGGTTGGTGGAGAGGCGTTCCTCCGGCAGGGGGTCGAGGACCGGGGCGGCGTCGGCGAGTTGCACGTGGGCGTCGGCGATGAGGTCGCGGGCCGAGACGAGTTGGTCGGCGACCCTGGCCCGGAGCTGGCGCAGCGCGGCGACGCGCTCGGTGGCGTGGCTGATGCGGCGGTTGGACTCGTCGGTGGCCTCGCGGACGCGGCGGTGGGCCTCGGTGGTGGCCTCCTGCAGGCGGGCGGTGGCCTCGGTGATCGCGTCGTGGCGGCGGCGGTTGGCCTCCTCGGTGGCCTCGCGCACCCGCCGTTCGGCCTCGGCCTTGCTGGTGGCCTCGCGTTCGGCGAGCTGCCGCATCGACTCGGTGCGGCGGCCCGCCATGGCGATCTCGAAGTCCTCTTCGACCTGGGTGCGGCGGGCCTCGGACTCGGCTTCGAGCCGGGCGGCCTCGGCGCGGGCGGAGCCGACCAGGTGGTCGGCGTCGGCGCGGGCCTTCTCGACGATGCCCCGGTGCTCGTTCTCCATGGCGACCCGGCGGGCCTCCAGGTCGGCCATCATCTGGTCGTACTGCCTGCGCAGGGCCTGGCCGTCGGCCTCGGCCTGGGCGCGGATGTGCGCGGCCTCGGCCTCCGAGCGGCGGCGGGTCTCCTCGGCTTCCTCGGTGGCCAGCCGCAGCATCCGCTGCAGGCGCTCGCTGAGGCCCTCCAGGGTGGTCGGCGGCAGCGACAGCCGGTCGATCTGCCCGCGCATGTCGTCGATCTGGCCGCGGGCGCTCTCGAGCTGCTTGGCCAGGTCGCCCGCCTGCGCGACGGCCGCGTTGCGGTCGGCGTGCAGGAGTTGCAGCTCCGCGTCGATCCGCTCCAGGTGCTCGTCGACCTGGCCGCGGCTGTAGCCGCGTTTGGTGATGTCGAAACCGGGACCCAGCGGCACCAGATCGCGTTCCTCGCCCAAAGCCATGCGCCCACGCTACCTGTCCCGCTGTCGCCACTCCCGGCAACTGGCCGAATAATTGCCGATGGCAACTCCCGGGTGCCGCCGGTCTGGGCGGCGGCACCCGGGAGAGTCCTCCTCAGACCCCGCGGAAGCGGTTGATCGCGTCCAGGTGCTTGGCGCGCATCTCGTGGTCGCGCACGCCCAGGCCCTCCTCGGGGGCCAGGCACAGCACGCCGACCTTGCCCTGGTGGGAGTTGCGGTGCACGTCCAGCGCGGCCTGGCCGGTGTCCTCCAGCGCGTAGGTCTTCGACAGGGTCGGGTGCACCAGGCCCTTGGCGATGAGCCGGTTGGCCTCGTAGGACTCGCGGTAGTTCGCGAAGTGCGAGCCGATGATCCGCTTGAGGTTCATCCACAGGTACCGGTTGTCGTACTCGTGCATGAAGCCCGAGGTCGACGCGCAGGTCACGATGGTGCCGCCCTTGCGGGCGACGTAGACCGAGGCGCCGAAGGTCTCGCGGCCCGGGTGCTCGAAGACGATGTCCGGGTCCTCACCGCCGGTGAGCTCGCGGATCTTCTTGCCGAGCCGCTGCCACTCCTTCGGGTCCTGGGTCGACTCGTCCTTCCAGAACTTGTAACCCTCCGCGTTGCGGTCGATGATCAGCTCCGCGCCCATCTTGCGGCAGATCTCGGCCTTCTCCGGGCTCGACACCACGCAGATCGGGATGGCGCCGCCGTTGAGCGCGAACTGGGTGGCGTAGGAGCCCAGGCCACCGGAGGCGCCCCAGATCAGGACCGTGTCGCCCTGCTTCATGTTGGCGCCGTTGGTGGAGACGAGCTGCCGGTAGGCGGTGGAGTTCACCAGTCCGGGGGACGCGGCCTCCTCCCAGGTGAGGTGGTCCGGCTTCGGCATGAGCTGGTTCGCCTTGACCAGGGCGATCTCGGCGAGGCCGCCGAAGTTCGTCTCGAAGCCCCAGATCCGCTGCTCGTTGTCGAGCATCGTGTCGTTGTGCCCGTCCGGGCTCTCCAGCTCGACGTTGAGGCAGTGCGCGACCACCTCGTCGCCCGGCTTCCAGCTGTGCACGCCGGGGCCGGTGCGCAGCACGACGCCCGCCAGGTCGGAGCCGACCACGTGGTAGGGCAGGTCGTGCCGCTTCGACAGCGGCGAGAGCTTGCCGAAGCGCTCGAGGAACTTGAACGTGGAGACCGGCTCGAAGATCGAGGTCCACACGGTGTTGTAGTTGATGGCGCTCGCCATCACCGCGACCAGGGCTTCGCCCGGGCCGAGTTCGGGGGTGGCGACCTCGTCGAGGTGCAGGGACTTGCGCGGGTCCTTGTCGCGCGAGGCCATGCCCTTGAACATCTCGACCTCGTCGGCGTGCACGGTCACCCCGCGGTAGTGCTCGGGGACCGGCAGCGAGCCGATCGCATCCAGCTCATCGGCCTGGATGGCGTCGAGGATCTTCTGCACGGCGGACCTCCTGGAGGGGATTTCGGTTCGTCGCCCGGGTGTCCAGGCCCAGGTGGAGCGAGGTTACTTGCGGGTAGCGATTCAGCACCAGCGGTGTGACAGATGGCACCCGCAGGCTATGCCCCGGCAACCGCCGCGACCACCGGACCTGTCACCGGGCAACAGTTCGGCCTCATCGGGTGTGCGGTTCGCGGACCTGGGAAAGTCGGGATCAGTGTGCGACGGCCTCCGGGGCGCCGTCGCACCCCGGAGCAAAGGGACGTGTCACTGTGGCCACCTCCACCGAGGTCGATCAGGAGCGCGGGTTCTTCGGGCACCCACGAGGGCTCGCGAACCTGTTCGGAACAGAGATGTGGGAGAGGTTCTCCTTCTACGGGATGCAGGGCATCCTCTTGTACTACCTGTACTTCTCCGCCGCCGAGGGCGGTCTGGGGATCGACCAGGCCACCGCGGCCGGGATCGTCGGGGCCTACGGCGGGTCGGTGTACCTGTCGACGATCGCCGGGTCGTGGGTGGCCGACCGGCTCTTCGGGCCGGAGCGCACCCTGTTCTATAGCGGCGTGTCCATCCTCGTCGGCCACGTGGCCCTCGCCGCCCTGCCCGGCGTGGCAGGCGTCGCGGTCGGGCTGGTCTGCGTGGCGCTGGGCTCCGGCGGGCTCAAGGCCACCGCCACCACCCTGGTCGGCGCGCTCTACGCCGAGGGCGACGACCGCCGCGACGCCGGGTTCTCGATCTTCTACATGGGCGTCAACATCGGCGCGCTCGTCGGACCGCTGCTGACCGGGTTGCTGCAGACCCGGCTCGGCTTCCACTGGGGCTTCGGGCTCGCCGCGGTCGGCATGGCGATCGGGCTCGCGCAGTACGCGCTGGGGCGCAAGAACCTCCCCGAATCCGGCCGCGCGGTGCCCGACCCGCTCGACGCGGCGGGCCGGGTGCGCTCGGCCGTGGTGATCGGGCTGGGCGTCGCCGCGGTCGTCGTGCTGGTGCTCACCGGGGTGATCGACGCGGACAACCTGGCCACCGTCGTCACCTGGGTCATCGCCGCCGCGGCCGTCGCGCTGTTCGCCGTGCTGCTCACCAGCGGCCGGGTGGAGCGCGTCGAGCGGCGGCGGGTGCTGGCGTTCGTGCCGATGTTCCTGGTGAGCTTCGGGTTCTGGGCGCTGTTCCAGCAGCAGTTCACCGTGCTGGCCATCTACGCCGAGGAGCGGGTCGACCTGGACGTGTTCGGCTTCGCGGTGCCGCCGTCGTGGTTCAGCTCGGTGGAGCCGCTGTTCGTGGTGCTGCTGGCGTCGGTGTTCGCCGCGCTGTGGGTCCGGCTCGGGCCGCGCCAGCCGTCCACACCGGTCAAGTTCGCCCTCGGTGTGGGGTTCATGGGCGTGGCGTTCCTGGTGATGGCGCTGCTGGGGTTCACCAGGGGCGAGCACGTGGTCTCGCCGTGGCTGCTGGTGCTGGTGCTGCTGATCTTCGTGCTGGGTGAGCTGTGCCTGTCGCCGGTGGGGCTGTCGCTGTCGACGAAGCTGGCGCCCGCGGCGTACCGGGCGCAGATGGTGGCGCTGTTCTACCTGTCGATCGCGCTCGGCAGCTCGGTGGCCGGTGCGCTCGCGGAGTACTACACCGCGGACGGCGAACCGGTGTACTTCGGCCTGCTCGGCGGCGGGGCGATCGCGCTCGGCCTGGTGATGGCGGCGCTCACCCCGGTGGTGCGGCGGCTCATGGGCGGCGTGCGCTGAGCCTGATCCGATTCAGCGGGATCGGCGGATTCGATCCAGCGGCGGGGGAAGCGCGCCACGGTGGGGACCGGGTGGCACGCTCCCCCGTCGGCTAGTGGCCGCCGTCGGCGGCGGGCTCGACGAGTTCGACCAGGACGCCACCGGCGTCCTTGGGGTGGACGAAGTTGACCCTGCTGTCGGCGGTGCCGCGCTTGGGCTTGTCGTAGAGCAGGCGCAACCCCTTGGCGCGCAACGCGTCCGCGGTCGCCTCGACGTCGGCCACCCGGTAGGCGAGCTGCTGCAACCCGGGGCCGCCGCGGGCGATGAACTTGGCGATCGTCGACTGGTCGTTGATCGGGGCCAGCAACTGCACGGCCGTCCCGGTCCCGTCGTCGCCCGGCGCGCGCAGCATGGCCTCGCGCACGCCCTGTTCCTCGTTGACCTCCTCGTGCACGGACACCAGGCCGAAGTGGTCGCGGTAGAACGCGATCGCCTCGTCCAGGTCCGGCACGGCCACTCCGACGTGGTCGATGGCCACCACGTGCGGGACAAGTGCTTCGTTCATGGGGGAACGATACGCCGGACCTACCCATCGGTAACCAATTGCTGTGCGGCTACTCACACGAGCACGTGGCGAACCGGTCACGCGCGGGTATGGTCCCGGTTAACGCACGTTCGCCGTCGTCTGTTCGTCAAGAGCCATATAGGAGACCGCCGTGTCCGAATCCGTCATCGTTGCCGGGGCGCGCACGCCCATCGGCCGACTGCTCGGTTCGCTCAAAGACTTCACCGGCGCCCAGCTCGGTGGGTTCGCCATCAAGGCGGCCCTGGAGAAGGCGGGCGTGAAGCCCGAGCAGGTGCAGTACACGATCATGGGTCAGGTGCTGACCGCGGGCGCGGGCCAGATCCCGGCCCGGCAGGCCGCCGTCGCCGCGGGCATCCCGATGGACGTCCCCGCGCTGACCATCAACAAGGTCTGCCTCTCCGGCCTCGACGCGATCGCCCTGGCCGACCAGCTCATCCGCGCGGGCGAGTTCGACATCGTCGTCGCGGGCGGCCAGGAGTCCATGACCCAGGCCCCGCACCTGCTGCCGAAGTCCCGCTCCGGCTTCAAGTACGGCGACGTGACCCTGCAGGACCACATGGCCTACGACGGCCTGTTCTGCGCCTTCGACCAGGTCGCCATGGGCTCCTCGACGGAGAAGTACAACACCCGCTACGGCCTCACCCGCGAGCAGCAGGACGCGTTCTCCGCCGCCTCGCACCAGAAGGCCGCCAAGGCCATCGCCGACGGCCGCTTCGCCGACGAGATCGCCCCGGTCACCATCCCGCAGCGCAAGGGCGACCCGGTCGTGTTCGACACCGACGAGGGCGTGCGCGGCGAGACCACCGCGGCGAGCCTGGGCAAGCTGCGCCCGGCCTTCGCCAGCGACGGCACCATCACCGCGGGCTCCGCCTCGCAGATCTCCGACGGCGCGGCCGCGGTCGTGGTGATGAGCAAGGCCAAGGCCGAGGAGCTGGGCCTGACCTGGCTCGCCGAGATCGGCGCGCACGGCGTCGTCGCGGGCCCGGACGCCAGCCTGCACGAGCAGCCGTCGAACGCCATCAAGGCGGCGCTGGCCAAGCAGAAGCTGGAGCCTGGCGACCTCGACCTGATCGAGATCAACGAGGCCTTCGCCGCGGTCGGCGTCGTGTCCACGGACAAGCTGGGCGTCAGTGAGGACATCGTCAACGTCAACGGCGGCGCCATCGCCCTGGGCCACCCCATCGGCGCCTCCGGTGCCCGCCTGGTGGTCCACCTCGCCTACGAGCTCAAGCGCCGCGGCGGCGGCGTCGGCGCGGCCGCCCTGTGCGGCGGCGGCGGCCAGGGCGACGCGCTGATCATCAGCGTGCCCAAGGCCTGAGCTTGGCCCGGAAAGTGGAGGTCGGTGACCTGGTCGACCGCGCGCGGCAGCGACAGCCGCGCGCGGTCGCCCGGCTCATCTCCCTCGTCGAGGACGCCAGCCCGCAGCTCCGCGAGGTCGCCGCGGCGCTGGCCCCGCACACCGGCCGGGCCGAGGTCATCGGCCTGACCGGCTCCCCGGGGGTCGGCAAGTCGACCACCACCTCCGCGCTCGTGTCGGCCTACCGCGCGCAGGGCAAGCGGGTGGGCGTCCTCGCCGTCGACCCGTCCTCCCCCTTCTCCGGCGGCGCCCTCCTCGGCGACCGCATCCGGATGCAGGACCACGCCACGGACCCGGACGTCTTCATCCGCTCCATGGCCACCCGCGGCCACCTCGGCGGCATGGCCTGGGCCACCCCCCAGGCCCTGCGCGTCCTCGACGCCGCGGGCTTCGACGTGGTCCTCATCGAGACCGTCGGCGTCGGCCAGTCCGAAGTGGACGTCGTGTCGCTGGCCGACACCACCCTGGTCCTGCTCGCCCCCGGCATGGGCGACGGCATCCAGGCCGCCAAGGCGGGCATCCTGGAGATCGCCGACGTGTTCGTGGTCAACAAGGCCGACCGCGACGGCGCCGAGACCACTGTCCGCGAACTCAAGTACATGATCTCCCTGGGCAGGCGCGAGATCCGCGGCGCCACCTGGCGCCAGCCGGTCTGCAAGACCGTCGCCGCCCGCACCGAGGGCATCGACGAGGTCACCGCGGCCATCGCCGAGCACCGCGCGTGGATGGTCGAGCGCGGGGAACTCGCCGAGCGCCGCACCCACCGCGCCAGGACCGAGGTCGAGGCCATCGCGGTCGAAACCCTCCGCTCCACCCTCGGCAACCTCCGCGGCGGCGACACCCTGGACCGCCTCGCCAAGCAGGTCATGGCAGGCCACCTCGACCCGTACGCCGCCGCCACCACCCTCATCGAGGACATCAAGGCGGCGAACTAGCCTCCCCGCAAAGCCCCGGGCTTCGGGAGCACGGTCAGCCGGATACCCCCGCGAAAGACCGGCGCTCCGCCACGCGGCCGAGCGCGTCCACTCGGCCCAACCCGCGCGTTTCCCCTCCGCCCGTCACCCGAACGGGCTATCTTCCCCGCATGGCAGCGATCGTCGTCGAGGACATCCGCAAGTCCTACGGGGACCTCACAGCCGTCGACGGTGTGTCGTTCACCGTCGCGGAGGGTGAGTTCTTCGGCATCCTCGGCCCCAACGGCGCGGGCAAGACCACCACCCTCGAGATCGTCGAGGGCCTGCGCCGCCCCGACGGCGGTTCGGTCCGCCTCCTGGGCGAGAACCCCTTCCCGCGCAACGTCAAGCTCCTCCCCAGGGTCGGTGTGCAACTCCAGGCGTCCGCCTTCTTCGAGAAGCTCTCCGCCCGCGAGCAGTTGGAGACCTTCGCCGCCCTCTACGGCGTCGGCCCGGCGCGGGCGCGGGAGGTGCTCGACCTCGTCGGCCTCGCCGACAAGGCGGAAACCCGGGAGGACAGGCTGTCCGGCGGGCAGCGCCAGCGGCTGTCCATCGCCTGCGCCCTGGTGCACGACCCCGACGTCGTCTTCCTCGACGAGCCGACCGCGGCGCTGGACCCGCAGGCGCGGCGGAACCTGTGGGACGTGCTGCGCGCCATCCAGGCCAGGGGCAAGACCATCGTCTACACCACCCACTACCTCGACGAGGCGGAAGTCCTCTGCGACCGGGTGGCGATCATGGACTCGGGGCGGGTGCTGGCCCTCGACACCCCCGCCGCGCTCGTGCGCGGGCTCGACGCCCCCGTGCGGGTGGTCCTGGAGCGGGGCGCGCTCGCCGCGGCGACCGCGGCCGGGTTGCCCGGCGCCGACGAGGTGACCGAGGACGACCAGTCGCTCACGATCAGCACGCGGACCCCCGCGCCGCTGCTCTCGGCGTTGGCCGAGCGGGGCACGCTGGACGGGTTGCAGGTGCGCACGGCGACCCTCGAAGACGTCTTCCTGCACCAGACCGGACGGGAGTACCGGGCGTGAACAGCCCCTTCAAGAGCCTGTCGCTGGCGATGGCCAAGGGCTTCTTCCGCGAGAAGACGACCCTCTTCTTCACGTTCGTCTTCCCGCTGATGTTCCTGGTGGTGTTCGGGCTGCTGTTCAGCGACTCCGGCACCGACCGGATCAAGCTGGGGTCGGTCGGCGACGGACCGGTGGTGGCCGCGCTCCGCGAGACCGGGGCGGTGGAGGTCGAGCGCTACGACACCCTCGACGCCGGGCTGGCCGAGGTGCGCGACGGGGACCTGCCCGGGCTGGTTGAGGTGACCGGCGACCGGGTCGTGCTGCACTTCGCCGCCAGCGACCAGGCCCGGGCGGGGACGGTGCGCGGGCTGGTGCAGGGCGTCACCCAGGAGTTGAACGTCGCCGCGAGCGGGCAGCCGCCGAAGTTCGCCTTCGCCGCCACCCAGGTCGAGGACTCGTCGCTGAAGGCCATCCAGTACCTGACACCGGGCATCCTGAGCTGGGGGATCGCCATCTCCGCGGTGTTCGGGGCGGCGTTGCCGCTGGTGAGCTGGCGGCGCAAGCAGGTGCTGCGCAAGCTGCGGCTGGCCCCGGTCAGCACGACCACGGTGCTCGGCTCCCGACTGCTGGTCACCATCACCGTGGCCATCGTCCAGGCGGTGCTGTTCGTCGCCGTGGCGTCACTGCCGGTGTTCGGGCTGGCGCTCTCGGGCACCTGGTGGCTGTCGATCCCGGTGTTCCTGCTCGGCATCCTGGCGTTCTTCTCCATCGGGATGCTGGTGGGGGCGTTCTGCAAGACCGAGGAAGCGGCCTCCGGGGCGGCGAACATCCTGGTGCTGCCGATGTCGTTCCTGTCCGGCTCGTTCTTCCCGATCGAGAACGCCCCCGGCTGGTTGCAGGCTGTGTCCAATATCCTACCGCTGCGCCACATGAACGACGGCATGACCGACTTCCTGGTGCGCGGCAAGGGTTTCGAGGCGCTGCTGGTGCCCTGCGCGGTGCTGCTGGGCTTCACCCTGGTGGTGAGCTTCATCGCATCGAAGGTCTTCACCTGGGAGGACAACTAGGGTTTCGAACCGTTGTCGCAGGTCAGAGCCCTGTGGGGCGCGCTGCCGGTGAGCCCGTTCACACTCCACACTGGAGCCATGTTCGATACCGCAGCCGGTCGCTTCCGTGCCGTCGCCTTCGCCGAGGCCGTTTCCTGGGTCGGCCTGCTCGTCGGGATGTTCTTCAAGTACGTCACCGAGTCCGGGGAGCTGGGGGTCAAGGTCTTCGGCCCGGTCCACGGCTTCGTCTTCGTGGCGTACCTGCTGGTGACCGCCCTCGCCGCGCGCGAGTACCGGTGGAACCGCTGGACCACCGTCTGGGCGCTGGTCTGCAGCGTGCCGCCGCTGGCCACCCTGGTCTACGAGCGCTGGGCCCTGCGCACCGGCAAGCTCGACCCCATCGGCGGGGCGCACCGCTCCCGGACCCCGCAGATCGGCGTCCCCGAACCCGTCTGACCCACCCTCACGCGACAGGGACGGCCCACCCCGGGCCGTCCCTGTTCTCGTGCCAGGAGACCCCGGGGCTCAGTCCTGGTAGTCGCCCGCGGCCTTGCGGACCTTCGACAGCAGGTCGGTGAGCTGCGCGGTCTGCCGCTCGGTCAGCCCCCGCAGCCCGAAGTCGACGGAGGTGACCGCCGCCGTGGCCTCGGCCCGGCGCTCGCGGCCCGCCTCGGTGATCTCGGCCAGCGTCGTGCGCCGGTCCGTGGCGTGCGGGGTCCGGCGCACCAGGCCGTCGGCCTCCAGTCGGTCGACGATGTTGGTGACGCTGGTCGGGTGCAGTTGCAGCCGCTCACCCATCACCCGCATCGGCAGGCTGCCGCGCTTGGCGAAGGTCAGCAGCACCAGCGCCTCGTACCGGGCGAAGGTCAGCCCGTGCGGCTTCAACGCGGTGTCCACAGCGGACTGGAGGATCTGCTGGACGCGCATCACGCTCGTCACGGCGGCCATCGTCGAGGAGTCGCCGATCCGCTCCTCCCACAGCTCCGCGGCGCGGGCGATCGGGTCGAACGGCAACGTGCGCGGCCTCATGGGGGTTGAAGCTACCAGTGGGTTGCCCCGCCCGGACCGATCAGTGGCCGCCTCCCGGACCCGCGAACCCCACCCGGTTCCGGCCACCCCGCCCGGCCCGGCGCCCGGGGGTGCCTGCCGCCCGATAGTGTGCGCCCGGGACCGCCACACCCGCTCCCGGTGAGGAGACCACCGTGCTCATCGCGTTCAGCGTCAGCCCGCTCGGCGGCGAGTCCGAGGCGGTCGGCGACGCCGTCGCCGAGGCCGTCCGCGTCGTCCGGGAGTCGGGCCTGCCCAACGAGACCAACGCGATGCACACCCTGGTCGAGGGCGAGTGGGACGAGGTCATGGCCGTGGTCAAGCGCGCCACCGACGTGCTGCTGGCCCGGTACCCGAGGGTCAGCCTGGTCCTCAAGGCCGACATCCGCCCCGGTCACACCGGCCAGCTCACCGCCAAGGTCGACCGCGTCGAACGCCACCTCGCCCGATGAAGGAGACCCCCGTGGACCCGCGCCTGCTGTGGCAGTGCTTCGAGCCGTACCACGCCGTCACCTACTTCACCCCGGAGTCGATCGCCGAGACCGACGCCCTGGGCTGCAAGGGCCGCTGGATGGGCTACTTCGGCATGCGCGCCGCACCCCTGGGCGCGGCCCCCGAGTGGCTGGTCACCAGCCTGTTCTACAACTTCCACCCGTCCCGCGTCCGCCGGGCGCTGCCGGAGGCGTGGACCGTCGCCTCCCCGGAGGACTTCCTGGCCGCCCGCCTGCGCGGAGTGGACGGCGCCCTCCGCCGGATGCTCGGCGAGGCCGTGTCGTCCCCCGAGGTGGCCGAGGCGGCGGACCTGGCCCGCACCGCCGCCTCCTGGGCACCCACCGCCGGGCGCCCCCTCGGCGCGGCCAACGCCGCCCTGCCCCTGCCCCCGCAACCCCACCTGTCCCTGTGGCAGTCGACCACCACCCTCCGCGAATCCCGGGGCGACGGCCACGTGGCCGCCCTGGTCACCGCGGGCCTGGACCCGGTGGAAGCCCTGGTCGTCTTCGCCGCCGACACGGGCCTGCGACCCGACTACATGCGAACCGCCCGCCAGGTCCCGGACGAGGAGTGGACGGCAGCCGAACAGCGGATGCTGGAACGGGACGTCCTCTCAGCCCCCGGCACCCTGACCGACGAGGGCCGCGAACTCCGCGAATCGGTGGAAGCCCTCACCGACGAGGCGGCGGCAGCCCCCTGGGCAGAACTGGGCGAGCAGGGCTGCGCCCGCTTCGTCGAACTGATGGCCCCGCTCTCGCTGACCATCACCCGCCTCAACGACCGCATGCGGGTCAACCCGATGGGCCTGGCCCCGGAAAGCGCACTCGCCGCCCTGGTCGACTGAGCCCTGTGCACAACCGTTTGCGCACCCCTACCCTCCCCGGTTGAATCGATTCGGGGGCTGCTCGATCCCGCCTGTGGACAACTGCTGCCCACACCGCGTTCTCGTCGGTGCCCGGTGCTTGGGTTGATTCGGGGGCTCCACTGATCCGGCTGTGGACAAGCCCGACGTGAATTCCCGTTCATGTCGGTACTGCCTGCTTGGATTGATTCGGGGGCTCCATCCGCCGGGGTGTGGACAACTCTCCAGCGGATGCGGCTTTCTGTCGGTGCCGCGTGGTGGGATTGATTCGGGGGCTGCCCGGTTCGGGTTGTGGATGACCAGGTGTCGGGTTCGCGCTGGTGGGGTGGGCCTCGGGGGGTGTTCGCGCTGGTGGTGGGGTGGTGTTCGCCCGTTTCACACATTTGAGGTGGGTGTCCGGATGGTGAACGTGGCCACCCTGTGGGGCGGTGGCCCGAACGGTGGCGGCGGGGGCGTGCCAGGATGTGGGGGTGACCAGGCCAGACCCACGCCAGACCGCCGCACTGTCGGCCGCCCTTTCCCGGGCCGTAGACCTGTCCGCTCTCAAAGCCCGGGCGGATGCCACCAAGACCGCCCCGCCCGCCGCCGCGGCCGGTGCCGCCAAGGCCCCCGCCGCTGACGCGGGGGCGTTCACCGTCGACGTGTCCGAGGCCAGCTTCCAGGCCGACGTCGTCGAGCGGTCCCTGCAGGTGCCGGTGATCGTGGCGCTGACCGCGGGGTGGTCGGGGCAGGCGCAGCAGTTGACCGCGATGCTGGAGAAGTTGGTCGCGGAGTTCAACGGGGCGTGGATTCTGGCCCGCACCGACATCGATGCCAACCCGCGCATCGCGCAGCTTTTCGGGGTGCAGTCGGTGCCGATGGTGGTGGCGATCGCAGGCGGGCAGCCCGTGGAGGCGTTCGGGGACGTGCCGCCGGAGGCGCAGGTGCGGCAGTGGTTGAGCGGGTTGCTCGACGCGCTGCGGGACCGGTTGCCGGGGATCGCCGCGGCCGAGTCGGCGGTGCCCGAGGCCGCCGCCGAGGTCGAGGAACCGGAGGACGAGCGGTTCGCCGCCGCCGAGGCCGCGTTCGAGCAGGGCGACTACGCCGGTGCCGAGGCCGCCTACGAGGCGATCATCGCCGCCGAACCCGCCAACGCCGAGGCGAAGGCCGCGCTCGCCCAGGTGCGGTTCCTGGCTCGGGCGGAGGTGACCGACCCATCGGTGATCGTGCGCGCCGACATGTCGCCGGACGACATCGACGCGCAGCTTGCCGCCGCCGACCTCGAACTGGCGGGGCAGGCCGCCGAGCAGGCTTTCGACCGGCTGGTGGCCGTGGTGGCGCGGTCGTCCGGGGACGACCGGGACCGGGCGCGGACGCACCTGGTGTCGTTGTTCGAGCTGTTCGCCTCGGATGACCCGCGGGTGATCAAGGCTCGGCGGGACCTGGCTTCTGCCCTGTACTGATCTTGTGGTCGAAGGGGCTCATCCGCTGGATGGGCCCCTTCGCTGTGTCTTGAGTCTGTGCGCCGGGTCTTTGCGTTGGTGCCCGGGTGGATGTGCTCTGCCTTCGTCGCCGGTCGTTTGGTGGGTGTGCCCGGCTGGGTGGATGTGTTTGGCCGGGGCCCCT
>NZ_AYXG01000164.1 GCF_000564855.1 Actinokineospora spheciospongiae
GCCATCGCCCTGGCCGAGGTCCTGCGGGCGAACGCCATCGCCCTGGCCGAGGTCGCGGGCCCCGCACTCTGGACCCGCGGCGGCCACGACGTCCTCTTCCAGGTCGGCAACAGCCTCGGCGACGCGGGGCAGCACGAGGCGGCGGCCGACTACTTCCGCGACCTGCACTCCACCGCCACCGAACACTCCGGGCCCGACCACCCCAGGGTCCTCCTGGCCCGCTACAAGATGGCCTACTGGCAAGCCGTGGCCGGAGAAGACGGGGCGATCGGGAAGCTCCAGCAGGTCCTGGCCGAGCAGGAACGGGTCCTCGGGGCAGGCAGCCCGGACGCCCTCCTCACCCGGCACAACATCATCTACCTGCAAGCCGAAGCCGGGGAAACGGACACCGCCATCACCAGCGGGGAAGAACTCCTCGCCGGTCTGACGGCACTCCTCGGCCGGGAGCACCGGGACACCCTGGCCCTCCGCCACAACCTCGCCCACTGGCGAGCTGAATCCGGGAACATCGGCACAGCACTCACCGAACTCGACGACGTCCTGGCCTGCCAGGTCAGCACCCTCGGCCCGCACGACATCGCCACCCTCACCACCCGCTACAACATCGCCCACTGGCGGGCGCGCGGCGGCGACATCACCACAGCACTCGACGAACTCCGGCAACTGCTCCCGCTCCAGATCGACATCCTGGGACCCCAGCACCCGGATGTCCTCAACACCCGCCAC
>NZ_AYXG01000165.1 GCF_000564855.1 Actinokineospora spheciospongiae
CGGGGATGGAGGACCTTCGGCCGGGGCTCCCGATCAGGGGATGGCGGCGGCCTGGGCGCGGGCGACTGCCTCCGCGCGGTCCTCGGGGAGGAGGAAGCCGAACCGGACGGCCACGTCGGCCGCGTCGGTGAACTTGGTGACGTACGCCTCGTGGGTGGGGTAGAGCTGCTTGAGGCGGTCGGCGGTGAACGGCTTGGTGGTGCCCAGCAGCAGGCAGGCGCCGGTGACGTTGCCGCCGCTGTTGTTGGGGCCGTACGCGGCGACCGGGGTCACCAGGTCGGGCAGGCGCACGCCGCCGAGGGCGTTGCCGTCCTTGTCGCGCTGGATGAGGGTGCCGAACCAGGCGTCGATCGGCTGGGCGCTGGGCGGCGGCGGCCCGCCCTGTGCCCAGGACTCCAGGTGGGAGAAGGCGGCGTTCTCGGCGTAGCGGAAGGTCATCGAGTTGATCGGGGTGTCGCAGTACGTCGCGGCACCGTCGTTGATCGCCTTGTCGCGGGCGTTGACCGGGTTGTAGGTGTCCAGCCCGTACTGGTCGGCGTGGGCGGTGCCCGCCACCTCCCAGGTGCGCACCCGGTCGGTGTTCTGCCGGGCCGAGGACGACAGCGGGACGTCGGTCTCGGACTGGAGGACGAAGACCGGGACGTTCAGGTCGGCACGGATCTTCGCCGAGATCGGCGGGAGGCCGCCCGCGATGGCCGCGGCGCCGCCGCTGCGCCCGTGGACCATGATGCCGTCGAACACGTCGTCCTTGGGCTGGATGGCGTTGGCGTAGGTGACGAGCCTGCCCGCGGACTGCGAGTGCCCGGAGGCCAGGACCGTGCGCGGGGTGCCGCCGCCGATGATCGACGGGTTCGCCCGGACCGCGCGGGCCGCCTGCGACAGCACGTCGTAGGAGATGGTGTCGTTGGGCAGGTCCACCCCGGCGTAGCGGTCGGGGTCGAGCTGGGTCAGCTTGTCCGCGCCGCGCTTCTGGGCGGTGACGCCGATGTAGGCGTAGCCCTCGCGGGCGAAGTGCTCGTAGGACTGGGACAGGTCGACGGGGATGTCCACGCCGAAGCTGACGTTGAGCCACTCGACGACGACGGTGCCGTTGAACTTCGCCGGGTCGCTGGGCCGCTCGACGAGGAGCCGGGTGGTGTAGGCGGTCCCGGTCCCGGTGACCTTGGTGTTCCACCGGCCGTCGTCGGTCCACAGCCCCGACTGGTCGTAGGTGGTGGCGGTGCCGGACATCAGGTACTCGTCCTCGGTGTACCCGAGCCGGTCGAGGTCGACGATCCCCTCGGCTCCGCTGAGCGGGTGCCCGCCGCCCGCCCCGGGGGCGATCCTGGTGACGGTCGGCTCCCCGGCCGCCTGCGCCGCGTCGGCACCCGGCACCCCGACGGCGACCACGCCCGCCGCCACGCAGGACACCACGGCCGCTGCCCACGGCCACTTGGAGCGGAACCTCGCACCCATGCCTTCTCCGACCTCCGGGTCGCCGCACTGGTTGGTCATCGAAGTGTTGCACCCCCGATACCGCGCCGCAATCGTTGTGCGCCAAGGAAAGTTGTCATTTCGTGCTTGGTCCGGCGGTGTTTTCCCGCATCGCGCGAGCGGGTTCGCCCCCGGTTGACACCTCGCCGCGCGGGACCTGGCAGGAGCGTGACAACCGCGGGCCGGATCAGCGCGAGACCCTGCGCAGCCTGCCCCGCAGCGCCCGCCGGGCCACCGGCCCCAGGTCGTCGACGACCTCGACCAGGACGGCCAGCCGGTCCAGGGCGTCCAGGGCGGCCGCGGCGCCGCCGGGGTCGACGCCCTCGTACAGCTCCAGGCCGATGAAGGCCGCGCTCACCGCCCTGGCCAGCCCGGCCGTGTCGAGGACCTCCGCCGCGGGCGAGTCGGCCAGCAGCCGCACCAGCGCCGCCTCGATCGGGTCGATCCACAGCCGCAGCGCCGCCGCGGTCGCCTCGGCCAGGGACGGGTCGGTCTGCGCGCCCGCGAGCAGTTGCGCCAGCACCGCCACGTTGCCCGCCGCGCGCTCCTCCGCGTGCAGGGCCAGGCCCAGGGCGAGCAGGCCGCGCAGGTCGGCCACGGCGGCGATCCGGTCGGCGAACCGGGCGACCCTGGCCTCGGTGTTGGCCAGGCAGGCGGCCCGCAGCAGGTCGTGCACGGTGCCGAAGTGGTAGAAGACCAGCGCCTGGTTGACCCCCGCGGTGGCGGCGATGGTGCGGGCCGAGGTCCCGGCGAAGCCGTGCGCGCGGATCGTCTCGATGGCACCGTCGATCAGGCGCCCGCGGGTGTCGGCCATGGGCCCACGGTAGCGCCGGTAGCGTGGCCGGGCGGGCGGGGATTCCCCCCGGGTCGGGAGCGCCCGGAGCGGACCCCGGCACCAGGGGATCGAGGAGGCACCGGAGTGCGGGCAGTGCGGTTCCACGAGTTCGGCGACCCGGGGGTGCTGCGGCTGGAGGACGTGGCGGACCCGGTGCCCGCGGCGGACGAGGTGCTGGTCCGGGTCGAGGCGGCGGGGACGTCCTACTTGGACGCGCAACTGCGGGCGGGGTCGGCCGCGACGCGGTGGTTCCCGATGCCCGGTCTGCCGTGGAGCCCGGGGTTCCAGGTGGCGGGCGCGGTGGTCGCGGCGGCGGACCCCGGGCTCATCGGCACCCGGGTGGTGGCGGGCCTGTGCGGCGGCGGGTACGCGGAGCTGGCGGCGGTGCCGGTGGCGTCGCTGGTGCGGCTGCCGCCGGGGGTGGGCGTCGAGCGGGCGGTGGCGCTCAACGGGCACGGGGCGATGGCGGTCGGGCTGATGGAGACCGGGCTGCCCGCCGCCGGTGAGGTGGTGCTGGTGCTGGCGGCGGCCGGGGGCGTCGGCGGGCTGGTGGTGCAGTTGGCGAAGCGGGCGGGCGCGGTCGTGGTGGGGGCGGCGGGCGGGCCGGAGAAGTGCGCGACCGCGGCGGCCCTGGGCGCCGACCACGTCGTCGACTACTCGCGCCCGGACTGGGCGGACCGGGTCCGGGCCCTGGTCAGCCCGGTGGCCCTGCTCTTCGACGGCGTCGGCGGGCACCTCAGCGCGACCGCGATGGGCCTGCTGGCCCCGGGCACCGGCCGCGCGGTCGTGCACGGCACGGCGGCGTCGAACTCCCCCGGGTTCACCGCCGCGGACGTCCTCGTGCACGGCCTGACGGTCACCGGTTTCGGCCCCCGGGTGGCCCACGAACCGGCCCGCGCCATGGGTCTGCGCACCGAGGCCATGCGCCTGGGTGTCCTGGGGCTGCTCAACCCGATCACCGCCCCGCCCGTGCCCCTGGCCGAGGCGGCGACCGCCCACCGGCTCCTGGAGGCCCGCCGGACGATCGGCACCGTGGTCCTCACCCCCTGAACCACCCGCGCGGTCTCGGAACTGGTAAGAGGCAGCCATGCGCATCAACGCCGCCGTCCTGGCGGCCGTCTCGGCGGGCGGGGTGCTCGGCGCCCTGGCCCGGTACGGGCTGGGCACGCTGCTCCCGGCGCCCTGGGCCACCTGGCTGGTCAACGTGAGCGGGTGCCTGCTGATCGGCGCGCTGATGGCGGTGATCACCCGCACCGGCCCGCACAGCCCGCTGCTGCGCCCGTTCCTCGGGGTCGGGTTCCTCGGCGGCTACACGACCTTCTCCACCGCCGTGGTCGACACGGTGCACCTGCCGCCGCCGACCGCGCTGCTCTACCTGTTCGGCACCCTCTTCGCCGCCGTGCCCGCGGTGGCGCTGGGCTGGGCCGCGGCGGCGAAGGTGCTCCGGTGACCGCGCTGCTGGTGGCCCTGGGGGCGGCGGTCGGGGCGCCGCTGCGGTACCTGGTCGACCAGGCCGTGCAGCGCCGGAGCGGGGGGCGGTTCCCGCTCGGGACGCTCGTGGTCAACGTGGTGGGCAGCCTGGTCCTGGGTTTCCTGGTGGGCCTGCCGGTGTCGACACCGCTGATGGCGTTGCTGGGCACCGGGTTCTGCGGCGCGCTGACCACCTACTCCACGTTCGGCTTCGAGACGTTCCGGCTGCTCCAGGGCGGCCGGTGGGTGGCGGCGGTCGGCAACGCCGCCGTCAGCCTCACCCTCGGGCTGGGGGCGGCGTTCCTGGGGTTGTCGCTGGCTTGACCACGCAACCGCTGCACGCGGTGGCGGCCGGGGTGCGGTAGTGCAGGCAGCAGCTACGCCGCCTCCCGTCCTCGGCCAGCGCCGCCGCCAGCTCGGGGATCGCGGTCAACCGCTCGGCGGGGGCGTTCGGCACGGCCCGCAGCGCGGAGGCCAGCGACGAGGCGGCGTTGCCCCACAGCAACCCCCGCGCGATCCGGGTCGTGGCGTGCAGGGCGTCGTGCAGGGGCCGCAGCAGGTCGTCGACGACGACGCGGGTCAGCAGCGGGACCGGGTCGGCGGCCGTCCAGCCGCTGGGGTCGGGCAGGCTCAACCGCAGGGTGGTGGTCGGGTCCAGCCGCACCCGCAGCCGGTCCAGGTCGGGCACCAGCCCCGGCGCGGCCAGCGCCAGCGACCACACCCCGGCCACCAGCCGGTAGTGCAGCAGCGACGCCGCCACCCGGGTCTCGCGCACCCCCAGCTCCCCGGCGACCTCGTCGACGTGCGCGGCGAGCAGCGCCCGGTCGGCCAGCAGCGCCCGCAGCGCGACGCCGTCCCCGGTGTCGGTGTCGGTATCGCTGACGTAGCGGCACCGGGTGGCCGCGTCGGTCACCGCCGCCCGCACCCGCCCCGGGTCCGCCCGGCGCGCCCCGGCGCCGGGCGCGAAGGCGGCGGCGATGTGCCCCGCCTCGGTGAGGCGGGCGGGGGTGCCGGTGCGCACGAGGCCGTCGGGGGTCAGCAGCCACAGCGTGTCGCCCGCGGCCACGGCCAGGTCGGGGTCACGGGTGCCGACCACCACTGCGGCGTCGTGCCGGGCGGCCAGCTCGCGCAGGCGGGCGGTGAGGCGGGCCCGGGCCGGGCCGTCGAGGGCGGGGTCCGACTGGTCCAGCAGCAGCAGGCCGGGGCAGGCGGGGACCTCGTCGCCGGGCAGCAGGGCGACCAGGCGGGAGCGTTCGGCCGGGGCGAGCGCGTCCAGGTCGGCGCCGTCGAGGCACACGCGCCCGGCGAGGGCGGGGCTGCCGCCCGCCAGCGTGCGCAGCAGGGTCGACTTGCCCACGCCCGCGGGCCCGAGGACGACCGTGACCGCGCCCGCCCTGGCGTGGGCGGTGACCCCGCTGAAGAGGACGTGGTCGTCGTACCCGACGGTCAGGTTTATCAGGTGAACGCACATGCCACACATTCCGTTGCTCGACGCGGTTGGCCCGGGAAAGCGCTCGATAAAGCTTTCCCGGGAATTGCGCCCGGAGTGACGGAATCGCATTCCAACACTGTCACCGCCCCACCGGGTGAAGCGGCGACGCGCACGGATGCGTTGCACGGCATGACAAAGGGCCTTCCAAGGGAATTTCGGCCGGGTTCAACCGAATGATGACGATCTTCCCTGGAATCGGCACGGTGAAGTGTTGTGGATCACACCGTCCAGGTGAAACAGTGGGATTCCGCTTCCATTCCGATAACCGCCGGAACTTTTCCGGCGCCCGGCCCGACCCGCGCGGCGCGGCCGGGGCGCGGGTTGAGCGGGCGGAGCCGGTCCACCGCCTACGGCCGGGCCGCGCCCGGACCGGGGAGCAGGTCGATGTCGCCCGCGTGCATCGGCAGGCCGCAGTGCGCGCACCGCAGGTCGACGGCGGCGACCTGCCCGCAGGCGTGGTGGCGGTAGAGGACCGGCGGGCCCGCCTGGCCCGCGAGCCACCTGTCGCCCCAGCCGACCATCACCATGAGCACGTCGACGAGTTCGGTCCCCTTGTCGGTGAGGACGTACTCGTACCGCGGCCGCCGGTCGTAGGGGCGGCGTTCGAGGACGCCGCGGTCGACGAGGTGGTTGAGCCGTTCGGTCAGCACCTTGCGGGAGATGCCGAGGTCGGCCTGGAGTTGCTCGAACCGGGAGAGGCCGACCCAGACGTCGCGCAGGATCAAGGGGGACCACGGCTCCCCGATGACGTCGAGCGTCCGCGCGATCGAGCAGGCCATCCCGCTGAAGTCCGTCCGTTGCATGGGAGCAGTCTAACGTTCAGGGTTCCCTGAGGGAACTCCGACTGCTACGGTAACGGAGTCTTCTCAAGGAACCCCGAAGGAGAACCCCCGATGCTGACCCCCGCCGTGCGCCGAGCCCTCGACGGCACCTCGCTGGCCCACCTGGCCACCGTCCTGCCCGACGGATCGCCGCACACCACCCCGCTCTGGATCGGCACCCACGACGACCACGTCGTCTTCTTCACCGGCCCGGACTCCCGCAAGGCCCGCAACCTGCGCCGCGACCCCCGGGTGGCGCTGTCCCTGACCACCCCGGACAACCCCTACGAACCCATCACCGTCCGCGGCCGCGTCACCACCTGGCTCGACGGCGACGCGGCCTGGGCGATCATCGACCGGATCGCCACCAAGTACACCGGTCAGCCGTACTCGCGCGACGAAGACCGCGTCGTCGCGGTCATCGCCCCCGACCGCCAGGCGGTGGGCGTCGGATGAGCGGCGTGCGGCGGTTCGACCACGTCGGCGTCGTCGTGGACGACCTGGACCTGGTCGCGGGGTTCTTCGTCGACCTCGGGTTCGAGCGCGGCGACCCGATGCGCGTCGAGGGCGGGTGGGTGGACCGGATCGTCGGCCTCGACGGGGTCCGGGCGGACATGGTGCCCGTCAACGCCCCGGACGGCGGCGGGTGGCTGGAGCTGACCAAGTTCCACCGGCCGGTCGACCCGGCGCCCGCGCAGGGCCCGCAGGCCAACCGCCTGGGCTTGCGGCACGTCGCCTGCGTCGTCGACGACCTCGACGGTGTTGTCGAACGGTTGCGGGACAAGGGGTGGGGCACGGTCGGCGACGTCGTCGACCACGAGAACACCTTCCGCCTCTGCTACGTCGGCGGGCCCGAGGGGCTCATCGTGGAACTGGCCGAGCGGGTCGAGGCGGCGGCCTGAGCGGGGTTGGTCAGTACTTCTGGAGGAGGAAGTAGGTCTGGAGGGAGTTCGTCGAGCAGTTGGTGGTGTTCGTGGTGGCCGAGTAGGTGTAGCCGGGGGGCACGTTGCACGACCAGACCCCGGTCAGGTTGCGGCGGACCGGGTCGAGCACGGTGAACTCCGCGACGTACTGCGAGGTGCCGCAGGCGGTCGTGTTCGTCATGCGGGCGATGGCGAAGTTCGGCGGGACCCAGCACACGGTCGAGTTGCTGATGTCGAGGTTCGTGTAGTCCGAGAGCGTGAACTCGGTGGCGTACTGCGAGGTGCCGCACCTGGTCGACCAGGAAACGCGCGAGTAGGTGTACCCGGACGGCACCCAGCACGCCTGGGTGCCGTGCAGGCTCGTGGTCCCGGCCGCGTCGGCGGAACCGCCCAGCAGGACCGAGAACCCGGCGGCCAGGGTGGCGACCAGCATGCCCGCGAACCGCTTCTCGCGCCCCATCGTCTTCCCCTCGTCCGATCCTCCCGGCGACCTGCCGCCGCCGGGAGCCAGTCGATCACCAGGCGCGTCGGGGAGGTACCTCTGAAAGACGCAACGGGGTTCATCCCCAACGGAATTCACCCTGTGTTCACCGCCTTGCCCACGCCTCTTCCCGACCCGGCGGAGGCGTTGACCGGTGCTGCGGATCACCGCCTCCGAGCACTCCGCGTCCGCCCACCGGCTCAAGCGCCCCCGGCCGCGAGCAGGTGGCGCAGAGTGTCCCGGGTCGCGGGGGTGGTGAGGGCGGTGGCGTCGAGGTGGCGCAGGAACTCGGCGTGCCGGGCGGTGGCGGTGGGGTTCTCCAGCAGGAGGTCGGTGCCGAGCTGTTCGATGTGGACGATCGGCGGGAAGTGGCCGGTGGTCAGGACCCGGAAGCCGGGGTGCGGAGCGGTGGAGCCTGGGAGCAGGCGGATTCTCGGCAGGTGGTCGTCCAGCAGGTGGTGGAGTTGGTCGCGCAGGACTTCGCCGGTGAGGGCGGGGTGGCGCAGCACCCGGGGGTGCAGGAGGAACCGGCTGATCCGCAGCGCGGCTTGGTGCCCGGGCCGCGGGTCGGCCGACTGCTCGACGGCGCGGTCGTAGGCGGCGGTGCGCAGCGGTCGGGGGATCAGGTCGGAAGCGAACCAGGTGATGGCGTCGGCGATGGCCTCGACGTCGTGCACGATGGTCCGGCCGCCGCCGGGGTGGATGATCCACTCGGTGCGGTCGGCGGTGGCCCGCCGCTCGTAGAGCACGGGGCGGCGGGCGGCGGGGACGTCCAGCACCGCGCACAGCCCACCGATCTCCAGGGCGGTCGGCACCCGGCGGCCCGTCATGACCCGGTTGACCATCGCCGGGGACATCGACATGGCCTGGGCGAGGTCCCGGGTGCTGAACCCGCGCGCCCGCCGGGCTTCGTCGAGTTCACGCGCGAGCAGCAGGCCGCGCAGGGTCTTGGCCCGGGAGAGGTCGTTGTCCTGCGGTCGGCTGGTTGTGTTCACTGTGGACATGGTGCTGTTCCTCGGTGGGTTCGTGCCCGGCGGCGGACACCGGCGCGACCGCGCGGGTCGGGTGTCCCACCTCCCGTACGGGAGGTGACTTACGTAAGCACAATGTGCTCACGTAAGCAATGGGAACCACCCGATCAGGGCATGGTCGGCCTGCATCAGCCAGGGCCTAGGCTGCTTACATGTCTGAAAGCACGACCGCGGCGGCCCGCGAGCTGGGCGCCGACCTGAAGCGACTCCGCACGGCGGCCGATCACACGCTGCGCTCCCTGGCGGACGTCGTCGGGTTCTCCGACACGAAGCTGTCGTTCTGGGAGCAGGGCTCCCGCCTGCCCGCCGTCGACGACCTGACCATGGTGCTGACCGTGCTGGGGGTCGAGGCCGACGAGCGGGACCGCCTGCTCGGACTGCGCCAGCAGGCCGCCTCGCCGGGGGAACTGGTCGCGGGCTCCCCCACCATCGGCCCGCAGTTGGCCAAGTTTGTGGACATGGAGCAATCCGCCCGCCGCGTCACCGAGGTCAGCCTCGCCCTCCTGCCCGGCCTGTTGCAGACCGAAGCCTATGCCCGTGCGGTCCTCGGCAGCGAGCCTGAGTCGGAGACCAAGATCCGCCTCCGGATGGACAGGCAGCGCATCCTGACCCGTGACAACCCACTGGAGTTCTGCGCCCTGATCGATGACACCGCCTTGGTCCGGCCGATCGGTTCCCGCGCGGTCATGGCAGAGCAGTTGCAACACCTCATCACCTTGGCGCACCTGCCGAACGTGACGATCCAGGTGGTGCCGTCCGCAGCGCCCGGTTACTCGCGCCACCTCGCCGGGATCTTCATCCTGCTGGAGTTCGCCACCGCACCGCCGATCGTGCACCTGGAGCACTTCGCCGCTTCTTCCTCGCTGTGGCGCACGCCAGATGTCAGCGCGTACCAATCCGCAGTCGAGGAGATCACTCGGCGAGCCCATACACCGGACCAATCACTGGAAATCATCGCCAAGCTCGGCGATGACCTGGCACTGAACGGAGACCGATGAACACCCCGCACGGCTCGGATGCGACTCGCTGGCGCACGGCGAGCACGACCAACAACACCTGCGTCGAACTGGCCCACCACGGCCACGGCATCCGCGACAGCAAGAACCACGACCAACTCCACGGCATCGACACCCGCGCCCTCCTGCGCGCCGTGACCACCGACCTGCTCACCCGCTAGCCCCCGCACGGCGGGCGGGGCACCACCGACCGGGTGATGCCCCGCTCGCCCCCATCCGGCGGGCGGCCTTCACCGGTGACCTCTCCGCCTTCCCCACCGATGCGGACAACGCCGCGTAGACGGGGACGGCCACACCGCCTTCTTCAACGACCCGACCACCCGGGATGCCGCCGTGTCGTTCCTGATCACCGGGCAACCGCGCTGAAGCCCGGCGAGATCACCGACCTGGCCGACCTGGCCACGCACCCCGTACGGGGCCGGAACAAGCCGCAGTCGCAGAAGGCGCCAACCATCCTACGTGACAGTGCGGATGGGGTCGGCTTTTCCGCAGAAGGCGGCCAGGTACGCGGTGACAGTGGCTGCGTCCTCCGTGCGGTGTCCGATGTGGCCGTCCGGGCGGACCAGGACGAACTCACCGTCGCGCGCCTGGTACGCCGAGCGTGCCGCCGCGTGCGGGTCGAGCAGGTCGGTGCCGATCGAGTGGGCGTTGACCCCGGCGATGTCGGGCAGTGGGCCGCCGCCGAACCGGTAGAGCGTCCAGTCGCCGCCGCGCTGCAACTCGAACAACCGCACCGGGCGTCCGTCGGGCCGGGCGCAGGTGGCGTCGGGGCTGCGGTCACCCGGGTGCGGACCCGCGCCGTTCCAGGCGGGGCTGAGCGGGCCGCCGCGGTAGGTGATCCCCAGGCCGGACATCGCGTCGGAGTCGGACACCTCGAACTGCGCGAAGCGCGTCAACAGTTCCCTGGACAGGCCCAGAACCGCCGCCGCCACCGGCAGCCGCTCTTGTTCGTAGGTGTCCAGCAGGAGTTCGGGTGCGCCCCGCAGGACCGAGGCCAGCTTCCAGCCGAGGTTGATCCCGTCGTGGACGCCGGTGTTCATGCCCTGCGCCCCGGCAGGCGCGTGGACGTGGGCCGCGTCTCCGGCGAGCAGGACGCGCCCGACGCGGAAGCGGTCCACCATCCGCTCGTTGTAGCGCCACCGCGACGTCCAGAGAGCTTCGCGGAGGGTCACGACTCCCGGGCCGCACGCGTCGTCGACGAGCGCCTGGAAGGTGGCGAGGGTCGGCTCGACGTCGCCGTCGCTCTCGTTGATCTCGGCTTGGAGCACGAACGAGTCGGTCGCGGGCAGCGGCACCAGCGACAGGCGTTGACCGCCGGAGCGGTGCCGGGCGTGCCACCAGTCGCGGTCGACGCCGTCGAGTCGGAAGTCCCCGAGCAGCATCTGCTGTTCTTCGCGGGTCACGCCGAGGAACGACACCCCCGCGAGCTTGCGGACGGTGCTGGACCCGCCATCCGCGCCGATGAGCCAGTCGGCGCGCAGGTGCTCGCCGGAGGAGAGTTCGACGGTGACGCCGTCCTCGCCGGGCCGCATCCCGGTCAGGCGTGTGCCGAACTCGACGCTGACGCCGTATCCCGCGAGCAGGGCGCGCAGGGTTTCCTCCAGCCGCCACTGCGGCAGGACCATCGAGCGGGCGAACGGTGTGGTCGGCGCCTGGTCGGCCCCCTTGCCCATGTCGTGCTCGTGCACGGTGCCGTCGGGGTCCACGCGGCGGATCACCAGGCGCGACCGGCCCGCGGCGAGCAAGCGCCCTGCCACCCCGAAGCCGTCCAGGAGTTCGAGCGTGCGCGGCTGCACGCCCTTGCCGCGGCTCCCGACCTGCGGTCGGGATCGGGCTTCGACCAGGCGCACCCGCACACCTCGGCGAGCCAGGGTGGCCGCGGCGATCAGGCCGGTCGGGCCTGCTCCCACGACGAGAACTTCGACAGTGGCGGTCGTGCCCCCAACGTAACACTAACACGTTAGTTTTTCATAACACGTTAGTGTTGTTACTCTGGTTCGATGGACTCGCAGGTGGGGCGCCGTGAGCGCAAGAAGGCGGCGACGCGGAGCCACATCGCGGAGGTCGCGCTGCGCCTGTTCGCGGAACACGGGTACGACGAGGTGGGCCTGCGCGACGTGGCCCGGGAGGCGGACGTCGCCGTGACCACCGTGTTCGCGCACTTCTCGTCGAAGGAGGCGTTGGTCTTCGACGAGGATGAGACCCACGAAGAACAACTGGTCGGCGCCGTGGTGAACCGGAGCGCCGACCAGTCGCTGCTCGACGCGCTGCGCGCCCAAGCCCTGCACTCGGCCCAGTGGTTCCGGACACCGAAGTCCACCACGTTCTGGGCCCTCGTCGAGAGTTCGGCCGCGCTGCGCGGCTACGCCGCCCACATGCGGGCGCGGCACGAACAAGCCCTCGTCGCCGCCATCGCCGCCGACCCCCAGGCGCCCGCGTCCGCCATCGCCTGCCGGGCACTCGCCCGCTTCGCCCTGGACGTCCACTCCCTGGCCCGGGACGCCCAGGACCCGACTGCCGCGGTCGAGGAATCCTTCGACCTCATCGAGCACGGCTTCGCGTCCGCGATCGGGCGAGGCGGCAGGTGAGGTTCCCCCGGTGTTCGTGTTCGCACGAACCGCCGTCGATCGACACTCGCCTGACCGACGCGACGCCCTAGGAGTCGATCCGCGGAGGTGGCAACGGTGGGCCGACGCCCTCAGGGCGCGGTGGGCCCGTCCCCGTCGACCTTCAAGGTCTCCACCAGCCAGGGGCGCACGACCGCCCGGATGTCCTCCGCGGAGATGCGGGTCAACGCGTCCAGCTTGAGGAAGTGCCGCGCGACCGTCAGGCCGAGGATGCCCGCGACGGCGAGACCGGCGCGCAACTCGGCGTCGGGGGCGTCACTGGCGCGCGCGAGGTTGCGGGTCCGCTCGTCCAGGAACGCCTTCATCGCCGCCGTGGCCTCCGGTGCGGTGAGCATGGACCGCACCAGGGCGCGGGTCTCGGGGGGCGGCTCGTCGAGGCGGACGTCGAGCACGTCGAACAGGTGCTGCTCGATGTCGTCGACCGCCCCGTCGTCGAGTTCGATCGCCACCGCGAACAGGGCGGCCTTGGACCCGTAGTGCTGGATGACCAGTGACGGGTCGACCCCGGCGCGCTGCGCGATGGCGCGCACCGTCGTCGCCTCCAGGCCGCGCTCGCCGAACTCGGCCTGGGCGGCTTTGCGGATGCGCTCGGCGGTGGCGGCCCGCTTGGCCGCGCGGGTCGTGGGTTCGTTCACAGCGCTCACTCTACAAGCGTTGAGCGAGTCTGGTAGTTTCGCTCAACAGAGCATGAGCGAAAGGGGCTCTTCATGGCTGACAAGCACACCGAGGTCCTGCTGATCGGCGCCTCGCGCGGTCTGGGCCTGGCGATCGCCGCCGAATACCTCGAGCGCGGGTCGCGGGTCGTCGCCACCGTCCGGGGCGACGGGCGCACCGCGCTGCACGACCTGCGCGACGGCGCGGACGGGCGGCTGGAGATCGAGCACGTGGACATCACCGACGAGGGGCAGGTGGGAGCACTGCGCGAGCGCTTGGCGGACCGGACCTTCGACCTGCTGTTCGTCAACGCGGGCGTGACGAACGCGCGCGAGGAGACCAGCGCCGACGTGAGCACCGAGGTGTTCACCCGGCTGATGCTCACCAACGCGCTGAGCCCGTTGCGCGTGGTCGAGGCACTGGGCGACCTCGTTCCCGCCGACGGGACCATTGCCGTCATGTCCTCCGGGCAGGGCAGCGTCGCCAACAACGAGCGCGGCGGCTTCGAGGTCTACCGGGCCAGCAAGTCGGCGCTCAACCAGTTGATGCGCAGCTACGCGGCACGCCACCGCGACGACCCGCGCACCCTGCTGCTCCTGGCGCCCGGCTGGGTGCGGACTGAACTCGGCGGACCCGACGCCGTCCTCACCGTGCGGGAGAGCATCCCGCGACTGGTGTCCGTTGTGGACTCCCAGCGCGGGCACGGGGGGCTGCGGTTCCTCGACTACCGCGGTGAGGTGGTGGCGTGGTGAACCCGCTGATCGCGATCGAGGAGCACTGGATGCCGCCGGAGCTGGCGGCGGCGCTGGCCGGGCGCGACGACAGCCTGGCCTTCAACGAGCGCGGCGACACCGCCCAGCGCCTCGCCGACCTCGACGCCGGGCGCATCGCCACCATGGACGCCCAGGGCATCGACGTCTCGATCATCGCGCTGACACCACCCGGCACCCAGGCGCTGCCCGCCCACGACGCCGTGCGGCTGAGCCGGGCCGCCAACGACGCCGCCGCCGAAGCCGTGCGGCGCAACCCGACCCGGCTGCGCGCACTGTCCACACTGCCGATGTCGGCACCGGAGGCCGTGGCGGCCGAACTCGAACGCGCCGCCGACCTCGGGCACGTCGGCACGATGGTCTACGGCCGCTCCGGCGACCTGCTGCTCGACGACCCGGTCTACGAACCGTTCCTCGCCACCGCCGAACGCCTGCGGCAACCGGTGTTCATCCACCCCCAACTCCCCTCACCGGCACAGCGCGACGCGGCCTACCGGGGGTTCGACGCCACCACCGACCTCGCCCTCGCCACCTTCGGCTGGGGCTGGCACGTCGACGCCGGGCTCGCCGCCCTGCGGCTGATCCTGCGCGGCATGTTCGACCGGCACCCCGACCTGCGGATCGTGCTGGGCCACTGGGGCGAACTGCTGCCGTTCTGGCTCGACCGCGCCGACAGCCTGTCGCGCGTCGCGGGCCTGGATCGGACGGTGTCGGACTGCGTGCGCACGAACGTGCACCTGACCGCGTCGGGCATGCTCAACCCCGCCCTGCTGCACCACGTCCAGACCGTGACGACGCCGGACCGGTTGATCTTCTCCACCGACTACCCGTTCCAGCAGCCGACCCGCACGGAGATCTCGGCGTTCCTCGACCTCTTCCCCGACGACGAGCGCGCGCTGTTCACGACGCGCAACGCGGCCTCGTTGTTCGACCTCGACCTCTGAGGAGGGGAACGCCGAGGTGGGCGGGCCGGGCACGACCGCGTGCGACCGGGTCCGGGGACCCGGTCGCACAACCGGTCGACCGGGTCAGGCGCAGGTCGCGGGGTCGACGGCGAGCACCGGGTCCGTCCGGGGACGACCGGTGAACTCGACCGTGTCCCGCGTGGTCAGCGCGCCGTCGCGGAGGGTGTGGGCGGTGCGGGTGCCGGAGTAGGTGAGCCGGTCGGCCGGGGCGCCGAGGTCGTCGGCCTCGGCGGCGACGGTGTCGAAGGTGCGGGCCTCGTCGTCGGCGGTGCAGCGGTAGCCCAGGTGGGTGGCGATGCCGCCGCCCTCGGCGAAGGAGAAGGGCTGGTTGTCGTCGCCGACGACCTGGCTCAGGGCGTGGCCGTCGAAGTGCACGGCGGTGAAGTGGGTGGTGTTGGCGCCGACGGACCGGGTGACGACCAGTTCGGCCCGGCCGTCGCCGTTGAGGTCGGCCACGCGCGGGGCCTCGAAGGGGGCCGTGCTGTCGGCGGGGAGGGTGATCGAGGCGCGGACCCCGTCCACCGTCGCCCAGATGACCTGCTCGTGATCGCCGGTCAACTGGGCGTTGACGCTTTCGATCTCCCCGTCGCCGTCCAGGTCGGCGACCGTGGTGACCGGGTCCGCGAGCGGGGCGGCCCCGGCCGGGACGACGGTGGCCAGGCCCAGTGCGGCGGCGAAGCCGGTGATGGTGGCGGTGCGGATGAGTCCGGTGCGGTCCATGAACTCTGCCTTCCTCTCCGTGTGGTGATTTCTTGCCCGGAAGTGCTGACATGAAGAAAGACGGCCACGGACGGGAAGGGTGCAGTGCCGGTGTGATGTGTCACACGCGTGCAACCCATGATTTCCCGCCTGGGGTTTCACCCCCGTGTCGTCCGGGTCACCCCACCGTCAGGAACGCGACAAGATGAGCCGCCCCGGCGTCAAGGTCGCATTGCGACAGTCGCCGGGGGACGGGTCGCGGGCGTGTGCTGTCGGCAGGCACACGGAGGAGGGAACACGGTGACACTGGCGGAAATACTGCCCAGCCTGGGCGCGCTGGACCCGCTGCCGCGCGGCGGGTTGTGGCCCGAGGGCACCCGGGTCGGCCCCGACGGGGACCTGCTGGTCGGCGGGGTGTCGATGAGCGGGGTGGCGGCCCGGTTCGGCACCCCGTGCCACGTCTTGGACGAGCCGCACGCCCGGGCCCGGGCCCGGGAGTTCCGGGCCGCGCTGCCCGAGGCGGAAGTGCTGTTCGCGGGCAAGTCGTCCCCGGTCCGCGCGGTCTACCGGTGGATGGCGGAGGAGGGCCTGTCGCTGGACGTGTGCTCGGCCGGGGAGGTCGAGGTGGCCAGGGCGGCGGGGGTGCCCGGCGCGCGGGTGCTGCTGCACGGCAACGCCAAGACCGACGACGACCTCAAGGCCGCCCTGGCGCACGGCGTCCGCCGGATCGTGGTGGACTCCCCCGCCGAGGTCGACACGCTCGGGGCGCTGTGCCCGGCCGGGCAGGAAGTCCTCATCCGGGTCATCCCCGGCGTGGACGCGCGGACGCACCGCGCGATCACCACCGGGGTCAGCGGCCAGAAGTTCGGTGTGGCCCCGGAAGCGCTGCCCGCGGTGGTCGACCGGATCGCCGCGCACCCGAACCTGCGCCTGGTCGGCCTGCACTGCCACATCGGTTCCCAGGTGGGCAGGGTCGCGGCGTACGAGGAGGCGGTGCGCCGGATGGTGTCGCTGTTCCCCGGCCCGCTCACCACCCTGGACCTGGGCGGCGGCTTCGCGGCACCGTACCGACCGGGTGAATCCACCTTCGACATCACCGGCCTGGCCAACCGGGTGCGCATCGCCCTGCGCCAGGAGTGCGCCGCCCGGCGCCTGCCCGTGCCGAACCTGCTGATCGAACCGGGTCGCGCGGTCATCGCCAACGCGGGCCTCACCCTGTACCGGGTGGTGGCGGTGAAACCCGGGTTCGTCGCGGTCGACGGCGGCATGAGCGACAACCCCCGGCCTTCCCTGTACGGCGCCCGCTACGCGCCCCGGCTCATCGGCCGCGCCAGCGGCGCCCGCCGCGTCCCGACCGCGGTCGTGGGCCGCCACTGCGAGGCCGGGGACCTCATCGCCGAGGACGTCGCCCTGCCGCAGGACGTGCACCCCGGCGACGTCCTCGCCGTCCCCGCCACCGGCGCCTACCACTACGCGATGGCCAGCAACTACAACATGACGCCTCGCGCGGCGGTCGTGTCGGTGCGCGACGGGCAAACGGACCTGCGGGTCCGCCGGGAGACGATCAGCGACCTGCTGCGCCGCGACCTGGGCTGATCAGGTGGAGAACCAGCACACGAGAAGGGCGGCGGCGTAGAGCGCCAGGAACGGCAGCGGCGTCAACTCGACCGACCTCGTGACCGCGAGGTCGGTCGGGTCGCCCGCCCGCTGCGCCGCCTCGATCTCCCTCGCCAGCAAGCGCTGCTGCGGGTTGCCCCGGAGGTTCCCCGCGATCGACCACCCGGCGGCGGCGGGGCGCACGTTCGCCGAGCCGCGCACGTGGATCAGCACGTCTTCCTTGGCGACGACGGCGATCACCGCCGCCCAGGGGATGCGGTGGCGGAGGGCCATGTTGACGACCTCCAGGCCGGTGCTGCGCACGACCACCCGGGACTGGCCCGCGGCGAGCCACATGCCCCAGCACGCCAGCGACAGGACGAGCGTCGCCTGGGCCATGTAGGAGAAGCCGACGCCCTCAGGCGGGTTGACCGCGAGCCACAGGGTTCCCGCGGCTGTGCCGATCACGCAGGCGATGGCGAAGCGGTGTTCGAGCTTGCGCCGCACCACGGTGATGACCTCGCCGTCCCGCATCGGCATCCCTCCTGCTGCGCTGTCGGTCGGGTTCTGCCGGTGGGGTCGGACACGCGCCTCACGGCCCGAACAGCCTCGCACGTGATCGCCACCCGAGCACACCCCGTCTGCGCAGCCGGGCAGGCGTTCGCGGGGTGCCCGCCCGCCGTGTCGGGTGGGTGGGTGGGGTCAGGGTTGGAAGCGGTAGCCCATGCCGGGTTCGGTGATCAGGTGGCGGGGGTGGGCCGGGTCGCGTTCGAGCTTGCGGCGCAACTGGGCCAGGTACACCCGCAGGTAGTGCGTCTCGGCCGTGTAGGTCGGGCCCCAGACCTCCGTCAGCAGCCTGCGCTGGGCGATGAGGTGGCCCGGGTTGCGGACCAGGATCTCCAGGATGCCCCACTCGGTCGGGGTGAGGTGGACCTCCGCGCCGTCGCGGTGGACCCGTTTGGCGGTCAGGTCCACCGTGAAGGCTTCTGCCTCGACCACGGGTTCGCCGCCGGGGAGGTGGGTGGAGCGGCGGAGGGCGGCGCGGAGGCGGGCGAGGAGTTCGTCCATGCCGAAGGGTTTGGTCACGTAGTCGTCCGCGCCAGCGTCGAGGGCGGCGACCTTGCGGGTGGAGTCGGTGCCCGCCGAGAGGACGATGATGGGGACCGGGTTCCAGCCGCGCAGGCCCGTGATGACGTCGACGCCGTCGAGGTCGGGGAGGCCGAGGTCGAGCAGGACCAGGTCGGGGCGGTTGTCGGCGGCGAGGTCGAGGGCGCTGCGGCCGGTGTGGGCCACCAGCACGTCGTAGCCCCGGGCGGCCAGGTTGATCCGGAGGGCGCGGGCGATCTGCGGTTCGTCGTCGACGACGAGGACTCGGGTCACGACGTCACCACCGGCAGGGACACCACGACGGTCAGGCCGCCGCCGGGGGTGTCCTCCAGGGCGATGTCGCCCGCCATGGCCTCGACGAAGCCCTTGGCGACGCTGAGGCCGAGGCCGGTGCCGCTCACCCGGTCCCCCAATCGCCGGAACGGTGCGAACACCACGTCTCCCGTCTTCTTCGGCAGGCCGGGGCCGGAGTCGGTGACCCGCAGCTCGACCCGCGACCCGTGGGCGCTGGCCCGCACCGCGACCCCGGTGCGGCCGTGGCGCAGGGCGTTGTCGACCAGGTTGGCCACCACCCGCTCCAGCAGCCCCAGGTCGGCGAGCACCAGCGGCAGTCCCTCGTCGACGTCGACGGTGACCGCCGCGCGTTCGTCGATGCCCGCCAGTGCCCGGGCGACGACCTCGTAGTACCCGACCGGGCGCAGGGTCGGCCGGACCGTGCCGGTGGCGAGGCGGGTGGAGTCGAGAAGGTTGTCCACCAGGCCGGTCAGGCGGTCGGCCGATTCCTCCACCGTGGCCATGAGTTCTCCGGTGTCCTCTTCGGACAGGGTCAGCGACCGGTCGCGCAGGCTGCCGATGGCGGCCTTGATGGAGGTGAGCGGGGTGCGCAGGTCGTGGCCGACCGCCGAGAGCAGTGCCGTCCGCAGTTCGGTGTCCGCGGCCTTGCGCTGGGCCTGCGACTTCTCCTCGGTGAGCTGCTGCTGCCGCAGCGCCAGGAACGCCTGACCCGCCGCCGCGGCGAGCACCCGCTGGTCGTGCGCGGGCAGGGCGCGTCCGCGCAGCACCAGCCGCACGTCCTCGCGCACCGGCACGTCCGCGTCCGGGTCGCCCTCGCACGCGTCGCCCGCGATCCGCACCCACCCGGTTTCGCGCCACTCCTGCAACGCGACCGCCTCCAGGGCGAAGTTCTCCCGCACCTTCTCCAGCAGCCGGTTCACCGGGTCGGGGCCTGCGAGCACGGTCCTGGCGTAGGAGGCCAGCAGCGCCGCCTCGGTGCGCGCCCTGGCCGCCTGGGTGGCCAGCCTGCTCGCCCGGTCCACCACGACCGCCACCAACCCGGCCACGACCACCAACGCGACCAGCGCGACCACGTTCTCCGGGCTCGCCACCAGCAGGCTGCGGTAGGGCGGGGTGAAGAAGTAGTTGAGCAGACCCGCCGCCAGGAACGCCGAGAGCAGCGCGGGCCACACGCCGCCGAGCACCGCCACCGCGCAGGTCGCCAGGATGAACGCCGCCAGGTCCGTCGAGTACCCCACCGACTCCTGCCACAGCAGCCCCAGCAGGGTCACCAGCCCCGGCAGGGCGATCGTGGCGACCCACCCCAGCGGCCTGCCTCGGCGCGCGGGCCGCGCCCGGGTCCGCCGGGCCCGCGGGTGGGTGACCATGTGCACGTCGATCGAGCCGGAGGCGGCGATGACGGCCGCGCCGATCCCCTCGTCGAACACCCTGGCCAGCCGTGGGCGGCGCGAGGTTCCCAGCACGAGTTGGGTGGCGTTGACGCCGCGGGCGAAGTCCAGCAGCGCCGTCGGCACGTCGTCGCCGACCACGGAGTGGAACGTGGCCGACAGGTCCAGGGCGGTGCGGCGGCACCCGGCGAGCGCGTCCGGTGCCGCCCCGGCCAGGCCGTCGCCGCGCAGCACGTGCACCACCAGCAGGTCCGCGCCCGCGCGCAGCGCGATCCGGCGGGCGCGGCGGATCAGCGTCTCGCTCTCCGGGCCGCCGGTGACCGCCACCACGACCCGCTCGCGGGCCTCCCAGGTGTCGGTGATGTCCTGCTCGGCCCGGTAGCGCTGCAACGCCACGTCGACCTGGTCGGCGACCCACAGCAGCGCCAGTTCGCGCAGCGCGGTGAGGTTGCCGACCCGGAAGTAGTTGCCCAGCGCGGCGTCGACCCTGTCCGCGGCGTAGACGTTGCCGTGGGCGAGCCTGCGCCGCAGCGCCTGCGGGGTGAGGTCCACCAGCTCGATCTGCTCGGCCCGGCGCACCACCTCGTCGGGCACCGTCTCGCGCTGCGGCACCCCGGTGATCCGGGTGACGACGTCGTTGAGGGATTCCAGGTGCTGCACGTTGACCGCGGACAGGACGTCGATCCCCGCGTCGAGGAGTTCCTCGACGTCCTGCCAGCGCTTGGCGTTGCGCGAACCGGGGGCGTTGGTGTGCGCCAGCTCGTCGACCACGGCCACCTCCGGTGCCCTGGCCAGCAGGGCGTCGAGGTCCAGTTCCCCGGCGCCGGGGCCGCCGGGGCGCCGGGGCAGCACCTCCAGGCCCGCGACCAGCTCGGCGGTCTTCTCCCGGCCGTGCGCCTCGACCAGCCCGACCACGACGTCGGTGCCGCGCTCGCGGCGGCGGCGCGCCTCGCCCAGCGCGGCGAACGTCTTGCCGACACCGGGCGCGGCCCCGAGGTAGATGCGCAGCTCACCGCGCTTGACTCGCTCCACGCCCCGAGTCTGCGCGCCCCGCTCAGCCACCATCGGTCAGGGCCCGGTTCAGGGCGGTGACGTTCACCGTCACCTCGCCGACGAAGCCGAGACCGCGCCGGGAGGTGTGCTCGGCGACCAGCTTGCGCACCCACCGCTCGGACAGGCCGCGTTCCCGCGCAACCCGGGGAACCTGCAGGTCGGCGTAGGCGGGGCTGATGTGCGGGTCGAGCCCGGAGGCCGACGCGGTCACCGCGTCCTGGGGCACCCGGTCCTCGGCCACGCCCTCGCGCCGGGCCACCTCGGTGCGGCGGTCGGCCACCACCCGGTCGTAGTCGGGGTTCACCTGGGACTTGTTGGAACCACCCGATGCGGGCAACGTCGCGGCGGACGGTCGCAAGTGGAACCAGCCGTCGCCTTCCCGGGCGACACCCACCAGTGTGGTGTTGACGGCTTCGGCGTTGTCGTGCAGGCCGGGGAGCCTGCTGACCGCCCACACGCCCGCCGGGTAGAGGACGCCGGTGACGACGGTCAGCACGAGCAGGAGGCGCAGCCCGGCCAGGGCCTGCTTGACGAGAGTGGACACGCGGGTCACCCGATTCCGGGGATGAGTCGGACGAGGAGGTCGACCAGCCAGATCCCGAGGAACGGCGTGGCGATGCCGCCGACCCCATAGACCAGCAGGTTGCGCCGCAGCAGCGCGCTCGCCCCGGAGGGCCGGTAGCGGACACCGCGCAGCGCCAGCGGGATGAGAACCACGATGATCAGCGCGTTGAACACCACCGCCGACAGGATCGCCGACTCCGGGGTGGCCAGCCGCATCACGTTGAGGCCGCCGAGTTGCGGATATATCGCGGCGAACATGGCGGGCAGGATCGCGAAGTACTTCGCCAGGTCGTTGGCCACGCTGAACGTGGTCAGCGCGCCCCGGGTGATCAGCAGTTGCTTGCCGATCTCCACGACCTCGATCAGCTTGGTGGGGTCGGAGTCCAGGTCCACCATGTTCCCGGCCTCCTTGGCCGCGGAGGTGCCGGTGTTCATCGCCACGCCGACGTCCGCCCTGGCCAGCGCCGGGGCGTCGTTGGTGCCGTCGCCGGTCATGGCGACCAGCCGCCCGCCCTCCTGCTCGGCGCGGATGAGCGCCAGCTTGTCCTCTGGCTTGGCCTCGGCGAGGAAGTCGTCCACCCCGGCCTCGGCGGCGATGGCGCGGGCGGTCAGCGGGTTGTCCCCGGTGACCATGACCGTGCGGATGCCCATGGCGCGCAGCTCGGCGAACCGTGCGGCCATGCCGGGCTTGACCACGTCGGACATCCGGATCACGCCCAGCACCCGGTCGCCGTCGGCCACCACCAGCGGGGTGCCGCCCTCGTTGCCGATGTCGTCGACGATCGCGGACGCCTCGGCGCTGAGCGCGAACCCGCTCGCGGCGCCCTTGCGCACCGCGCGGCCGTCGAGGTCGATGCCGCTCATCCGGGTCTGCGCGGTAAACGGGACGAACTCGCCGGTCTTCTCGTGCTCGGAGGCCTCGGCGGGCAACCCGTGGCGCTCGACGCACAGGTCGATGACGCTGCGCCCCTCCGGGGTGCCGTCGGCCAGGCTGGACAGTCGGGCGGCGGCGGCCAGCTCGGCCAGGTCCGCGCCGTCCACCGGGTGGAAGTCCGTCGCGCGCCGGTTGCCGAAGGTGATGGTGCCGGTCTTGTCCAGCAGCAGGGTGTCGATGTCCCCGGCGGCCTCGACGGCCTTGCCGGAGGTCGCCAGCACGTTGCGCTGCACCAGCCGGTCCATGCCCGCGATGCCGATGGCCGAGAGCAGCGCCCCGATCGTGGTCGGGATCAGGCAGACCAGCAGCGCGGTCAGCACGAGCACCGACTGCTCGCCGCCGGAGAAGATCGCGAACGGCTGGAGGGCGACCACGGCCAGCAGGAAGATGACCGTCAGCGTGGAGAGCAGGATCGTCAGCGCGATCTCGTTCGGCGTCTTCTGCCGCTGGGCGCCCTCCACCAGGGCGATCATCCGGTCCACGAAGGACTCCCCCGGCTTGGTGGAGATCCGCACGACCACCCGGTCCGAGAGCACGGTGGTGCCGCCGGTGACCGCGCAGCGGTCCCCACCGGCCTCGCGCACGACCGGCGCGGACTCCCCGGTGATCGCGGACTCGTCGACCGAGGCGATGCCCTCGACCACGTCGCCGTCGCCGGGGACCACCTCCCCGGCCTCGACGACCACCCGGTCACCGACCCGCAGTTCGGTGCCGGGCACCCGCTCCTCGGTCCCGTCCGCGCGCAGCCGCCGCGCGACGGCGTCCTGCTTGGTGCGCCGCAGCGAGTCGGCCTGCGCCTTGCCGCGCCCCTCGGCGACGGCCTCGGCCAGGTTGGCGAAGAGCACCGTGAACCACAGCCACACCGCGACGGTGACGGTGAAGGTGCTCGGGTCGCCGACCGCGAACGCGGTCACCAGCAGCGACCCGACCCAGACCACGAACATGACCGGGTTGCGCACCTGGTGGCGCGGGTGGAACTTGCGCAGGGCGTCCGGGAAGGACTCCAGTAGCTGCCCGGGGCTGAACACCCCGGCCGACACCTGCCGCGCCGGGGCATCGGCGGCGGCAGGCGGGGTTTCGACGGTCGTACTCACAGCATCGCCTCCGCGATGGGTCCGAGGGCGAGGGCGGGGACGAAGGTCAGCGCGGCGACCAGCACGACGGCCCCGCCGAGCAGCCCGGCGAACAGCGGCCCGGTGGTGGGCAGCGTCCCGGCGGTGACCGGGGCCCTGCGCTGCGCGGCCAGCGAACCGGCCAGCGCCAGCACGGCGATGATCGGCACGAACCGCCCGAGCGCCATGCACACCCCGAGGGATGCCTGGAACCAGTCGCCGGTGGCGGTGAGGCCCGCGAACGCGCTGCCGTTGTTGTTCGAGGCGGACGCGTAGGCGTAGAGGATCTCCGAGAGCCCGTGCGCCCCGTCGTTGCCGAGCGCACCGGGCGTCGACGGCAGCACGGCGGCGATCCCGGCGCCGACCAGCAGCACGGTCGGCATGGCCAGGATGGACAGGGCGGCGGCGGTCACCTCGCGGCGGCCGAGCTTCTTGCCCAGGTACTCCGGGGTGCGGCCGACCATCAGCCCGGCGAGGAACATGGCGATGACCGCCATGACCAGGATGCTGTAGAGGCCGGTCCCGACCCCGCCCGGCGTCATCTCCCCGAAGAGCATGTTGAGCAGCGCCCCACCGCCGCCGAGGCCGGAGAAGCTGTCGTGCGCGGAGTTCACCGCACCGGTGGAGGTGGCGGTGGTCGTGTTGGCGAACAACGCGGACCCGGCCACGCCGAACCGCAGCTCCTTGCCCTCCAGCGGACGCACGCCGCTCGCCTCCGCCGCCCAGATCAGGGCCAGCACGGCGGTCCACAGGGTGCCCATGACACCGAGCAGCACGTACCCCTGCCTGCGCTCGCCCACCATCGTGCCGAAGGTCCGGGTGAGGGAGACGGGGATGACGAGGATGAGGAACAGCTCGACGAGGTTCGACCAGGCGTTGGGGTTCTCGAAGGGGTGCGCGGAGTTGGCGTTGAAGACGCCGCCGCCGTTGGTCCCGAGTTCCTTGATCGCCTCCTGGCTCGCGGTCGGCGCCTGGGCGACGGTCTGCCCGTCGACGGCGACCCCGGACTTGAAGCTCATGGTCACGCCGGTCACGAGCAGCACGAGCGCGAACGCGAACGCCACCGGCAGCAGGATGCGCAGCGTCCCCCTGGTCAGGTCGACCCAGAAGTTGCCCAGCCGGTCGGTCTTGACCCGCACGAACCCGCGCACCAGGGCCATCGCCACCGCCAGGCCCACGGCGGCGGAGACGAAGTTCTGCACGGTGAGCCCGACGAGCTGCACGCTGTGCCCCATCGTGTTCTCCGGCACGTAGGACTGCCAGTTCGTGTTGGTCACGAAGCTGATCGCGGTGTTGAACGCCGTCCCGGGCTCGACGTTCCCGCGCCCGAAGTCGAACGGCAGCCACGACTGCACCCGCTGGAGCAGGTAGAGGAACCCGACACCCACCGCCGAGAACCCGACGACCCCGAGCGCGTAGGTCGACCACTTCTGCTCGGTGCCCGGGTCCACGCGCACCACCTGGTAGATCGCCCGCTCCACGGCGGAGTGCTCGGTGCGCTGGTAGACCCGGGCCATGTGGTCACCGAACGGCCGGTACACGACCGCCAGGGCCACGACCAGCAAGGCGGCCTGCGCCACCCCGGCCCACATCAGAACTTCTCCGGCCGGATGAGGGCGGCGAAGAGGTACCCGAGCAACCCCGCCGCGACGATCCCCCCGACCACGTTGCCGACCAAGCCGCTCACAACCGCTCCAGCCCGCGAACGGCCAGAGCCAGCCCGACGAAGACAACGACGATGAGCACCGCGTAGGCCAGGTCAGCCACGCCGCACCCCTCTCCGAACCGGTGCCCACCCCGCTGGCGGGCACGCCGGGAGGAGCGTGCAGCAGATCCGTGCGGTCGCCGCCGGGCCTGACGCCGTCTTGACGACGCCACCGGCGATCTTTACGCGATCCTGACCCCCGGCGCGGGACCGTCCCGGGTCACCTCATCGGGGGACTTTGCCGCCGCGCCGGGGTGCGGCGACCGACGGCGGCGGGACCATCGGGCCGACGTCGCCGTCGGGGGCCTCGTCGAGGTCCAGGACGACCGGGGCGTGGTCGCTGGGCTTGGTGCCCTTGCGGGCGGCCCGGTCGACCCAGGCGGCGCGGCGGCGGGCGGCCACGGGGGTGCCCGCCAGGATCAGGTCGATGCGCATGCCCCGGTTCTGGTGGAACATGCCCGCCCGGTAGTCCCAGTAGCTGAACACCGTCTCGGTGGGCCAGCGGTCGCGGACCACGTCGTGCAGGCCCAGGTCCAGCAGCTCCCGCAGGGCGGCCCGCTCGGCGTCGGTGACGTGGGTGTGGCCCTCGAACGCCGCCGGGTCGAACACGTCGGCGTCGGCGGGGGCGATGTTGATGTCACCGCAGACCACGGCGGTGTCGACGTCGGCGGCGACGGTGTCGCGCAGGGCGCGCAACCACTCCAGCTTGTAGCGGTAGTGGTCGGAGTCGGGGCTGCGGCCGTTGGGGACGTACAGGGAGTGCACGCGCAGGCCGCCGCAGACGGCGGAGACCGCGCGGGCCTCCTGGTGCGGGAAGCCGGGGCCGCCGGGCAGGCCGCGCACGACGTCGTCGAGGCCGACCCGAGACAGCAGGGCCACCCCGTTCCACTGGCCCTCGCCGTGGCTGGCGACCTCGTAGCCGCGCGCCGACAGGTCGTCGGTCAGCAGTTCCAGGAAGGCGTCGTCGGCGAGCTTGGTCTCCTGGAGGCAGACGACGTCCGGGGCGCGCTCGTCGAGCCAGGGCAGCAGGCGGGGGACGCGCTGCTTGACGGAGTTGACGTTCCAGGTGGCGATCCGCACCCGCCCGACCCTAGTGCGGCCCGCCGGGACCGGCTCGGTGGTGGGGCGCCCCCGTTCACCCGATGGTCGGGCGCCACCGACAATCATGTGCGAAGCGTGATGAGGAAGTGGAGGGACCTGCGGTGGCCAAGCGCGGGAAGACGACCTGGGTGTCGCTGGTGGTGGCCCTGGTCGTGCTGGTGGTCGGCATCTGGTGGTCGCAACTGGACGAGGACACCCCGACCGGGGCGGACGCGCAGCGGGCGATCGACCAGTTGGCGAAGCTGACCGTGGCCGTGGAGGACACCGGCCTGCCCTACAACCGCGAGGACTGGCCGCACTGGTCGGCCCAGGGCGATGGCTGCGACACCCGCGAGGAGGCGTTGAAGGCCCAGGGCAGGAGCGTGCGGACCGACGTCGAGTGCAAGGCGATGGAGGGCACCTGGACCAGCCCGTACGACGGCGCCACCATCACCGACGCGCGCCAGACCGACCTCGACCACCTCGTGCCGCTGGCCGAGGCCAACCGCTCCGGCACCCGGGGCTGGACCCGCGAGCAGCGCCGGGCCTTCGCCAACGACCTCGACCAGTTGATCGTGGTCTCCGCCCGCAGCAACCGGCAGAAGGGCGACCAGGACCCCGCCCACTGGCTGCCCGACGCGGCCTATGGCTGCGACTACGCGGTCCGCTGGGTCCTGGTGAAGGCGAAGTACAACCTGACCGTGGATCAGGCCGAACACGACACCCTGGCATCGCTGCTCTCCCGCTGCCCGCGCTGACCCCTACTTGATGAACAGTTCCGTACACCAACGGCGCGTTATCCCGCAAACGCATTCCGAGCAGCGGAAATACCTGCCCGGAAATTGCGGGACGCCAAGATCGGACACATCACCGGCAGATAAATCGAAGATTTTTCACCTTCAACCATCTCGGATTGAACCCCAGGTCCGACCAGGTACGCAGAGTTATCCGAACCACGACCCGCGAGTCCGATCGTCGCCCTGCGTAGCGGTCAGGCATCTTTGTCAAACGCACGACACATTCTCATCCACACTTTGGCGCACCGGTACAGTTGTCGCGGATTCGCCATGAGCGGCCCACGACACCGATTGTGAACAAATCCCGCAAATTGTGCCCCCGCTATTTCCGATCACGGCGCCGATCTTCTAGATTGACCGCACCGGTGAATGGTCCGATCCGGGGTGGACAGTCGAGGAGGAGTGGATGAGCGCGACCGAGGAGCGGGCGCAGGCGCGACCGCCGGCCGTGCCGCTCGAGCCCGCGGTCCCCCCGGTGCGGTGGGGTCCGCTGCTGTCGCTGGCGGCGGGCGTCGGGGTGCTCCTGCTGCTGGTCAGCGGCCGCTACGGCCACGACGGCGACGAGATGTACTTCGTCATCGCGGGCGGGCACCCGTCCTGGGGCTACGTCGACCAGTCGGCGCTCGTGCCGCTGCTGGCCAAGGGCATCGACCTGCTGTTCCCCGGCAACCTGCTCGCCCTGCGCACCCCGTCCGCCCTGGTCACCGCCGTCGGCGTGGTCCTGGCCGGGCTGATCGCCCGCGAACTCGGCGGCAGGCCGCGCGCCCAACTGCTCGCCGCCGCCGCGTTCGGCGCGGCCCCGTTCGTGCTCTGGACCGGGCACCTGCTGGCCACCACCACCTTCGACACCACCCTGTGGGCGGCGATCACCTACCTGGTCACCAGGTGGGTGCGCACCCGCCAGGACCGGCTGCTGCTGGCCGCCGGGCTGTGCACGGCGGTCGCGCTGCAGATCAAGTACCTGGTGCCGATCCTGTGGGTGGCCATCGGCGTGGCGGCCCTGTGCACCGGCCGCGGCGACCTGCTGCGCCGCCCGCTGCTGTGGGTGGGCGCCGGGATCACCGTGGTCACCGCGCTGCCGGGGCTGCTGTGGCAGAACGCCAACGGGTGGCCGTACGTGGCGATGCTGGACGCGGTCAGCGCCGAGCAGGACTCGTTCCAGGGCGGCCGGGTCGGGTTCTCCGCCTGGTTGGCCCTCTACATCGGCCCGCTCGGGCTGGTGCTCATGGTGCTCGGCATCCGCAAGCTGCTGCGCACGCCGCCGTACCGGTTCCTCGGCGTCGCCCTGCCCATGCTGTTCGTGCTGATGCTGGTGTTCAACGGGCGCCCCTACTACCTGGTCGGGCTGTTCCCGCTGGGGTTCGCCGCGGGTGTGGTGGCGTTGCAGGACCGCGGACCCGCCTGGTGGCGGGGGCCGTGGGCGTTCGGGCTGACCGGGGCGCTGGGCGTGATCGCGGTGGTGTGCCTGCTGCCGGTGGTGCCGCAGGGCGTCGTCGAGCGACACCCGGCGCTGGTGCCCAACCCGCTGCTGCGCGGCCAGGTCGGCTGGCCCGCGTTCACCGAGGACATCGGCGACATCTACCGGTCGCTGCCCCCCGAGCAGCGCGCCCACACCGTGGTCATGGCCGACGTCTACCCGCACGCCTCCGCCCTGGCCTACGAGGGACCCGCCCACGGCCTGCCACAGGTCTACAGCGGCCACCGCGGCTTCTGGTTCTTCGGAGCCCCACCGGACGACGCCACCACCGCGATCATCGTCGGCGGCGACCCGGCCTTCCTCCGCGCGCGCTTCCGCTCGGTCCAGGCGGTCGGCCGCGCCGACGACCACTCCAGCCTGGAGAACGTCGTCCTGCGCTCCCCCACCGTCTGGCTGGTCTCGGACCCGGTCCGACCGTGGTCGAAGACCTGGCCGGAGTGGCTGCACATGAACATCGACGACGACCAGTGACCTCCTGCCCCCGCCGAGGGCCGTTGGGCTGAACCTTTTCGTGAATGATTGACCAATCACACCCGGGTCTCGTTGACTGGGGACCCGGGTGTGAGGAGGTCGGTCATGCGGACACCGATGCGGCGCAGGTGGGGGGCGGGTTCCGCGGTGGGCCTGCTCCTGACCGCGGCACTGGCCACCCTCCCCACCGCCTCCGCGGCACCGGCGCTGACCACCCGGCAGTTGGCGGGCCAGCGGGTGGTCTACTCCTACCCCGGCCTCACACCACCGCAGAGCCTGCTCGACCGCATCCGCGCGGGCGAGGCCGCGGGCGTGATCTTCTTCGGTGAGAACATCTCCGGCACCACCCAGATCGCGGGCGTCGTCGCCCAGCTCCGGGCCGCCGCCGCGCAGAGCCCGGTCCCCGCGCCGCTGCTGCTGATGACCGACCAGGAAGGCGGGCAGATCCGCCGCCTGCCCGGCGCGCCGCTGCTGTCGCAGAAGCAGGTGGGTGCCCAGGGCGCCACCGCCGCCCGCGACGCCGGGACCTCGGCCGGGCAGAACCTGCGCGGTGTGGGGATGAACGTGAACCTGGCGCCGGTGGCGGACGTGTACCGCACCCCCGGTGACCTCATGGACCAGTACGGCCGCTCCTACAGCACCGACTCGGGCACCGTCGGCGTGCTCAGCCGCGCCTTCGTCCAGGCCCAGCAGGCCACCGGTGTCGCCGCCACCGCCAAGCACTTCCCCGGGCTCGGTCCCGCCGGGGCGGCGGAGAACACCGACCTGCGCCCGGTCACCCTGACCACATCCCTGTCGGACCTGCGCACCAGGGACGAGCCGCCCTACGACCTCGCCGTGTCCGCCGGGGTCAAGCTGGTCATGCTCTCCTGGGCCGTCTACCCCGCCCTCGACGCCTCCCGCCCCGCGGGCCTGTCCCCCACCGTGGTCCGCGACGAACTCCGCCGCGACCGCGGCTTCCGGGGCGTCACCATCACCGACGCCCTGGAAGCGGGCGCCCTCCAGCCCTACGGGACCACGGGCGACCGCGCGCTCCTCGCCGCCGCGGCGGGCATGGACCTCATCCTCGCCTCGGCCCGCGACACCACCCAGGGCGACCAGGTCCTCGACGCCCTCGCCACCGCCTACACCGCCGGAACCCTCGACCGGCAGGCGTTCACCGCCGCCACCGACCGCGTGCTGACCCTGCGCGGCTCCCTGCCCTGACCCGCGGACAACCCAACCCTGTGGACAACTCGGCCCAGCGCGGCGGAACTGTCACCCCCGCGTGCTTGGATCGATTCGGGGGCTGCCCTGAACGCCCGGGGAGAACTCCCCGCCCGGATTCCCTTACGCGACGCCGGATTCGCCCAGTTTGTTCAGCAGTTCGGTCAGCCGCACGACGTCCTCGCGGTCCCACTCCGCCAGCGAGGCGCGCCAGCGGTCGCGCTGCTCGGTCAGCAGCGCCGTCAGTCCTGTGTGGCCGGACGGGGTCAGCCGCAGCAGCCGGGCCCTGGCGTCGGTGCTGTCGACCACGCGCTCCAGCAGCCCCAGGCGGACCGCGGCGTCGACCTGCCTGCTCAGCGTCGACTTGTCCAGCGACAGCCGGTTCGCGGCCTCGGACATGCGCAGCGACCCGGCGTGCAGCACCAGGACCAGCAGCGGGTAGACGGTGGGGTCGAGGCGGGGGTGCAGGGTCCTGGCCGAGTCCCGCACCGACGCCCGCGCACGGCGCCACAGGGCGGTGAGTTCGGTTTCGAGGCCGGGGAGGACGTCTTCGGTGGGCAAAGCCGGGAGCCTCATTCCACGGTGTAGTGGCACTGGCCCCCGATCCTAGTCCGATCGGCCTAGACGGGGTCTGTGCGCTTGGCCGCTTGGAACTCCGGCTCGGCCATGCCCCTGCGCCAGTACCCGGAGATCGACAGCCGGTCGACCCCGGCCAGGACCTTGCGCAGGTCGCGGATCACGTAGGTCTCACCGTGGACGAAGGCGTGGCCCGACCCCGCGGGCAGCTCCAGCTCCTCGACGGCGGAGACCAGCGTCCCGGCGGGCACCCAGCGCAGGTCGAGCCGCGCGTCGGTGAGGAACTTCTGCTCGTCGGCCGGGTCCTGCACCTCCAGGACCGCGATGGCCACGGCGGTGGCGGGCAGGGACTCCAGGGCCGCGCCGATCGCCGGGAAGGCCGACGCGTCGCCGACGAACAGGTGCCAGTCGGCGTCGGCTGCCGGGGAGTACGCGCCGCCGGGGCCCTGGAAGGAGAACTCGGTGCCCGGCTGGACCGACGCGGCCCACGGACCCGCCAGGCCGACGTCGCCGTGGTACACGAAGTCGATCGCCAGCTCCGACGGTTCGCGGCGGCGGATTGTGTAAGTGCGGGTCACGACCTTGCCCTGGGCGCGCAGCTCGGCGACGTCCACGCCCTCCGGGCGGCCCTCGGGGAAGAACAGCAGCTTGACGTAGTTGTCGGTGAACCCGTTGTCCGGCACCGCGGCCAGGCCGGGCCCGCCCGCCCAGACGCGCACCATGTGCGGGGTGATCCACTCGGTGCGGGTGACGGTGAGGGTGTGCACCGGGCGGGTGCGCTGTGGAGCAGACACGACGAGGCCTCCCAGAAGACTTAGGTAAGCCTAAGCTACTCCTGGGAGGCCTCGGTGCGCGAGTGCGATCGCTAGCGCGACTGATCGATGCTGGTCAGCTCCGCGGTCCGGACCGAGCGACCGCGGGCGTGGGTGACGCGCCACAGCGTGGTGATGCTCTGCAACGGGTGCAGGAACCAGCCCCACGCGCCGATCACCGGCAGCGAGCGGGCGACCCGGCCGCGGGCCCGGCGCTCGCTGCGCGAGTGCCAACCGATGTGCAGCTCGAAGAGCAGGATGCCGACGGCGGCGGGAGCGGCGAACATGATCGACGCCTCGATGCCGTAGCCCTTGCCCGCGGCGTGCTCCCAATTCAGGTACACGCTGCCCGCGAGCAGGAGCAGCAGCGCGATCCGCGGCCCGGCACCGGAGTACGGCGAGAGCGCGTAGCGGTGCGCGAGCCCGGCCACGATCAGCGCCGACGCGTCGAACACCAGCGACACCACGGCCGCCAGCGGGGTCGGGATGCTGAACCCGCGGGCGTACTCGAACAGCGACCACCAGGAGATGCCCATCGCGGCGATCAGCACCACGATCCAGGCCATGTTCGCCGACCAGGACAGCACGACCGGCACCCGGGGCAGCGCGGGCGGCAGCGGCTCCGGGTCGACCGGGGCGGCCATCCGCTCCGCGTGCGCGGTCACCGGCTCCGCGGGCGGCTCGGGGGCCTCCGCGACGACCAGGTCCTTGCCCACCCGCTCCTCCGGTCCAGCCTCGGTGGTCGCGGCCTCGGCCTTGCCCGCGTCGTCCGCGCCGCCCTTGTCCGTGTCGCCCTTGGCCGCCTCGTCGGGCACCTCGACCTGGTCCAGCCAGGACAGGTCCGGTTCGACGGTGTTCGCCTCGACGGTGGCGGCGGTGTCGGCGTCGTCGCGGACCGGGGTGAAGGTGACCAGGGTCGGGGAGTCCTCGTCGGCGGCGGCGCGCTTGGCCGGGTCCACCTCGAAGATCTGCGTGGCGTCCTCGGCGTCCGCCTTCGGGGCGTCCGCTCTGCCCGATTCGACCGCGGTGTCCATGTTCTCTGTGCTGTCCTTGTCTGCCAGGGTGTCCACGCCGGGTGCTGCTGCCCCGCCCTCGTCCGACCGCTCGACGACCGCCCCGCCGCTGCCCGCCGCGGTGGCGCCGTTCGCGGGAGCACTGTTCGCGGGAGCACTGTTCGCGGTGCCGCCGTCGGTGGCGCCGTTCTTCGCGGCGTCCCGCGCGGCCTTGGCCGCGGCGCTGCGCGCCGCCGCGCCGGTCAGGCGCTTCGCCTTCTTGCCACCGGTCGAGCCTTTGGCACCCGCCGCGCCGTTGGTGGCCGCTGCGCCGTTGGAGGCTGTCGAGCCGTTGACGGTGGTCGACCCCGCGGCGGCCGAGCCGTTCGCGGCGGCCGAGCCGTTGGTGGTCGACCCGCTGGTGGCGGTCGCGCCGTTGGGGGCCGCCGAGCCGTTCGCGCTGGTCGAGCCGTTCGCGGCGGCCGAACCGTTCGCGGCTGAACCATTCGCGGCCGAACCGTTGGTGGCGGCCGACCCGTTGGTGCCGTTCGCGCCGGTCGTGCCGCCGGGGGCGGCCGAGCCGTCGGTGCCGCCGGAGCCGGTGCGCAGCGCGTCCAGCTCGGCCAGCAGGCCGGGGCTGAGCGCGACGAGGTCACCGGTGTCGCCCACCTGGTGCTCGCGGCGCCAGGTGTCGATCACATTGGTGGCGTACGACCGGGCCGTGGTCACCCCGTAGGTGTCCAGCCACTGCTGGACCTCGAGGGTGGTGGGCGGGTCGACGTGCTCGCAGGCGTAGCGGATCTTGTCCGCGATGGTGGCACGCCCGGCCAGGGCGACGGCGTGGGCGGGGTCGATGGCGCTCTCCGGACTCACCTGCGCGGTCCTCCTGGATATAGACGGCTGACGAGTGGGGCGGAACTGCTTTTGAGTACGTGCACTGTGTCGGACGGGTGAGTACCGAGCACTATCGGGCTACCCTGCGGCCCCGATCTTGACGTTTTCGTTCCCGGCCTGTTATCTCCGCCTCGGCGCGGCACACCGAGGGTCACAGTAGACGTCGCCTCGAAATAACTTTCGGGGACCCTGTCGATTCGGGGGTCACTCGTTCGTATGGGGGGTGACCAAGCACCACCGAACAGGGAGAACACCATGCGGCAGTACCTGCTCAGCATCTTCCAGCCGCCCGGCGAGATGCCCGACCACGAGGCCTTGGCCGCCATCATGGCCGAGGTCGGCGCCCTCAACGACGAGATGCGGGCGGCGGGCGCCTGGGTCTTCGGCAACGGCTTGGAGGCCCCGGAGACCGCGACCGTCCTGCGCGCCGAAGGCGGCGACGTCCTGGTGACCGACGGCCCGTTCGTGGAGCTGAAGGAGCACCTGGGCGGGTTCACCATCATCAACGCCGAGGACCTCGACGACGCCCTGGGCTGGGGTCGCAGGTTGGCGGGGGTCCTGGGCCTGCCGGTCGAGGTCCGCCCGTTCGTGCCGCAGGGGTGACCGAGCGCATCGCCCGGGTGTTCCGCGAGGAGTACGGGCGGGCGGTGGCGGTGCTGGTCCGCTCCCTCGGCGACATCGACCTCGCCGAGGAAGCGGTCCAGGACGCCTTCACCGAGGCGGTCCGCCGCTGGCCGGAATCGGGCGAACCGCCCAGCCCGGCCGGGTGGATCATCACCACCGCCCGCAACCGCGCCATCGACCGCCTGCGCCGCGAGTCGACCCGCGACACCCGGCACGCCGCCGCGCACGCCCTCCAGGCACCCGACGACAGCCCGGCCGAGGAGGAGGGCCCCGTGCACGACGACCGCCTGCGGATGCTGTTCACCTGCTGCCACCCGGCGCTGGCCGCGCCCGCCCGGGTGGCGCTCACCCTGCGGCTGCTCGGCGGCCTGACCACCGCCGAGATCGCCCGCGCGTTCCTGGTGCCCGAACCGACCATGGCCCAGCGGCTGGTCCGGGCCAAGGCGAAGATCAAGAAAGCGGGCATCCCCTACCGCGTCCCGCGCGACGCCGACCTGCCCGACCGCCTCAGCGGCGTGCTGGCGGTCGTGTACCTGGTCTTCACCGAGGGCCACACGGCGTCGGCGGGTGGGCGGCTGGTGCGCGAGGACCTGTGCGCCGAGGCCGTCCGGCTGGGCAGGCTGCTGGTCGAGCTGATGCCCGACGAACCGGAGGCACTGGGCCTGCTGGCACTGATGCTGCTCACCCGCTCCCGCCACCCGGCCCGCACCACCGCCGACGGGCGGGCCGTGCTGCTGGCGCAGCAGGACCGCTCCCGCTGGGACCGCGCGCTGATCACCGAGGGCCAGGACCTGGTCCGCCGCTGCCTGCGCCGCGCCCGCCCCGGCCCCTACCAGGTCCAGGCGGCCATCCAGGCCGTGCACAGCGACGCCCGGCGGGCCGAGGACACCGACTGGGCGCAGGTCCTGGCCCTCTACAACCACCTGCTGGCGCTCACCCCGACCCCGGTCGTCGCGCTCAACCGGGCGGTGGCGGTGGGCGAGGTGCACGGGCCGGGGGCGGCGCTGGCCGAGGTCGAGCGGATCGGCCTGGACACCTACGGCCCCGCCCACACCCTGCGCGCGGAAATGCTGCGCCGCCTCAACCGGCAGGCGGAGGCCGCCGAGGCCTACGCCACCGCCGCCTCGCTCACGGAGAACGAGGTCGAGCGGGCCCGGCTCACCGCACTCTGGGAGTCCACAGTGGAGTGAACAGTTTTCGCTGCCGAAGACCGGTTTTATTGCGGGAAAACGGTCTTCGGCATGCGCGGTGTCAATAGAGTGATCACATGGAACATGACGAACGGCTTCGGCACGCCTCATCGTTCGGGGCGGCGGCGACCTCGTACGCCGAGAACCGCCCGGACTACGCGCGGGCCGCGGTGCGCTGGGCGCTCGACGATCCGGCGCCCGGTATGCGGGTGCTCGACCTCGGCGCCGGAACCGGCAAGCTCACCGGCACCCTGGCCGCGATGGGCACCGACGTCACCGCGGTCGAACCCGACCCGGCGATGCTGACCGAGCTGCGCCGCGCACTGCCGGGGGTCCGCGCACTGCCGGGCAGCGCCGAGGCGATACCGCTGCCGGACGCGTCCGTCGACGCCGTGCTGGCGGGCAACGCCATGCACTGGTTCGACATGACCGTCGCGGGACCCGAGATCGCCAGGGTCCTGGTGCCGGGCGGCACCCTGGCCGGCCTGTGGAACGTCGTGGACGACCGGGTCGACTGGGTTGCCGGGCTGGCGCGGGTCAGCGGGAGCGCGGCCATCGGCCCGCGTGACACGCCCACCGGTTGGCGCGCCGAGACGGCCGAGGCGCACCTGCCCGGGACGGGCGGGGCCGCCCGGTTCGGCTCGCCGGAGCAGGCCGAGTTCCCGCACGGGCAGCGCCGCACCGCCGACTCCCTCGTCGCGGCACTGGCGACGCGGGCGGGGGTGCTGGTCATGCCGGAACGGGAACGACAGGTCACGCTCGACCGCATCCGCGCTTTCCTCGCAGGTGAGTCGGAGACCGCCGACGGCGAGTTCACCCTCCCGATGCTGACCTGCGTGCTGCGTGTCCGGCGGCTGTGACGGGTTCGCGGCAGGAAGCCGGAACCCCCGGGTGGTGGAATCGGGAGGACATCCTGGGCGCCCGCCGCGCGTGGGCCGGGCGGCACCCGGCATGATGCGGCGGTGCTCAGAACCGTCACCGCCACCCGGTACGTGACCCCGCTGCGCGAGGGCGGCTCCCTCCCCGGCCTGGTCGAGGCCGACGACCTGGGCATGTACGTGGTCAAGTTCCGCGGCGCCGGGCAGGGCCCGCGCGCGCTGGTCGCCGAACTCGTGGTCGGCGGCCTCGCCAGGGCACTGGGGTTCCGGGTCCCGGAGATCGTCTTCGTCGAGGTGGACCCGGAACTGGGCCGCACCGAACCGGACGAGGAGGTGCAGGAACTCCTGCGCGCCAGCGACGGCCGCAACCTGGGCCTGGACTACCTCCCCGGCTCGTTCGACTTCAACCCGCTGGTCCGCGACCCCGGCCCGGTCGAGGCGGCCCGGCTGCTGTGGTTCGACGCGCTGGTGCTCAACGTCGACCGGAGCTGGCGCAACCCGAACCTGCTGCTGTGGCACCGCCGGATGTGGCTGATCGACCACGGCGCCTCGCTGTACTTCCACCACCGCTGGGAACCGGGGTGGCAACCCGCGAGGCAGTACCGCTGGGAACCGGCCGACCACGTCATGCTGCCGGTCGCGGGCCCGATCGAGAACCTGGCGGCGGAGGTCGACCTGGACGCGCTGGACGAGGTGCTGGCCGAGGTTCCCGACGAGTGGCTGCTGGGCTTCCCGGACCCGGCGGACACCCGCCGCGCCTACCGGGCCTTCTTCACCGCCCGGCTGGCCGCGGCCGCGGAGTGGACCGAGGGTTTGGAGGCCGCCCGTGCCGCACGTGTTTGAGTACGCCCTGCTGCGCGCCGTCCCCCGCCAGGACCGGGGGGAAGCGCTCAACATCGGTGTCCTGGTGCACTGCAAGGCCTTCGACTACCTGGGCTGCCGCACCCACGTGGACGACACCCGCCTACGCGCCCTCGACCCGGCGATCGACCTGGCGGTGCTGGCGGAGATGCTGGGCGGCCTGACGTCGGTGTGCGCGGGCTCGGCGGGCCCGGTGACCCGAATCCCCCCCGGCCAGCGCTTCCGCTGGCTCACCGCACCGCGCAGCACCCTCGTGCAGACCTCCCCCACCCACACCGGCCTGACCGACGACCCGGAGGCGGAACTGGAACGCATGTTCCGCGCCCTGGTCCTCATCACGCCCGCGAACACCCCCCGGCTCGACCCCGTCGACTGACCAGGCCTGCCGGACCGGTTCCCGAACGCGGCCTCAGCGGGAGAAGAGCAGGTCGTCCAGGAACGCCCGGGTCTCCCCGACGGACAGCGCCCCGCGCTCCACAGCCCGCAGGGCGGCGAGGTGGGGCGCGGCGGCGTCGAGCTCCAGCAGGAGGGTCGCGGCGCCGAGGTCGAAGAACACCACCGGCGGGAAGTGGCGGGTGGTGATCACCTGGAACGGGTGCGCGGCCGGGGGCGGGGTGCGGTCCGGGAGCACCCGCAACCGCCGGTCGTCGCGCAGCCGGGCGAGTTGCGCCGTCATCACGGCCGGGTCCACCCAGGGTGCGCGCAGGGCGTGGGCGTGCACGTAGTGGGCGGTGTAGGCCTCCACCCGATCGGGTCCGCGGGCTGTGGGGGCGGCGCCAGTGGCGGCCAGCACCGCCCGGTGGTAGTCGGCGGTGCGCAGCGCGAGCGGGAGGGTCGCGGTGTCGTAACCGGTGATGGACTCGGCCACGGCGTGCAGCTCGCGCAGGACGGCGAACCGGTCCGGGTCACCGGGGTCGTGGTGGGTCAGCCACTGGGTGCGGTCCCCTTCGCGGGCCAGGGCGTAGAGGACGGGCCGCCGCTCGGCGGGGACGTCGAAAAGCGCGCAGAGCCCGCCGACCTCCAGCGCGGTGGGCAACCTGCGGCCGGTCATGACCCGGTTCAACATCGCGGGCGACATGTCCATGCCACTCGCCGCCTGGCGGGTGCTCAGCCCCACGCGCCTGCGGTTGTGGTCCAGCTCGCGGCTCAATAGCAGCGCGCGCACGGTCCGCGCGCGGAAGTCGGGTTCGGGTGTCCTGGCAGCCATGGTGGTCCTGGGTGGTCGGAGTGAACGGTGCGGCAGGCGGGGACCGTGGGGTTCATGGCGGTGGGACCGGCCGGGGCATCGACCGGCCCCACCGCCGCGCTCAGGCGCGGGGGCAATCAGTCCACAGGGGACGTTCCGGGGTCGCCAACCGGCCGTAGTCGTGCGGCCGGGGGCGGGGAAGCGGTGCGGGACACCGCGCGCGCAAAGCAACCAACCATCGGCGTGTCTGCCACCGCTTGCGGATGCGGTAGAGGAACATGTTCTCTCCCAAGGTATTCACGTGGTCGAGGAATTTTGCGCAAAAGGATGTCCTTGCAGGCAAAGGGTTTGGGTGCTGAAACGCGATCAGCGGTTCGCTCCACTTCCCCTCAACCCGACACCAAGGAGACTAAGCTTTGCCGCGACGAAATGACCAGTTGAATGCCGCCCGAGTCGGCGAACGGCAGAAAAGTCCCATCCAAGAGGACTAGTCCCACGAAAGGAGCGTCGTGCCCACGACGATCACCCCGCAGCGGCGCGCGCTCGGCGAAGCGCTGCGCCGCTACCGCAAGGCGGCGGCACTGACGGCCGAGGAGGTGGAAGACCGCTTCGGCTGGCACCCGGGGAAGACGAACCGGGTCGAGCGCGGGTTCCGCGTGCCGGTGCGCGCCGAGTTGCAGGAGCTGTTCAAGCTCTACCGCGTGCCCGCCGCCAAGCGCAAAGAGCTGCTGGAACTGCTGGAGATGGCCAGGCGCAGGCAGGCGGTGTCGCATACGGCCGAGCACGCCAACGCCTACTTTACGATGGAACGCGAGGCCGCCGAGATCTGCTACTTCGACGACGTACTGGTCCACGGCCTCTTGCAGACCGAGGACTACGCCAGGGCGCTGGTGACCCAGGAGGGCGTCGAACACGCCGAACTGCGCGTCCAGGAGCGCCTGTCCCGCCAGCAGCGCGTTCTCGGCGCCGCCGAGCCCCCGCACCTGCGAGTGCTGCTCGGCGAACATGTGACCATGCAGGCCGTAGGCGGTCCCGGGGTGCTGCGCGCCCAACTGACCCGCCTGGTGGAGGCCGCCGCGACGGACACCACGGAGGTACGCCTGATCCCGTGGTCAGCGGGGGCGCACACGGGCTTGGGCAACAGCTTCACCCTGCTGCACCTGGAGCGGCCCGCACGCCTCGGGCAGGTTTACAGCGAAGGCGTCACCGGCGCCACCTACCTGCACCACGACGATGAAGTGGCCGTCTACCGAGCGGCTTTCGAGCACCTGTGGGACACCGCCGCCGCCGACCACGCAGAATCGATGAGAATCCTCGGCAGGCGCATCGACGACATCGGAGAAGCACATGGATCAGACACGGTGGCGTAAAGCCTCGTGCAGCACCGGCGCGAACAACTGCGTGGAAATCCACCCGGACGGCTGGGTCCGAGACAGCAAGGACCCCCACCACCGCCCCATCGCGGTCGACCTCCAAGCCCTGCTGGCAGCAACCCGCACCAGTCGACTCACCCGCTGATACCGCCGCGCCGGGTGCCTCGACAGCGGGCACCCGGCGCGCGCCATCCATCAGCGGACCTTCGAGGCAGAGGCGTACCCGGACCTGTGATGACCTGGGCGGCTCCACGCCCAACCTCCGCCCCGGCGTACCCCTGGTCGATCTCCAGCCGCACACTCATCGCCCCACCGCACGGACCGGCTTGTTCGACACCTCGACCCCACGCCACCCATCGGCACCGACTCCCGCTCAGCCCCCGATCACCGACAGAACCGCCAGCCACAGTCCTCACCAGGGCATCTACCCAGCCCACCACCACGACAAACACAGAGAGTGATCAGTCAACTACAATATTTCGTTCCATCGCCAAAAGTGATGCTAAAATCCACTTTGCCCACCTAAACCTCCAGGTCAAGAAGGGTCTTCCCCGCGCGAGCGGGGCTGTTCCCGTGCCCTCCACACCCAGGGGGTGGCGGGTGGCGTCTTCCCCGCGCGAGCGGGGCTGTTCCGGTCACGCGGCACTGCAGGCCGCCGTTGGTGTCGTCTTCCCCGCGCGAGCGGGGCTGTTCCTCCATCTCGGACGGCTGGGACACCGAGGCGACCGTCGTCCCCGCGCGAGCGGGGCTGTTCCCAACCCGGACGGTTTCAACCCGGGCCACCATTCGTCTTCCCCGCGCGAGCGGGGCTGTTCCGTCGCGGGCCAAACCGGAGGAGGTGTGCATCTCGTCTTCCCCGCGCGAGCGGGGCTGTTCCGCAAGCCGTGGACGCGATTGACAACAAACTGACGTCTTCCCCGCGCGAGCGGGGCTGTTCCGACGCATCCGGGGGCGGACAGCCCGTACCTGTGGTCTTCCCCGCGCGAGCGGGGCTGTTCCTTCGGCATCCTCCAAGCCGTCACCGTGGCGACCGTCTTCCCCGCGCGAGCGGGGCTGTTCCCACGGCCTTGAACGCCTCGGCGCGCGTGATGGCGTCTTCCCCGCGCGAGCGGGGCTGTTCCCACCACGCGCATCGTCCAGGCGGTCCAGGCGGTGTCTTCCCCGCGCGAGCGGGGCTGTTCCCCCATTGCATAGATACGCACAGCTACGCAAAAGGTCTTCCCCGCGCGAGCGGGGCTGTTCCCTTGCGCACCTCGCGGGGCCACACGCCGCGCACGTCTTCCCCGCGCGAGCGGGGCTGTTCCCAACGTGCTGGCCGATGCCACCCACTGCTGCGACGTCTTCCCCGCGCGAGCGGGGCTGTTCCGCCAAGCGCCTGCGGGACGAAGCCGAAGCGGCGGTCTTCTCCGCTCGAGCGGGGCTGTTCCCTGGACCCCGATTTTGCCCTGGCCTTCTCCCGCGTCTTCCCCGCGCGAGTGGGGCTGTTCCCGCCAGCAGCATGACCGCCATGTCCAGCAAGACGTCTTCCCCGCGCGAGCGGGCAACCTGGTGGCGCCCGGCTTTCCCGCCCCAGCCCTGCAACCCGCCGGCCGAGTGGGCGCTCACCCCTGTCCGGGGCCGTTTCCCACATCACACCCCAGCTAGTTGTGTTCCGCAACCAATGAACTTATAGTTGCAGATATCAACCGATTGGGGAGGCGACATGATCGCCACGACAACGGCGTCTGACCTGGTCGAGGCGTTGCGCTGGATCGTGCGGGCCGGGCGGGCGGTGCACAGTGCCGACGACGACCTGCACAACGCGCCCGCCGCGCTGCTCGGGTTGTTGGCTCGGGAGGGTGAGCAGCGGATGGGCAGGCTGGCCGGGGCGCTGGATGTCGATCCGTCCGTGGTGAGCAGGCAGGTGGCGATGCTGTGTGCTGCGGGGTTGGTTTCGCGGCGGCCTGACCCGCAGGACGGGCGGGCGAGCCTGTTGGGGTTGACCGACTCCGGCCGTGCCTGCCTCGATCAGCACCGGGCCCAGTGGGCGGGCAGGCTCACCACCGCCTTGGCCCACTGGGACGACGACGACGCCGCACGGTTGTTGGCACTGCTCCGCAGGCTGTCCGCTGACGTGCGGGGGCACCTGGTGCAGGAGAAGTCATCTCCTGCACCAGGGCATGGGGTGCACCCCGAACTCCAGTCCGGGTAGCCCACCGGCAGTGAGTGGGACGACCTCGGTGGTGGCCCGGTCCGCAGCGGCGTGGTGTGTTCACGACACGGGGTCACACCTCCCACACCGCGTCGAGGGGGCCGGGCAGGCGCAGCTTCCAGCCGTGTGGTGCCGCCTGCCTGCCCGGGGCGGGCCGCACGTCTGGCATCCGGTCGAGCAGGACGTCCAGGGCTGTGTGTGCCAGGGCGGTGACCAGGGGGGCCGCTGGGCACCGGTGCGGGCCGGTGCCGAACCCGAGGTGCGTGCGCAGGTCGCGGTGTGGGTTGAAGCGGTCCGGGTCGGTGAACACCGCTTCGTCGCGGTTGGCTGAGGCTATGGCTGCCGCTATCACGCTGTTCGCCGGGAGTTGCCGTCCGCCCAGTGTCACCGCGCGGGTGGTGCGCCTGCCCAGGACGCCGACCGGGCCGCTCCACCGCAGGGCCTCGTGCACCGCCGCGCCGAGCAGTGCCCGGTCGGCGCGGACCTCGGTGAGGTGGCCGGGGGTCGACCACAGCGCCGCGAGGGTCCAGCCCGCCAGCCAGCCGGGCTCGATCGCGCTCAGCGCCAGGTGCTTGAGGACCGGCAGCACGTCGGGGTCCGGGCGTGGCAGGCCGCGTGGGCGGTTGGCGTGCAGCAGGTGGGAGATCACCGAGCCGTCCGGTTCCGCCCGCAACCGTTCGACGACCGCGGTCACGGCCGTGTCCTGGGCCAGTTCGGCGGCCACGGTCCCGTCCAGCGCCGGGTCGCGGCCGAAGTTGTTCGCCACGTCGGTGAGCAGGTTTCCCCAGTGGCGCAGGGTGTCGGCTCCCTCGTCGGGGTCGAGGCCGAGCAGGGTGGTCACGGCGGTGGCCGCGACCGGCTCGAAGTAGTGCGCGGCCAGGTCGGCGTGGGCGGACGGGGCGAGTTGGTCGGCGGCCTTCTCGGCGATGGGTCGGGCGATCGTGTCCACGAAGTCGTCCGCCCGGTGGGGGGCGAAGTCGTGGTGGACCGCCTCCCGCACGTCCCGGTGGGGTTCGCCCTCCCGCATCAGCAGCGGCGTCCCGCCGCACACGCCGATCATCGGCGACCCGGGCTGGTCCGTGGTGAACCGCTCCACATCGGTCAGCACGGTGTGCACGTCCTGCCAGCCGGTCACCAGCCACTGGCGGGCCTCGGGGACCCAGGTGACCGGCTCGTCGGCCCGCAGCCGCGCGTAGGCCGGGTAGGGGTCGGCCTCCAGCTCCGAGAGGGTGGGCACGGGGTCAGTCCGCGAAGCTGAGCACGGCCGCGGGCTCGGGCAGCGGGAACGGGTGGCCCGCCAGCCGTTCGGCGTGCTTGACGAGGCTTTCGAGGAACCTCGCCGCGAGGTCGAGGGTGAAGCCCTGCCTGCACACCACGCGGATCACGTCCACGTGCTCCAGGTCGGGCGGCAGGCTGTAGGCGGGCACGTGCCAACCGTCGCCCTTGAGGGCTTCGGACAGGTGGTAGACGGTGAAGCCCTCCCGTTCCGGGTCGCGCACGCGCAGCGCCACCACGGGCAGGTCCTCGCCGTCGCTGATGACCTCGAACGGTCCGATGGCCGCGACGCCCTTCGCGACGTACCGGGCGACCTCCTGGCACCGCTGCGCGATCAACTGGTAGCCGGCGATCCCGTTGCGCAGGAACTGGTAGTACTGCGCGATCACCCCGGAGGCGGGCCGGGAGAAGTTGAGGGTGAACGTGGGGTGGTGGCCGCCGAGCACGTTGCAGTCGAAGATGAGCGACTCAGGCAGGTGCTCCGGGTCGCGCCACAGGCACCAACCGGCGCCGGGGTAGACCAGGCCGAACTTGTGCCCGGACGCGTTGATCGACACCACTCGGGGCAGCGTGAAGTCCCAGGCGAAGTCCGCGTCGAGGAACGGCGCGACGAACCCGCCGCTCGCCGCGTCGACGTGCAGCGGCACGTCGACGCCCCGGTCGGCCGCCACGCCGTCGAGCGCGGCCGCGATCTCCGCGACCGGGTCGTAGCGCCCGTCCTGCGTGCTGCCCAGCACCGCGACGACACCGATGGTGTTCTCGTCGACCGCCGCCGCGGTCAGCGCCGGGTCCAGGATCGTGCGGCCCTCCGCGAGCGGCACCATCCGCGCTTCCACGTCCCAGTAGTTGCAGAACTTCGGCCAGCACACGTGCACGTGCGTCCCGAACACCATGTTGGGCCTGCCGGTGCCCCCGCTCTCGCGCCACCGGCGCAGCATGGCCAGACCGGCGAGCATGGCCGCTTCCGAGCTGCCGCTGGTGGAGCAGCCGATGAACCGGCCGTCGTCCTCGTGCCACAGGTGCGCGAGCGCGTTGACGCACTCCTGCTCGATGCGGGAGCTGGCCGGGTACTCCTCGCGGTTCATGATGTTGATCGGGGCGGTCTCGGCGTAGATCCGCTCCAGTTCCGGCTCCGCCGCCGTGGTGCAGAACGTGGCGAGGTTGAGCGCCGCCCGCCCGTCGAGCAGCAGCCGGGACTGCACGATGCCCGCCGCCACCCCCGCGGGCATCGGGTCCTCGGGCAACCGTCCCTTCGGGATCACGTCCTCGTCGATCCGCTGGGCGAACACGGGCGCTATCTGCAAGTCCTGGTCGTCGGTGATCACGCGCTGCAAACTCATGGCCGACCTCTGAATTCTTCAGACGTTTCCGGGGTGGTTCGATCCAGGCGCGTGCCCGGGGTGCCGATCGCGGCCGAACGCCTGCTGTCCGGGCACGCCTGCACTCCGCGCTCATCGCGTTGTTCATCGAAGGAGGGAAAAGGCGTCGATGCCCTCACCGACGCTGGAGCAGTCCGGTCGTGGTGCCGTTGTCCGTCTTCACGCATCCTGCCAGGCCCCGCGCGGCCAAGGGAACCTCATCGACCGCGCACAACCCGGGTGGGCAGGCCGAAGTCCCGGTCGACTGACAACCCTTTCACCCGCTGTCCCCGCGATCCGCTTGCCGTACTTCGGATGCCCACCGACGAGCTACTTGAAATTGCCGAACATCACCGAAAGTCACCGCGCGGTGGCGCTTTTCCGGGGGAAGGTGGCGCTTTCGCCGCTGTCACGGGCGGGTCGGCGCGGATAGCTTCGTGGTCGTTTCCACGAGACGACCACACCACGGGAGAAACCGATGAGTCAGGCGCCGTTCACCAACCCCGTCGACTCGGGGCGGCCGATTGTGGCGATGCTGCTCTACCCGGGGTTGACCCTGCTCGACCTGGTTGCCCCGCACACCGCGTTCTCCCCCGTCATGGACGTGCTGTTGGTGTGGAAGGACCTCGGGCCGATCACCTCTGACGCCGGGGTGCGGGTGCACCCGACGACGACGTTCGCCCAGTGCCCGGGTGAGGTGGACGTGCTGTTCGTGCCCGGTGGGCGCGACCAGGCGGCGACGGCCGAGGACGAGGAGGTGTTGGAGTTCCTGGAGGATCGTGGTGGGCGCGCCCGCTACCTCACCGCCGTCTGCGGGGGCTCGTTGATCCTGGGGGCCGCCGGGCTGCTGCGGGGGCGCCGGGCCGCGACGCACTGGACGGGGCGGGACGTGTTGGGGTTGTTGGGGGCGGAGAACGTCAGTGAGCGGGTGGTGGTGGACGGGAACCTGATCACCGGGGGCGGGGTCACCGCGGGCTTGGACTTCGGCCTGGTCGTCCTGGCGCGGATGTTCGGTGAGGACGTGGCGAAGATGGCCCAACTCGCGATGGAGTACGACCCCCAGCCGCCCTTCGACGCGGGTTCGCCGGAGAAGGCCGGGCCGCGGCTCGCCGACCTGGTGCGCGGTGCCACCAGCGGCACCAACGACGACATGATCCGCGCCGTCACCCGGCTCACCGAGCGCGGTTGGGGTGGCGCGCGGAAGGTCCCGACCACCTGAGCCCCACGGGGTGCGGGTCCTGAGCCCTGCGAGGCTCAGGACCCGCACTCCGGGCCGCCGCCACCGGCGGTCCGGACGAGGACCTGCCCGGCGGGGGTTGCGACGGCGGGCGACTCGAAGTCGTCCGTGCCGCCGAGCATGGTCATCGTCCGGGCCCACGCCCGGTCGTCCGTCCGAACCGGTGACCGGACCACCGCGTGCCCGGGTTCCCGCACAGGCGCACGGCGGTGTCGCGGCCGTTCGGGTCACGCCCCGGCCAAGCGCGCCCCCCGCCGCCAGATCGCGCGGGTGTTGAGGGTGTCGTCGACGTTCTCCGTGGGGTCGCCGTCGACCAGGAGGAGGTCGGCGCGGAGGCCTTCGGCGACGCGGCCGCGGTCGCCGAGGTGGAAGCGGCGGGCCGTGGTGGCCGTCGCCGCGCGCAACGCCTGTTGCGGTGTCAGGCCTGCCGCAACGAGGTACCGCAACTCCTGGTGCAGGCTGGCGCCGTGGGCGACGCCGCCGAAGAACGTTTCCGCCATGGAGGCGTCCGTGCCCGCCAGCAGGTCCACACCGGCGGCGGCCAGTGCCCGCACGGTGTCCAGGACGTCTTCCAGTTTCCCCTGCGGGTGGCGGTTGTAGCTCGACCGCAGGGTTTCGTCCCACTTGGCGTCGAGGCGGCGGGCGACCCGCGGGTCGTCGGCGAGTTCGTCGCCGGTGGTGCCCATCATGGACGCGTTGAGGCACACGCACGGCACGACGAACATCCCCGCCTCCGCCACCAGGTCGACGACCTCCTCGGTGTGCGGGCGGTCCATGAACACGTGGACCACGCCGTCGACCCCGGCCTCGGCGGCCATGCGGGTGGCGTCGAGGGTCAGGGCGTGCGCCACGGTGAGGGCGCCGTGGCGGTGGGCTTCGGCCACGCCCGCGTTCAGGGTGGCCTGGTCGAGCACGGGCAGCCCGGGGTGGCCCTCGACGCTGCCGTCGTCGATCATGAACTTGATGTAGTCGGAGCCCCGGGCGAGCAGGTGCGGGACGAACGCCACCGCCTCCTCCGGTGTGGTGCTGAACGGCATCAGCGGTGGGGTGGGCGGCAGCTCCCAATCGGGTCGGAAGCCCTCGGGCATCAGCTCGCTCGGGTGCCCGCCGGGCGGGGTGATGGCGAAGCCCGCCGACCGCACGTCGGCGACCGCGTCGTCCTCGGTGATGTGCGCCCGGTTCTCCCGGGTGTTCATGCCCTGCATCTCCAGTTCGGTGGTGACGCCGAACCGCAGGGCCAGGGCCAGCGCGCCGGGGGCGACGTGGACGTGCGCGTCGATCAGCCCGGGCAGCAGGGTCGCGCCGCGGCCGTCGACGACCTCGGCCCCCTCGGGGACCTCGCCGCCGACCTGGCGAATCCTGCGGCCGTCGAGGACGACGGTCCGCACCCCCAACGCCTTCTCCCCGTCGAAGACCCTGGCCCCGGTGATTGCGGTGACGGCCACGGAGGCCCACCTCGCTTCCTCGCTCGCAGTTGCATACCCGATGCTATGCATTTGCCAGTTGCTATGCAAATACCAGGGGTACTACACTTCGCCGGGTGAGCAGCGCGCGTTCCGCCGAGGACTCCCCGCTGGACCGGATCGGTCCGGCGCTGTCGCGGCTGCGCAGGCGCATCCCGGCCTCCAGCCGGGACCTGTCGCGCAACCTGGTGCTGAACGTGATCACCGACGCCCCGGGGGAGATGACCGTCGGCGGGCTCGCCGCGGAGATGGGCGTCGCGCAGCCGGTGGCCAGCCGCACGGTGACCGCCTGCATCGCCGACGGCCTGCTGCGGCGGGCCGCTTCGCAGGTCGACGGCCGCCGGACCGTGCTCGAACTCACCGAGCGCGGCGCGGCCGAGCGCGACCGCTTCGCCGCCGAGCAGCGGGAGGCGTTCGAGGACATCACCGCCGCCTGGTCGGCGGAGGACCGCGCGCAGTTCGCCCGACTCCTGGTGCGCTACACCACCGACGCCGACACGTGGTCCCACCGGCGGACACCGGGCGAACGCTGACGGTCGCCCGGCGGTGCCCGGGCGAGCCGCGCGGAACCACTCGACCCACCCCCGCGACAACCGAGGTCGCGGCGGACTTCACACAGCACGGCCCGGGTGACCCCGCGCGGCCACCCGACCGTCCGCCACGTCACACCCCGAGTAGTTGTGTTCCACAACCAATCAACCTATAGTTGCACCTATCAACCGATTGGGGGGGTGCCATGCTCGCCACGACAGCGGCACACGACCGGGCCGGGGCCCCGCGGACCCCGGACGGGTGGCCGTAGGCGACCCGCCTTCCCATGACGTCCCGATGACCAGCGTCCCGCCGCCGAGCTGCGCACGCCGAGCGGCGGCACCGCAGTGGCCCGCCAGGGTCCGAACCAGGATCAATGCCCCGCAGAGCGTCCGGCTCCGGGTGGGGCCATCCCGCGATCACGTGTAGGAGAAGTCTGTGACCACGTCCACTGGAGCGGCCGCCGCCAGGCCGCTCACCGCCGAGGAGAGCGGCCGGATGGACCACCGCCGGGTGATCGAGGCCCTGACCGGGCTCCTCCTGGCGATGCTGACCGCGTTCCTGTCCTCCACCATCGTCTCCAACGCGCTGCCGACGATCATCCGCGAGCTGCACGGCACGCAGAGCCAGTACACCTGGGTCATCACCGCGACCCTGCTCGCCTCGACCGCCAGCACCCCGATCTGGGGCAAGCTGGCCGACCTGATCAGCAAGAAGCTGCTCGTGCAGCTCGCCATCGGGATCTTCACCGTCGGCTCGGTGCTGGCGGGGCTGTCGCAATCGGTCGACACGCTGATCGCGTGGCGGGTGTTGCAGGGGCTGGGCCTGGGCGGGTTGCAGTCGCTGGTGGTCATCGTGATCGCGGCGATGATCAGCCCCCGGGAGCGCGGGAAGTACACCGGGCCGATCTCGGCGGTGATGTCGGTCGCCACGGTCGGTGGGCCGCTGCTGGGCGGGGTCATCGTGGACACCAGTTGGCTGGGGTGGCGGTGGTGCTTCTTCGTGTGCGTGCCGCTGGCGGTCATCTCGCTGCTCGTGGTGCAGCGCACGCTGAACCTGCCGCTGGTCAAGCGCCAGGTGCGGATCGACTACCTGGGTGCCGCGCTGATCGCCGCCGGGGTGAGCGCGCTGCTGATCTGGGTGACGCTGGCGGGCAACCAGTTCGCCTGGGGGTCGTCGACCTCGCTGCTGCTGATCGGGCTCGGGGTGGTGCTGCTGGCCGCCGCGGTGTTCGTGGAGACCAGGGCCGCCGAGCCGATCATCCCGCTGCGGCTGTTCCGCGACCGGACCACCGCGCTGGCCACCATCGCCAGCATCGCCGTGGGCACCGCGCTGTTCGGCAGCGCCGTGTTCCTCGGGCAGTACTTCCAGATCGCCCGGGGCTACTCCCCCACCGCGGCGGGGCTGCTGACGCTGCCGATGATCATCGGTTCGATGGTGTCGGCGACCGGGTCGGGCATCCTGATCACCCGGCTGGGCAAGTGGAAGTCGTTCCTGGTGGCCGGTTCGATCCTGATGGTGGCGGGCTTCGGCCTGCTCGGCACGATCGACCACACCACCGACATGGTGCTGCTCGGCGCGTTCCTGTTCGTGCTGGGCGTCGGCCTGGGCATGACCATGCAGAACCTGGTGCTGGCGGTGCAGAACACCGTCGCCGCCACCGACCTGGGCGCGGCCAGCTCGACCGTGTCGTTCTTCCGCTCCCTGGGCGGCACGATCGGCGTCTCCGTCCTCGGTGCCGTCCTGGCGAACCGGGTCTCCTCGCTGACCACCGACGGCCTCAGCGCGGCGGGCGTGCAGGTCCCGGCGGGGTCCTCGTCGGCCGGGATCGGCAACCTCGACCAGTTGCCCGGGCCGATCGCCGAGATCGTGCGCGCCGCCTACGGCGACGCGACGGCGACCATCCTGCTGGTGGCCGCGGCGCTGTCGATCATCACCGTGGTGGCGATCCTGTTCATCAAGGAGAAGCCGCTGCTGACCACCACCGGCATGGAGCGGCAGAGGGCGGAAGAGGCCACTGAGGACGCCAAGGCCACCGAGGAGGCCGGAAGCACCGAGGAGGCGGCGCCCGCCAGGGCCTGACCCCCCACCCCGGAACGCCTGTGCCGCCGAGGCCCGAACACCTCGGCGGCACAGGTGCGTCCGGGCACCGCGCCGCCCGCACGGGCACGGTCAGCCGGACAACGCGGTGCGGGCGGCGGGTCGGGGAACCGGCACAGCGGTCGGGCTCAGCCGGGGTGGACGGGCCCGTGGTCGGGGTGGGTGAGCGCGGCGATCACGGCCTCGGCCATCGGGGCGCTCGACGCGGGGTTCTGGCCGGTGAACAGGTTCCCGTCCCGGACGGTGAACGCCGCGTAGGCGGGTCCCGCCAGGTGTTCGGCGCCCAGTTCGCGCAACCGGGTCGCGAGCAGCCACGGTGCGGCGTCCGCGGTGCCGAACAGCCGCTCCTCCTCATCGGTGAAGGCCGCCATCCGCCGCCCGGCGAACAACCACCCGCCTTCGGGGTCCACAGCCGACAGCAGGGCCGCCGGGCCGTGGCAGACGGCTGCGATGGGCTTGCCCGCCGCGTCCGCCGCGGTGAGCAGGCGCCCGAGGTCGGCGTCCCGGTGCAGGTCGACCACCGGTCCGTGCCCACCGGGCAGCACCACCGCGGCGTAGTCCTCGACGTCGACCTCGGCGAGGTCGAGCAGCGGCCCGAACTCGCGCAGGGCCCGTTCGGCGTGCTCCACGTGGCGGGCGCAGTCCGCCCCGGCGACCGCCGGGTCGGCGCTGTGCCGGTCGAGCGGCTGGAGGACCCCGCCCGGGGAGGCGAAGTCGACGGTGAAACCGGCCTCGACGAACCGCTGGTGCGGCGCCGCGACCTCCTCGGCCCAGTAACCGGTCGGGTACGCCGACCCGTCGGTGCGCTCCCAGGTGTCGGCGGCGGACATGACGATCAGGACCTTGCTCATGGTGTCGCCCTTCGCGGGGGTCGTGGACCGCGCCGTCCGGGCGGTGCCCGGTGGCATGACTCCACCGTGGCCCACCGGAACCCGCCCCGGGGGCGCACAGCGCGCCCTGTGCGACCTGGGACGCGGCAACCTGGGACGCGCAGGTCCAGGCACCGCCGACGAGCGGCGACCCGGTCCTTCCACTTGGACCTACTGCTGGGTAGGGTTCGGGGTGGACTCACTGTCGAGGAAAGGGGACCGAGATGGCTCTGTCGGCCAAGACCGCCGGGCTGGTGCTGGCGGGGACCGGCGCGGCGCACTTCGTGGCACCGAAGGCGTTCGTCCCGATCACCGTCAAGGCGTTCCCGAGCGACACCAAGCAGTGGGTGCTGCGCAACGGCGCGACCGAACTCGCCCTGGGCCTCGCGGTGAGCAACGCCAAGACCCGCAAGCTCGGCCTCGTCGGCCTCCTCGGCTACGTCGGGTGGCTGGGCAGCCGCATCCTCCAGAACCGCTGACCCACCAGGTGGCCGCCGGTCGGGCGGCGGTCACTCCATCGCGGTGATCACCCCGTTGCGGTGGTCAGCCCGTCGCGGCGGCCAGGGCGGCGCCCAGGCGGGCGGACGCGGTCACCGCGTCCGGGCCCAGGGCGGTGGCCAGGTACCCGCGCGGGGCTGTGGCGGGACCGAGGGGCACCAGGGACCACCAGTCGCCGCTGACCGGGGCGGGAGGCGGTGGGGTTCCCACGGAGATCTCCGTGGTGAGGACCTTGTGCCCGGCCAGGCCCGCCAGGGATTGATCGGTGGCGGGGTCGCCGGTGGTGAGGGATTGCCGCAGCAGCGGGCGCGCGTCGTGGGTGATGTGGGTTTCGGTGGTCAGGTGCCCCGGGGCCTCCGACTTCCGGCCCAGGACCAGGGTTTCGCGCAGGCGCAGGCGGGCGGTGCCGGTCAGCTCCGCGGTCAGGGTCGCGTGGTGGTCCGCGTGCCGGGTGACGACCGTCGGTTCGGGCAGGTGCTCGAAGCTCGCCCCGTCGCCGATGGTGAGGCGCAGGTGGGTGGCGCTGCGGCCGGTGCCGGGGAGGGCGACCGTGGCCGCGACGCCGACCAGGCGGAGCGCGGCCCCCGGGGCCACCTCCACCGACAGGGTCAGGTGGTCGCCGCCCAGGGGCGCCGCCGCCGAGTTGACCAGGTGGACGACCGCCGCGCCCCGGGTCCCCCGCCGCGGGAGCAGGGTCAGCGGCGCCGCGGACTCCAGCACCCGGATGACCGACCTGGGGCCGACGGCCTCGACCACCAGGCGGGCCCGGGCGCGCATCACCGCAGCAGGCCCCGGACCCAGGCCGCGACGTCGGGCGCGTCGGGTGTCTCGACCAGGGACTGGGTGATCACGGGCAGGGTGCCGCGCATCCGGTGGGCGTCGGAGACCATGACCGCCATGTCCGCGCCGACCAGCGGGGCCAGGTCGGTCTTGTTGATCACCAGCAGGTCGGCGGTGGTCACCCCGGGGCCGCCCTTGCGGGGGACCTTGTCGCCGCCCGCCACGTCGACCACGAAGACCTGGGCGTCCACCAGGCCCCGGCTGAACACCGCCGTGAGGTTGTCGCCGCCGCTCTCGATGATGACCAGTTCCAGGCCGGGGTGGCGTTCCTCCAGCGCCTCGACCGCGTCCAGGTTCGCGGTGATGTCGTCGCGGATGGCGGTGTGCGGGCAGGCCCCGGTCTGGACGGCCTCGATGCGGTCGGTGTCCAGGACGCCCGCGCGGCGCAGGAAGTCGGCGTCCTCGGTGGTGTAGATGTCGTTGGTGACGACGGCCAGCCGGACCTCGGTCAACGCCCGGCACAGGGCGGCGGTGAGGGCGGTCTTGCCGCTGCCGACGGGGCCGCCGATGCCGATGCGGAACGCGCGGCCCGTGGCCGGGGTGGGCTCGTGGGCGTCCGGGTCGGTGGCCGTGGGGTCGAAGTTCACGGTGTGCGTGTGGCCATGGCCGTGCCCGTGGCTGTGTTCATGGCCGTGCTGGTCAGCTTGCAAAGAGCCGTACCTCTTCCTTGTGGTGGCGGGCGTGGGCCTCGGCGAGCAGGTCCAGGCCCGGGGAACCGGGGGCGGGCAGGTCCGCCGCGGGCAGCGCCGCCGTCGCTGCGGCGCGGGTGGCCTGGGTGCGCAGTTCGGCGGACAGGTCGGCGACCATGGCGTTGACGGCGAAGGGGTCCAGGCCCAGGAGGCGGACGGCGGCGCTCGCCGGGCCGCTGACCGCGAGGTAGCCCGCGACCGCCGCCGCGTCGGCGGGGCTTCCGCCCGCGACCCCGGTCAGGGCGCCCAGGGTGATCGGGTGGTGCGGTCGGGGGACCGCCGAGAGCAGGGCGTCGAGCACCGGCGACGGCCAGGCGCGGACACCGGCGCGCATCGTGCCGCGCCCTTGCGCCCGGGACGCGGTCCGCTGCGCGGGCGAGGGTGTGCGGGCGTCGAGTTCCGCGTCCAGCCCGGCCCAGTCGGTGGGCAGCAGGGCCGCCGCCGCGGCGAACACGGCCGCCAGCTCACCGGCGGTGCGCAACCGTCCCAAGAGGAACCCGGGCAGTTCGCGCTCGCCCCGCACCAGGCCGCGCGACACCGCTTCCTCCAGGCCGCCGGAGTGCACGTGGCCGCCGCCGGGGTAGCGGGAGTCGGCCAGCACGAGCGCGCTGATGTCCATTGTGGAATCCCGGCTCAGAACAGGAAGTAACGCTGGGCCATGGGCAGTTCCGCCACCGGGTCCGCCACGACGGGGTCGCCGTCGATGGTCACGGCGAAGCTGTCCGGGTCGACCCGGACGTCCGGGGTGGCGTCGTTGCCCAGCATGTGCTGCTTGCCGACCCGCCGGGTGTCGGTGACGGCGACCAGCGGCGTGGACAGGCCCCAGCGGTCGGCCAGGTCATCGTCGGCCTCGGCGGCGACGAAGTACAGGCTGCTCGCGGCGGCGGGCGTCGGGGCCGCGCCGTACATCGGGCGGGCCAGGACCGGCTGCGGGGTGGGGATGGAGGCGTTCGCGTCGCCCATCGCGGCGTAGGCGATGAACCCCGCCTTGAGGACCACCTGGGGGCGGACGCCGAAGAACTTGGGCTCCCACAGCACCAGGTCGGCGAGCTTGCCGACCTCCACCGAGCCGATGTGGGTGTCCATCCCGTGCGCGATGGCCGGGTTGATCGTGTACTTGGCGACGTAGCGGCGGGCGCGGAGGTTGTCGGCCGCGCCGTCGCCCGCGAGCGCGCCGCGGCGGGCCTTGTTGACGTGCGCGGTCTGCCAGGTGCGGATGATGACCTCGCCGACCCGGCCCATGGCCTGGGAGTCGGAGCCGATCATCGAGATGGCGCCCAGGTCGTGCAGCACGTCCTCGGCGGCGATGGTGGAGGGCCGGATGCGGGACTCGGCGAAGGCCAGGTCCTCGGCGATCGAGGGGTTCAGGTGGTGGCAGACCATCAGCATGTCGAGGTGCTCGTCGATGGTGTTGACCGTGTGCGGCCGGGTCGGGTTGGTCGAGGACGGCAGCACGTTCGCCTCGCCGACCACGCGGATGATGTCCGGCGCGTGCCCGCCGCCCGCGCCCTCGGTGTGGTAGGCGTTGATGGACCGGCCGCGGATCGCGGCCAGGGTGGACTCGACGAAACCGGCCTCGTTGAGCGTGTCGGTGTGGATGGCGACCTGCACCCCGGACCGGTCGGCCACGGTCAGGCAGGTGTCGATCGCCGCCGGGGTGGTGCCCCAGTCCTCGTGCAGCTTGAACCCGCCCGCGCCGCCGCGCAGTTGCTCGTGCAGGGCCTCCTCGCTGACGGTGTTGCCCTTGCCCAGGAACAGCACGTTGACCGGCTGGTGGTCCATGGCCTGCAACATCCGGCCCAGGTTCCAGGCGCCGGGGGTGAGGCTGGTGGCCTTGGTGCCGTCGGCCGGGCCGGTGCCGCCGCCGATGAGGGTGGTCAGGCCGGAGGCCAGCGCCTGGTCGGTGATGGTCGGGGTGATGAAGTGGACGTGGCAGTCGATGCCGCCCGCGGTCAGCACCCGGCCGTTGCCCGCCAGCACCTCCGTGGACGGGCCGATGACCAGCGCCGGGTCCACCCCGTCCATGGTGTCGGGGTTGCCCGCCTTGCCGATGCCGACGATCCGGCCGTCGCGCACGCCGACGTCGGCCTTGACCACGCCCCAGTGGTCGAGGATGACCGCGCCGGTGATGACCAGGTCGGGGGCGCCCTCGGCGCGGGTGGCCCGGGCCTGGCCCATCGACTCGCGGATGACCTTGCCGCCGCCGAAGAGCACCTCGTCGCCCGCCGCGGGGCCCCGGCTGCGGTCCTCGGTGACCTCGATGAGCAGGTTCGTGTCGGCGAGCCGGACGCGGTCGCCGGTGGTGGGGCCGTACAGCGCGGCGTAGCGGGCCCGGTCCAGCCCGGTCATCGGTCCAGCTCCCCGGCCCACTCCGGGCGCAGCCCCGGCACGACCCGGTTGCCCGCGATCGGAACCAGGTCCACCTCCCGGTCCACACCCGGTTCGAACCGGACGGACGTGCCCGCCGGGATGTCGAGGCGGTGGCCGTGGGCGGCTTCGCGGTCGAACTCCAGCCCGGGGTTCACCGCGGCGAAGTGGTAGTGCGACCCGACCTGCACCGGCCGGTCGGCGGCGTTGAGGACGGTCACCCGCACCCGGGGCCGCCCGGGGTTCAGCTCGACCGGCTCCGCGCCGGGGATCACCTCACCGGGGATCAACTGGCCCTCCATCACGGGATCGGGTCGTGCACGGTGACCAGCTTGGTGCCGTCCGGGAACGTCGCCTCGACCTGCACCGAGTCGATCATCTCCGGCACCCCGGCCCGCACCTGCTCGCGGGAGAGCACCGACCGCCCGCTGGACATCAGCTCGGCCACCGACCGCCCGTCCCGCGCGCCTTCGAGCACGTGGTCGGTGATCAGCGCGACCGCCTCGGGGTGGTTGAGGATCACCCCGCGTTCCAGCCGCCGCCTGGCGACGTCGGCGGCGACGTGGACGAGCAGTTTGTCCCGCTCGTGCGGCGTCAGGTGCATGGGCCAAGGTCTATCACCGCGGAGCCGCCGCGAACGTCCCGGACACATGTTGTTAACCGGCCCCGGCTCACCTCACAGGGAGGTCCAGGTGGGCGCCGCCGGTGTTGGTCAGGGTGACGCCGCTGCCGGGCTGGTTGGCGTCGACGAAGAGGGTGTCCTTGCCGTCCACCACGACCGACAGGCGGTGGCCGGGGTCCAGGTCGTAGGCGGTGGGCTGGAAGGCGAAGTCGGCCGCGCGGGGCTGGCCGGGGGCGGCGTTCGCCCAGGCGTGCGGGGCGTAGCCGATGATGCGGGCCTTGCCCAGGTGGTCGACGTCGAGGAGGTAGGCGATCAGGGTGCCCTTGGCCGCCGACGGGGTGTGGGGCAGGTGCAGGGCGGCGGCGCCGCGGATGCGGGTCGTGGCCGTCCACGTGGGTTCGGCGGACCAGACCGCCGCGACGGTGCGGTCCAGGGCGCTGACGTCGATCGGGCTGGGTTCCAGGAGGAAGGTCTGGAGGGTGCCGGTGACCATGGCCTGCCCGCCGGAGACCGCGCTGTCGGTGTCGGTGGCGATGGACTTCGACCAGGCGGGGCCGGTCGCGGTCGAGGTGGTCAGGGCGTTCTCGGTGAGCCGGTAGCGCCTGGGGGTGCCGAAGGCGGAGGCGGTGTCGGTGTACCTCTCGGTGCCGCGGGCCACCGGGCGCGGGGTGTACTGGAGGTTCGGTTCGGTCGTGATCGACCTGTCGGTGCCCGCCACGTACGCGTCCAGCCAGCGGTAGACCGGGTCGAGCACGCCGGTGGGCAGGCCCATCAGGGCGGGGATCTCCGGGGTGGCGTGGTCGCCGGGGCGGAACTCGACGCGCTTGGGGCCCCGGTAGGCGTTGTAGAAGTCGAGCATGGGGCCGGGCGGGAAGGCCGTCTCGCCCCAGGCCTGCTCGATGAGGATCGCCGGTTTGTTGGCGTTCAGCTCGGCCAGGTACGTCTTGGGTGAGCGGATCTCCGCCCACGCCACCAGGTCGGCGTAGTCGGCGTCGGACAGGGCCGGGTCGATGACCTGGCGCAGGCGCAGGTCGGTCTCGGCGCTGAGGCGCCCACCCGCCCGGCCGGAGTCGTGGAGCAGCTTCCCGGCCGAGGCGCTGCGCACGTCGTCGCGGGCGAAGGAGGCGGGCAGGTCGTACCAGCCGCTGAGGGCGGTCACGGCCTTGATGCGGCTGTCCTTGGCGGCGGCGAGGATGCCCATGCCCGCGCCGTAGGAAAGGCCGTAGACGCCGATGCGCGTGGCGTCGGAGGCGGTGTTGGCCAGGGACCAGTCGAGAACGGTGCTGGTGTCGCGCACGTCGGTCGGGCTCGCCACGCCGACCTCGCCGCCGGAGTTCTTGAAGCCCCTGGTGACGTAGCTGACGACGGTGTAGCCCTTGTTCGCCAGGGTGAGCGCGGGGAGGGTGTTCTCGGTCCAGTCCATCGACCACGGGCTGATGAACACCACCAGCGGGTGCGGTCCGCTGCCCCACGGGCGCAGCACGAGCGCCTCCAGCGACACCCCGCCATCGACCGGGATCATCTGGATCTTCGCGTCGAAGCCGAGCGCGGACGCCGGACCCCCGGTGGGCACCGCGAAGGCCAGCCCGAGCACCGCCAGCGCCGCCACCGCGACCCGGACCAACCGTCCCCGCACAGGACCTCCCGAAACCGACGCACCATCGAGATAGTGTCATTATCTGGAATGTTCCGGTCCACGGTACCGGCCGGGTCGCCGGAATTCGAGACCGGGAACCGCTCCGGTGTGGAGCCCGCGCCCCGGGTCCGCTGCGGCTGAGTGGAGTCTTGTCGGTGCGCCGGGGACGCGGGAGGGTGACCGGGGGAGGACGGAGGTCGCCGTGGAGACGGTCCGGGTCGCGTTCGAGGGGTTGCCGGGCGGGTCCGCGCCGTCGTCGTGGGGGCAGCGGGAGGTGTGGTGCATCGGCGGCCCCGGGACGGTGATCTCGTTGCGCGGGCTGGTCCCGCTGCCGCCCGGCACGACCGTCGACGACGGCGCCCGGGTGCTGCGGGACCTGGTGCGGCACGAGGCGATGCGCACCCGCTTCACCGTCGGCGCGGGCGGTTCGCTGGCCGAGCAGGCCGTGGCCGCCGAAGGTGAGGTGGAGATGGAGGTCGTGCCCGTCGTGGACGGGGACGGGGAGGCGACCGCGCGCGGCGTCCTCGCCCGGTACGACGAGCGCGGGGTGGACTGCGTCAACGACTGGCCGATCCGCACCGCGATGGTGGTGGACGGCGGTGTGCTCACCCACGCGGTGGCGTTCTACAACCACCTGGCCATCGACCTCGGCGGCCTCGACCTGCTCCTGGCCCAGGTCGCCGGGAAGGACCCCGCGACCGGGCGGACCCCGCGCGAACAGGCGCGGTGGCAGAACTCCCCCGCCGGGACCGCGCAGAGCGACCGGGCGCTGCGGCGCTGGCGCACCCTGCTGCGCGGGGCGCCCGCCCGCCGCTTCCCGCGCGGGCGCGGCGGTCCGGGGGTGGGCTACCGCAAGCTGCTGCACACCTCCCCCGCCGCCGCGCTGGGGGCGGCCGTGCTGGCCGAGAACACCGGGCAGGGCACGGGCAACGTGCTGCTGGCGGCGTACGCGGTGGCGGTGGCCCGGCTGACCGGGGTGGCGACGGCGGTGGTGCGGCTGGTGGTGCACAACCGGTTCCGCCCGGACCTGGCCGGGTCGGTCGGCGCGGTGAGCCAGTTCGGCCTGTGCGCCATCGACACCGGCGCCGACTTCCGCGCGGTGGTCGGCAACGCCTGGCGGGCCTCGCTGCACGCGTACAAGAACGCCTACCACGACCCGGTGCAACGGTTGGCGCTGCTGGATTCGGTGTCCGCCGAACGCGGTGAGCAGGTGCACACCGACGTGCTGTTCAACGACCGCAGGCGCGTCCGGGACACCCCGGCCACCGCCTCCGCCGAGGAGGTCCGGGCGGCCCTCGGGCGGGCGACGGCGCAGTGGGAGCCCTGGCCGTTCCCGGCGCCTCCCGGGGAAACGCTGTACCTGCACGTGGACGACACCGACGCGGGCACGGTGTTCACCGTGTGCGGCGACACCGACCACCTGAGCCCGGAGGAACTGCTGGAACTGCCGGTCATCATGGAGACGGTGATCGCCGAGGCCGCGATCGGGGTGCTCAGGACCTGTTGAGCGGCCGGGTGTTGTGGGGGCGGGCGGGGCACGCCCCCACAACCGGTGTCGACGGGCCGGGCCTGCGCCCGGCGCTCGCCTGACTCACTTGATCTCGATCATGTGCGCACCTCCCGGGGATCTGGCCCGCGTGCTCGGCGGGGACGGTGGGTTCGGCCCGCGCGGCGGGGTCACTTGATCTCGATCATGCGGACACCTCCTCGGGTGCCTGGCCGGGGTGCTCGGCGGGGGTGGCGGGAACGCCCGTGCGGGCTCCCGGGTCGGTGTGGGCCTGCACGGCGGCGGCCTCGATCGCGCGCACCACGGCCTCGGTGTCGGCGGCGGTGAAGTACCGGGTGTCCACCGACAGCGCGAAGTCGACGACCACCTCCCCGGTGACCGGGTCGACCGGGTCGTCGAGGTGCAGGTACAGCTTCTGCCTCGGCATCCCCGGCTCGTCCTCCCAGTGGACCTCCGACCGCGCCAGGGCGGCGGCGATCTGCTCCGGGGTGGGGTCGGGGGCGTCCTCGGCGACGCGGTCGGCGGCGCGGCGGTCGTTGTAGAAGCAGGAGTAGTCGAACGGGGTGCCCAGCTCGCCGTTGACCCGGGCCAGGACCTCGTCCTGGTGGTTGGGGTCGTAGTAGGCGTGCTTGTAGGCGTTCATCGTGCTGCGCGCCGCCCTGGCGACCGCCTCGGCCACGGTGGTGTCGCCGACGTCGATCAGGTACGGGCTGATCTGGACCAGGGTGCTCACCGACCGGGCGAAGCCGGGGCGGAAGCGGTTGCCGACCATGAGCATCGCCAGCACCGGGTTGGACCCGGTGACCCGGGCCAGGCCGACCGCGAAGCAGGCCAGCAGCACCGCCGACGTGCTCACCCCGGAGCGGCGGGCCACCGCGTCCACGGCGAGCCGGGTGGCGGGCGAGCGGTAGCGGACCATCCGGTACGGGCGCGGGTCGGTGTGCCGGGGTGGGCCGAACCGGCTCACCGGGGCGGTGCGCAGCACCCGCTCGAAGTGGCGCAGCGCGGCAGCGGACTGGCGCAGCGCGGCGGGTCGCTGTTGTTGCGCGGCCTGCTCCAGCGGCGGCATGGCGTCGAGGTCGGGGCCTTCCCCGGTGGCGGGGTCGCGGGCGGCCATGTCGGCGATGAGCGCGGCGAGGCCACCGGCGTCCATGGACAGGTGCAGGTAGACCGCGACCATGTGGGTCAGCTCGGTGCCGACGCGGACCACGCCCATCCGCACCGGCCACTCGTGTTCGTAGTCGAACGGGACGGCGGCGTAGCGCTCCTCCAGGGCGGCGGCGACCTCGGCCGGGTCGGCGCTGCCCGCGTCGACGACCTCCAGTGGCACCTCGCCCTCCGCCGAGCAGACCTGGAGCGGGTCGGCGCCCGCGCGCAGGGCCAGCCGGGTGCGCAGCGCCGGGTGCCTGCGCATGACGTAGGCCAGCAGGTCGGTGAGGTCGGCCACGGTGAGCCCGAGGCCCGCGATCGAGGTGGACCCGCCCATGGTCCGCGACTCGCCGGACCCGGCGATGGCCTGCCAGATGCCGATCTGCCCCCAGGTCAGCGGTCCGGTGCCCGCGCCGTCGCCGCGGAACGGCACCGGCACCCGCTCCACCACCGGGAGTGTCGTCCTCACGCGCCCCACCCCGATTCCTTGAGCACCGAGCGGACGGCGTCGGCGATCTGCTCGCGGGTCGGCTGCAACACCGCGTCCAGTTCGGGGGCGGCGCCCACGACCGCGCCGTCGGGTCTGCTCACCCGCTTCGGCGGCACCCGCAGCGGCAGCTCCTCCGCGGCGGTGGCCAGGACCTCCGCGCCCAGGCCGGAGAAGCGGTTGGTGTCGTCGGCGACGACCAGGCGCCCGGTGCGCCCGACCGACTCGGCCAGCAGGTCCCAGTCGAACGGGTACACCGTGCGCGGGTCGAACACCTCCACCGAGATGTCCCCGGCGAGGTCGTCGGCGACCGCGATCGCCTCGTGCACCAGGTGCCCGGTGGCCACCAGGGTGACGTCGGTGCCCGCGCGGTGGATGCGGCCCTTCCCCAGCGGGACCGGGACCAGGTCGGCGTGGTCGACGTCCTCGCGGACACCCAGGCAGGCCAGCGGGCCGATCACCACCACCGGGTCGTCGTCGCGGATCGCGGTGGTGAGCAGGCCGTAGGCGTCGGTGGGGGTGGCCGGGAGGACCGTCTTGACGCCCATGTGCGCGAACAGGCTGTAGGGCTGGTCGGAGTGCTGGGCGCCCCAGCCGGGCCGGTGCCCGCCCGCGGGCATCAGGTAGGTGACCGGGACGCTGCGCTGCCCGCCGCTCATGAGCAGGAACTTGTTGGCCTGGTTGGTGATCTGCTCGAACACCAGCAGCAGCAGGAACGGGATCTGGAACTCCACCACCGGGCGCCGACCGGCCAGCGCGGCGCCGGTGGCGAAGTTGGTGAAGCCCTGCTCCGACAGCGGCATCTCCAGCACCCGGTCGGCGCCGAAGCGGTCCAGGAAGCCGGAGGTGGTGTTGGTGAGGGCGAAGTTCATGTCCTCGCCCAGCACGAACACCGACTCGTCGCGGTCCATCTCGTCGCGGAGCGCGCGGTGCAGGGCCTTGAGGTACGACAGCTTGGGCACGGCGTCACTCCTCCCCGGCGGGGCTCATCGGGCGGACCCGGGGCGCGGGCGGAGTCCGTCGGCGTGCAGGTGGTCGGTGGCGGTGGCCGGGTCGGGGTACGGGCTCGCCACGGCGAACCGGACCACCTCGTCGAGCCGCGCCTCCACCTCGGCGTCGACGCGGGCGCGCTCGTCCTCGGCGACCCGGGCAGCCTGGATCAGCAGCGGGTCCCTGCCCAGCCACGAGTCCACTTCAGATTGTTCGCGGTACCTGAGCCGGGTTTTCAGCTCGAACGTGTGGTGCCCGTGGTAGCGGTAGGTACGCATCTCCAGCAGCGAGGGACCACCGCCGGACCTGGCGCGGACCACCGCCTCGCGCACGGCGGCGTACACGGTTTCCGCGTCCTGACCATCCACGGAGGACGAGGGGATGCCGAACGCCTCGCCGCGGCCGACGACCGTGCCCGCGATGGCGGCCCCGGCGGGCAGGGTGGTGGCGTAGCCGTTGTTCTCGCACACGTAGACGACCGGCAGCCGCCACAGGGCGGCGAGGTTGAAGCCCTCCAGCAGCGCGCCCTGGCTGACCGCGCCGTCGCCGAAGAAGCTCAGCACCACGCGCGGGGAACCCGCCGTGGCCGCCGCCCAGCCGATGCCCGCGGCGATGGCGGCGCCGTGGCCGACGGTGCCGGTGGCGTTGAAGACGTTCGCGGAGAAGTCCGAGGGGTGGAACGACCCGCCCCGGCCGCGGTCGATCCCGGTGGCGCGGCCCGCCAGCTCGGCCATGAGCCGGGCCGGGTCGCAGCCCTTGGCCAGCAGGTGTCCGTGGCCGCGGTGGCTGGAGAGCACGACGTCGTCGGCGTCGAGGGTGGCGACGGCACCGGCGGCGACGGCTTCCTGCCCGATGCAGGGGTGGATGCCACTGCGGATCTCCCCCGCCTTGACCAACTCGACCGCGCGTTCCTCGAAGCGGCGGATGAACCGGATCGTCCGGTAGAGCGCCGCGCTGTCCGGCACCGCGCTGTCGGCCTCGGTGGCGGGCACCTCGTCGAGGACGCTCACGTGGTCGCCTCCAGCACGGCCGCCGCATCGTCGCCGTGCGCGTGGATCAACGCCATGGCCAGCCGTTCCAGGCCGAAGGCCAGGCACGCCGTGTGCGCGGGGGCAGCGTCGGCGGTCAGGTCGAAGGCGACGCCGAAGTGGTCCTTGTGGTGGTTCGCCGACGCCACCGCCTGCACCACGCCGTCGGCCACCGGGACCTTCAGCTCGAACTTGAGTTCCTGGAGGCGTTGCGCGGCCTGGAAGACCTTCTTGCCCGGCCCGAAGAACGGGTCGTCGGCGGCCTCGACCACCGGCGCCAGCCCCAGGTCGGTGAACCACCGGCCGACCCGGTCGAGCCAGTCCGCCCGCCAACGCAGGCAGTGCTCCTCGGCCCCGGCGGTGACCAGCTCCAGCATCCGGAACGAGCGCAGCCGCCCGGCCTCGCCGGTGGCCTCGTCGCGGAAGCAGGTGGCCTGCACGGTGACCCTGGCCGGGGTGTCGACGGCGGTCCCCGCGAGCGCGGCGTAGACCGGGTAGCAGGCGGCGGGCAGCAGCACCAGGTCCCGGATCTCCTGCTGGGCGTGCCAGTCGCCGCCCGTACCGACCAGCGGGCGGAGCCGGGCCCAGCCCGACGCGGTGCCCCGGTAGCCGTGCACGGTGCCGAGCAGTTGCGGGAACGCCTCGACGTAGCCCGCGCGCTCGATGGTGGCCCGGGAGATCACCGGCGGGACGACCAGCCGCTGGAACGGCTCGGTCGCGGCCAGCCGGGCCACCCCGGCGCGCAGCGCGTCGACCACCCGCTCGAACGCCTCCGGGTAGAGGAAGACCCCGGGGACGGCGGTGGGGATCGGCAGACCGCTCTCCGGAACCCGGGGCGGCACGGGGGCGGTGGGGTTCGCGCTGGGGATGGTGCTGGTCATGGGGTCTCCCGTTCGTGCCATCGGTGTGCGCGCACCCGGTACGGCGCCGCGCCCCCGACGGCGACGGCGGCGGCGAAGCCCGCGGGTGCGGTGAGGTCGCGGACCCGGTACCGGCCCCCGTCCGCCTCCCCGACCACGTCCCGGTCGAGCACCGGACGGCGCAGGCCGGGGAACAGCCGCCCACCCGAGGCCTTGACGCAGGCCTCCTTGCGGGTGAGCAGGCGAGTGAGCAGGGCGGGGCGTTCGGCCGCGGCGGCGGCGCGCACCCGGTGCGCCTCCTCGGCGGCGAAGAACCTCTCGGCGGTGCGGACCGCGTCGGTGTGCAGCAGGCGTTGCAGGTCCACGCCGAGCGGCCGGTCGCGGGTGAGCGCCACCATGGCGACCCCGGCGGAGCGGGACAGGCTCACGCTGACCCCCGGCACCTCCGGTTTGCCGTGCGCGCCGATCCGCCAGCGCACCTCGGCCGGGGCCAGGCCCAGGCGCCTGCCGACGACGGCCCGCGCGGCGCCGTGCGCGGCGACGAACTCCCGGCGGTGCGGCCGGTCCAGCGCCGCGGCCCGGCGCCGCTCCTCGGGGTCGAGCACGCCCTCCAGCCGGTCCAGGACGGCGTCGGGGAGGTCGGGGACGAGCCAGACGTGCACGCTGGTCATCCGGCCACCGCCCGCGCGTCGGCCAGTGGGCGGGCCGGGGCGGGCACGTCGAGCGCGGACAGGCTGAGCACGCCCACTTCCGGTGTGTACTCGGCCAGCAGCACCAGGCCCTCCGGGCGCCCGGTGGCCAGTTCGTACCAGACCCCGGTGCAGGGCTGCCCCTCGGCGGCGACCACGTGCGCGATGCCCGGGGGCAGCAGCCCGGCGAGCCGGGCGCAGGCGATGAGGGTGGTGTCGGCGCGGTCGCCGCGCAGCGCCGCGACCTCGGCGGCCAGCACCGCCGCGACGTGCGCGGGTTCGACCGCCGTGCGCTGGCGGACGGTCAGCGGGGCGCCGTCGGTGTCGAAGCGCAGCCCGACGGCGGTGTGCCGGTCCGGCAGCGGCGCGGGGGCGGCCAGCTCGTAGTGCAGCGCGGACTGCTCCACCACCAGCAGCACCGCCCGGGAGCAGGCACCGCCGGCGAAGTAGGACTCGATCAGCCGCACGGCGGTGAAGGGCGCGGCCGATCCCTGGTCGCACACGGCGAACGCGGCCGGGCGGCCGGGGCAGCGGTCGCTGAGGTGGGTCGCGGTGGAGCGGCCCAGCCGCAGGTCGTGCAGGGCGTAGGCGAGGACGAGCAGGTCCACCGGTTCCCGGTCGTCGACGAGGTCGGGCAGCAGCGCCTCGGCCATCTCGCCGAAGGAGTGCCCGGCGCCGTCGACGAGCAAGTCCTCGCGCAGGCCGGTGCCGAACGGGCGGACCAGGTCGGCGAGGAACGGGCGCAGCGCCGGGTCCCACGCCGTCGGCGAGGTGCCGGTGAACACCCTGCCCACCGCGCCGGACAGCCGGGGCGCGGCGGCGGCCATCGCGGGGGGCGGGCCGACGGTCAGCATCACTCGTCCGCGACGGTGTGCGTGGCGACGTACTCGGCCAGGGTGGCGACGGTCTCCAGGTCGGCCTGGTCGATCTCCTCCACGTCGATCTGGAGTTCCAGGGTGTCCTCCAGCTCCAGCAGCAGTTCCAGCGTGCCCGCCGAGCTGAGGCCCAGCTCGCTGAACAGCCGGGTGTCCGGGGTGAGGTCGGGGACCTCGCGCTTGAGCACCCTGGGCAGCAGCAGGCCGATGCTCTCCACGACCTGCCCGCGCAGGTCCGCAACCTGTGTCATCGGTTCCCTCTCGCTCTCACGCCGTCCTGGTCTGTGTTGTCCTGGTCTGTGCTGTTGTGGGTCGGTCCGGTCGGGTCGTGTTGCAGCACCATGGCCGAGAACGTGGCGCCCAGGCCCGCGGCGCCGACCAGGTACCGGTCCCCCGGTGCCAGCCGCCCGCCGTCGACGGCGGTGCGGTGGTTGAGGAACGGGTCGGCGGCGAAGCTGTGGCCGACGACGGCGACGTTGTCGAGCACCACCCGCCGCACCGGGAACCCGATCCGCTTGCACACCCGCCGCCAGGAGACGGCGTTGACGTTGTGCGGCAGCAGCAGCGCGATGTCGTCCAAGGTCAGCCCGGCCTTGTCCACGGCGGCCAGCAGCACCTCCGCCAGCAGTCGCGGATACTCGTTCTGGAACCGCACGGCCAGGTCGCGGTCGAGCCGGAGCCTGCCGTCGAACTCGCCGTGCGCGCTGGTGGCGTAGGCGAGCAACCGGTCACCGCGCCCCGGTCCGTCCCCTGTGGACACCAGGGCGGCGGCGGCGCCCTCGCCGAAGATCGCGGTCTCCGGCACGAGCTGCGCGTCCGGGGTGTAGGTCTTCTCCCCCGCCAGCACCAGGGCCAGCGCGTCCGGGTCGCCGTCGGCGGCGAGCATCCGGCCCACCGCGTCCACGGCCAGCAGGCCGGTGGCGCAAGCCTGGTGGGTCAGGGTGAACGACAGGGCGTGCTCGAGCCCGAGCGCGCGGCACAGCTCGCGCAGCGGGTTGTGCGGGTAGGGCACCGCGACCGGCATCCCCCTGGCGTGGACCACGTACCGGACCCGGTGCTCGTTGCCCGCCAGGCCGTCGAGGCGCGCGGCGGCGGCGAGCAGCAGGTCCAGCAGTGAGCCGCCCGGGGCGAGGCGGACCTCGGCCAGGCCGTGGAAGCGGCGGAACAGCCGGACCTGCCGGTCGTGCAGGCCCAGCCGCTCGGCCAGGTCCTCGATCGGGAACCGGGTCGACGGCAGGTGCGCGGCGACCTCCAGCAGCGCCGTCACGCGCCGACCCCGCCGGGATCGGCGGCGGCCACGAGCACCGACTCCACCTCGGTCAGCACCCCGAGCAGGGCGGCGGGTGCGGCCCGGTGGGTGTCGCCGGTCAGGCCGAAGCGCAGCGCGCCGGGTTCCTCGTCGATGTTGAGGTAGAGCAGCGGACTGGGCGCGTCCGTCCACTCTGTCCACTCGTGGATCGACAGCGCGCGGGCGGCCTCGATCTCGGCGGGGGTGGCGACCTCGGTGAACCGCTCCTGCCTGCCGGGCGGGCGGCGGTCGTTGAAGTAGCAGTCCAGCTCCACCGGCACGCCCAGGTCCTCCTTGACCGCCGCGACCATGGCGGCGCGCTGCTCGGGGTCGTAGTAGGCGTACTTGTAGGTCACCACGGCCGCCTGCCGGGCGCGGGCGACCGCCTCCGGGAAGGTGGCGCCCGCGAGGTCGATCAGCAGCGGGCAGGTCTGGGCCATGGTGCACACCGAGTCGCGCACGGCGTCGCGGAAGCGGTTGCCGACGGCCAGTTGCAGTGCCACCGGGTTGTTGCCGATCGTGGTGGCCAGCGCGGTGGCGAAGGCGGCGAGCAGCACCGGGGAGGTGTCGGTGGCCAGCCGGGCGGCGACCGCGCGGCCCGCGAGCAGGGCGGCGGGCGAGGTGAACTCGACGGTGCCCCAGCGCGGGGAGCGCGGGTCCTCGGAGGTGCCCTCGACGCGCAGCGGGGACACGGTGCGCAGCACCCGCTCCCAGTAGTCCAGGGCGGAGGCGCTGTTGCGGCGCACGTGCGGGCGCTGCTGCTGGCGGGCCAGCTCAAGCGGCTGCACGGCGGTCAGCGGAACCGTGGCCTCACCGGTCTCGGGGTCCATGGTGGCCAGGTCGGCGATCAGCGCCTCCATGCCGTGCGCGTCGAGCGCGAGGTGGTTGTAGACGGCCACCGAGTGGGTGGGGGCGCCGTCGACGACGACCACGCCCATCCGCACCGGCCACTCCTTCGCGGAGTCGAAACCCGTTGTCTCGTAGCGCTTGCGCAGTTCGGCGGCCACCGCCGCCGGGTCGCGGCCCCCGGCGTCGACGACCTCCAGGCCGATCGTGCCGCGGGCGTGGACCTCCTGGCGCGGGCCGCCGTCGGGGGCGTCGAACCGCAGCAGCGTGCGCAGCGACTGGTGCCTGCCCATGACGTAGCGCAGGACCCGGGTGGTGTGCTCGACGGTGGTCCCCGGCGGCAGCTCCACGATGCCGCCCATGGTCTCGGACTCCCCGGTGAGCGCGATCGCCCGCCACACCGTGCGCTGCCCCCAGGTCAGCTCCCCCACCCCGGCGCCCGGTCCGTGGAAATCGACGAGGATGGTGTCGGCCATGTGATTTCTCCCCCGCCGGACAATGCGTTCTCCGGGGCATTCTCAGCAGCGGACTCCGACCGTGTCAATACACCGATCGCCAGCCGGGAAGTGCCGAATGGCGGCGCCGGTGAACTTTCCCGTGACGGCCGCGCGAGTCCTGGGGTACGTTCCGCGCAAGCGAGGGAAAGGGTTTGGCGGTGTGCATTTCCCACGAGATCGCCGGAATGGTCCGACAGGTCGCGCAGTCCTGCGGCGGGCAGGTGCCGGAGATTGGGCCGAACGCCACTCTGGAGGGCGACCTGCGGTTCGACAGCGTCGACCTGGCCGCGCTCCAGGCGGCCCTGGCGCGCCGATTCGGGCCGGGGGTGGACCTGCCCGCGCACGTCAACTCACTGCCGCTGGAGGCGATCATCGGGCTGACCGTGGCCGACGTCGTCGACCACGTGCGCGCGGCGGTCGCCGGATGAGCCGGTTCCTGCTGGTCGTGCCGCCGCTGGCCGGGCACGTCAACCCGGCCCAGGGCATCGCCGACGCACTGCTCGCCGCCGGGCACGAGGTGGCCTGGTGCGGGTCGGAGGCGGTGCTGCGCCCGCTGCTGGGCGCCGGGGCGGTGGTCTTCCCGACCGGGTCGCGGCTGCTGCGCCCGCAGTCCGACCACGGGTTGGCGGCGGTGAAGTCGGTCTGGGAGCGGTTCATCGTCCCGTTCGCCACCTTCACCCTGCCCGCCGTCGAGCGGGCCGCCCGCGAGTTCCGCCCGGACGTGCTGGTGGTCGACCAGCACTGCCCGGCGGGCGCGCTGGTGGCCCACCGGCTGGGCCTGACCTGGGCCACCGTGGTCGCCTCCACCATGGACCTGGGGCACCCGCTCTCAGCGATGCCGCAGGTCACCGCGTGGATCGAGGAGCGGCTGCGCGGCCTGTGGGCGAAGGCGGGCCTGCCCGCGCACGCCTACACCGACCCGCGCTTCTCCCCGCACCTGGTGCTGTCCTGCGCGGCGGGCCCGCTCGCCGGACCGGGCCCGTTCCCGGACCACTTCGCCCTGGTCGGCCCCACCGTGGGCACCCGCCCGGACCAACCGGACTTCCCCTGGGAGTGGCTGGACGGGCGGGCCGGGGTGCTGGTGTCGATGGGCACCCTGGCCGACGACATCACCGCGCGCTTCCTGCGCGAGGCGGTCGCGGCGCTGGCCCCGCTGGGCGAGCGGGTGCGGGCGGTGGTGGTCGCCCCGCCGGAGGCGCTGCCGCCGCTGCCCGCGCACGTGCTGGCCCGGCGCCGGGTGCCGATGCTGGACCTGCTGCCGCGCATGTCGGCGGTGCTCACCCACGGCGGGCTCAACACCGTCAGCGAGGCCCTGGCCGTGGGGGTGCCGCTGGTGGTGGCCCCGATCCGGCACGACCAGCCGATCAACGCCGCGCGGGTCGTCGGCGCCGGGGCGGGGGTGCGGGTCAACTTCGCCCGCTCGACCGCGCCGGTGCTGCGCGCGGCGCTGACCGGGGTGCTCGACGACCCGGCGCCGCGGGCGGGCGCGGCGGCGGTCCGCGACACCCTCGCCGCGGCGGGCGGGGCACCGGCCGCCGCCCGGCACCTGGCCGCACTCGCGGGCGCGGCGGCACCCGAACCGCCACCCGAACCCACAGAGCAGGCCGCGGCCTGCCGGAGCAGGAGCGCGTGATGATCGAGGTCAGCGGGTTGCGCAAGTCGTTCAGCGTCGGCAAGCGGGGCAAGACCCGCGAGGTCGATGCGGTGCGCGGGGTGGACCTGTCGGTGGGCGAGGGCGAGGTCTTCGGCTTCCTCGGCCCCAACGGCGCGGGGAAGACCACGACCCTGCGGATGCTGTGCACCCTGCTCGAACCCGACGGCGGCACGGTCACCATCGCGGGCGCCGACCTGCGCAGGGAGCCGGGCTTGGTGCGCAGGCGGGTCGGCTACGTCGCCCAGGGCGGCACGACCACCGACGAGGTCACCGGCCGCGAGGAACTGGTGCTGCAGGCCAGGATGTACGGCATCGGCAAGGCCGAGGCGGTCGAGCGCACCGAGCAGGCGCTGGTGGCCTTCGAGCTGGCCGACTTCGCCGACCGGCTCTGCCGCACCTACTCCGGCGGGCAGCGGCGCCGGGTGGACATCGCCATGGGCATCATCCACCGCCCCCGGGTGCTCTTCCTCGACGAACCCACCACCGGCCTGGACCCGCAGTCCCGGGCGCACCTGTGGGACGAGGTGCGCAGGCTGCGCGACGAGGGCATGACCGTCTTCCTCACCACCCACTACCTGGACGAGGCCGACGCCCTGTGCGACCGGATCGCGATCATCGACCACGGCGAGGTCGTGGCGGGCGGCACCCCGGCGCAGCTCAAGCACGAGGTGGCCGGTGACGTGGTCACCGTCGGGGTCAACGGCTCCGGCCCACGCGCCAGGGAGCTGTTCGGCGACCGCCCCTACGTGCGCAAGCTCGACCTGGACGAGCGCGGCGGGCTGCGCCTCTACGTCGACGACGCGACCACGGCCATGCCGCAGATCATGCGCGCCCTCGACGCCGACGACATCGCCTTCGACACCCTGGAGCTGCACCGGCCCAGCCTCGACGACGTGTTCCTGATCAAGACCGGCCGCTCCCTGCGCGACAAGTAGCAGCGGGCACGACGACGAGGAAGCGAGACCCCCGGACATGAAGTTCCTCCGCGACACCTGGCTCGTCTACCAGCGGCAGATGCTGCTCGTGCTGCGCACCCCGGCGCGGCTGGTGATCGGGTTCGTGCAGCCCATCACCTACCTGGTGCTGTTCGCCCCGCTGCTGAAGACGGCGCTGGCCCCCACCGGCGCCACCACCTACGCCGAGGCGTACCGGGTCTACGTGCCCGGCCTGCTGGTGGTGCTGGTGCTGCTCAGCGGCTTCTTCGCCGGGTTCGGCCTGCTCGCCGAGCTGCGCTCGGGGGTGATCGAGCGGTCCAGGGTGACCCCGGTGAGCAGGCCCGCGCTGATCCTGGGCCGGGCGTTCTCCGAGGTCACGACCCTGATGGGGCAGGCGGTGGTGATCACCGTGATCGCGCTGCCGTTCGGGCTCAGCGTCAACGTCGGCTGGCTGCTGCTGGCGTACCTGATGCTGGCGCTGATGGCCCTGATGGCGTGCGCGCTGTCCTACGCGATGGCCATGCTGATCCCCAGCCCGGCCGCGCTGGGCCCGATCATCAACGCGGTGTCGCAGCCGCTGTCGCTGCTGTCGGGGGTGCTGCTGCCGCTGACGCTGGCCCCGGCGTGGCTGGTGGGCATCGCCGAGTGGAACCCGATCTACTGGACGACCAACGGCACCCGGGCGCTGTTCACCGGCTCCCCCGGCGACCCGGTGGTGTGGCAGGGAATGCTGATCGTGATCGCGCTGGCCGCCCTTTCGGTGTTCTGGGCGACCCGGATGTTCGCCAGGCAGATCCGATAGCGGAATTGTCGCGCGGAAACAGCCCGGCCGACTTCCGGCCGGGCTTTTCCGCTTTTCCCGGGTCAGGCCCGCCAGAGGACGGGGCAGAATTCCGGGTCGGTGTAGTCGGGATTCCCGGCGGCGTCGCGGCGGACGAGGACGTCGTGGTTGTAGACGACCGGTGAACCGTCGGGCCGGTGGTATTGCCGCCACCGGTTGTCGCCGTCCTGCAGGTGCAGCGACACCGCCCGGCGCGGGGAGGCCGCCAGGTTCGGGCCGCTGCCGTGGTAGGTGCGGCAGTGGTGGAAGCTCACGTGCCCGGCGGGGATGAGCACGGGCACCCGGGACACCTCGGCGCCGTTGTGCGCGGCGTTGGCCGCCAGCAGCGCCTCCAGTTCGGCCTTGTCGCGGGCCGCGAAGTGCCGGGTGGAGTCGTCGCCGGGGACCTCCGCCCACCGGTGGCTGCCGTCGACCATGGTGATGGTGCCGTTGACGACCGCGCAGTCGTGGAACGGGATGAACGCGGTCAGCATCCGCTCGGAGGTGCAGGTCTGCCAGTAGTGCCGGTCCAGGTGCCAGGGCACCAGGTTCGACGGCTCGTGCGGGCGCGGCGGCTTGAGGATCAGCGTGCTCTGCCAGATGCGGATCTCCTGGGCCCCGGCCAGCCGGGCGGCGACCGCGCCGATCAGCGGTTTGCGCAGGATCGAGCCCAGTTCGTCGTGCAGGTGGTGGACGTAGTCGTTGTGCCGCTGCACGTCCGGGCCGTCCTCCGGGGTCCAGTAGGCAAGGTTCGGCGGGCGCACGGGGAGTTCGCGGTCGGCGCCGTGGGCGTAGAACCGTTCACTGGCGTCGATGAGGGCGGCGACCTCGTCGTCGGTGAACAGCTTGCGGCTGAGGTACCAGCCGCGCCGCGCGTACTCGGCCACCTCGGCGTCGGTGGGCAGCAGCGCCGCCTCGACGTCGGACAGGCCGTGGGTGTCGGTGAGGTCTGCGGTCATGGGGGTCCTCCCCGGTCAGCGGGTCGCGGTCGGTGTCGGGGCGGCGGCCCGCTCGCGTTCGACGGCCTCGTAGAGGGCTTTGATGTTGGCGCTGCCGAAGGTCAGCGCACCCAGCCGCTCGATCAGCTCGAAGAAGAGGGTGCGGCGCGGGTGCGTGCTCTGGGCGAAGATCTGGAACAGCTCACCCTCGGTGTCCTGGTCGACCAAGATGTTCAGCTCGCGCAGCACGTCCACCGGCACCGCGACCCGCCCGACCCGGCGCTCCAGCTCGTCGTAGTAGGCGCCGGGGGTGGACAGGAAGCGGACCCCGCGCCCGGCCAGGGTGCGCACGGCGGTGGCGATGTCGGCGGTGCCGAACGCCAGGTGCTGCACGCCCGCCCCCTCGTGCGCGGCCAGGAACGCGTCGATCTGGCCGGGCCGGGCGGTGGTGTCGGGCTCCAACAGGGTCAGCGTCACCTGGCCGTTGGGGCTCTGCACCACGATGGAGTTCATCGCCTGCGACCCCACCTGGATGTGCTCGGTGAACACCTGCCCGAACCCGAGGACCCGCTCGTAGTGGGCCACCGTGGACAGCAGCTCACCGGCGGGCACGCACACCGCGACGTGGTCGATGGTCTCCAGCAGCTCCAGCGGGCTGTCCGCGCCCCCGTCGACCGGTTCCACCCGCCCCAGCAGCGCGTCGGCGCGGACGAAGGTGTGCGCCACGTCGCCGAAGCCGCCCATCCGCCCGCCGGGCCCGACGACCGCGCCCAGCCGCACCGCCTCGGCGGTGGCCGCGTCGGGGTCGTCCACAGCGAGGGCGATGGTGGCCAGGCCGTCGCCGTGGCGGGCCACGTAGGCCGCCGCCGGGTGCCCGGCGTCGGTGGCCTCGGTGAGCAGGACGCGGATGGCGCCCTGGGTCACCAGCACCGACCGGCTGCCCGGCCCGGTCAGCCCGCCGCGCACCCGGAAGCCGTAGTCGGCGCAGAAGGTGGCCGCCGCGTCGTCGGCGTCGCCGACGTGGAACTCGACGTGGTCGATGGTGTGAACGTGCATGGCTGTTCCTCTTGCTCTGCGCTGCTGCGGTCGGTGTGGCGGGGTCGGGTGGGGTCGGGCGGGGTCAGTCCGGGGTCGGTGCCGTGGTGCGGGTGCGGGTGGTGGTGGGGGCGCCCAGGAGCAGGCTCACGTTGTGCCCGCCGAAGGCGAAGGAATTGCTCAGCGCCGCCCGGACCGCGCCGGTGCGCGGGGCGCCGCGCACGTGGTCGAGCGGGCAGGCCGGGTCGGGGTCGTCGAGGTGGTGGGTCGGCGGCAGCACGCCCTCGGCGATGCTCAGCGCGGTGGCGGCGGCCTCGACCGCGCCGGAACCGCCGAGCATGTGCCCGGTCAGCGCCTTGATGGAGCTGACCGCGGGCCCGTCGTCGCCGAACACCGCGCGCAGCGCCAGCGCCTCCGCCGCGTCGCCGAGCGGGGTGGAGGTGCCGTGGGCGTTGACGTGGTCCACGTCGGACGGTCGCAGGTCCGCGTCGGCCAGGGCCCGGCGCATCACCGCGGCGGCGCCCGCGCCGTCCGGGCGCGGGGTGGTCGGGTGGTGGGCGTCGGTGGTCACCCCCCAGCCGAGCAGCCCGGCGTAGGCGGCGGCGCCGCGGGCGTCGGCGAACTCCGGGCGCTCCACCACCAGCACCCCGGCGCCCTCGGCGAGCACGAAACCGTTGCGCCGCCTGTCGAACGGCCTGCTGGACCGGCCGGGGTCCTCGGCCCAGCCCCGGGCGAGCGCGCGGGCGTTGCCGAACGCGGCGGCGACCGTCGGGTGCAGCGGGGTGTCGACACCGCCGCAGACCACCACGTCCGCGTCCCCGGAGCGCAGCAGCCGCAGCGCCTCGGCGATGGACTGGGTCCCGGCCGCGCAGGCGGTGGCCAGGCAGGCGCTGTGGCCGCGCACGCCGTGCTTGATCGCGATCCGGGCGGCGGCCATGTTCGCCAGCATCCCGGGCAGCAGGTACGGGGTCACCTTGGCCCGACCGCCTGCCGCCCGCAGCCGCGCGTACCGGTCGTAGGTCTCCAACCCGGCCCCGCCGGTGGAGACCACCACGGCCACCCGCTCGGGGTCGACGTCGGTGCCCACGGTGATCCGGGCGTCGGCGAGCGCGTCGTCGGCGGCGGCCATGGCGTAGCGCACGAACCGGTCGACCGCCAGCGACTCCCGGGGCGGCAGCACCTCGGCGGCGTCGACCTCCGGCCCGATCCCGGCCGCCTCCACCAGCCCGGCCAGCGGGTGCCCCTCGGGTGGGGTGACGATCCCGGTGCGCCCGACGCACAGCGCGTCGAACACCTCGCCCGGCTTGCGGCCGACCGGGGTGACGAGCCCGATGCCGGTGACCGCCCCCGCTCGGCTCACCGGGCGCCCAGGTCGGCCAGGTACCGCTCGCGCAGCGCCACCTTGCGCACCTTGCCCGTGGGGCCGAGCGGGATCTGCGCGTCGTCGACCACGACCACCTCGCGCAGCGTGGCCGCGACGTCCTCGCCCAGGGCCGCGCGGACGGCGGCGGTGCGGTCGAGCGCGGGGTCCGCGGCGGCGTCGAGCTGCACCAGCACGTCGGTGACCACCCCGGTTCCCGTCCGCACCGCCACCACCGTGCAGTCGGCGACGTCGGGGCAGGCGTTGAGGACGCGCTCCTCGGACATGGCGGTGTGCAGCCGCTTCCCGCCGCCGAGGTCGACCGAGTCCACGACCCGGTCCACGTGGTAGAAGTAGCCCTCGGCGTCCCGGTAGACCGCGTCGCCGGTGAGGAAGTAGCCGCGGACGCGGGTGCGGTGGGTGCTCACCGAGTCGTTCCAGTACCCCAGTGACAGCGTCGGCGACTTCGTCGCCAGCTCACCCACCTCCCCGTGCGGAAGTTCGTTGCCCCGGGCGTCCACCACGATCGGCTCGGCGAAGGCGTGCGCGCGGCCGATGCAGCGGCCGTAGCGGTCGGTCTCGGTGGTGTGGGTGTTGTGGAAGTGCGAGTGCCCCATCTCGCTGGAACCCAGGCCGTCGATGAACACCGACCCGGGCAGCCGGACCCGACCCTCCCGGGTGAACACCGTGCGGTGGCCGTGGGAGATCAACCTGCGGATGTGCGCCTCGTGCGCGCAGTCGCCGGTGTTCCACCACAGCGCCACCGAGTCCAGGTCCCGGCCGCGCAGGTCGGTCCTGGCCATCTCCGACCAGGTCGCGGCGAAGCCGAACACCCCGCTCGGGCGCCACCGCTCGATCGCCTCCACCACCGACCGGCCGGTCTGCTCCGAGAGCGCGAACAGCTCGCTGCCGCTGCACAGGGCGAGGTTGAGCGCGATCAGCGTGGCCGCGTGCGGGGCGGGCAGGGCAGACAGGACGCGCTCGATGCCCTGGGCCTTCGGCATCCGCAGGCGGTGGCGGATCGCGGCGAAGAGGCTGGAGTGCGAGTGCGCGACCGCCTTCGGCACCCCCGTGGTCCCGGAGGAGTGGGTGATCGCCACCGGGTCGTCCCCGTGGAACCGGTACGGCTCGGGGGCGTCGGCGGGGTCGCCGGTGCCCAGGGTTTCGACGGGGGTCAGCCCCGACAGCGCAGAGGTCGACAGCTCGGTGCTCGACAGCGCGGCGCGGCGGGCGGCGTCGGCCAGCACGGTGACCACGCCGACCCGGTTGAGGTACCGGGCGGTGATCTCCGGTGACACCCCGGCGTTGACCAGCGCCGGGATCGCCCCCAAGCGGGCGAGGGCGAGGAAGGTCAGGACGTTCTCCCCGACGCTGCTCGCGGTGACCCCCACCGGGTCGCGCATCCCGATGCCACGGGCGTGCAGGGTGGCGGCGCGGGCGCGGACCAGCTCGTCGAGGCGGCGCACGGTGACGGCCGTCCCGGCGGGCACCCCGTCGACCTCGCGGTCGAAGGTGAGCGCGGGCCGGTCCAGGTCGAGGTCGCGCTCGACCAGCGTGGTGAGCACGTTGCCCGCGCCCAACCCGGTCTCGGCGGCCAGTGCCGCCCGGATGCTCCTCATGCCCGTCCCTCCGCCGTCACCAGCAGCGCCTCCGCGCCACCGGTCTGATCCCCGTCCTCGCCCAGCTCGGCCACCACGACCACCGCCTCGTCCGCGTCACCGGCGTCGATCAGCAGCTCCGCGCACGCCAGCGCGTCGGCCATCGGGTCGCCGGTGGGGCTCACGCACACCACCGGACCACCCAGTCCCCACCGGGCCGCGACGTGCCCGAGCACGGCGTTCGGGTTGGACTGGAAGAACAGCAGCGGCGGCACCCGGCGCCCGGCCGCCACCGCCTCGGTCACGATCCGCAGGGTCGTGGTGTCCCCGCGCGCGCTGGCCAGCACCAGCCCCGTGCGCGCGGCCCGCGCCGGGTCGGCGGGCGGCTCGCCGTGGTGCACCCGCAGGCAGCGCTCGGCCACCGCGGCCACCAGCGGGGTGAAGTCCGACAGGATGAACCCGGGGATCGACGGCAGGGTGTCCACATCGGACTCCGGCCACCTGGCGTCGACGACCCGGGCGCCCAGGGTCGCCTCGGCGGTGCTCCGGGTGCCGGTCACGGGGCACCGACCAGCAGCGCGGTGTTGGCCCCGCCGAACGCGGAGTTCAGGGTCAGCGCGTAGCGCGGCGCGGCGGTCCTGGGTTCGAGGACCAGGTCCAGCTCGCAGGCCGGGTCCGGGCCGAGGTACCCGGCGTTCACCGGCAGCCTGCCCTCGCCCAGCGCGAGGACGGTCACCACCAGCTCCACCAGCCCGGAGGCCTCCAGCGCGTGCCCGTGCACGGACTTGGTGGAGCTGACCGGCACCGGCGCGCGGGCGAACACCCGGCGCAGCGCGGCCACCTCGGCGGCGTCGTTGAACTCGGTGCCGGTCCCGTTGGCGTTGACGTAGCCGACCTCCGCCGGGTCGACCCCACCGCGCTCCAGGGCGGTCCCGATCGCACGGGCCAGCCCGCTGCCATCCGGGGCGGGCTTGACCACGTGGTGCCCGTCCCCGGTCCGCCCCCAGCCCTCGATGGTCGCGAGTGGACTGCCGGTGTCCGGGGTGAGCAACACGGCGGCCACCCCGTCGCCGAGGACCATGCCCTGGCGGCCCCGGCTGAACGGCCGCGCCCGGCCGTCGCGGGCCAGCGCCCGGCCCGCGTCGAACAGGCCGAACATGGCAGGCTCCACCAGGTACCCCGCCGCCACCACCACCCGCTCCGCCCGGCCGGTGCGCAGCACCGTGGCGGCGTCGGCCACCGCCGTGCTCGCCGCGACGCAGGCGTTGGTGTAGGTCCTGGGCACCCCCGCCACCCCGGTCCCGGCGACCACCGCGGCGGCCACCTCGGCGTTCGCCGCGTCGGCGTGCGCGGCGAGCAGGACCGGGGTGGCGGCCCGCTGCGCCGCGGTGAGCCCGGCGCAGACCTCCGCGACCACCCCGGTCAACTCTTCGGCCAGGTCCGGGCACCCGGGCAGGGTGGCGGCCCGGTCGGTGCGGCGGCCCGCGGTGTCGAACCGGGTGACCGGCGCGAACGCGGGCGTGCCCGCGAACCCCGCGCCCAGCAGCCCGGCGCCGCCCCGGCCGAAGCCGGTGCGCACCGCCATCGCCGCCACCGCCACCCGCTCAGCCACCGGTCGCCGCCGGGAGCACCGCGCGCAGCGCGTGCACCGCCCCGGTGACCGTGGCCATGCCCGCGAACACCTCGTCGGTCAGCTCCAGCTCCACGCCGTAGCGCTGCTCGACCTGCGCCACCAGCCAGGTCAGCTCCAGCGAGTCCAGCTTCTCGCCGACCTCGCCCGGCGCGCGGTCGCGGTAACCGGCGACCATGGCCAGCACCGCGTCGCGGTCGGGGGGCGGGATCTGCGCGGCGGCCATCTCAGGCGGACGCCTCGACGACCGGCAACCGCGCCACGACCGCCGCCGCGTACTCGTCGAGGGTCATCAGCGCCAACCCCTCGGCCTCCTCGTCGTCGAAGGCCACCCCGAACTCGTCCTCGACCCGCACCGCCAGCTCGGCCATCCCCAGCGACTCCATGTCCAGGCCCGCCGGACCCAGCTCGCTGTCCCCGGTCACGTCGCCGACGTCGTAGTTCATGTCCGCCAGCGCGGCCACGACGAACTCGCGCACCTTGTCCCTCATCGGGTGTCCTCCCTCGTGCCGGACCTCATGCCTGGGCGGCGGTCGCCGCCACCGCGTCCGCCCGGTCCCGCGCGGCGCGCAGGACCACGGGGTCGCGGACGATCTTCCCGGTGGCCGTCCTGGGCAGGACGGGCAGCACCACCAGCTCGCGCGGGCGCTTGAACGCCGCCAGCCGCCCGGCCAGCGCCGCCTCCACCGCCTCGACCGCGCCACCCCCGGACAGCGCCAGGTACGCGCGCACGGTGCCGTCGAACAGCACCACCGCCTCCGCGACACCGTCCACCCCGGACAGGACCTGCTCGACCTCGGTCAGGTCGACCTTGAGGCCGCCCACGGAGATCTGCGAGTCCAGCCGCCCCAGCACGGTCACGTCCCCGGTGCCCGGGTCGACCGCGCCCGCGTCGCGGGTGCGCAGCCAGCCGTCGACGAACCGGGTCGGGTCGGCCAGCCCGAGGTACGGGGAAGCGGGCACCCGCAACCACAGCTCGCCGCCGTCGGCCTTGAGCTCCACGCCGTGCGCGGGCCGCACCGCGGGCCACAGGTCGCCGTCGAGGTCGGTGGCGATCACCCCGACCTCGGTCATCCCGTACATGGTGCCCAGCGGCACCCCGAAGCGCTCGCGGAAGCGCGGCGGCACCTCCGGGCGCACCAACTCCCCCGCCACGACCATGCGGCGCAGCAGCGGCACGGGCGCGGGCTCCGGGCCGGAGGTCAGCAACTCGGCGTGGAACGGCACACCGAGCACCGTCGCGGGCGTGTCCCCGCCTGCGACCGCGGCGAGGATGCCCTCGGCGGTGAGCCTGCGCGGGAACACCAGCTCGGCACCCGCGTGCAACCCGTTGAGCAGACCGCCGACCAGGCCGAGGACGTGCACCACGGAGGCCAGCACCACGACCCGCTCACCGCGCCGGGGAAACCCCGGCAGCCGGTCGTAGCGGTCGAGTTCGGCCACCAGGTCCCCGGCGGTGCGGGCGATGACCTTGGAGGCGCCGGTGGACCCGGAGCTGAACTGCACCAGGGCGTGCGGCATGCGCGCGGGCAGACCGCCGGGGCGCGCGGTGACCGAGGACACGACCTCGGCGTAACCGCACAACCGGTGCCCCCGGGAACTGACGACGCCCACGACGAACTGGGCGGCGACGCGGTCGAGCGCGCCCGCCACCTCGTGCTCGGTCAACCGGTGGTCCAGCAGCGCCACCTGGGCGCCGATCCGCCACCCGGCGAGCAGCACGGCCACGAACTCCAACGACGGCGGCAGTCGCAACGCGACGGTGCCACCCGCGCCCAACCCCGCCGCGCGCAGCGCCGCCTCCCGCTCACCGACCACCGCGCGCAGCGCCGCCCGGTCGACCGGGGACACCAGCCGCAGGCACACCTCGCCGGGGTCCCCGGCGAGCAGAACGGTGTCCACCCATTCCCCGGCGGAAAACGGGGACGGGTCCGAGGATAAATCGGCGTGCGTCATCGAAACCTTTCATTGACCCGGGTGGGCCGAATGTCGCATCGACTCAATTACCGTCCGACTGGCAGGAACAATCGCATAGCGACCAGCCCGCGTCAATGTCGACCGTAAGGAGTAGCCCACACTCGCCCGTACGACCGTTTTCCCAGTTGCGGCAGGGTGTCCACGGTCCGACCCCGCCCACGCCGAGCAGCGTAGAGTGACCGGGGGGAGCGGTGCGTGGCCGACCCCCGCAACCGTGTGGAATTAACCGGATATCGACCATTCTCTTTACTGGAGGGCATTGTGCGTCCGAACGGCGCAATGGGCGGCGGGAAAAAGGCGAAACCCGACCGACTGGCCGACTTCGCCGCCGCGGCGGCCGCCACCCTGCCGGGTGAGGTGTGGGACTACCTCGACGGCGGGGCCGGTGCGGAGTGGACACTGCGGGAGAACACCGCCGCCTTCGCCCGCCGCACCCTGCGCCCCCGGGTGCTCACCGACGTGTCCCGAGTGTCCCCCGCCACCACCCTGCTCGGCGCGGCCCTGCCGCACCCGGTCGGCATCGCCCCCACCGCCTACCACCGCCTGGTCCACCCGGACGGCGAGGTCGCCACCGCCACCGGCGCGGCGGGCGCGCTGCACGTCGTCAGCATGTTCGCCAGCACCCCGCTCGCCGACATCGCCGCCGCCGCGTCCGGTCCACTGTGGATGCAACTCTACTGGCTGCGCGACCGGGCCGTGCTGCTCGACCTCGTCCGCCGCGCCGAGGCCGCCGGGTTCGACGCCCTGGTCCTGACCGTCGACACCCCCACCGTGGCCCGGCGGCCCCGCGACGCGCGCAACGGGTTCACCGTGCCCCCGGGCGTCGCGGCGGTGAACGTGGCCGCGTCGGTGATGGCGAGCAGCCACGTCGCCCAGGACGGCAGCTCCGCGATCGAACGGCACTCGCGCGAGCAGTTCGACCAGACCACCACCTGGGCCGACCTGGCCTGGCTGCGCGAGCGGTCACCGCTGCCCCTGGTGCTCAAGGGCATCCTGACCGCCGAGGACACCCGACTCGCCCGCGCGCACGGCGTCGACGCCGTCATCGTGTCCAACCACGGCGGCCGCCAACTCGACGGCGCCCCCGCCACCGTCGACGCCCTCACCGAGGTGGTCGACGCGGCAGCCGGACTCCCGGTGCTGCTCGACGGCGGCGTGCGCAGCGGCCGGGACGCCCTGGTCGCCCTGGCCCTGGGCGCCCGCGCCGTGCTGCTGGGCCGCCCCGTCGTCTGGGGCCTGGCGCACGCGGGCGCGGACGGCGTCCGCGCGGTGCTGAACCTGGTCGTCGACGAGCTGACCGAGGCCATGACCCTCACCGGCCGACCGACCCTCGCCGACCTCGACCGCAGCGCGGTCAGCGGGACCCGATGAACGCCGCCAGCCTGCGCACCCCCTCCACCAACTCCTCCGGGTCGACGTAGCTGCACGACAGCCGCAACCGGTCCCGCCCACCACCGTCGAGGTGAAAGGACTCCATCGGCGTCCACAGCACCCCGAACTCCCGCGCCGACACCTCCAGCGCGGCGGCGTCCGCCGCGAACGGCACGGTCAGCACGGCGAAGAACCCACCCGCCGGGGTGTTCCACCGCACCCCCGACCCCGGCGAGAAGTGCCGCCCCAACTCCGCGAGCAACAACGCCATGTTCCGCCGGTAGAACGCGACCCCCTCCGCGTTCGCCTCCCGCAACCGACACCCCGACCGCACCAGCAACCCCCCGATCACCGCCTGGCTCAACGACGGGGTGTTCACCGTGGTCATGCTCTTCACCTGCGCCAACGCGTCGGCCAGCAGCGAGGTCGACCCATCGGCGGCCACCACCCGCTGGTCGGCGAGCACGTACCCGAGCCGGGCACCGGGGAAGCAGGTCTTCGCGAACGACCCGATGTGCACCACAGACCGATCCCGGTCGAGCGCCTTGAGCGTCGGCACCCGCACGTCGGCACCGGTGAAGAACCCGTACGGGTTGTCCTCCACCACCAGCAGCCCCTCGGCCGCCGCGAGCGCCAGCAACCGCTCCCGCTGCGCCACCGACATGCTCGCCCCCGACGGGTTGGCGAAATCGGGCACCACGTACAGCGCCCTCGGCCGCCGCCCCGCCGCCCGCACCCGCCCGACCGCCTCGGCCACCCGCCCCACGTCCAACCCCGCGTCGGTCTCCGGCACGGGTTCGAACGGGATGCCCAACAGCCGAGCGGCCCCGGTGATCCCGACGTAGCAGGGGGAGGCGACCAGCAGCACGTCATCCGGGTCGGCGAACAGCGCGCGCAGGACCAGCAGCATCCCCTCCTGCGCCCCCACCGTCACCACCACGGCGTCGGCCGGGACGTGGATGCCCTCGTCGTTGGCCACGGTCCGGGCGATGAGGTCGTGGATCTGCCCCTTGGTGCGGCCGTACTGGAACAGCGCGGTGCGCACCTGCCCCCGGTCCAGGCCCTGGGCGTGCAGGTGGTCGCGGTAGGCGGCGAGGTTTTCAGCGATGCTGTCCGGGTCGAAGAGCTTCTCGTACGGCCTGCCCGGGGCGAAGGAGATGGCCTCGGGGAAGCGGGCGGTGACCTCGTTGAGGAAGGTCATGGCCGACAGCAGCGGATCGGACAGGCTGCGGTGCAGCTCCGCGAGCCGCAGATCAGCGGCGCGGGGTTCAGCGGCGTGGAGATCGGCGGTGGGCCTGCCGTCGGGGTGCGGGTCGGCCGCGCGGGGGCCGGGGCCGGGAACCAGGCCGGTCATCCCGCGTCCGCCGCGAACGCCTCGCGCAGCCGGTCGGCGGCGGCCCGCATGGCGTGCCCGGCGGCGTCGACGGTGCCGAACATGGCGAAGAACCCGTGCGCCATCCCGTCGTACCGGGTCAGGTCGACGGCCACCCCGGCTTCCCGCAGGCGTTCGGCGTAGCGCTCCCCCTCGTCGCGCAGCGGGTCGTACTCGGCGGTGATGATCGTGGCCGGGGGCAGGCCGGAGAGGTCCGGCTCCTTGAGCGGTGAGGCCAGCGGGTTCTCCCCGTCCTCGGGGGAAGCCAGGTAGTGCCCCCAGTACCAGGCCACGGAGTCCCGGTTGAACAGGTACCGATCGATGCTCTCCCGCAGGGAAGCGGTGTCCGCCCCATACTCGGTGTTGGGGTAGACGAGCAACTGGTGCACCAGCCCGACCCCCCGCTCCCGAGCCACCAGGGTCACCGCCGCAGCCAGGTTCCCCCCGGCACTGTCCCCACCCACGGCCACCCGGCCCGCATCCACCCCCAACTCCCCGGCGTGCTCCCCCACCCAGGCAGTCGCCGCAGCACAATCGTGCACAGCGGCGGGGAACCTGTGCTCCGGGGCCAACCGGTACCCCACGGAAACGACAACACACCCCGCCGCGTTCGCCAACCGCCTGCAAATGGCGTCCGCCGTCTCGATCGTCCCCAGCGTCCACCCCCCGCCGAAGAAGTAGACGAGCACCGGGAGCACCCCCGCCCCCGGCCGGTAGACCCGAAGCCGGATCGCCCCGCCCGGCCCCGCGATCTCCCGCTCCCCCACCTCGGCCACGGCCTCCCGAGCACCCTCATTGTCCCGAATGGACCGAAGGTCCTCCGCCCGCGCCTCGGCCAACGACAACTCGTAGAGCGGAACGACCCCGTTCTCCGCCCGAAGCTCGCGGTGGCGGAGAACCTGCGAATCCAAAGGCATGGGAGAACTCCCGGGAGAAGTGCGGGTGCGACCACGCGTGCGCCGCGACCACACCCACACCGCACCCGGTCACACAAGTGGTGTGGACCGAAGGGAACTCAGACCTCGCGGACGCTGCGCATCGACAACACCTCCCGCCCACACCGGAGCACGGTCAACTGCCGCGTGAGTATATGCGGGTCCCGACACCCCGGTCGATACGCCGAAAACAGCAACCCCACCACTGAGCCGAACAGCCCATCCATCCATTGTGGACACACCTTCCCCATCTGTTCCACCAGGGGGACCAGCCCGGACCGACAATCCCGAAACCTCCCCACCAACCCACCCCGCGAACAGTCGCCACCCAACCACCCCGGCACTGCCCGACCACCCGACGATCCCACCCCCGAACCGCCGCCCCGGCGGCAAACCACCCGAAACCCCACCGAGCGCAGCCACCGCCCACCCGGTCAACTTCCCGCCCCCCGAACCGTCCACCCGGCCAACCTCCCACTCCTAAACCGCCCACCCCGCCAACCTCCCACCCGGCCAACCCACCATCCCGCCAATCGCCCGACTGCGGCTGCGGCTGCGGCTGCGCCGAGCGGATCACCCCACCCCACCTCTACCCCACTCAGGACCACCGGCTATCAAGATAGGAAATAGAAAATACCGATCACCAGCTCGCATCCCCCGCCCACCCCCACCGCTAGGATTCGCCCATGACCGCCGTCTTCCCGCTGCACCGCACCACCCGCCCGACCCCCGCCCCGGACCGGGACGCGATCCTGGCCGACCCGGGTTTCGGCACCCACTTCACCGACCACATGGCCTCCGCCACCTGGACCCCCGACGCGGGCTGGCACGGCCACCGGATCGGCCCCGTCACCCCGTACACCCTGCACCCCGGCGCCGCCGTGCTGCACTACGCGCAGGAGGTGTTCGAGGGGCTCAAGGCGTACCGGCACGCCGACGGGAGCGTCTGGCTGTTCCGCCCGGAGATCAACGCCGCCCGGTTCGCCCGGTCGGCGCGGCGGTTGTCGTTGCCGGAGGTGTCCGAGGCGGAGTTCCTGGCGAGCGTCGAGGAACTGGTGCGGGCCGACGAGGCGTGGGTGCCCGCGTTCGGCGGGGAGCAGAGCCTGTACCTGCGGCCGTTCATGTTCGCCAGTGAGACGTTCCTGGGCGTGCGGCCCGCGCACCGGGTGGAGTACTCGGTGATCGCCTGCCCGGCGGGGATGTACTTCTCCTCCGGGTCGGGGGTGACGCTGTGGATCAGCACGACCTTCACCCGGGCGGCGGCGGGGGGCACGGGGGAGGCCAAGTGCGGCGGCAACTACGCGGCGAGCCTGGCCGCCCAGACCGAGGCGCACGAGCACGGGTGCGACCAGGTCCTCTACGTCGACGGTGTGGAGCACGAGTGGTTGGAGGAGTCGGGCACGATGAACGTCTGCCTGGTGACCTCCGACGGTGAGCTGGTCACCCCGCCGCTGGGGACGATCCTGGAGGGCGTCACCCGCGACAGCGTGTTGGCGCTGGCCGGTGAGCACGGGCTGACCGCCGTGCAGCGGCCGGTGAGCGTCACCGAGTTGCGGGAGCGGTGCGCGGACGGGTCGGTCACCGAGGTGTTCGCGGCCGGGACCGCCGCGGTGATCACGCCGATCGTCGGGTTCAAGGGGGCCGACCTGGACGTCCGGGTGGGCGGTGGCGCTCCGGGGAAGACGACGTTGGCGCTGCGGGAGCACATCCTGGACCTGCAGTACGGCCGAGTGGCGGACACCCGGGGGTGGCTGCGCCGGGTCGTCTGAGCGTTGCCCGGGGAGAACCGCCCCCACCTGCGCAGACGGCGCCGGGCGGGGCGCGCGGGCGTGTCGCTCGTCGCTGCGGTTCCGGGTGGGCGGGCACGTAGGGTGTGCGGGGGCGAAAGGTGAAGGATGGCTGGGAACGAGGGCGTGCTCGGGATGCCGCTGACCGCGGGGATGGACGACGCCGAGGTCAGCGCCGGGATGCTGGCGGTGCAGTTCGCCGGGCTGACCAGGGCGCTGGTGGCGGCGGGGAGCGTGGCGGAGGTGCTGCGGCGGGTGGTGGCCGCCGCCAAGGAGGTCATCCCGGCGGCGGACGTGGTGTCGGTGACGCTGCGCGGCCCGGACGGGAGCTTCCACACCCCCGTGGAGACCGACCCGGTGGCGGTGCAGCTCGACGAACTCCAGTACGCCCTGGGTGAGGGGCCCTGCGTGGACGCGGCGGACCCGGAGGGGCCCGCCTACACCCTCAGCGACCACATGGCCGACGAGCCGCGCTGGCCGCGGTTCGGGCGGGCGGCGGCGGAGCGCGGCTACGGTTCGATGTTCGCGGTGGCCCTGCTGACCGACAACCGCCCCGTGTCCGGCGCCCTCAACGTCTACTCCGGGGGCCGCGGCACCCTGACCCCGACCGACATCGACACCGGTCTCCTGCTGGCCACGCACGCCTCCCTGGCCCTGGCGCACACCCAGGCGGTGGAGTTCGCCGAGCTGCGGGTCGCCCAGCTCACCCGGGCGATCGAGACCCGGGACGTGATCGGCCAGGCCAAGGGCATCCTCATGCAGCGCAGGGGCATCGACGCCGACGAGGCCTACGAGGTGCTGCGGCGGACCTCCCAGCAGCTCAACGTGAAGCTGTTCGAGATCGCCGAGGCCCTCGCCCACCGCGGCGGCGAACTCCAGTGACCCACTGAACCGGTGCGCGTGACCCCTACGGCCCCTTGCCCGGCTCCGCCGGACTCGCTTGGCTGGCGGACATGTCGGGACGACGGATGGCTCTGGTGTTGACCGCGCTGCTGGGTGTGGTGGGGCTGGGCACGCCCGCCCAGGCGGCCCCGCCCGGGATGGACGTGAAGGCAGTGGACGTGGGGGTGGTCGACGTGGGGGTGGTCGACATGGAGGCGGTGCTCAAGGCCGCGCAGATCGACCCCCGCAGGCCGGACTCGGCGCTGACACCGGGCAGCAAGGACAGCGTCCTGCTGGTCGAGCGGGCGCTGAACGCGAAGGGGCTGCTCACCTCGGGGTACGTCGACGGGCACTTCGGCACGAAGACGGTGGAGGCGTACGCCGCCTACCAGCGCTCGCTGGGCTACACCGGCATCGACGCCTCCGGCCTGCCCGGTCAGACCTCGCTGAAGAGCCTGGGCACCAACCGGTACACGGTGACCAGGGTCGTCACCGCGGGCACCAGGGTCACCTTCCGCGGCGCCACGGTGAACACCCGCACCAGGGCCATGCTGGTGGAGGCCGAGCGCCTGCTGAACCGGCAGTTGGTCATCACCCAGGGCTCGTACAACCCCGGCGGTGACCCCACCTCCGCGGGCACCCACGACGGCGGCGGTGTGGTGGACCTGTCGGTGTCCGGCATGACCGCGGCGACCCGCACCTCGGTGGCCAGGGTGCTGCGCCAGGTCGGTTTCGCCGCCTGGGTGCGCACCCCCGCCCAGGGTGACTGGGCCTACCACATCCACGCGGTGGCCCTGGGCGACCCGGACCAGTCGACCCCCGCCCAGCACCAGTCCGGCGACTACTACCTGGGCTTCAACGGCCTGGCGAACCACGGCGCCGACGACGGTCCGGTGGTCACCCCGAAGGTCACCTGGGAGGAGTACCAGCGCTGACCGCCGACGCGCCCGCACCGCTCGCCGGTGCGGGCGCTCCCGCGTCCACGGTGGATCAGCCCGCCTGGGCCGGTTCGTCGGCGGTGGTGGGGGTGAAGGCGCGCGGGTCGAAGGTGCCGACCCGGCGGCGCAGGCGCGGGGTCGACCAGGGCCAGATGAAGCTGTTGCGGCCGTTGGCGTCGAGGTAGTAGCTGCGGCACCCGCCGGTGTTGTAGACCGTGGTGGCCACGGCCTCCTGGACCTCGGCGTTGTAGGCGTCCTGCACCTCGGGGCGCACCGACATGGTCTGCCAGCCGTGCGCCCTGGCGTGGGCGATGGCGTCGCCGACGTAGTCCAGTTGCGCCTCCAGGATCATGAACGCCGACGAGTGGCCGGTGCCCAGGTTCGGCCCCAGTAGGGTGAACGCGTTCGGGAACCCGGCCGTCACGCTGCCCAGGTACGCCTGCGGGCTGCCCCGCCAGTGCTCGCCGAGGGTGCGGCCCCCGCCGTCGCGGAGCAGGTCGGCCAGGGGCATGTCGAGGATGTGGAAGCCGGTGCCCAGGATGATCGCGTCGACCTCGGCGGTGTCGCCGTTGGCGGCGACCACGGTGCCGCCGCGCACCTCGGCGACCTCGCTGGGGACCACGGTGACGTTCGGCCGGGTCAGCGCGGGCAGGTAGGTGTTGGAGAACAGCAGCCGCTTGCACCCGATGGTGTAGTCGGGGGTCAGCGCGGCCCGCAGGGCGTCGTCGCGCACCCGCGCCCGGAGGTGGGCGCGGCCGATGGCCTGGATGGCGCGCATGAGGCCGGGGTGGCGGAAGCCGGTGCCCAGGGCCTCCATCACCCCGTACTCGGCCCCGCGCAGCCACCGCTGCACGACCGGGAACGCCCCCATCAGCCGCTGCACCGCCCGCGCGACCCGCACGTCCGGCTTGGGCAGCACCCACTGCGCGGTGCGCTGGAACAGGTGCAGCGCGGCCACCCTGGGCGCGATCTCCGGCACGAACTGCACCGCTGAGGCCCCGGTGCCCAGCACGGCGACCCGCTTGCCGGTCAGGTCGAAGTCGTGGTTCCAGCGGGCGGAGTGGAAGATCTCCCCGGGGAAGCCCGCCAGCCCGGGGATGTCGGGCACCAGCGGCTCGTTCCACGGTCCCGGCGCGGCGATCAGGAACCGGGCGTCGTACTCGCCGTCGGTGGTCTCCAGCCGCCAGCGCGCCGCCGCCGGGTCCCAGCGGGCGCCGAACATCTCCACGCCGAACCGGGTGTGCTCGGCGATCCCGTTGCGGCGGGCCACGTCCCGCAGGTACGCCAGGATCTCCGGTTGCGTGCCGTAGACCCTGGACCAGTCGGCGTTCGGCTCGTCGCTGTAGGAGTACAGCGCCGAGGGGACGTCGCAGGCGCAGCCGGGGTAGGTGTTGGCCCGCCAGGTGCCGCCGAAGTCGTCGGCCTTCTCCAGCACGGCGAAGTCGACCCCCAGCCGCTTGAGCCGCACGGCGGCGCCGATGCCGGAGCACCCCGCGCCCACGACCAGGACCTCGAACGACCGGCTCATCTCTCCCCCGTGACCGTGGTGCGCAGCGCTGCCTCCAGCGTCGCCGGAACGCGGCGCCGGTCCATGAAGTTGGGCCCCATCACGGCCAGGGCCTCCGCGGTCGGTTCGACCCGCCGCACCCGCGTCCCGGTCTCGCGCAGGACCGCCACCTCGGCGTCGAGCCGCCGGGTCATCGGGCGCCGCAGCACCCGCTCGACCCGGTCGATCCCGCGCGCGGGCACCGGCCCGGAGGAGGTCATCGGCGCGACCACGACCACCTCGTCCAGCCCGAACGGCACGAGCAGGTCCGCCGAGGTGGGTGAGACCACCCCGCCGTCGATGTACTCCCGCCCGCCCACGGTCACCGGTGGGAACCAGCCGGGGATGGCCCAGGACGCGGCGATGGCGTGGCCCAGCGGTTCGCGCAGCGGCACCCGCTTGCCGGTGCGCCGGTCGGCGGCCACCAGCATCAGGTTGGGGTGGCGCACCGACGGCGCCAGCGCCTCGCCGAGGCGCAGCAGCCAGGAGGCGTCGCCGGTGCCGATGGGCAGCAGCCCGGCCGCGGCGGCGGTGCCGTCGACCCGGCCGCGGGCGCGGGCGCGCAGCAGGCCGGGGGCGGCGAACCCGGGGCGCGGCAGCGGCGGCACCCCGCTCGGGCCCGCGGCGAAGTGCTCCAGCAGCAGCGCGGGCGCACCGGGGTCGCCGAGCCGGGCGGCGAGGACGTCGTCGAGGTCGAACCCGGCGGCCAGGATCGCCGCCAGCTCCGCGCCGCCGGAGGTGCCGACGACGACCTCCGCCGAGGCGGGGTCCCAGTCGAGTTCCCGGCGCAGCGAGTGCAGCGCGGCCACCGACCAGGTCAGGCCCAGGGTGCCGCCGCAGCCGAGCACCAGTCCGCGTCGGGTCATGACGGCAGCTCCCTCTTCAGCAGCTTCCCGGTGGGTGTTCGCGGCAGTTCGCCCAGGAAGCGGATCTCCCTGGGCACCTTGTACCGGGCCAGGTTCGCCTTGACGTGCGCGGTCAACTCCTCGGCGGGGGGCTGTTCGCCCCTGGTCACGACGAAGGCGACCAGCCGCTGCCCGTACTCCTCGTCGTCCACGCCGAGCACGGCCACGTCGGCGACCGCGGGGTGGCGGGCCAGGCAGTCCTCGACCTCCTGCGGGTACACGTTCTCCCCGCCGGAGACGATCATGTCGTCGGCGCGGCCCTCGACGTAGAGCCTGCCCGCCGCGTCGAGCCTGCCCAGGTCGCCGGTGTCCATCAGGCCGTCGACGACCTCCTTGGTGGCCCCGGTGGTGTGGCCCTCGAAGTGGCCCTGCCCGCCGACGAAGATGGTGCCGGAGCGGCCGTCGGGGACCGGGACGCGGTTGTCGTCGAGGATGCGCACCGGCACGCCGATGGTCGGCCTGCCCACCGTGCCCGCCCCGGCGCGCAGGTCGGCCGGGGTGGCCAGGGCGGCGATGCCGATCTCGCTGGAGCCGTAGCCGTTGTAGAGCACGTCGCCGAACTCGGCCATGAACCGCTCGGCCAGCTCCGGGCGCAGCGCCGACCCGCCGGACAGGACGGTGCGCAGGCTGCGCCGGTCGTGCGCGCGGCGCACCGGCTCGGGCAGGGCGAGCACCCGTTGCAGCATGACCGGGACCATGGCCACGAACGCGACCCGGTGCGCGGCGACGTCGGCCAGCGCCTGCTCCGGGTCGAACCGGCGGCGCAGCACCACCGGGCAGCGCACGAACAGCGCCAGCGCCCAGATCGCCAGGCCGAAGCCGTGGAACAGCGGCACCGCCACCGACACCGGGTCCCCGGAGCGCAGGCCGGTGCGGCGGATGATGGTCACCGCCGGGCTGAGCACGGCCATCGGGCTGAGCTTGCGGGCGGCGCCCTTGGGGGTGCCGGTGGTGCCCGAGGTGAGGATGGTGACCTTGCCCGCGGGGACCTTGCCCTGGGGCACGAACGGGGTGTGCTCGGCGGCGAGTTCGTCGATGGTGGGCACCGGCAGGTCCTCGCCGTCGTGCCAGCCGACCAGGGTGGGGACCTCGCCGGTGGGCACCAGCGGCAGGAACTCCGCGTCGGTGATGAGCAGGTCGGGCTTGACCCGCTCCCACACCCCGGCGAGCTGCGGGCCGGAGAACTCGGTGTTCAGGTAGACCACGTTCGCCCCCAGCCGGGCGGCGGCGACAGTGGCGGCCACCCAGCCGCGGTGGTTGCGGCACAGGATGGCCACGGTGGCGCCCTGGGCGGGGCGGTAGCGCTCGGCGATGCCCTGGGTGAGCCGGGCGGCCAGGTCGTCGAGCTGGGCGAAGGTGAGCGACCCGGCGTCGTCGACCAGGCCGGGGGCGTCCGGGCGGTGCTCGGCGGCGAGGGCGAGCAGGGTGGCCGCGGAGGTGCCGGTGGTGCGCAGCGCGCGGGCCGAGGCGCGCAGGTGCCGGGGTCTGGCCTGCCGGGCCAGGCCGGTGGAGGCGAGCGCGGCGACGGCGTTGCCCAGCACCGCCGCGGTCGGGGGGAGGGGCATCAGCGGAGTTCCTTTCGCCTGCGGCCGAGCGCGAACCGCTTGCTCACGACCGCTTCCAGCGGCCTGCGGACCGCGGCGGTGGCGACCTCGGCCACGTCCGCCCACCACGGACTGATCTTGGCCGGGCGGTCCACGATGGCACGGCAGACGATCTCCGCGGCCTCCTCGGGGCTCATGCCGGGGATGTTGTCGAAGGTCTTGGTGGGCGCGGACATCCGCGTCTTGATCAGTGCCATGTAGATGGACGTGGCGGTGACGTGGTCGCTGGCCGCCTCCGAGGCGACGCTGCGGAAGAACACGTCGAAGGCGGTCTTGGACGCCTGGTAGGCCGCCCAGCGCGGGGCGGGCGGGATGCGCACGCCGATCGTGGAGATGTTGACCAGGTGCCCCTCGCCGCGCGCGCGCATCGACGGCAGCAGGCCGAGGAGGAGCTTGACCGGGCCGAGGTAGTTGATCGCCATGGTGCGCTCGAAGTCGTGCATCCGGTCGTAGGAGTCCGAGATCGACCGCCGGATCGACTTGCCCGCGTTGCTGACCACCACGTCCACGTGCCCGTGCTCGGCCAGCACCCGCTCGGTGAGCGCCGCCACGGCGTCCATGTCGGTGAGGTCGGTGGGGTAGGCGTGGGCGGTGCTGCCCGCGTCCGCGAGGTCCTTGACCACCTCCCGCAGCGCGTCGCGGGTCCTGGCCACCAGGAGCACGGTGGCCCCCGCGTGGGCCAGGCGGCGCGCCGTGGCCTCACCCAACCCGAAGGAGGCGCCGGTCACCAGTACGATCTTGCCGTGGACCGCGTCGCGCAATGCCCGCTCGTCGACCCCACCGCGCGGATTGGTCAGCCAATCCGCCACCGGGCCCCGGGTCAGTGCCGCCAGCACCGGGTTGATGCCTGCCATGTTCCCCGCCCGCCGTTGGGATAATATGGGAATTTGAATACCCGTACGATCCATTCCTTGTCAACCTGTAGAGTTGAGCACATGTCGCGTCTGACCCGGGTCGAGAGCCAGACCCGCAACCGCGAGTCGCTGCTGCGGACCGCGCGGCAGATGTTCCTCGCCGACGGCTACCACGCGACCTCCATCGCGCGGATCGCCGAGACCGCCGGGTTCAGCACCGGCGCGGTCTACTCCAACTTCGAGGGCAAGGCCGAGATCGCGCTGCTGGTGCTGCGCGACATCCACGGCGAGCAACTCGGCGCGCTGCGGGCGATGATCGCCGAACCGCTGGAGCTCGACGAGCAGCTCGACCGGCTGCGCGAGTGGGCCAACGGCGCCATGACCTGCGGCTGGCCCCGGCTGGAGCTGGAGTTCGCCCTAGACGCGCGGACCGAGGACGCGCTGGTGCGGGTCGAGGCCGACCGGCAGCGCTCCACGGTGGACTTCCTCACCGAGGTCATCGAGCAGCGGCTGACCGCCATCGGGGCCGACACCGGGGCCGTGCCGGTCCGCCTGCTGGTCGAGGCCGGGGTCAACCTGGCGATCGGGCTCGCCACCCGGCGGGTGATCGACCCCAAGGTGACCGCGGACAGCCTGGTCGACATCATCCGGACCACGCTGGCGGTCATCCCCCGGCACCCGGTGAAGGACTGATCCACCGGCTCTGATCTGCGGGTCAGACTCCGAAGTCCGGCAGGGGTGCCATCAGCAGCTCCACCAGGGTGCGCACGCCGAAACCGGTCCCGCCGCGCACCCACTCCCCGTTGTCGGTGTCCGCCACGGCCGTCCCCTGGATGTCCAGGTGCGCCCAGGGGATGCCCTCGGGGACGAATTCGGCCAGGAAGAGCCCCGCCAGCAACGCCGTCCCGTGCCGCACCCCTGTGGTGTAGTTCACCAGGTCCGCGATCGGCGAGGCGAGCTGCGCGCGGTAGGAACCCGGCAGCGGCAGCGGCCAGATCCCCTCCCCGGCCCGCGCCCCGGCGCGGCGCACGGCGTCGGTCCAGACCGGCGAGGTGCCCATCACCGCCGCCACCTCGCGCCCCAGCGCGACCGCCGCGGCGTCGGTCAGGGTGGCGATGTCCACGATCGCGTCCGGTTCCCGCTCCCCGGCGAGCACCAGGGCGTCGGCCATGATCAGCCTGCCCTCGGCGTCGGCGTTGCGGACCTCCACGGTGCGCCCGCCGCGCAGGGTGAGCACGTCGCCGACGCGGATCGGGTCGGCGCCGAGCATGTTCTCCGTCAGCGGCAGCCAGGCGTCCACCCGCAGCGGGCAGTCCAGCACCGCCAGCGCGGACACCGCCGCGAGCACGACCGCGGCGCCCGCCATGTCGGCCTTCATGTCGACCAACTGGGCCGTGGGCTTGAGCGACAGGCCGCCCGCGTCGAAGGTCACCCCCTTGCCGACCAGGGCCACCGTCGCCCGGGGCGACTCGGGTTCGTGCGTGAGCCGCACCAGGCGCGGCTGCCTGGGTGAGCCCCGGCCGACGCCGAGCAGGCCGCCCAGCCCCTCCTCGGTCATCCGCTCGACGTCCCAGACCTCGCAGCGGACACCGGTCTCGGCGGCCATCGACCGGGCCCGGTCGGCGAACACCCCCGGGGTCAGGTCCTCCCCCGGCTCGTTGACCAGGTCGCGGGCCAGCAGCACGGCCGAACCCAGCACCTGGGCGACCGCCAGCGCCGCCCGGGTCTCCCGCTCGTCGGCGACCACGATGTCCACCCTGGCCAGGATCGGCTCCACGGCGTCGGAGCGGTAGCGGGTGAAGCGGTAGCCGCCCAGCAGCAGGCCCTCGACGACGGCGCGGACGGCGACCGGGGCGGGCACCTCCCCCGGCACGGTCACGGCCAGGCTGGGCACGGTCACGGCCCTGGCCACCGCCGCCATCGCCCGGCGCAGGACCGCGCCGTCGACCCGCCCGCGCGGCCCCAGGCCGACCAGCACCTCCGTGCGGCCCAGACCGGGGATCGGCAGGACCTGCCCGACCGAGGCGTCGAAACCCGCGGCGCGGAGGAATTCCGGGGTGACGGCGTCGGCGCCCTCGCCCGCGAAGACCCCGACGACGGCCGCCGCCGCGGTGGCGGGCGGGCGCCGGACCAGGTCCCACTCGATGCTCATGGCCGTCGAGTCTGCCTCCCCGCGCCCCATGCCTCCAGGGTTGTGGCGTACTCGTCGGCCAGCCCACCCATGCCGCAGGCGCCGCCGACGCGCCGCCAGCCGCGGGCGGCGGTGATCGCGTACGGGTCGACCCGCAGGGCTTGCAGGTAGCAGTCCTCGGCGAGGACGGGCTGGCCCGCGCGCTCGAAGCACTCCCCGGCCAGCGCGTAGCCGCGGGCGGTGGCGATCGGGCCGAGGCGGGCGGTGCGCAGGTAGCTCTCGGCGGCGGCGTAGGTGTCGGGGTCCTCCCCCATCAGGATGGCCTCGGCGACCTCCATGTGGGTCTTGGGCTCGTACGGGTCCAGGGCCAGGACCTCGGCCACCCGGCGCGCGCCCAGGGCGGTGTCGCCGAGGGCGAAGGCCTCCTTGGACCGGCTCTCCAGGCAGGCGCGCAGGTTCTCCCGGGCCAGGAACTCCTCGTACGGGGTGCTCGGGACCAGGGCGCGGGCCAGTTCCTCGGCGCGGTCCATCTCCCGGGTGAGCCGGTCGCGGTCCCCGCGCAGGAACGGCACGTAGGTGACGCTGCGGTAGAAGCGGCTCTCCATCATCTTCTTCTCGAAGTCGGAGTACCCGTCGTCGGCGAGCAGTTCCACCAGCGCGGCCTCCGCCGTGTCGCGCCAGGCCTGGGCCTCGTCGGGGGAACGGGTCTCGCGGGCGTGGAAGACCACGGCGAACACCGCGATCACGAACCGCAGGTGCGTGGGGCAGGCGGGGTGCCCGGCGATCTCGAACGACGCCGTGGGGGTCACCACGGCGGTGCCGACGCCGCCGACGTAGGCCACGACGTCGCGCCAGTGCCGCAGCCGCAGCTCCGCCGGGTCGGCGCCGAGGTCGGCCACCGGGACCGGGGGCAGCAGGTCGAGCACGACCTTGCCGAAGCCCAGCCGGAACAGCACCGCCGCGGTCAGGTACCGGCGCTCGGCGTCGGCCCCCGGGAACTCCTCGACCCACGCGCAGAGCCGGTCCCAGGCGGGGGTGCGCAGGTGCGCGGGGAGCTGCGCGGGGTGGTCGACGGCGAACTCGTCGAGGCCGGACTCGCGGACCAGGTTGGCGCGGAACGCGGGCGGCATCAGCCGCTGCCAGTGGGGTTCCGGCGGGGTGCCGCGCTCGGCGAACCCGTGCGCCAGGGTCGGCAGGTCGGCGTAGAGGCCGGGTGAGAGGGACTGCCCGAGGTCGAAGTAGGCCGCGTGCATCCGGTGGTGCCAGTTGCCGGTGTGCGGGCGGCCGGGGTCCGGGGCGGCGGCGCGGCGGACGACCTCGGCCAGCGGCTCGTCGTCGGCGCACAGGCCCAGCAGGACTTCGCGGGTGCGGGTGGAGCGGGGGGCGGCGCGGAAGGCGCGCTCGGCGAGCACCCTGGCGAACTCCTCGTGGCCCAGCCGCCGCGCCGCGCCGACCGCGCCGAGGAGGGCGAACGCCGTCCCGTACGGGCCGAGCCGGGCGGCGTGCAGCCACCCGGCGAGGGCGGTCTCGTCGTCGCCGTCGCGCTCGGCGGCCTGGGCGAGCTGCACCCGCACCTTGATGTCGGTGGGGTCCAGAGCCACCGCCTCGGCGAGCACCGCGTCCTCGGCGGCGCGGTCGCCGGACTTCGCCGCGATGTCGGCCCGGCGGTCCAGGACGCGGCGGCGCATCTCCAGCGCCAGCAGGGACTCCTCCGGCGACTCCGGGGTGAGCGCGGCGGTCAGCGCGGCGGCGTCGGCGAGGACCCCGGTGGCCCTGTCCAGGTCGTGGGCGCGCTCGGCGTGCAGCGACTCGCGCAGCCGCAGCCGGGCGGTGAGCAGCGTGTGGTCGAAGGCGGGCAGGTCGGTGACCATCCGCTTGAGCAGGTCGGCGGCGCGGCCGAGGTGCAGCGGGGCGTCGGCGTCGCTGTCGGCGTGCCGGGCGAGCAGGTAGCCGTACGCGGCGAGGGCCTGGGCGTGCGCCGGGGTGGGCAGCGGGTGGTCGACGAGCCGAGCGTAGGCGGCGCGGGTGCGCTCGCCCAAGCCCTCGACGGCGAAAAGGGCGGTGGCCCGCGCCAATTGCAGGTTCGCCAGCACCGGGTCGGCGCATTCATTGTCGGCGAGGTCCGCCGGAACCACGTCCAGAACGGCGGAATGCAGACAGACGGCGATCAGCCAATAGGCCAAACCGACGCGGTCGACGGAATCCAGTTCGTCTTTTCGGACGAATGCGGTGGTGAGTTTCCGCCAATCAGCACCCGCGAGCGGTCCCGGGAGGCCGGTCGGGTCGGTCGCGCGGTGCTCGCGCAGCCCCGACTCCCGGTGCAGCAGGGTGCGGAAGCTCGCGGGCATGCTCATGCCGAAGCGCGGCGCGAGCGGTGCCCGCAGTTCGAACAGGCGGGCCGCCAACAGCGGCGAGCGGGCGTGCACCGGGGCCGCCGGTGAGTCCGATCCATCCAGGTACGGGCGGTACAGCTCGAAGGTCAGCCAGCTCGGGGCCTGCACCCCGGTCCGGCCGCGGGCGCGTTCCCAGCGGTCCACGACGACTCCCCCTCGGACCGGTTCGACCACCGCGGCGGTGCACCCGCCGCGGTGGCTCCCGGACGTGTTGTGCCTTCTTGAGCGCGGTGGCTCAGGCGTCGACGAGGCAGACCCAGCAGTCGGCGGCACCGGTGCTGATCTCGACCTCGTCGGCCAGGGATTCCCAGGACTCGTAGGACATTTCGCGCTCCTTTTTCCCGACGGCGAACGTGAGCGGAACATAGCAGCGGGAAACACGTCCGACAAGACGGTCACCGGGGCCGTCCTGTCAAGAAACCCGGCGGGTGACGGCCGTGAGGAATCGTCCGATCTCCGCGTCACCGGTCCAGTGGTGCGGGGCGGCGCGCACCCAGCCGTCCGGGTGCGACACGTGGTGCCCGTCGGCGAGCAGAGCGGCCACCAGGTCGCCGCCGGTCCGCGCCGGGTGCCGGAACGCCACGATCCCCGACCACTCGTCCGCCGACGGCTCGCCCGGGGTGGCCAGTTCGCAGCCCGCCTCCAGCAGCCCCGCGCGCAGCCTCGCGGTGAGCCCGCGGACCCGGGCGGCCACCGCGCCCAGGCCGATCCCGGCCAGCTCGGCCAGGGTCTCGGCGAGGCCCACCATGGCGAGCACGTCGTACATGCCGCCCTCGACCCTGGCGGCGGACGGGCGCGGGCGCAGGTCGTAGCGCAGCAGGCCGGGTCCGTCGAACAGGTCGTTGGCCCCCTCGTACCCGACCCACCCGCAGGGCAGCCGCAGCTCGTCGAGCCTTTCCCCGCGGCAGAAGAAGATCCCAGTGCCGGTGGGACCGCACAGCCACTTGTGCGCGCCCGCCGCGAGGAAGTCCACCGGGGTCGCCCGCAGCGACAGCGGCACCACGCCGAGGCTCTGCACGGCGTCCACGCACACCAGTGCCCCCGCCGCGTGCGCCAGCGCCACGACGGCGTCGAGGTCCACCCGGAACCCGGTGGCGAAGTGGACGTGGCTCACCGCGACGAGCCGGGTGCGCGGGCCGAGCGCCGCGGCGACGTCGTCGAGCCGGTACCCGTTGCCGCGCAGCGGGACCCAGCGCAGGCGCACGCCGTCGAGGCGCCGCCACGGGTGCACGTTCGCCGGGAAGTCGCCCTCGAACACCACCACCTCGTCGCCGGGGCGCCAGTCGATCCCGTCGGCCACCAACTGCAACCCGGTGGAGGTGTTGGGCACGAACGCGATCTCGTCCTCCCGGCAGTCGAGCAGGCCCGCGGCGAGCGCGCGCGCCCGGCGCCGCGCGGGGAAGACCCGCCCGATCTCGGCACTGCCGAAGGGGAACACGTCGTTCAGAGCCGCGGCCATGGCCACCCGCGCCGGTTCCCGCAGCCGCCCGAGACCGGCGTAGTCCAAGTAGGATTCCATCACGCCGCCCGGCGCCGGAGCAGGGCGACGCCCAGCGCCGCCAGCAGCGGCACGCCGTGCAGCAGCAGCACCCACTCGGCCACCCGGGACGGGGCGAGGACCGCGCTGGTGACCACCAGGCCCGCCATGAACCCGCTGTTGACCACCACCTGCGACAGCCCAAACACCGACCCGCGCTCGCGGTCCGGCAGCCGCTGCACGGCCTGCTTGAACGCGATCTCGCTGAACGCGTCCCCGATGCCCGCGGCCACCCCCGCCGCGATCCGCAGCCCCCAGGTGTCCGCCTGGAACAGCCCGATGAACCCCAGCGACATGACCACCGTGGACAGGCAGAACACCAGTCCGGGCGCGCGGGCGATGAGCCGGTTGGCCAGTGGTCGCAGCGCGAAGCTGCCCAGCAGCAGCCCCGCCGCCCACCCGCCCCAGAGCAGCCCGGCGACGCGTTCGGCGCCGTCCGCCGACAGCGCGCCGCCGAGGATCGGGATGCCCACGTGCTGCGAGGAGCTGCCGAAGGCGTCCAGGGCGCGCAGCGCGAACAGCGGCACCAGCCCGGCCGCCACGACCACCGGCCACGCCGCCACCCGCGCGGTGCCCACCGCCCCGGGGTCGTCCTCGCGCAGCCGCACCCGCAGCGCCAGCAGCACCGCCGCCGACAGCGCGTAGGTCGCGGCGTCCAGGGCGAACACCCCGCGGAACCCGACGAGCGGCACCACCAGCGCCGAGAGCCCCATGCCGAGCAGGAACGCCACGCCCTTGAGCCCGGCCAGGACGCTGTTGACCAGTTGCGCCCGCTCCCCGGCGAGCACCGGCGTGGCCGCCGACAGCGTCCCCTCGAACACCGACCGCCCGATCCCCACGGCGAACACGGCCGGGTAGAGCCACCACCGCTGCGCCCCGTCCGGCAGCACCGCGAGCAGCCCCAGCACCACCAGCCGCAGCACGTCGGCGGTGATCATGGCGGTGCGGCGGTCCCACCGGTCGCCGAAGGCGTGCCCGAGCCTGCCGCCGACGATGGCGCCCGCGTAGAGCAGCACGCTGACCAGGCCGGTGGCCAGGGCCGAGCGCGTGCGCTCCCAGACGAACACCGACAGGCAGACGAAGTCGAGCGCGTACCCGATGTCCGAGACGGCCTTGGCCGCCAGCAGCGCACCGAGCTGCCCGCGGCCCGGTCGGGCCTTCACCGCGGAGGTCATCGGCACATCAAACCGGCAACCGGCCGCGGGGCACAGGGTTTCGCGCGACAACCGGCCGGCGTTCCGCCCGTCGGCCCGGTGTGGACACGATCATCACCACCCGTTGCCGGAGATCATCCGGATACCCCCGGTCGGTGCGACCGACAGCGGCGAGTCGTCCGCCGCGACGGCGTCCGCTGACACGCTGCGTGAAAGTTTGGCGTTATGCCGCCGCTCCACGGTGGTAGGTAACCGGCAAGCAGCACCGATCACGAGCCCGCCCCGGCGGGCGGATGGGAGGAATCCGATGGGAACGCTGCGGAGGATGGCAGGGATCGCCGCCGCGACGGCGGCGGTCGGAACCGCGGTGACGCTCGGGGCCCCGGCCGCGAGCGCCGCCGAGCAGGGCCGGGTGTGCGCGCCGGAGGCCAAGGCGTGCGTCTCGCTGAGCACCCGGACGACGTGGCTGATGGCCGACGGGGTCGCCTACTACGGCGGTGTGCCGATCACCAGCGGCAAGCCGGGGTACGAGACGCCCCCGGGCACCTACCACGTGACCTTCAAGAACATCGACCACTGGAGCAAGGCCTACGACGCGCCCATGCCGTACGCGGTGTTCTTCACCGAGAGCGGCATCGCGTTCCACGAGGGCAGCCTGACGCAGGCGTCGCACGGCTGCATCCACCTCTCGCAGGCCGCGGCGAAGCTGTACTTCGATTCGCTGCAGCCCGGTGACGTGGTCCAGGTGGTGCCGTAACCGGCAGCGGGGCGATCCGGGGAGCAGGCCGCAGCGCAAGCTGCGGCCTGCTTCTTGCATATCGCACTCGAAAACGGAAGGCGCCGAAAATCCGGGGCATCCCAATGCTCGCGGTATTTCGACACCGGTGTTCGCAATGATCCGCGTCACCGAGCATTCACCGCCATTGTGGCTGTACATTGGGGGTGGAGGTTCACCGGTTTGGCGGATTGCCTCACGTTCCGCTGTGGACGGTGTCCCACTTTCGGGTTGACCTGCGAGAAGTTGTCCGTTCACCGAGACCCGGACAGCGGCACCGAGTAGGCGATCGACTACTGTTCGGTGCATCATTGACACGATCGTGGCGACTTCCCTAGTGTCGCCGCCCGGAACAGCACCAGCACGAGTAGACATTCGTCGTCCATTTGTCACACGGGAGCGGGCCTGAATGCGCAGTGAACGGATCGTCGACGTCGGCCAGGGAATCACCTCGGCCCTCGCGCGCGTCCCGGCGCAGGCGGGTCCGGACCGGACCCCGGTCGGGGCGGTCGTGCCCCCGGCCTTCGCGGGCAGGCTGCGCGCGCTGACCGGCCGGGTGACCGCCGAGGCCATGCGCGAGATCCGCCGCTCGGTGCCCGCCTACCGCCAGCCGCTGGAGGGCCGCTTCGGCGACGTGTTCACCGCCCGCGTCGAACTCGCCGTGCGCCAGGCCTTCGAGCACCTGATCGACCCCACCGCCCCGGACGCCCGCTGGCGCGCGGAGTTCCACCGCGCGGGCCGCGTCGAGTTCCAGGAGGGCCGCACCAGCGACGCCCTGCAGACCGCGGTCCGCATCGGCACCCGGGTGGCCTGGCGGCTGCTCAGCGTCGAGGGCCAGCACGCGGGCGTCCCCGCCGACACCCTCTTCGGCATCGCCGACGCGCTGTTCGTCTACGTCGACGAGCTGTCGGCCATCGCCATCGAGGGCTACACCGACGCGCAGGGCGAGGCCTCCGGCGCCCGCGAGCGCCGCCGCCGCCAACTGCTGGACCTGCTGCTCGGCTCCCCCGCCGCGGCGCCGTCGACGGTGGCCTCGTTCGCCGCGACCGCCGACTGGGTCGTGCCGGATCGGGTCGCGGTGCTCGCGCTCGACCGGCGCGCCGTGCCCGCGGTCGAGGGTGCCCCGTTCGGTCCGGAGAGCCTGCTGGACCTGGAGAGCGACGTCCCGTGCGTGCTGCTGCCGGACCCGGACGAGGCCACCCTGGCCGAGGTGTCCCGCTGGCTCGGCGGCGCCACCCCGGCCACCCGCGGCGTCGGCGCCCTGGGCCCGAGCGTCCCGGCCGCCGAGGCGGGGCGGTCGCTGGCCGTCGCCCGGCGGGTGCTGGAGCTGTCCGGGCGCGGGCTGCTGCGCGGCGCCACCCCGCTGGTGCGCTCCGGCGAGCACTTCACCGAGCTGGCGCTGACCGCGGACGAGTTCCTGGTCGACCACATCGCCACCACCGCGCTGGCCCCGTTCGACGCGCTGACCGAGCGGCAGCGCGAGCGGCTGGAGACCACCCTGCTGGCCTGGCTGGACACCCGGGGCGGGGTCGCCGAGATCGCCGCCCGGCTCGACGTGCACCCGCAGACCGTGCGCTACCGCATGCACCAGGTGGAGGCGCTGCTCGGCGACCGGCTCACCGACCCGGACGCCCGGTTCACCATCGAGATCGCGCTGCGGTCACGGCGGATGCGCGAACCGTCCGACAAAGCCTGAGACATATTCGCCTTTTTCCGTTCGTTTGTTCTCCCCGACGTGGTTCCCCACATCCGGGTGCTGTTTGCTGACAATTACCCTGCGCGGTATTGCCGACCGGTGACAGCCGAAAATACGATTCGTGACGGCACGGTTTCCCCACCCCGACCTCTCTCGGTCGGCGGTGCGCACCCGGGCTCCGAGGGGGGTGTGTGATGGGTCGACGACTGTCGACACTGCTCGCGGCGGCGCTGCTGGCGCTGCCCGCGCTCCCGGCCGCGGCCACCGAGCCACCGGCGTCCACCGAGCAGGCCGCCCCGGTGGCCAGGGCGCCGATCCCGACCGCGCCGATCCCCTACACCTGCGACTTCCCGGTGATCGGCGCGCAGCCGGTGCGGGTGGTCGTCGGCGCCGACCTGCCCGTCGCGGTGCCGCTGGGCGCCCCGTCCGACGGCTTCGCGGTCGCCGCGGCGCTCACCGTGCCCGACGGGGTGACCCGGGCGTTGGTGCTGGCGGGCACCGGCCGCCTCGCCGGTTCCGCCAGGGTCGACACCGCGGTCACCGGCCCGGAGGGGCCGCGGACCGTGCACGTGGCCGCGGCGATCACCGAGGTCGCCGTCCCCGCCGACGGGGAGCTGACGGTCGTGGCCACCGGCACCTTCCCCGAGCAGGTGCTGCCCGTCCCCGGCCTGGCCGAGGTCGCGATCGCGGCCATCACCCTGAGCCTGGCCCCGGACTCGGCGCCGGGCTGGGCGGGCGTGGACGCGGGCCCGGTCGAGGTGGCCTGCGCCCCGGACGCGGGCGCCACCACCGCCCTGGGCACCACCGAGGTCTCCGCGGCGGTCGACTGGGCCGCCCCCACCGACGTCACGGTCACCGGGACGACCGCGGACAGCGTCACCCTGTCCTGGGCGCCCCCGGCGGGCCGCCCGGTCACCGGCTTCGACGTCCGCCGCGGCGACGAGGTCGTCACCGCCGTCACCGGCACCACGGCGACGGTCGACGGCCTGGCCCCCGGCACCGAGTACACCTTCGCCATCCAGGCCCGCGACGACACCGGCGGCCGCTCCCGCACCAGCGACCCGGTCACCGCCCGGACCCGCAGGGGGACGGTGAACCGCAGCTACGACATCGCGGCGGTCACCCACAACGTCGCCTCGGACGTCTCCCTGCGCTTCACCGGCGAGGCCCACGCGGAGATCGACCTGGCCACCGGCATCTCCACGGTGGACCTGAGCCTGCACCCGACGACGGTGCGGGTGCGGCTGTACGGGGTGCTCCCGGTCACCGCCACGGTCGCCTTCGAACCCGGTGCCACCACCGGAACCCTGTCCGAGGAGGGCCTGTCGGTGGCCACCCGGATCACCATCCGCCTCCCCGGCATCAGCGTCTTCGGCTACCCGGTCAGCACCGGCCCCGCCTGCCGCACCAGCGTCCCGGCCGACATCACCCTGCACTCCGACGGCACGTTCGACCTCGCCGACGGCGGCACCCTCTCCAGCACCTACACCATCCCGCCCCTGGCGGGCTGCGGCGGCATGACGGCGATGATCAGCAGCATGGCGGCGGGCACCGGCAACACCCTCGACCTCACCCTGACGACCCCCGGGTCGTAGACCCGGTCCCCGACAGCCGCAACCACCGGCGCAGCAACAACCAGCCACGCAAAGCACCACCGCGCGCAGCCGCAGACCGCCCCGCCACCCGCCGGCCGGGCGCCCAACCGCGCCGAACCCTCAGCGGCGCAGCCGCCAACCACCCGCCACCCGCCAGCCAGGCGGCCCGCCACCCGCGATCCCACCGGGCACAGCGGCCAACCACCCCACCAACCGCCAGCCAGGCGGCCCCCACGCCGAACCGCCAGCGGCGCCGCCGCCAACCACCGGCCGGGCGGCCCCCACGTCGAACCCGCAGCGGCGCAGCCGCCGACCACCCCACCAACCACCGGCCGGGCGGCCCGCCACGCCGAACCTCATCGGCGCAGCGAAAACCGACCACCCCCGCAACCGCCGGCCCGGCTACGAAAACGCCCGGGTGGGTGGATGTGCTTGGGTGGGGGAAGCGATCATGTGCAAGCCTGCC
>NZ_AYXG01000166.1 GCF_000564855.1 Actinokineospora spheciospongiae
ATCTCGTGGCCGTTCTGCCTGGCCCAGTCGCGGATGGCCTTGGTCTGCTCCTTGCTGCGGACCTCGCCGACGGCCTTGGCGGGCGCCCCGCCGCGGCGGACCCGGCCGCCGGTGCGGCGGGCGGCGTTGACGAACTCGGCCATCTCCTCGCGGAGGCGGGCGGCGTTGGCCTCGTTCAGGTCGATTTCGTAATGCACGCCGTCGAGACTGAACTCGATCGGGCGAATGTCCTCGCCCGGGGAACCGTCCAGATCATCGAACAGTTGCACGATCGTCTTCTGAGCCATGGCACACCTTTTTTGCGGAAACGGGCAGATCCTATCCATTATTGGATCACATCCGAGCCCGCGACGCCATGCACCACCCCGATCAGCGTATCGCCGATCACGGGAATGCCGACCTCGCCACCATTGGTGAGACGCCCGGGAATGCCGGGGCAATTCACGACTCCGGCGCGCTCATCCCGGTGGGCAGCAGGTTGAGCAACCCGCCCGCGGCCCAGATCTCGCGCACGAACTCCCCCGGTGGGACCAGCTCGACCACGGTGCCGTCCGCGCAGGTCAGCGTGGCCGCCACCGGGTCGAGGACCACCCGGGTGCCCGCCTCGACCAGCTCCAGGTCGGCGGGCCGGGCGAAGGTCAGGCAGGGCAGCCCGTTGTTGGTCGCGTTCCGGAAGAAGATCCGCGCGAAGTCGACCGCCACGACCGCCCCCACCTCGTTGAGCTTGATCGCGCGGATGGAGGTCTCCCGGCTGGAACCGCAGCCGAAGTTGCGGCCCGCGACGAACACGTCACCGGGGCGCAGGTCGCGGGCGATGGTCGGGTCGTAGCCGTGGAACAGGCCGCGGCGGACCTTGTCCGGGTCGAGGCTGTAGAAGGCGGGCGGGTGGATGACGTCGGTGTTCACGTCGTCGCCGAAGCGCCACACCCGGCCCTCGACGGGTCCGGTCGCGCCGTCGGTTCCGCTGGTCACTGCGCCTCCCGGTAGAGGTCGGGGGTGATCGCCCCGCGCAGGGCCGCGCGGGCCACGGTGCGCGGGGACGCGAGGTAGGTGCGGCTGTCCCAGTGGCCCATCCGGCCCCGGAAGTTGCGGTTGGAACTGGACACGCACACGTCGGCGGCGCCGAGCACGCCCTTGTCGATGCCGCCGCAGGCCCCGCAACTGGAGTGGTTGAACTGGGCGCCCGCCTCGGTCAGCACCTCCACGTACCCGGCGCGCAACGCCTGCTTGAACACCTCGACCGAGGCCGGGATGACCACGAACCGGACATTGGGGTGGACCCGCTTGCCCGCCACCTCCTCGGCCGCGTCGCGGATGTCGGCGAGCCGCCCGCTGGCGCAGGAGCCGAGGAACGCCGAGGTGATCTCGGTGGGTTCCAGCTCGGCGACCGGCACCACGTTGCCCGGCGACCACGGCTTGGCCACCCGGGCGGTGAGGTCGGTCAGGTCCAGCTCGATCACCCGCTCGTACCCCGCGTCGGCGTCCGGGCGGACCGGGGTGCCCAGGAGCGGTTCGCCGGGACCCAGGCCGTCGCGGTCGCGGCAGTGGGCCTCGGTGACCTCGTCGGCGGCGAACACGCCGAACTTGGCGCCGATCTCCACCGCCATGTTGGAGATGGCGAACCGGTCGTCCTGCGGCAGCCGAGTGCTGGTCTCGTCGTGGAACTCCAGGCTGCGGTACTGCGCGCCGCCCTCGCCGAGCACCCGCAGCAGCTCCAGGACGACGTCGCGGCCACCGGACTCCGGTGGCAGCGCGCCGGTGAAGCGGACGGCGATGGTGGGTGGCAGCCGCAGCCAGGTGGTGCCGGTGGCCAGGGTGAACAGGATGTCGGTGGCGCCCATGCCGGTGGCGCAGGTGTTGACCGCGCCCGCCATGATCGTGTGGCTGTCGGCGCCGACGATCAGCCCGCCCGGCTGGCACAGCCGGTGCTCGACCAGCAACTGGTGGCAGATCCCCTTGTCCAGCATCAGGTTCGGCATGTCCAGCCCGCGCGCCCAGCCGAGGAACTTGTTGGAGATGTCGGCCCGTTCGGCGGTGGCGGGCGGGGCGAAGTGGTCGTTGGTCAGCAGCACCTTCGACTTGTCCCAGATGGACAGTCCACGCCGCTCGAAGTCGTCGATCAGCAGGGCGGTGGTGGCGTCGTGGCCGAGCACGGCGTCCACCGACACCCGGCGGAACAGCGCCGACCGGTCCTCGTCGAGGCTGTGCGCGTCGATGATGATGTCGGAGATGGTCCGCCCGCTCACGACTGCGCTCCCGCGATCCGGTGGTACTCGGCGACCACGACGTCGGGGGACACGCCCGCCAGCGCGGTGGCGACGAACCGCTCCTTGGCCGCGTGCGCGGCGTCGTGCCCGGACTTGTCCCAGCCATCCACAGTGGACTTGACGGTGTCCAGCAGGCGGCGGGCGGTGTCGTCGTCGACGTCGGTGGCGGTGCCGGTGCGGCGCAGCACCTCGCGCACCAGCGAGGTGCCGGAGTGCTTGCCCAGCACGTACCCGCGCTCGGCGCCGACCCAGGACGGTGGCAGCACCTCGTAGCTGCGCACGTCCTTGAGCATGCTGTCCACGTGCAGCCCGGACTCGTGCCGGTAGACGTTGCCGCCGGTCACCGGTTTCGTCGCGGCCATGTGGATGCCGCTGATCCGCTCGACGAGGCGGGACAGGCGGGGCAGCGCGGTGGCGTCCACCCCGTGCTCGACGCCGTGCAGGTGGGTCAGCGAGGCCAGGCACTCGGCCAGGTCGGCGTTGCCCGCGCGCTCGCCGATGCCGTTGACCGTGCAGGTGATCGCGCGGGCCCCGCCCTCCACCGCGGCCAGGGTGTTGGCGGTGGCCAGGCCGTAGTCGTTGTGGGTGTGCGCGCAGATGTCGATGGCCGGGTCGAGCCGCTCGGCCAGGGTGCGCACCAGCGCGCGCATCGACCCCGGATGCGCGCAGCCCACCGAGTCGGCCAGGATCAGCCGCGACACCTCGCCGGGCAGGCAGACCTCGTCGACCAGCCGGGCCATGTGCTCGGGGGAGGCGCGGGTGGCGTCCTCGAAGACGATGTTGAGGCCCATTCCGTTGCCGAGCACCTCGTCCACCCCGGCGCGCATGATCCGCGCCGCCTGGTCGCGGGTGATGCCCAGCGTCTCGCGCAACCGCAGGTCGCTGGTGGGCATGAACAGGAAGACCTCGTCGGCCTGGGCCTTGCGGGCGGCGGCGATGTCCTGCTGCACCGGTCGGGCGGTGGCGCCCACCGCCGCGGCGATGCCCGCCTGCCGCATCCCCTGCAGGGCCTCGACGTCGGCGCCGGAGGACGCCGGGAAGCCCGCGTCGAGCACCAGCACCCCCGCCTCGGAGAGCAGGGTGGCCAGCTCGACCTTCTCGGCGACGGTGAACCAGACGCCCGGGGTCTGCTCGCCGTCGCGCAGCGTGCAGTCGATGACGTCCACCGCGGCGGGCATCAGGGGACCGGGGTCCGCCGGTCCCGGGTGGGTGGCGGTGTCCTGGGGTGGCTGGGCGCGGTCGTCGGTGTCCACGTGGAACGAACCCTTCTCGATGGGAACCGGTTCTGCTCGGTCACGGACCCCCCAGGGAACCGGCCGCCGCGCGGTGCCACCCCAGCAAGCGGCGCTCGACGGCCAGCAACGCGGTGTTGAGGGCGTAGCCGAACACGCCCAGCACCACCAGGACCGCCCACAGGGCGGCGAAGTCGAACTTGTTCTGCGCGTCGCGCAGTTGCGCGCCGAGCCCGCCGTTCGGGGCGAACAGCTCGGCGACCACCACCAGCACCAGCGCCTGCGACAGGCTGACCCGCAGCCCGGCGAACACCTTGGGCAGCGCGGCGGGCAGCACCACCCCGAACAGCCGGACCGACCACGGCACCCGGTACACCAGCGCGGTCTCCACCTGCACCGGGTCCACCGAGCGCACCCCGTCCACGGTCGCCAGCAGCACCGCCCACACCGCGCCGAACACGACCACGGTCAACACCATCCGCGTGCCCAGCGTGGTCAGCAGCACGAACACCGGCACCAGCGCGGGCAGCGGCAGCGACCGGAAGAACGCGAACACCGGCCCCGCGGCGACGCTCGCCGACCGCGACAGCCCCAGCAGCGTGCCGAGCGCGACGCCGAGCAGCGAGGCCAGCGCCCACCCGCCGACGACCCGGCCCAGGCTGGCCAGCGGCCCGTCGACCACGGCCCCGCTGGGGAAGCCCCCGGTGAACCACAGGCGCAGCGCGGTGTCCAGGATCTCCGCCGGGGCCGGGAAGAACGGGTGGTACGCGGCGGCGGCGACCCACTGCCACACCCCGACCACGACGGCGAAGAACCCCCAGCGCAGCGCGAACGCCGCCACCCCCGCGCCGCACCGGGCGCGCGGCGACCGCACCGCCGTGGTCGCGCTCATCCCGCGCCCACCTCGGCGCCGCGCCAACCGAACCAGCGGACCTGCGCCCGCTCCAGGCCCTCGTTGATCAGGTACCCGAGCACACCGGCGACCACCACCGCGGCCAGCACCCGGTCCATCCTGGTGGCCCCGCTGGAGGCCAGGAGGATGAACTCGCCGATGCCGCCGCTGGTGCCGGTCAGCATCTCCACGCCGACGAGCACCGACAGCGCGATCGCGGCGGACAGCCGCACCCCGGTCAGCACGAACGGCGCCACGCTGGGCAGCGCGACCCGCAGCGCCACCCGCGACCGGCTGAGCCCGAACGCCCTGGCGGTGTCCACGAGCAGCGGCTCCACCTCGTCGTAGGCGTACATGGTGGTGAACAGGACCGGCCAGAGCGCGGCGAAGGCAGTCAGGCCGATCTTGGTCTCCGGTCCGCCGCCGACGGCCACCACCGCCAGCGGGACCATCGCCACGGTGGGGATGGGCCGGAGGAACTCGACCACCGCCCGGCTCGCGGCGCGGGCCAGCGGGCGGGCGGCGAGCAGCAGGCCGAGCGGGACCGCGACCACCGTGGCGATCAGCAGCCCGATCGCCCAGGACAGCACGGTCGCGACGACCCCGAGCAGGAACTCCGGGTCCCCCAACAGGTGCACGACCTGCGGGAACACCTGGCTGGGCGGGGGGAGGTACCCGTCCAGGAACAGCCCGGAGCGGCCCGCGGCCTCCCACACCAGGAGGACGCAGGCCGCTCCGCAGACCCGCAGCAGGGCGTCGCGCACGCGCTCAGCCCGCGGGGGTGGCCAGCACCATCGGCTTGATGTCGAACGGCTCGGCGATCAGGCCGAACTCCTTGAGCAGGTCCGGGACCCGCTGCAACCGGGTGACGTCGGTGGTGATCGGGTAGTCCGGCAGGTGCAGCACCGGGCCGATCTCCGGCTTGACGTTCGCGTTCTGGATCAGCGCCTGGCGCACGGCGTCGTCACCGGAGCGGGTGGCCGCCTCGCGGTGGGCCTTCTCCACCCCGCGCTGGAAGGCGGCGACGGTCTTGGGGTACTGCTGGGTGGTCTTCTCCAGCGCGGCGTAGCCGTTGAGCGCGATGCCCTCCAGCCGCCCGGTCATGGGCTGGAAGACCGTCCACACCCCGAGCTGCGCCTGGGCGATGGACAGGAACGGCTCGACCAGGAACGCCGCGTCGATCTCGCCGGTGCCCAGCTTGGGCAGCATGTCCGGGAACTTCATCTGCTGCCACTGGATGCCCGCGGTATCGGCCTTGGCCGCCTTCATGCCCGCCAGCACGGCCAGGTCGGCCATGCTGCCGGTGGAGGTCACCGCGATCTTCTTGCCCTGCAGGTCGGCCGGGCTGCGCAGCGGGGAGTTCTTGGCCACCACCACCGCGGTGGTGTCCGGCTTGGCCGCCGAGGCGTCCGCGACGACCTTGATGTTCGTCGCGCCGCGGCCCTTCTGCTGCGCCTGCACCAGCAGCGGGTAGCTGGCGAAGGCGAAGTCCACGTCGCCGCCGAGCAGGCTGGTGATCACGTCACCGCCGCCGCCCTTGGTCACGAACTCGACCTCGATGCCCTGCTCGGTGAAGTAGCCCTGGGTCTTGGCCACCCACAGCGGCGCCATGTCGGTCGACGGGATGATCGCGACCCGGACCGTGGCCTTCTCGACCGGGCCGGTCGACGACCCGGCGTCGGCGTCGTCGGAGCCGCCGAGCAGCCCGCAACCGGACGCCACCAGGGCCACCGCGGTCACCGCGGCACCCGCCCGCAGCGTCCGGAACAGCCCGCGGGACCGGGCACCGTGCCCGGGGGAGCCGCCGCTTTGCACCACCGTTTGCTCCTCACATGGGAAGACTCATCGACTCGCCGAAACGTGGGTGCGTTCTCCACGCGGCCCAGGGGACTTTAGTCCGCTGTCAAGTCCTGTCGATCACGCTGCGGCATCGATACGCCGTCGAACTGTGGAGCGCGGGTGCATCCAGTCACGACGGTCATCGTGAGAATACCGTCCATTCACGTCCACTCGACACAATCTGAGCTGCGGATATGCGGCTCGTGCAGGGAGAATGCCCAGGTGGTGAATCAGTTGCGAAGCGTCACCGTACATCCGAAAGTGAACAACAGGTTCCTTTCCGGTCAGCACTGCGCCATTCGGGCCAATGATGGTTCGTCAAATCGAGGCGTGACAGTATCTGGCGGTGGAGAGCGCCCGAATCGGCGGCTTGCTTATTCGGAGCAATCCGGGTAACTGAACGCTGACAACGGTGGAGGACTCCACCGACTTGTCGGACGAACGCGCAGCAGAAGCCACCAGCGGAGAGTGCGGACTATGTGGACGAGGTGTCCGGAGACGACACTGCCCGGGGGTTGCGACCGGTGAGCGCCGAGGACGAGACCCGGTCCACCCAGGAGCGCCCCGACGGCGGGCGGGCGGGCGACCCCGCCGCCGCCGAGCGCGAGCGCGCCATCCTCGCCCCCAAGCCCCGCAGGCCCAGACCCCGGCGCGACCCCGCCGCGGCGACCGGGGCCTGGCAGCCGAAGAACTGGCGGCTGCGCACCAAGATGACCGTGGTGCTGCTGGTGCCCGCGCTGACCGCGGCCGTCTTCGGCTGGCTGCGGGTGCAGACCGAGCTGGACAACGCCGACGGCTACCAGCGCATCGTCGACCAGGTCGACGTCTCCCAGCAGGTCACCGCCACCGTGCACGCGTTGCAGCACGAGCGCGCGCTGGTCGTCACCCGGGTGGCGGCGGGCGACACGGGGATGGCCGACAACGCGGGCATCCGCGAGCAGTTCACCCGCACGGACGAAGCGGTGTTCGCGCTGCGCCAGTCGCTCGGGGGCCTGCGGCTGCCCGACGCCGAGAAGCGCAACCGCTACCAGCTCGCCTTCGACCAGCTCCGCCAGCTCGACGCGCTGCGCCAGCTCGCCCAGGGCGCGGTGTACCCCGACCTGGCCGTGCTGAGCAGCTACAACACCATCATCGACCCGCTGGTGCAGCTCGGCCGGGAGATCTCGACGTCCGGTTCCGACAGCGGGCCGTCCCGGGTGAGCACCGCGGTGCAGACCCTGGGGCAGGCCAAGGAGCGCGGCGCGCAGCTCGACGCGCTGCTGCTGGTCGCCGCCGTGCACAACACCTTCGGCGCGGGCATCGTGCAGAACCGGGCCCGCTCGGTGGACGCGGGCTTCGACGCCGCCATCGCCGACTTCGTCGCGGTGGCCACCCCGGACGAGCGGCAGACCTACAACGACGGCTACAGCGGCCCGGAGGTCGACCGCCGCCGCGCGATCGCGCAGACCGCGCTGTCCAGCGCCGACCCGGTGGCCCCGCTCGACACCGACGTGGTGATGTTGTCGGACACCTCGGTCGCGGCCAACGACAAGCTGCGCGCGGTCGAGACGAACCTGATCGCCCGGCTGCGCGCGCAGGCCGAGTCCGCCGCCGACACCGCGATCGCCGCGGCCACCCGCGACGCGGCCATCGTGATCGCGCTGCTGGTGCTGGCCCTCGGGTTGATGTTCTACATCGCCTGGTCCATCCTGACCCCGATCCGCACGCTGCGCCGCGAGGCCCTCGACGTGGCCAGGGTGCGGCTGCCGGAGACGGTCAAGCGCATCCTCGACGACCCGGACCCGGTCGCCGCGTCCCGCAACGCCGTCGCCCCGGTCGCGGTCTCCGGCGGCGAGGAGATCGGCCAGCTCGCCCGCTCGTTCGACGCGGTGCACGAGCAGGCGGTGCGGATGGCCACCGAGCAGGCCGTGCTGCGCGACAACGTCAACGCGATCTTCGTCAACCTGTCCCGGCGCAGCCAGGCGCTGATCGAGCGCCAGCTCGCCGAGCTCGACCAGCTCGAGCAGAACGAGCAGGACCCCGACCAGCTCGGCCGGTTCTTCGTCCTGGACCACCTGGCCGCCCGGATGCGGCGCAACAGCGAGAACCTGCTGATCCTCTCCGGCAGCGGCCTGGCCAAGCGGATGGCCCGCCCGGTCCCGGTCGGCGAGGTCGTCGAGTCGGCGCTGTCGGAGGTCGAGCACTACACCAGGGTGCGGGTCAAGCAGGTCCCCGACCTGCTGGTCCAGGGCCGGGTCGTCAAGGACCTGGTGCACCTCATCGCGGAACTGCTGGACAACGCCGCCACCTTCTCCGCCCCCGACACCCAGGTACTGGTCAGCTCGGCCAGGGTGCGCAGCGGCGAGGTCGCCATCCAGATCTCCGACGAGGGCATGGGCATGACCGACGAGGAGCTGGAGGAGGCCAACGAGCGCCTGGCCGACCCGCCGGACTTCGACGTGTCGCTGTCGCGCCGCATGGGCCTCTACGTCGTCGCCCGCCTGGCCCAGCGCCACGCCATCCGCGTCCGCCTGCACGGCGGCGTCGACGCGGGCACCACCGCGGTCATCACCCTGCCCGCGGACCTGATGGCCAAACCCGGCCGCCGCGGCGGCCCGCCCACCAACCCCGGCGCCACCGGCGGCCTGCCCACCGTGGTCGAACCCCTGTCCCCCGCCCAGCAGGCCCCGGGCGGCTTCGCGGGCAACCTGCTGCCCGCCCGCGCCAACCCCGACGCCCCCTGGTTCAAGCCCAAGCCCCAGGACTCCCCGGAACCGGCGGCGGCCGAGGAGGACTGGCGCGCGGTCCGGTCCAAACTGGACAACGTCCCGGACAGCGGCCAGGGCCCCGGCGCCCTGCCCCGCCGCTCCTCCGCCGCCCCCGGCGACCGCACCGCCGCCACCCGGGGCCGCCCCCGCCGCACCCTCCCCGACACCCCGTCGACCGGCGGCACCCGGGGTGAGCAGCCGCCGAGCGGACCGCGCCGCCCCCAGCCGGACTCCCCCCCGACCCCGACGGGCGGCACCCCGACGCCCCGGACCGACCGCGCGAGCGCCCCCGGCGGCCCCCAGAGCAACGACAACGGCTCCCGACGCGGCGCCCGCGCCCTGCCCGGCGGCACGGACGCCCCCGACACCCGGTCGCCACGCCCCGAGCGCGACGGTCCGGGCGACACAGGTCCCCGCTCCGCGGGCACGGACCACGCGGGTACCTCCGGCAACGGCACCCGGGGTTCGGGCACACGCGCGAGCACCCACGCCGCCGACAGCACCGGCACCCGGGGCCCGGGCGGCGCGGAAAGCCGCACGGGAGCACCCACGAGCGCCCGCGGCGGCGCGGGCGGCGCCGGGAACAACGCCCCGGATACGGGCACCCGCGACGGTCGAGGCGGTGTGACGAGCATCAGCGGCCACGCCACCGGGACCAGCACCCCGGGCCACCCCGGCTCCGGCGCCCGGAACGGCCGCGCCGACGGACGCGGCGACGGCACGGGATCGCACAGCAGGCCCGGCGCGGGCGGCTCCGGTCCGCGCGGCACCGCCGAGCGCACCGGGACCCCACCGCAGGGCCTCCCCGCCCAGCGCCCCGCCCCGAACCGCGCGCCGGGCGGCACGGGGACCCACCGCATCCCCGCCACCGACCGCCCCGGCGCCACCGGGTCCGACCCGCGCCCCGCCACACCCCCGCACGGCCTGCCCACCCAGCGCCCGACCCCGGGCGCGAGCGGCAACGGCAAGCAGGCAGGCGCCGGGAACGGCGGCGCACCCGAAGCCCCCGCCGAGAGCGGGCGCGGCCGCCGCGCGGGCTCCGACAGCGCCGACCCGACCGGCAACGGGTTCAGCGCAGGCACCGGGAACGGTGCCGGGAACAACTCCGCCAGCGGGCGCGGTTCACGGGGCAACAGCCTCAGCGGTGACCTCGGCAACGGCGCGGCAGGCACCCACCCGGCAGGCCCCGGTGCCGCGAACGGCGCCCACGGCACCACCGGGAACGGCGGCGGCTCCGACCACGCACCCGGCAACGGCAGCGGACCCGGCCGCACCCCCGGCAACCGCAGCGGGTCGGACCGCACACCCGACAACCGCACCGAATCCGGCCACCCACTCGGCAACGGCGCCAGGTCCGGCAACGCACCCGGCAACGGCAACGGGTTCGACCACACACCCGACAACAACGCCAGGCCCGGCCACACACCCGGCAACGGCAACGGGTTCGACCACACACCCGGCAACGGCGCCGGGTTCGACCACGCACCCGGCAGCGGCGCCGGATTCGGCCACGCACCCGGCGGCGGTCCGCGCGGTGGCTTCGGCGGGTCCGCCGAGGACGGCCACCACGGCGCCGACGGGCAGGGCGGCTTCGGGGCGCCCGCGCAGCGCACCCCCGAGGAGACCCGGGCCCGGCTCGCGGGCCTGCAGCGGGGCCTGCGCCGGGCGCGCGGGTCGGACGTGGACGAGGGGCGCGACGATCGGGGCGAGCGGTGACCCGGCCGGGCCGGTCGCGGCGGGTGGAGGCGGCGGTGGCGCGGGCCGGGGTCCGGCACGACGACCTCGGCTGGTTCCTGGCCGAGTTCGTGACCAGGGTGCCCGACGCGGCGCACGCGCTGGTGGTGTCCTCCGACGGGTTGGTGCTGGCGTCGTCGGAGACGCTGCCGCGGGTCAACGCGCAGCAGTTGGCCGCGATCGTGTCCGGGTTGGCCGGGTTGACCGAGGCGGCGGCGAAGTGCCTGGACGCGGGGCGGGTGGTGCAGACCAGCGTGGACATGACGCTGGGGTACCTGTTCTTGATGTCCATGGGCGAGGGGTCGCACGTGGCGGTGCTGGCGGCGGCCGATTGCGAACTGGGCCTGCTGGCCTACGAGATGAGCACGTTGGTCGAGCGGGTCGGCGCCCGGTTGACCCCGGAGTTGCGCGCGTCGCTGGCCGCCGCCGCGCGGGAGTAGCGCCGCACACCTGTCCCATGCCGAGAGAGTGATCCATCGATGTTGCCCGTGCACGTGTTCACCGAAGCTGAGCGGAACTCGCTTTGCGCCGCCCTGGGGTCCGTCCGCGCCGACCCGTACGCCGACCGGCCCGCGTTCGCTGCCGGGGTGGCCGGGCTGGTGGAGCGCGGGGAGGTGCCGCCGGTGCTGCTGGGCGTCGCCGAGCGGGTGCGGGCCGAACGCGCGGCGGGGGTGCACGCGCACGCGCTGCGCAACTGCCCGCTCGACCCGGACATCCCGCTGCTGGACCAGGACGACCCGCTGACCGACAAGTACGCGCGGAAGAAGACCTTCATCGGCGAGGCGTTCCTGGAGCTGTTCGGGCAGCTCACCGCCACGCCGCTGCTGTCGTACGCGACCCGGTTCAACGGGGACTTCTACGTCGACGTCATCGCCATCACCCGCTACCGGGGCAAGCAGACCGGCTACAGCGACGGCGAACTGGCGTTCCACAACGACCGCGCCGCGCACCCGGTGCGCGCCGACCACATCACCCTCCTGGGGATGCGCTGCCCGGACAGCGAGGTCACCTACACCGGTTTCGTCAGCGGCGACGCCCTGCGCGCCTATGTCGGGGAGCACTTGGAAACGTTGCGGCAGGAGCACTTCGTCACCCCGTTCGACGTGGTGTCGCGGGACAACAACAGGGCGTTGACCGTCTCGGAGAAGCACGCGATCTTCTCCGGTGAGCGCACCGTGCGCTACGTGGACACGCACACGACCGTCGCGCCGGACGCGCCGCCGGAGGCGAAGGACGCGCTGATCGCCCTCAAGGACGCGTTGGTGCGCGCGGACAAGAGCAGGCACCGCATCCTCACCGGCGACCTGTTCACCTTCGCCAACCAGGACGGCCTGCACAGCCGCGAGCACCTGGAGATCACCGACCCGGAGCTGGCCGCGACCCGGTGGCTGCTCAAGACCTACGCCTTCCGCGACGAGGCGGCGGCGGCCGCGCACGCCGACCGCTGGGTCGACGGCGTGGTCGGGCGCGTCGGGGACTGATGATGCGCAACGAGCAGGGCGCGCGGCGCGCGCAGACCGTCGCCGTGGTGGGCAGCGGCCCGCGCGGGTTGATCACCGTCGAGCGGATGGCGGCCCGGCTGGCCGAGGAGCAGACCGACCGGCTGGTCGACATCCACCTGATCGACGCCGTCGAGGTGGGCGCGGGCCGGGTCTACCGGACCGACCAGCCCGGGTGGTACCTGATGAACACCGTGGCGGGCATGGTGTCCGCGTTCTCCGGGGTGCCGGACGAGGGTCCGGTGCGGGCGGGCGCGGGGCCGTCGCTGTACGAGTGGTGGGCCGGGGTGGACCCGGAGAACGCCAGCCCGGACGGGTACGCCTCGCGCGCGGACTACGGCCGCTACACCCGTTTCCTGCTGGACGCGGTGGAGCAGAACCTGCCGCGCGGGGTGCGGTTGCTGCGGGTGCGCGCCGCGGTGGAGGACATCGGCCCGGACGGCGACGGCTACCTGCTGCGGCTGTCGAACGGCGAGGACCTGCGCGCCGACCAGGTGGTGCTGACCACCGGGCACACCGTGCCGGAGCTGACCGGCCGGGAGAAAGCGCTGGCCGACTTCGCCGCCGACCGGGTGGGCCCGCGCTACCTGCGCGGCGACTCCGCCGCGGACATGCCGCTGGCCGACATCGCCCCGGGAACCCCGGTCGGGGTGATCGGGCTGGGGCTGTCGTTCTACGACGTGCTGGCCGCGTTCACCCTGGGCCGGGGCGGGCGGTTCGTGCCGGACGGCGACCGGTTGCGCTACCTGCCCTCCGGCCGCGAACCGGTGGTGGTGGCCGGGTCGCGCAGCGGGATGCCGCTGCCCGCTCGCGGGCGCAACCAGAAGCCGCCGAGGTTCGCCTACCGGCCGACGCTGTTCACCCAGGACAACATCCGCGCCCGGGTGCCGTCGGGGCCGCTGGACTTCCGCCGCGACGTGCTGCCCTGGCTGCTGGCCGAGGTGGACCTGGTGAACTGCGCGACCCGGCTGCGGCTGCGCGACGGGGAGGAGGCCGGGGTGGCCTTCACCCACGCCGTGGCCCGCGCCGTCGAGGGACTGGCCGACCCGGCGGTGCCGCCGGACGTGACCGCGATGGCGGCGGTGCACGGGGTGCTGGTGGACAAGGCCGACCTGGACGCGCTGGCCCGCCCGTTCTCCGGCCGCACCTTCGCCGACCGGGCCGAGTTCGACGCGGCGCTGACCGGGGCGGTGGCCGCCGACCTGGCCGAGGCCGAACTGGGCAACGTGGACTCCCCGCACAAGGCGGCGATGGACGTGCTGCGCGACTGCCGGGGCATGATCATGCGGCTGGCGGACTTCTCCGGCCTGACCCCGCGCTCGCACCGCGAGGACCTGATCGACTGGTACGGCCCGCGCAGCGCGTTCCTGGCCGCCGGGCCGCCGCCGGTGCGGCTGCGGCAGGTGCTGGCGCTGCTGGAGGCGGGGGTGCTGCGGGTGATCGGCCCGGCGGCCCGGTTCGACCCGGACCCGGGGGCGGGGCGGTTCGTGGTGTCCTCGCCGGTGGTCGGCGGCGCGGCGGTGCACGTGGACGTGGTGGTCGACGCCCGCATCCCCTCCCCCGACCTGGACCGGGACCTGAGCCCGCTGACCAGGCGGCTGCGCGAGCGCGGCATCTGGACCGCCTACGCCAACGGGGACTTCCGCACCGGGGGCGTGGCGGTGACGACCAGCCCGTACCACCCGGTGGACCGCGACGGCCGCGCGCACACCGGGCTGCACGTGGTCGGCATCCCCACCGAGCACACCCGGTGGTTCATGCAGGTGGGCAGCAACCGCCCCGGCCTGTGGGGGGACCTGGTGCACGACGCCGACGCGATCGCCGCGCACGTGCTCAAGGGCGGGACCTGACCGTGCCCCGCTCAGCGCGCGTCGGCCGGGGGCAGTGCGCCGTCGGCCGGGGGCAGGGCGGTGTCGACCGGGGGCAGGGCGGCGTTGACCGTGGTGACCTCGGCGGTGCGGGCGATGATGCGCAGCGCCCACTCGTGCACGTCCGGGTCGCCGGTGGCGGTGGCGTCGGCCAGCACCCGCACGCGGTAGTCGCGGTCGTGCGCCTCGCGGGCGGCCGAGAGCACGACCAGTTCGGTGGCGACCCCGGTCAGCAGCACGGTGTCGACGCCGAGCCCGCGCAGCAGCAGGTCCAGGTGGGTGCCGTGGAACGGGCTCACCCGGCGCTTGACCACGACCGGCTCACCCGGGCGCGGCGCGACCCGGTCGTGCACGGTGGTGCCCCAGGTGCCCAGCGTGGGCTTGTCGTCGTCGGTGCGGGCGCGGAACAGCGGCGAGGCGGCGGGCCAGTCGGCGTAGCCGGGTTCGAAGCCGATCACGACGTAGACCACCGGGATGCCCGCCGCCCTGGCGCGCTCGACGGCGGTGGCGGCGCGGTCGAGGACGCCGCGCCCGTCGACGGCGCGGTGGTAGCCCTCCCCGGCCTTCTTGCCGTCGGGGTGGACCAGGTCGTTCATCAGGTCGAGCACCAGCAACGCGGAACCGGGCACCACGGCGTCCTCCTCGCTCACACTTGCGACCGGATGCTCGCACAATGGGACGACAAAGGGCACGGTCCGGTGAGGATCGTGGATGACCATGCGGGAAACCGCCCGGGGAGGGCACCGTGAGCACACCGGACGACGACTTCGGCCACCTGGTCCACCGCACACCGGCGCGCGTGGTGCGCGCGGAGCGCACCGAGGACGTGGTGGCGGCCGTCACCGGCGCCCGGGCGGACGGGCTCCGGCTAACCGCGCGGGGCGCGGGGCACTCGGTCTATGGCCGGTCCCAGGTGGACGGCGGGGTGGTCGTGGACGTGACCGGCCTGCGCCGGGTCGAGGCGCCCCGGGACGGGCGGGTCACGGTCGCGGCGGGGGCCACCTGGCGCGCGGTCGTCGAGGAGACCCTGCCGCGCGGCCTGCTGCCCCCGGTGCTGCCCGACTACCTGGACCTGACGGTGGGCGGCACGGTCGTCGTCGGCGGGGTCGGCGGGACCACCCACGCCCTCGGGGTCACCAGCGACCACGTCCTGGGGTTGGAGGTGGTGACCGGCGCGGGCGAGGTGCGCACCTGCTCGCCCACCGAGTCCCCGGAGCTGTTCGACGCGGTGCGCGGCGGCCTCGGCCAGGTCGGGGTGGTCACCGAGGTGACGCTCGGGCTGGTCGAGGCCCCCGCGCACGCCCGCCGCCACACGATCACCTGCCCGGACCTGCCCACCATGCTCGCCGACGCGCGGGTGCTGCTGGCCGACGGCCGCTGGGACCACCTGCAGGGCGCGATCCTGCCGACCCCCGACGGCTGGAGGTACACGCTGGAGGGCGCGGAGCTGTTCTCCGACAAGGCCGACGACGTCCTGGACGGCATCGAGGGCACCGTGCAGACCTGCACCGTCACCCACGCCGAACTGCTCTCGCGGCTGGAGCCGCTGGAGACGGCGCTGCGCGGGCTGGGGGCGTGGGGGAACCCGCACCCGTGGCTGACCACGTTCCTCGGCGACGCCGCCGCCGACGACGTGCTCCCCCGGCTGCTGGACCGGACCGACCCGGCCGACCTGGGGCGGTTCGGCCGGGTCGCGCTGTCGCCGATCCGCGCGGGCGCCATCACGACCCCGCTGGTGCGCACCCCGGGCGGCGGGGACCTCTTCGCGCTCAACCTGCTGCGCTTCCCGGCGGACGACGCGGAGACCGCGCGGCGGCTGGTCGCGGACAACCGCGCGGCCTACGAACTGGTCCGCGCGGCGGGCGGCGTGCTCTACCCGGTCAGCGCCCTGCCGATGAGCGCGGCCGACTGGGCCGCGCACTTCGGCGAGCGCTTCCCCGCCCTCGCCGCAGCGCGCGCCGCGCACGACCCGGACGGCCTGATGACCCCGGGCTACGAGGTCTTCTGACCACTACACCGGCGCCTTGTCACCGGCTCCCAGCACGCGGCCGGACGGCGCGTCGACCGCCTGCGCCGGGACCACGACGGCCACGGTGGCCGGGGTGACCGGCTCGGGCACCGGGGCGACGACCAGGTCCAGCGCCGCCAGCGCCCCGGCCAGCGCGGCGTCGAGCCCGGCCGGTTCGTCGGCGGACACGACCAGCCAGCCCAGCTTGCGGCCCGCCTCGGTGAACGGCAGCACCCGGTCGCCCGGTCCGACGAACAGGTCCACCCCGGTCACCTCGGGCAGCGCGCGCACCGCGTCGAGGTCCCCGACGGCCACCACCTCGCCCGGCACGTCCAGCGGTGAGGTCAGCACGTGCAGCAGCGTCGGCCGCGGCGGCGCCGGGTCGAACCCGAACGGCTCGCCCAGCACCAGGTCCAGCAGCGCCGCGACCACGTCCACACCGGACACGGCGGCGGCGAGCCCGGGCAGGCCGTTGCCGCTGAGCCGGGCACCGACCTCCAGCACGTACCGGGTGCCGTCGGGGCTCAGCACCACGTCGAAGTTCGCCGGGCCGTCGGGCAGGTCCATCGCCGCGCACAGGGCGGCGGCCTCGTCGAGCAGCGCGCGCTCCACCGCCGGGTCCAGCACCGCGGGCGCCTGGTGGCCGAGGATGAGGAAGCGCGGGCCGGGGTCGATCCGCTTCTCGGTGATCAGCGACCAGCCGACCGCGCCACCGCGCAGGAACACGTTGACGGTGAAGTTGCGCCCCGCCAGGAACTCCTCCACGATCACCTGCCCCGACGGGGAGAAGACCGCCGCGTTGGCCAGCGCCGGACCCAGGTCCGCCCGCCCGTCGACGCGCAGCACGCCGCGGCAGCCGGAGGCGTCGGTGGGCTTGACCACCACGGGGAACCGGAAGTCGGCGACGGTCGCGGCCAGCTCGGCGAGGTCGTCGGACTGCGCCCAGCGGTAGGTCGCCACGCCCGCCGCGGCGGCCAGCCGGTGGAACGCCGACTTGTCCATCGACGCGGCGACGGCCGCCGCCGGGTAGCGCCACGGGGTGGCGAACCGCTCGGAGAGCACCTGCCAGGACTCCAGGCAGGTGTCGGCCGCGGTGGAGACGACCCCGGCGACCGGCCTGCCCGCGAGCGCGGCGGCGATGGCGTCGTGGTCCGTCGTGGACAGCGGGAGGAATTCGTCGGCCAGGACGATGCCCGGCCGGTCCGCGCGCATGTCCACCGCGACGGTCCGCAGCCCGCGGCGGCGCGCCTCCCGGTAGAGCACGACCTGCTCCTCACCGGCGCCGAGCACCACCAGCACCGGCTCGGCGCGGGTGGGCGGCGGCACCGGGGTGGCGCCGCCGTCGACCATGTCCGCCGGATCGATGTCCACAGTGGCCTCCCTGACGTAGTAGTGCCTGCGCGGGCGGGCATCGAGCATCCGCCGGTGCAGGTAGCGGCCGACCAGCGCGGTGGAGGCCAGCCCCAGCGCGGTCACCAGCGTGACCACCGCCAGCAGGACCGAGGGCGCCACCAACCCGAACACGCCGAGGAGGGCCAGCAGGAGCGCCGCGGGGGCGGCCACGCCCGCGACCCCGTACATGATGTTCAGCGGGCGCCAGGAGAAGCCCAGCAGCAGCTCGAAGGCGTCCCCGGCGAGGCGGCCGAAGCGGAACTTCGACGTGCCCGCCGTCCGGTCCCGGTGCGCCACCGGGACGCTGGTGTAGCGCGCACCGACCTGCGGGGCCTTCGCCACGAAGTGCGAGTTCGCCGTGGGCAGGTCCGCGATGGTCCGCCCGACCGCGGTCCGCACCACCCGGAACGAGCTGGCACCCTGCGGCACCTCGATGCCCAGCAGCCCCCGGGCGACCCGGTGGGTGCCCGCCGCGCCGACCCGGCGCAACCAGTTGTCCTTGCGGTCGCGGCGCACACCGAAGACCACGTCGTAGCCCTCGGCCGCCTTGTCCAGCAGCGCCCAGGTCTCCTCCGCCGGGAACTGGAGGTCGGCGTCGAGCTGCACCGCCCACGGCTTGCCCGCGTACCGGAAGCCCGCGGTGACCGCGGCGGGCAGGCCGAAGTTGCGGGCGAAGGACACGTAGCGCACCCGGGGGTCGCGGGCGGCGACGGCCTTGATCCGGGCCAGGGTGTCGTCGGAGCTGCCGTCGTCGATGAACAGGACCTCCAGGTCCCCCACCGGGTCCAGGGCCGCGCACACCGCGGCGTGCGCCACCTCGACCTGCGCGCCCTCGTTGTAGCAGGGGATGATCGCGGTGAGCCCGGTCGCGGTGTTGATCGCTCTGCCCGTCACATCAGCCTCCGCGACCAGGTCTCCGGCGTCAGCTCGTTGACGATCTCCAGGTCCAGGTTGTAGTTGAAGTCCTTGGGGCCGGTCGCGGCGATCCACTCGACCATGCCGGTCAGCCCCTCGCGCAGGCCGACCTCGGTGCGGTAGTCCAGCAGCCTGCGCGCCTTGTCCGAGCTGCACGTGGCGTGGTGGACCTCCAGCGGCCGGGCGGGCATGAAGACCGGGTCGCACGGCACGCCGATGATCTCGCAGATCAGCTCGGCCAGCTCCAGCACGCTCACCTCGCCCTCGTCCGGGCCGACGTTGACGACCTCACCGGTGATGCCGGGGTCGGTGCCCAGCCGGGTCAGGCAGGACAGCACGTCGCCGACGAAGCTGAAGCAGCGCAACTGGCTGCCGTCGCCGTAGACCACCGGCGGCAGCCCGCGCAGCACCCGGTTGATCATGATCGCGGCAACGTTGCGGTACGGGTCGTCGAAGCGCTGCCGGGTGCCGATGATGTTGTGCGGCACCGCGATGTTCCACTCCATCCCGTGCACCCCGGCGATCGCGCGCACCTGGAGGTCGGCGGCGTACTTGGCGATGCCGTACGGGGTCAGCGGCTCGGGGGTCATGTCCTCGGTGAACGGCGGGACCAGCTTGCCGTAGCGCGACATCGACGAGCAGTGCACGAACCGGCGCACCCCCGCGCGCACCGAGGCCGACAGCATGGCCACGGTGGCGCTGGTCGTGTGCTCGTGGACCAGGTAGGGGGCGAACACCGACAGGCCCTCGTACGGGGCGGCGGCGCAGTGGTAGACCAGTTCCACCCCGTCGAAGAGGTGGTCGAGGTCGAGGGCGTCGCGGCAGTCGAGTTCGTGGAAATCGACGCCCGCGGGAATGTTCTCCTTGAATCCGTCCATCATGTTGTCGATGCCGCGAACGGAGTAACCCCGGCCGAGCAGATCATCGGCCAAATGGCTGCCCAGAAAGCCCGCCACCCCCGTGATGAGGACCGGATTTCCCATCGAAGACCCTTCCCTAGAACCCACCACCAGCCGTGGTCACGCCTGGTTGAGACCCCCTGGGCCCCGATCGGGACGACGGGGGCCGGACGACTCGCGCCGCGCGGCCCGGGCACGGCGAAAAGACCACCGGAGCCGGAATCGGTGGCACACCCGGGTTGGGAGCGGACGAGAAGTGATCGGGACTATAACCCCGGGCCGACCAGGGGAAAAGGTTCTTCTTAAACAGATCTTTGCCAGATGGGGCTTTTGTCGCCGCGTTACTCCGAGCGGAGCACGGTGCACTGGTCGTGGATGAGCAGCCAGGCGCCGCCGACCCGGGTGAAGGTGAGCCCCATCCGGAACCGGGACGGCTCGGCGCCGGGTCCGCCGACGTAGGTCACGTCCACCACCGCGGTCGCGGTCGCCTCCGTGGCGGTTGACCGACGGTGGTCCACTGTGTACGTCCAGTCACCACCGGCGAACCACTCGCGGTGGAACCCGACCACCTCGTCGGCCCCGGACAGCATGTCGCCGCTGGGGGTGATCACCGTGACGTCCGGGTGCACGGTGGCCCGGTAGGCCTCCAGGTCGCGGGCGACGACCGCGCCGAGGTGGCGCTCGATCGCCCGTTCGGCCGTCTCGGCGGTGTTCGGGTCCTGGACATCCACGGTGCGCCTCCGGGAGAGTGTGGGCCGCGCGGGCGGGGGCGCGGTGAGCGTAGCCGCGGGCCGGTCCCGCGAGAAGGTCTCCTGGAGGGCGGTCCGGTGCACGCGGTACTCCTCGACCCGCTGGTCGACCCGGTCCCCGGCGCCTGGGACGGGCTGGTCGCCGCGACCGGCGCCCCCGCGCTGTGGCGCTCGGCGCTGCTGGTCACCGCCGCCTGGGCCGCGCAGGCACCGACCGTGCTGGGCGTGGTGTCGGACGGGTCGGAGCCGGTGGCGCTGTTCCACGGGCGGTTCCAGGGGCCGACCGACGTCCGCCGGTTCGCCCGGCCGGGGGCGGTGCCGGTGGCGGGGGTGTTCGAGTGCCGCCTGGCGCCCGCGTCGATCGCCGGGTACCGGTTCGCCCGGTCGCTGGACGCGGCGGGCAGGCGGGCGGCGGTGGTGGCGTTCGAGTCGGCGGTGCGCGCCCGCTTCCGTTGGCGGGTCGCGGGTTTCTGCTACCGGCACGTCACCGAGGACGTGGTGCCCGCTGTGTCCGGCCGGTTCCGCGGGGCGATCGCGGTCTCCCCCGACACGGTGCTCGACGTCGAGTGGACCGCGGTGGCGGACTACCTGCGGGTGCTGCCGCCGAAGTGGCGCTCGCAGCTTCGCAAGATCCGGGCCACCGTCGCCGAGGACACCGCGGTGCGCCGCGAGGTGGCCGCCGCCGTCCCGGCCGGGCAGGCCGCCCGGCTGGTCAACCAGGTCCGCGACCGCCACCGCTCGCCCGGTGTGGTCCGGCCACCGATCCCGGAGCGCTACTTCACCCTGCTCAACGACGACCCGTCGACCCGGTTCACCGCCTACCGCGCGGGCTCGGACCTGCTGGCCGTGTCGACGGTGCACGACACGGGCGCGGAGCTGGTCATGAGCTACTGGGGCATCCGGGACCGCACCGAGGGCGGTCGGCCGAACCTGTACTTCGACCACTACGTGGCCATGGTGGAGCTGGCGATCGCCTCCGGTCGCCGCGCGCTGCTGCCGGGCAAGGGGATGACGCACATCAAGGAGCGGTTCGGCGCGCGCACCGTGCCGAACTTCGTGGTGGTGGGCCGGTGAGCCGGGCGCGGGCGCTGCTGCGCCGGGTGGCCGTCACCCTCGGCCGCTCCCCGGACCGCGACACCGCGTCGGCCACCTGCGCCCAGTGCGGCAGCCGCTCGTCCACAGTGGTGCACCGCCTGAGCCGCCGCCGGGTGGGCTACTGGTGCACCGCGTGCACCGCCGTGGTCACCACGGGTGACCTGTCCGTGTTGGACGAACCACCGCCGGTGCCCGCCGAACCGGTCGACCCGCACGCGGCCGTCCTCGCCCCACCGGTCCTGGCCTGGGCGCGCACCCACGCCGCGCGCCTGCTCGACCGCCCGGTCCTGGACCGCGCCGCCTACAAGGAACTGCACACCCGCTTCGACCGCGCCGAGTCCCCCGGCCTGCCCGGCGTCTCGGCGGTCGTCGGCAGGCTGCACGAGTCCTGCTACCGCACCGACCGGGTCACCGCCTCGTTCCCCGCCGCCCCCGGCCTGGCCGAGCGCGTCGAGCACGCCCGCCGCTGGCTGGCCCGCGACGCCCGCGACCTGTGCTGGGTCATCAGCGCCGAGACCGCCGACCACCCGCCGCTCGACGAGGTCGAGAAGGCCGCAGCAGCCTGGGCCGGGGGCGGGCCGCTGGACCGCGAGCAGGCGAGCGCGCTGCGCACCGCCCTGTTCGGCACCGACGGCGGCCCCGGCTGCAAGGTCCTGCTGCGGTCCTTCGACGACACCGAGGTCACCGCCGCCCTCGACGCCTACCTGGGCACCCGCGCCCGCCCGCTGCGCGCGGCCACCCTCACGGCGCTGGATCGCTGAGCAGGACCGGGGTCCGGTGCCTGCGGCACAGGTCCACGCGGGCGAAGTCCCCGGCCGGGACGGCGATCCGCGACAGCGTCGGCCGCCGCCTGCGCAGCGCCGTGACGACGAGGGCACCGCCGGTCACGGCGACGTGGAAGCGGCGCCACAGCACGTGCCAGTGGCCGCAGACCGGTGAGCGGCCCGCGAAGTAGCCCAGGTGCGGGTCGAACAGCACGGCCGCCCTCCCCCGGTGCCCCGAAACCTCGGCGGCGGCCAGGCGCAGGACCACCGGTCCGACGTGGTCGAGCCGGGCGGTCAGCTCCGCCACCGCCGCCGGGGGCGCCACCAGCACCGGCCGCGCCGGGGTGCGGGCCCGGGCGGGGCCGTCCAGGTCCGGGGTGGACACGACGACCGGGGCGTAGGCGGGACCGGCCGGGGTGAGGCGGGTCCAGGGAACCCAGGCGCGGCGGGCCTCCACCACCGGCGTCGCCCGACCCCACCGGCCCGCCAGGCGGACGGCGGCGGCGAGGTCACCGGGGACACCGGTCCACAGCGTCGGCTCCCGCGCCGGGGTGAACGGTGACGCCAGCGGGCACAGCGCCCACAACCGGTCCGCCAGCTCCGCCGAGGGCACCGGCCCACCGCGCGCCCCCGCCCCCACCAGCCGCTCCCGGTAGAACGGGACCTCGCGCAGCGCCCGGTCGGCGACCGCGTCCGCCGCGGCGGCCCACCGGGGTCCGGAGAAGACCAGCACCGTTCCACCTCTCCCGGTGCCCGGCCCCGGCAGTGGGCCGAATGGCCGCGCCCCCTTGGGCCGAGTCGCCGATTTTGCTTTCCCGCAAGGAATTCATCCGTAGTATGCCGGTTCTGGATTCGGGCAACACCATCGTTGGAGCCACAGCCCATGAGCGATACCGACACCGGCCTGCGCACGCACCGGAAATTCATCGTCCTGGCGGTCCTCACCGCCGTCGCCGCCGCCGCGGTCTGGGTGGGCTTCCCGCACCAGAAGGCGATCCCCAACGTCTGGGTGCTGCTGGCGAAGCTGGTGCCGTTCGTGCTCGCCGTGGAGACCATCGCGGCGATGCGGTTCGGTCCCGAGGTCCGGCGCCGGATCTCCCTGGCGGCCCTGCCGGTGTGCTTCCTGGTGTTCTTCACGTTCTTCGTGCCGCAGATCTTCTTCGCCGCGGCGAACGAGAAGAGCTTCTACTACCTGGTGCTGACGCTGACGCCGTTCATCATCCTGGCCCTCACCCTGGCCCACCGGCTCGGCGGCGGCGCGCCGGGCACCGCGCGCAGGCACGGCTACGCGATGCTGCTGCTGCAGCTCTCCGGCCTGGAGGACCTGGCGTTCCTGACGATCAACCCGCACACCGACCCGGCCTGGACCCCGATCCCCGAGGTGTGGACCTGGGCCGACCACATGACCGTCCGGCTGGGACACCCGGCGAGCAAGTACGAGGCGTTCACCCTCATCGCCGTCCACGTCGTCCTGGCCGTCCTGGTGCTCACCCTGCCGGACCGCTTCTGGCTGCGCCTGGTCGGCAGGGGCGGGCAGACCCCCGGCGCCGTCGCCACCACCCCGGCCCCCGGAGCGGGCGCGGGCGCCACGGCGGTGACCACCGGCACCCCGGCGGGCGGGTCCGAGAAGCACCCCGAACCCGCCGGTCACTGACCCGGCGATGACCGCACCGACCCAGCTCGCCGAACCGACCGCCCCGCGCGGCCGGTTCGGCCGGGGGCTCGGGGGCAAGGTGCGCGTCGTCCTCGGCCGCGGCGTGGCCCGCGGCGCCATCCAACTGTCACTGCTGGGCCTGCTCCCGGTGTGGGGCGCGGACGCGTTCGGCCGGTACGTGGCCGCCACCGGCGCGTTCACCTGGGTGGTCGGCGTGGTGCTCGGGGTGGAGAAGGCGGCGCTGACCGCGGTCCCCCGGACCAGGCTGCTCGCCGCGCAGACCACCCGGATGCTGATCGGCCGCGCGGCGGCGCTCTTCGCCGCGGGCCTGCTCGCCGCGGCCGCCCTGTCCCCCGTGGGCGGCGCCCCCGCCCTCTACGGCCTGGCCGCGGCCAACGCGGCGGGCATGGGCCTGCTGTCGGTGCTCGCCGCCGTCCACAGGTTGGCCGACCACCCGGAGCGCGACAGCTTCGGCTACGCCGGGTACGCGGTGTGGGTGCTGGGCATGGGCGGGCTGGCCCTGGCGGGGGTGCTGCGCCCGTACGGCTACCTGCTCGCGCTGACCACCGGGCTCGTCGTCGCCTGCGCGGTCCTGGCCTGGCTGGTCCCCGCCCTGCGCACCCGCCCCACCCACCGCCGCGACCTCGCCCGCCTGCTCAACCGGCGGGTCGTCCTCCTCGGCCTCACCGACGTCACCGACTCCGCCGGGGTCTCCATCCTGTTCGTGGTCCTGGCAGCGGTGGACAAACCCGCCGACAGCGCACTGGTCTACCTGATGCTGCTGGTGTCGAGCACCCTCGGCTCCTTCGGCATCCTGGTGCTGCGGCTGATCCAACCGAGCACGTCGCTGCGCCTGCGCGGCACCGGCGGCGCGAGCGGCAGGCTGCGCGCCCGCACCATGCTCGGCCGGACCGCGATCGGAGCGGGCGGCATCGCCGTGGCCACCACCGGGGCCCTGCTCACCGCGCGGTCGACGCTCGGCCCGGACGCCCTCGCCGCGATCGGACGCCACCCACTGGCGATCGGCGGCCTGGTCCTGGTGGAGATGACGTCGTTCTGCATGGTCGTCTACGCGGTGTTCCTGCTGGAGAACACCAACGGCGCGGTCCTGTCACTGACGACGTCGGCGGCCCTGGCCAGCCTGGTCGCCACGGTGGCCACCGCACTCGTGGTGGTGACCACGCTCGGCGCGGTCGGCGCGTTCCTGGCGCTGGTGGTGGGCTTGGCGGTCAAGGCGGCGGTGCTGCACGCCCGCCTGCGCCCCCACCCGGTGATCGACGTCCCCCTGCCCGACTGACACCGCCACCGGGCGACGTCATCACCGAACCACCACCAAGCGCGACCGCCAAGCCCCCGCCGTCCGTTGCAACCCCCTCCCGGGCCTGGCAGACCAGTCCATGAACCTCTTCAGCCGCCTCTCACCCCACCCGGTGTTGTTGCTCCTCCTGGGCAGTGACCTGCACATGATGGAACGGCTCACCGCCTACGACCGGCCCTTCTTCGGCCGCGCCGACAACATGACCCTGGGTCCGCTCAACCCCTCCGAGACCGGCCTCGCAAGTGCCCAGGCACTCCCCTGGCCCGACATCACCAGCATCGGCGACGACCGCGCCTCGTCTGGGGGCCCGCCGACGTCCTCAACGCCTGGACCGCCGCGCGACCATCGGGCGCCCCCGAAGCCCGACGGCCCGAGTGGAGTGGTCGGCAGCCGGTCACCACCAGCGCGTCGGCACGGCCAGTGCGACCTGTTCGGTCGGTTCGGCGCCCAGTGACTCCTTCTCCCGGGACTTGCCCTTGCCCAGTTCCAGGCCCAGCCTGCCCTCGTCGATGCTCCACCCGACCACACTCGCGAGGTGGTGGAAGTACAGGTCGCGGATGCCGCCCCGGTCGCGGGGGAGTTGCGACCAGCTCCGCACGACCGGCCGCTGCGGGTGGTCCAGGACGTGGCCGAACGCCAGCAGTCTGCCGGTGGAGCGGTCGAGGTAGCTGTAGCTGCGCACGTCCGGCTGCGCGGACAGCTCCCGCAGGTACCCGCCGAGGACCCGGACGCGCGGGATCAGCGCACCGCCGTACTTGGCGTCGTTCCAGCGCATGACCTCGGCCACCGGGCGGTCGTCGATGACCGCGCCGGTCTGCACCCGGACCTCCAGGTTGTCGTCGGCGGTCATCCGCTTGACGATGCCGCGCAGGTTGCTGCGCCTGCTGCGCGACAGCGCCATCAGCCACTGCTCGCGGTCGGTCCAGCGTCCGGTGTGGATGGTCCAGAGCGGTTCGGTGGTCAGGGCTTTGCCCACCCGGTGCTTGATCTGGTCCACCTGGTCCGGTCGGACCTGGCGCCACACCACCCCGAGCGCGCCCGGCCCCAGCGCCGCGCGCGCGGCCCTGGTGTAGGCGTCGGCGAACTCGGCCAGCGGCACGTGCTCGGCCGACCACCAACCGGGCACGGCGGCCGAACCGGGGCCGCGCACGTGCAGCGCCCCCAGCCGGGGCCGGGACCCGGCGCGGGCGAAGGAGAACCGGCCCGCGGGCAACCCGAGCCACCCGGCGTTCACCGCGGCGACCGGCTCGGCACCGTCGAACAGGACGGTGACCAACTGAGGGGTGCGCGCGCCCCACGCCTGCACGGCGAGCACCGGCCACGCCCAGTCGGCGCGCAGACCGGCCTGGGTGCGCAGGTCGTCCCAGTAGGCGGGTTCGGGGTCGGTGCGCGGGTCCAACACGTCGGCTCTCACAGCTCCACCACCGGTTTTCCGTGGATCGGGCAGGCGCCGACGGCCCCCTGCGTGCCGGGGGCGATGTCGACGAGCATCGGCGACCGCTGCCGCAGCAGGGTGAAGGCCAGGCCGAGCGGGGTCGCGCGGGCGTACACGTCGCGGTGGCACAGGTGCCACCGGCCGCAGTCGGCGCGCACGGCCAGGACACCGAGGAGGTCGTCGCGGATGATGCCCGCCCCGGGGTGGTCGCGGGCGGCGGCGAGCGGGACGGGGTGTCCCAGGGGGGCGGTTTCGAGGCCGCGGTACGGGTTCGCCTCGGCCGGGCCGCCCCGGAGGGGGACGAGGTCGGGGAGGCGTTCGACGGCGACCTCGGCGGGGGTGGCGCCCGCGTGGGCGCCGGTGCGGCCGGGTACGAGGGTCGGGTCGGTGCGGCCGTGCAGGGCCCACAGTTCGCGGTAGTGCGGGACCGTGGCGAACGCGGTCCGCACCACCCGCCGGTAGGTCGGGGTCCAGAGCAGCGGTCGCACGGTGAGGCAGTGTGCCACGGTGGACCGGCCCGGGAAGTCCGCTGGGTGGAGGAATTCCGGGCGGGTGTCGGCTTCCGGTGGCTGTGTCGGAGCCCGGTCTCTTGCCGCGGGTCCGCTTCGCCTGGACTGCGCCGTGTGCTCCGGCTCAAGAGCCGAGATCTTTTCCGGGGTGCCCCGCCTGCGGTTCGTCGGGCGGTTCGGCACGGCAGGCAGGCGGATGGCGGGGTTCGGCGTGGCCGGCGGTCGGCGGCGTGGTCGGCGGTTGCGCCGATGAGTCCGACACGTTCGGTGGCTGAGCCGATCGGCTCGGCGTGGCAGGCGGCTGCGCCGGGGGCGCGGTGGCTGGTTGCCGGACCGGCGGTTTTCGAGGTGGCCGCTTGTCGCTGCGCCGATGGGGTCCGGGGTGGCTGAATCGGTGGGGGTTCGGGGGCGGTTGGCGACCGGACCCGCGGTTGGCGGAGTGCGGGCCGCTGGGCCAGTGGGTTCGGTGACCGCCGGCCGGGCAGGCGGTTGTGGGGGTCGGTGGCGGCGCCCGGGGTGGCCGGCCGCCGGGCAGGCAGTTCTCGGGGTGGCCGCCTCCCCGGACGCGCCCCGAGCCCGTGGTGGGCTCGGGGCGCGTCCGGGGCCGAGCAGGCGGTCGCGGGGTGGCGCGGGCCCGTGGGCGGGTCAGCGCCCGGCCACCGCGGCGGGCGAGGTGAGGCGGGCGGAGGAGGTGCCCAGGCCGGTCGGGCCGCGCAGGCTCGCCACGACCGTCGGGCCGGAGGTCGACACCGAACCGGTCGCCGGGACCGCCGCTGCCGCCGCCGCGCCCGGGGAGGCGGGGCCGAACTGGCGGAGCAGGTCCTCCTCGCGGTAGCGGCGGCAGTCCTCGTGCCAGATGAGGATGCCCGCGATCCAGTGCTTCAGCTCCTCGGCGTAGTGCAGCAGCATCGCCTGGGCGTCGGCGTCGAGGTCGTAGTCGGTGAACAGGGCGGGGAGTTCGACCTCGATGACGTGGAGGAACTGGGCCAGGCGGTCGGCGAGCATCCGGCCGACGACGGCGGTGGCGCGCTCCAGGTCGGTGTCGAGGAAGTGCTCGACGACCCGGATGAGGTTGTGCACCTCGCCCTCGAACTGGATCTCCTTCTGGTAGGAGTAGATGTCGTTGATCATCCAGGCGACGTCGGCGGCGGAGTTCTCCAGGGCCTGCACCGGGCGGGTCTGGTAGATGTGGGCGGGGACCGTCTGGCCGTGGCCGATCCGCGACAGGGCCATGGTCAGGTCCGAGCCGAAGGTCCTGCGGCGCATCTCGATGTAGTCCACCGGGTCCGGGATGCGGTTGAGGTGCATGTTCTCCAGCTCCCACAACCAGCTCTCGGTCATCACCACGATGGTCCGCCGGAACGTCTCCCTGGCCTCCGGGGTCATCGGGGCGGACGTGCGCTGCCACAGGTCGACCAGCGACCGTTCCAGCGCGCTCACCGGCACGATGGTCGGCGTCCCGTCGATCGGCATGCACTCGGCCAGGCGGGCGGTGGTGACCTTGGCGGCGGTCATGTCCGGGGTGCGGCCGAACACGACCGGGTACAGGTCGTCGCCGTAGGTGCCCCAGGCCAGCCAGCCGGAGGTGATGTCGAGCTGCTCGGCGCTCGCGTCCGGGTGGATGCCCGCCGCGCACAGCGGCAGGTCGTAGTCGCGGATCTTCTCCTCGGTCCACACGCCCTCGTGCGCCGGGCCGCCGGGCACCGGCTCGAAGATGCCCATCCGCGCGGCCCAGTCGACCACGTTCTCCCTGGCCCGGGCCAGGTGCGGGCTCAGGGTGGTGCCGAACGGGAGGTCGATCGGGGGCTTGCGGAGGGCGCCGACCGGGCGGAACGGGACGTTCGCGTGCCGCCGGGCGCGCACGGCCAGCGACTCCAGCAGCGCCGGGACCAGCCGGGCGGCGGAGGTGCCCAGGCCGGAGGGGCCGAACGGGAACGGCGCCTGGGTCGCCTGGGCGTTCTTGTTCATGTAGCGGCTCGAGCGCATGTGCCACTCGTGGCCGCCGGACTGCCAGTCCTGAAGGCCCTTGACGTAGGCGAGGACCTTGAGCCTGCCCTCGGGGTCGACGCCGTGCTCGTCGAACAGCGGCTGCAACTCCGTCAGCGTGGTGTGCTCGAACTGGTGCAGCCGGGAGGTCAGCAGGTCGTTGACGGCGTCGGCGGCCTCCTGGGTGCCGACGTCGAGGAACTTCTCGAACACCAGCACACCGTTGCTCAGCTCACCCTCGTCGTGGACCTCGCGCTCGTAGGAGAACAGGTCGTTGCGCAGGTGCACCGCGTCGGAGAAGGTGTCGCGCAGCACGTGCATCGGCCGGGAGGCGGCGATGACGTGCGGGACCTCGGCGCCCGCCGCGTGCTCGACCAGGTTGGCCGACCAGGGGGCGCCGCCGACCTTGCGGCGCATCTCGATGTACTCGATCGGGTTGGACAGCCGCCCCTCGTTGATGTTCGCCAGTTCCCACAGCGACTCGTCGAGCAGGGCCTTGGTGCTGTCGACGAACCGGCGCCGCCAGTCGGCGGTCATGGTGGGGACGGTGCGCACCCACAGGTCGGCCAGGCCCGCCTCCACCGGGTTGGTCGGGACCTCGGTGATCGCCCCCTCGACCGGCATGAACAGCGGCAAGCGGTCCAGGTAGGCGCGGGCGCCCGCCATGTCGTGGGTGCGCTTGAACAGCTCCAGGAAGTGGTCGTCGAAGTAGAAGACCCAGACGTACCAGTCGGTCACCAGGTCGAGTTCCGGGCCGGGGCAGTCCGGGTGGGTGTAGGCGCAGAGCAGGGCGTAGTCGTGGGAGTCGAAGTCGTGTTCGTCCCAGATGACCGTCCCCTCCTGCGGGACGTCGATCATGTCCATTTCGTACGCCCATGCCTTGCTGTGCACCCGCGCACCGTCGAGGTCGGGGTTCAGGCGCGCGGGGTAGGGCATGTAGAACTCGGGCAGCTCGAACGGCTGCATACGGCACCCGACCTCTCTCGTGCGGTGGCCCGTGGGCCGAGGGCTTCGCGTGCAGACAACCAACTCGCACGCCCGACGCCAAGATCTTTTGCGGCTTTCCACTCGTTTGGGCAACAGAACACGCTGCGTGATCACGCAGCAGGACGCTCGCGATGACCGAGGTTTGCCGGATCGGCAACGATCTTTGCCAGACTTCCGGATCGGGGGCAGGCTGGTGCCATGCACAACCACAAGGCGCACGGACCGCACGGCCACCACGACTACTCCCACGAGGTGATGGGCGACATCCTGGAGCAGGAAGGCGCGCTGCACCGCGGTTTCAACGCCGACGCCGCCGCCTGGCTCAGCGGCCTCATCACCGTCCCGGTCGCCCGCGTCCTGGACGCGGGCAGCGGCCCGGGGCTGGCCGCCTGCGTGCTCGCCGAGGCCTTCCCCGACGCCGAGGTCACCGCTCTCGACCCCCAGGACGGGCTGTTGGCCAGGGCCGCCGCCCGCGCCGAGCGCCTGGGCCTGGGCGGCCGGTTCCGCACCCACCGCGCCGAACTCCCGGGCGGCGTCGACGGCCTGGACCCGGTGGACCTGGCCTGGTCCAGCCGGGCCCTGCACCACGTCGGCGACCAGCAGGCCGCGGTGGACGCGCTGGCCGCCACCCTGCGCCCCGGCGGCGTCCTGGCCGTCGTCGAGGGCGGGCTGCCGCCGCGCTGCCTGCCCCGCGACCTCGGCCTGGGCACCCCCGGCCTGGAGGCGAGGATGGACGCCGCGGCCCAGGACTGGTTCAGCGACATGCGCACCGACCTGCCCGAGACGGCGGCCGCGGTCGAGGACTGGACCGGCATGATCACCAAGGCGGGCCTGACCCCGGCGGGGACCAAGACCTTCCTGGCCGACCTGCCCGCCCCCCTGTCGGCGGAGGACCGCCGGTTCGTCCACACCCGCCTCACCATGACCAGGGACCAACTGGCCGACGCCCTGCTCCCCGAGGACAAGGCCACCCTGGAGACCCTGCTCGACCCCGATTCCCCGCACGGCGTGCTGCACCGCCGGGACGTCTTCTTCCTGCACGCCCTGACCGTCCACACCGGACGCAAGGAGTAGGTCAGCCGAGGCAGAACTCGTTGCCTTCCGGATCGGCCAGCACCACGTGGTGGCCGTCGAATTCCGCCAGCCGCCGAGCCCCCGACCCCTCGATCCGCTCGGCGGCGGCGCGAATCCGCGCCCACCGCTCCTGCGGCGTCCCCGTTCCGGCGACCCGGAAGTCCAGGTGCAGCCGGACCTTCTCCACCTTCGGCTGCTTCACCTGCTGGAAGAAGATCCGCGGCCCCACCCCCTCCGGGTCGTGCAGCCACGCCCCGTCGTCGGCGTCGTCGTGCGGGTCCTCGGGGAAACTCGCCACCCACTCCTCCCGCGTCGTGAACGGCGCGGGCGGGGGTTCGTCCTCGTAGCCGAACGCCGCCTTGTAGAACGCGGCCAGCGGTGTCGGTTGCGCGCAGTCGAGCGTCAGATCGATCCGGATCGCCATGCGGGCACGCTAGCGCCGACCCCCGACAATCCCGTGCTCCCGATCCGGTCGGCGCGGGAACGCAGCGATCCGCCCGGGAACGCCCGCGGGCCAGGGGGAAACAGCCGTGGCCCTCCGCCGAGGAGGGCCACGGCGCGGGGTCAGGCCGGGTCGCCGCCGTTGTTCTGCCAGGCGTTGACGACGCCGTTCTGGTCGACCACGAGGTAGTCGTCCAGTCCGTCACCGTTGAAGTCGGCCAGGTGGACGGCGCCGGGGGCGCTGGTGCCCGTGGCGATCCGGCCCATGGGGATGAAACCGGCCTGCCCGTCCCGGTCTCCGCCGATGTTGCGCCAGGCGTCGATCCTGCCGCCGTGGCCCAGCAACGCGTAGTCGGCCAGCCGGTCGCAGGTGAGGTCGGCGAACACCACGGTGTCGCTGGACGTGCCCACACCGGAGGCGATCCGCCCGCGGGGAATCCAGCCCGCGTGCCCGTCGTGGTCTCCCCCGTTGTTCAACCAGGCGTCGACCGCGTTGGTCTGGGAGACGACGAGGTAGTCGTCGCGCTCGTCGCCGTCGACGTCGGCCAGTTCGATCTGCCTGCTGGTGACGACCTCGGGCACGCCCGTGGCGATCTGCCCGAGCGCGATCCAGCCCTGCGGGCCGTTCTGGTCACCGCCGTTGTTGCGCCAGGCGTTGATCTGGCCCTGGGTGCCGATGACGAGGTAGTCGTCGCGGTGGTCGCCGTCGAGGTCGGCGAAGGTGACGGTGTCCGAGGGGCCCGAGCCGGTGCCCCCGGCGACGCGGCCGATCGGGGCCCAGCCCGCTTGCCCGTCGTGGTCGCCGCCGTTGTTGCGCCAGGCGTCGACGGCACCGCCGGGGTGCAGCACCAGGTAGTCGTCCCTGCCGTCGCCGTCGAGGTCGGCGAAGCGGACCGAGGGGCCGGTCGCGAAGCCGGTTCCGGAGGCGATCTGACCCCGGGGCAGCCAACTGCCGCCGGGGGTCGGGCAGGACGGCGGCACGGCGCCCCCGGGGGTGATCCAGCCGTCCTGCACGGCGCCGATGATGGCGTGGTGGAAGGCGTCGGCCATCTTGTGGTAGCCGGAGTCGTTGGGGTGCAGGGTGTCGTCGAGGTCGGCGGTGGTCACCCCGCGCATGTCCACCAGGCCGACGTGGTGCCCGTCGGCCTGGTGCCCGGCGACCACCTCGTGCAGCGTCTGGTTGAACGAGTCGATGCGGGCCTGCACGGTGGGCGAGGTCGACGGCACGAGCGTGGCGACCAGCACGACGACGCCGGGCGAGTCCGCGAGCACCCGGTTGATCAGGTGGTTGATCCGCCCCGGCGCCGCGATGGCGTCGCCGCGGTCCATGTCGTTGGTGCCCGCGTGCAGCGTGACGACGTTCGGGCGCAGGGTGGCGACGGAGAGGTCGGCCGCCGCGGTGATCTGGTCGATCATCCAGCCGCTGTGGCCCTCGTGCTGCGGGTCGGACATCGCGCCCGAGCTCAGCGAACCCACGAAGTCCAGGGTCGTGACGTCGCCGCGGAGCTGGTCGTAGAGCTCCGAGCGGTAGCCGGTGTGGTTGGAGCTCCCCACGCCCTCGGTGATCGAGTCGCCCAGCGGCATGACGCGCAGGCTCTGCGTCGGCGTGGGGTCCGGCTGGTCGTCGGGCGGGAAGGTGTACCGCACCGCGAGGTGGTCCGACAGTTGCACGGCCAGGACGGTGCCCTGCAATTCGACGCCGTTGTCCCGCACCATGTAGTCGTAGTGGCTGGTGGGCGCCGTGGCCGGGTGGGTGGGACCGGCGGTGGGGTTCACCACGAAGGGGATGCCGCCGTTGCGCAAATCCCGGTTGAAGTCCCCGAGCGCGTACCAGCGGTAGTCCGCGTGGTCCGCCTGCCGGTGGGCGCCCACCCGCTGGTTGATGTTGTTCAACAACGTCGGCACGTCACCGCCGCTGCCGGAGGCGCCGTGGGCGCTGAAGTACCAGGCGCCGCGCTGGCGCACGCCCAGGGCTGGGCGGTAGGGACCTGCGACCACGTCGATCGCATCGACCCGCTCACGGGTGATGATGGCGAGGTTGACCCGGTGGCCGTTCGGGTCCGTCTCCAGCCAGTAGACGTAGGAGTTCGGCCTGCTCTCCGTTCCGAGCCACCTGAACTCGTGGACCCGCCACTCCCGGCCGGTGCCGTCGGGGGTGGTCACGACCTGCTGCTCGACCGCGCTCTCCGGCGGGGAGCCCGCCTCCTGCAGGGCCAGGAGGCGGTACTCGCGCATGAGCGACCCCACCCCGGTTTGCCACTTGTTCTCCGTGCTGTGGCCGGCGCCCTGGAGGTTCCAGGTCCCCACGTTCGGCAGATCCCCGGGAGCGGCCACCGCGGAGCCCGGCGAAGCGATCGGCGCCACCGCCAAGGCGAGCGTGGACACCAGGGCGAGCAAGGCCCGCAGAGGTCTGGACACCGGATTCCTCTCGGAGGGGGCGGGGGGCAGGCACATCCCCGCCCCCCGGCAGGAGGGTGCGCAACCAGCACCCAAGAGTGAAGCTATTCAGATAATAGCGTTCTTCGAGGGTCGGCGGTAGACCTCAGGCGGCGGTCAGAACCACGTCCGCATGACACCGGCGCCCAGGAACAGCATGAGGACCGCCGCACCGATGATCGTGGCGCCCTTCCAGCGGCGCGGGATCTCCCAGGAGGAGGTGAACGGCCGCCGGGCCAGGGCGACGACGCCGAAGGCGGGGAGCCAGGCGATCATCGACAGGATGCTGGCGTAGATCCCCGCGAAGTACCCGATGTGCATCGCTTCCGCGTCCAGGCCGGGGAAGGTCACCAGGCCGATCGCGCCCAGGACGATCGCGGTCGTGGCGTGGACGCCCTGGCGCGGCTGCGGGATCTCTTCCCAGAACATGACCAGGACGCCGGTGTAGACCATGGCGAGCCCGCCGGGGAGCCAGCCGACGATCGTGTCGAGCACCGGGACGGTGCCCACCGCGTCGCTCAGGGCGGGGGCGATGACGAACCAGAACAGCGGGAACAGGGCGATCCAGCCGACGACCGCGGCGATCACCAGGGCCACCCGGGTGCCCGACTCCGCCTCGCGCGGCGGGCGTGCGGCGTACGCCGCGGACGTGGTGGGCGATCCCCCGTGCCGGTTGCGCTTGCGGTTCCTGCGCTTCTTCTGGCTCGCCATGGCGGCAACCCTACAAACCGGACATCGCGCCCGGACCGGTGCCCGCGGATCAGGCGGGCACCGGTCCCGATCACCGGTTCTGATTACTCAGTGGCCACCACGATCTTGCCGATCATCGCGGAGCCCTCGACCGCCTCGTGGGCCGCGCGCAGGTTCTCCGGGGTGGTGGGGGTGAGCTTCCTGGTCATCGTGGTCCGCAGCACCCCCGCGTCCACCAGCCGCGCCGTCTCCGCGTAGGTCTCCACGTTGCCCTCGGAGAACGGGGAGAAGACCCGGTTCACGTCGGACACCTCCGCGCGCAGCCTGCGGTGGTCCACCACGCGGTGGGCGCCGAGGGTGAGTGCCCACTCGCGGGATTCCGGGCGGGAGGCGGTGGCGACGACGGTCACGCCGGTGAGCCCGCGGGCGAGCTGGACGACCATCGAGCCGACGCCGCCCGCGCCCCCCACGACGAGCAGGGTGCCGGTGCTGTCGGCGGTGAGGCCCATGCGCTCGAAGAGGGTTTCCCAGGCGGTGATGGTGGTGAGCGGGAGCGCGGCGGCCTCGGCGCCACGGGCGGGTGAAACGCATTCCCCGTGGCGCCGTATAAAGGGAAGTGAATCCGTCGGGAGCGGGACACGCGAATAGGCGGGGAACACCCGAACAATTCGACCGAATCATTTCCAACCGGTCAATCGAGAATCACGGGGATCAGATGCGCAAACCGGACAGGTTGGGCGTGCTCGCGGCGGCCGTGGCCGCCGCCCTGCTGCTGGGCGGCTGCACCTCCGACACCGGCACGGGCACCGCGGGCGGCGGGCAGGCGGCGGACCGGACCACGCGGGCCGCCGCGGCGGCCGGGGTGGTGGTGGCGCCCGCGGCGGGTGAGCAGGTCGCGCCGACGACACCGATCGTCGTGACCGCGGAGCAGGGCACCCTGGACGCGGTCACCGTGACGAACGCGAAGAAGGCGACCCAGGTCAAGGGCGCGCTGTCGGCCGACCGGAAGACCTGGACCTCCGCCGAACCCCTGGGCTACGCCTCGACCTACCAGGTCAAGGCGACCGCGGTGGACGCCGACGGCCGCAAAGTGGACCGGACGGCCGATGTGACGACCGTGTCGCCCAAGGCGCAGGCCTACCCGTCGTTCATCCCCGCGCCGAGCATCACCGACGTCGGGGTGGGGCAGCCGCTGGTGGTGAAGTTCGACCAGGACGTCACCGACAAGGCCGCCGCGGAGAAGGCGCTCACCGTCACCTCGACCCCGGCGCAGACCGGCGGCTGGTACTGGCTGTCCAAGCGCGAGGCGCACTACCGGCCCAAGGAGTACTGGCAGGCCGGGACGACGATCAAGCTGCACGCGGGGATCTACGGAGTGGACCTCGGCGGCGGCGTGTACGGGCAGACCGACCGCGACCTGACCCTCAAGGTGCACGACTCGTGGGTGGCCAAGGCCGACGGCGCCACCGAGAAGATGGACGTCTTCCAGAACGGCGCCCTGGTCAAGTCGATGCCGATCAGCATGGGCAAGGACGCCACCCCGACGCACTTGGGCGCGCACGTCATCTCGGACAAGAAGCAGAAGTACACGATGGACTCCTGCACCTACGGGGTGTGCCCGCCGGACCCGAAGGCGTACCGGTCCGACGAGAACTTCGCCCTGCGGATCTCCAACGACGGCGAGTTCGTCCACGAGAACCCCAACAGCGTCGGCTCGCAGGGCAGCGCCAACGTCAGTCACGGCTGCGTCAACCTCAACGCGGCCAACGCCTCCTGGTTCTTCGACCACTTCAACCTGGGCGACGTCGTCGAGGTGGCCAACTCCGGCGGCCCGCAGCTCCCGGTCTACGACACCTACGGCGACTGGGCCGTGCCGTGGGACGCCTGGGTGGCCGGTTCCGCCGTCAAGTGAGCGGGCGCGGTCAGGTGCGCGTCAGCGGGTGGTGGGACGTCTTGCGCTTTTGTGGCTGGGGTCACCGCACACTCGGGTGCGGTGACCCCAGCGAGCACAGGAGCGCACACGATGACCCGAACCGGCACCCCGGCCCCCACGCTGTTCGTCCTGTTCGGCGGCACCGGTGACCTCGCCAGGCGCAAGCTGTTCCCCGGCCTCTACCGCCTGTACCGCCGGGGGCTGATACCCGGCGGCTTCCAGGTGATCGGCTCCGGCCGCACCTCCCCCGGCACCGACGAGGAGTACCGGTCGCTGCTGGAGGACTGGGTGCGCAAGTTCGCAGGCGACGACTTCGACGACGACGCCTGGGCCCGGTTCGCGGCCAACGTCACCTTCCGCACCTCGACGGCCGCCGACGGGGAAGCGCTCGCCGCGCGGGTGCGGCAGGCGCGCGTCGAACTGGGCCCGGGGACCGAGACCGTGCTGTACCTGTCGGTGCCGCCGACGACCACCGAACCGATGGTGTCCATGCTGGGCCGCACCGGCCTGGCCGAGGGCGCGCGGCTGGTGCTGGAGAAGCCGTTCGGCAGCGACCTGCCCTCGGCGCGGTCGCTCAACGCCGCGCTGCACGAGGTGTTCCCCGAGGAGCGGCTGTTCCGGATCGACCACTTCCTGGGCAAGGAGGCGGTGCAGAACATCCTGGCGTTCCGCTTCGCCAACGGCGTGTTCGAACCGCTGTGGAACCGCGACCGGATCGCCTACGTGCAGGTCGACGTGCCGGAGCTGATCGGCATCGAGGGCCGCGCCGCGTTCATGGAATCGACCGGCACCTTCCGCGACATGGTGTGCACCCACCTGTTCCAGGTGCTCGGCTTCCTCGCGATGGAACCACCGGCGGCGCTGACCGCCGACGCGCTGCGCGCGCGCAAGCGCGAGGTGTTCGACGCGCTGCGCCCCATCGCCGCCGACGACGTGGTCTTCGGCCAGTACGACGGCTACCGCGACGAGGACGGCGTGGCCGGGGACTCGGCGGTGGAGACGTTCGTGGCGCTGCGGGTGTGGGTGGACAACCCGCGCTGGCGGGGCGTGCCGTTCCTGCTGCGCACCGGCAAGGCGATGGCCGAGTCGCGGCGGACGATCACCCTGGGGCTGCACGAGCCGCCCGCGCGGTTGTTCGGGTCGACGGGTGCGCCCAACGAGATCGTGTTCGACCTGTCGGACGACGCCAGGGTGCGGGTGGAGTTGCGGGTGAAGCAGCCCGGTCCCGCGCTGCGGGTGGGGCAGGCGCAGTTGAGCCTGGACGTGGCCGAGGCGTTCCCGGGGAGCCAGGCGTTGGAGGCCTACGAGCGGTTGCTGCTGGACGTGCTGAACGACGACCAGACGTTGTTCACCACCGCGGCGGAGGTGGAGCGGTTGTGGGCGTTGGGAGATCCGGTGCTGGCGGGGAGGCCGCGGGTGCACCGGTATGCCAGGGGTTCCTGGGGGCCGGGGGCGGCTGACGGGCTGCCGGGTGGGCGGGGGTGGCGACTGCCTGAGTGATCCCCGGGGGCTGTGCTGGTTCGGCGCCTGGGACTCTGGTGCCGTGGGTGGATTCGCCTGCTGTTCCAGGAATCGGGGACTTTGGTGGTGCCTGGCTGGGTGGATTCGCTTGCTGTGTGGCGAGATTTGGTGGGGGTGCCCGGCTGGGTGGATTCGCCTGCTGTGTGTGAAGAACCGGGGATTTGTGTGGGGTGCCCGGCTGGGTGGATTCGCTTGGGTGGGGCCCCTA
>NZ_AYXG01000167.1 GCF_000564855.1 Actinokineospora spheciospongiae
CGCCATAGGGGCCCCGGCCAAACACATCCACCCAGCCGGGCACCACCCACCAAAGACCGGCGCTTTGAACCAAGGCCACCGCCGAGCACATCCACCCACCGGACACCCCAGGGAAAACCGCAGCCAGAAGGCGGGCCCTAGTCCTGGTCGGCGCGGGGCGCGGGGAGGTTGCGCGCGTCGCGGGCGCGGCGGCGGAACTCCTCGACCAGGTGGTCGTTGGCGTCGTGGTCGTTGGCGTCGGCGTTGGCGAGGAAGTACCCCAGCAACGCGCGGGCGGCGTCTTGCCGGTCCAGGATCACCGGGTCCTGGGTCGATTCGACGACCCCCTCGGTGTGCTCGCAGTCGAACATGTGCTCCCCCATCCGTGTACGGGTCCAGCATCTCGAGTGGACGCCACGGAGGGGTCACGAAAGGGTGAACAAGACTGCTGAATTCAGTTACTTCCGGTTCACGTACCCCATCCTGCAGCAGTGCGACCACCCTAATGGCCTAGCACACGAGGCGCCAGTCGACACTTACCGTTGCGAATCCCCTTCAGGTTCCCGCATGCAGCGCGATCGCGTCCCCGGCGCCCACCGTCGCGGTGAAAGTACCGTCGGATGCGATGGTGTAGCGCGTGGTGCACCCGGCGCCCGGTTCTGCATGTTGCACGTCGCAATAGGATGCCGCGGGGAGCGAGGTCTGGAACACCCGGGTCAGCGGTGCCCCCTCGCGGTTGATCACCACGTAGCCCTTCGAGCCGCGGCCGAAGGCGATCGCGTTGGCGCCGTTGGACCACCACCGCGTCACCGGCTGCCCGGCGACCGCGTTGCGGAACCCGACCATGTTCGCGATCTGCCGCCACAGGTGCTGGCACCGCCACCCGTCGGCGAAGCAGGCGTTCACCGCACCGCCGTTGGGCGGTCCGTCGTCGGTGGAGCCGAAGCTGTAGCCCGAGTACACGTTCGGCGACCCGTACGGCCACGCCAGCATGAACACGTTGGCCAGCGTGTAGGTCGACCCGTACCGCTCGTTCAACGTCGACCCGTTGCGCTCGGTGTCCCAGTTGTCCACGAACGACCGGGCCTTGGCCGAGGGCACGAACCCCCACGCCTCGCCGAACTGGCTCAGGTCCGCCAACTTCCCGCCGCTGAACACCGACTTGAGGCTCGTGGCGTAGCGGAACTCGTCGACGTCGCCGATCGACAGGTACTCCGAGGGTTGCACCGCCTCGCCCGCGCCGTGGATGACCTCCTGCACCCAGTACTTCGACGGGTCGGTGAGCCGGGACTTGATCGCCGCGACGTCGGCGGCGGCCATGTGCTTCGCCGCGTCCACGCGGAAACCGTCGACCCCGAGCGACGACAGGTCGTTGAGGTAGGCGGCGATGGCGCCGCGCACGTAGTCGTTGCCGGTGTCCAGATCGGACAGGTCGACCAGTTCGCAGTTCTGCACGTTGTAGCGGTCGCCGTAGTCGGTGATCGGCTGGCGGCAGGAGTGGAAGTCCTGGTTCTGGTAGTACCCGGGGTAGTTGTACTTGCTGTAGGACGTGCCGCCGGTGCCGGTGCCCGAACCCGCCGACATGTGGTTGACCACCGCGTCCGCGACGACGCGCACCCCCGCCGCGTGGCAGGTGTCGACCATGTTCTTGAATGCGGCCCGGTCGCCGAGCCGCCCGGCGATGCGGTAGCTGACCGGCTGGTAGGAGGTCCACCACTGCGGGCCCCGGATGTGCTCGGTGGCGGGTGAGACCTCCACGTACCCGTACCCCTCCGGGCCGAGGACGTCGCGGCACTCGCGCGCCACGGAGTCGTAGCGCCACTCGAACAGGGTGGCGGTGACGTCCTTGGCGCCCGGTGGCGCGGCCCCGGCCGGGGCCGCCGGGGCGACGACGCCGACGGAGAGGACGGCCAGGGCGGCGAGCAGCGGGCGCAGGGTCGAGACCACGGTGTCTCCTCGTCGGTCGGCTTCGCGGGAGCGGCGGGACACGACTGGAACTTTCTGAAACCCAGCATCGGGACGGTGGGCACGGCCGTCAAGCCCCCGAGCGGCGCTGCCAGTTCCCAGAGTTGCGGTGTGTCGGGAACCACCGGGATGCGGGGAAGAGCGGGGGCTTGCCACAAAGTTGCTGAATCGGGTTGCAAGCCCTTTCGAGTCGTCGTTCCCCGCTGCTAGCGTCGATCCCGGACCTGAGCAACCGGGAGGGGTGCCATGGCTGGGGACTGGTGGCGGGACGCGGTCATCTACCAGGTGTACGTGCGCAGCTTCGCCGACGGCAACGGCGACGGGATCGGCGACCTGCCGGGCATCCGGTCGCGGCTGCCGTACCTGGCGGGCCTGGGCGTCGACGCGCTGTGGATCACCCCGTTCTACACCTCACCGATGGCCGACGGCGGCTACGACGTCGCCGACTACCGCGACGTCGACCCGACCCTGGGCACCCTGGACGACGCGCGCGGGCTGGTGCGGGCCGCGCACGAGCAGGGCCTCAAGGTCATCGTCGACATCGTCCCCAACCACACCTCGTCGCGGCACGAGTGGTTCCGGCAGGCCCTGCGGAGCGCGCCGGGCTCCCCCGAGCGCGACCGCTACCTCTTCCGCGAGGGCACCGGCGACGCGCCGCCCAACGACTGGGAGTCGGTCTTCGGCGGCGGGGCGTGGACCCGGCTGCCCGACGGCCAGTGGTACCTGCACCTGTTCGACCCCACCCAGCCGGACCTGAACTGGGCCAACCCGCAGGTGCGCGACGAGTTCCACGACGTGCTGCGGTTCTGGCTCGACCTGGGCGTCGACGGCTTCCGCATCGACGTGGCGCACGGCATGGTCAAGCAGGACGGGTTCCCCGACGTCGGCGCCCAGGAGCAGCACAAGCTCCTGGAGACCCGCCCGCTGCCGTACTTCGACCAGGACGGCGTGCACGAGATCTACCGCGAGTGGCGCAAGGTCCTCGACACCTACGACCCGCCGCGCATCGGGGTCGCCGAGGCGTGGACGGCCACCGCCGAGCGGCTCGCCCGCTACCTGCGCCCGGACGAACTGCACCAGGCGTTCAACTTCCACTACCTGACGACCGGCTGGGAGGCGCGGGCCCTGCGCGAGGTCGTCGACCACTCGCTGACCGCCATCCCGGCCGTGGGCGCCCCCGCCACCTGGGTGCTGTCCAACCACGACGTGCACCGGCACGCCACCCGCTACGGCGGCGGCCCGGCGGGGGTCCGCCGGGCCCGCGCGGCGATCCTGCTCATGCTGGCGCTGCCCGGTTCGGTCTACCTCTACCAGGGCGAGGAACTGGGCCTGGAGGAAGTGCTGGACCTGCCCGAGGAGGTGTTGCAGGACCCGATGTGGGAGCGCTCCGGGTACACCGACCGCGGCCGCGACGGCTGCCGGGTGCCGATCCCGTGGACCCGGGGCGGCAGCGCGCTCGGCTTCGGCGCGGACGGCTCGACCCCGTGGCTGCCGCAGCCGGAGGCGTGGTCCGAGCTGTCGGTCGAGGCGCAGACCGGCGCGGAGGGCTCCACCCTGGAGCTGTACCGCGGCGCCCTGCACACCCGCCGCGAACACCCCGCCCTGGGCGCGGGCGACGCGGTGGACTGGCAGGACAGCGAACCGGAGGTGCTGTGGTTCTCCCGCACGGCGGCCGGTCGCACCCTGCACTGCGCGGTCAACCTCGGCCCCGAACCGGCCCGGCTGCCCGCCGGGACCGTGCTGCTGGCCTCGGGCGAGTACGAAGTGGACGGTTCGGACACCCTGCTGCCGACCGACACCTCGGTGTGGTGGGAAGCCTGACGTGCCAACACCCCCCGCGTCCGGGTCCACCGCGCGGCTGAGCGACATCGCCGCGCAGGCCGGGGTCAGCGAGGCCACGGTCAGCCGGGTGCTCAACGGCAAGGCGGGCGTGTCCACCACGACCCGCCAGACCGTGCTGGCCGCCCTCGACACCCTCGGCTACGAACGCCCCGCCCGCCTCCAGGCCCGCAGCGCGGGCCTCATCGGCCTGATCACCCCGGAACTGAGCAACCCCATCTTCCCGGCGTTCGCCCAGGTGATCGAACAGGTCCTGACCCGCGACGGCTACACCCCGGTCCTGTGCACGCAGAGCCCCGGCGGCTCCACCGAGGACGAACTGACCAACACCCTGGTCGACCGGGGCGTCAACGGCATCATCTACGTCTCCGGCCTGCACGCGGACTCCACCGCCGACATGGACCGCTACGTCAAGCTGGCGGGCCGGGGCGTCCCCTTCGTGATGATCAACGGCTGCACCGAACGCGTCTCGGCCCCCTTCGTCTCCACCGACGACCGCTCGGCCATGAGGCTGGCGGTGCAACACCTGGTGGAACTGGGCCACGAACGCATCGGCCTGGCCGTGGGCCCCCGCCGCTACGTCCCGGTCGTCCGCAAGATCGAGGGCTTCGTCCAGCACATGCGCACCGCCCTCCCCCTGTCGGCGGAGCAGGCGGAGGGCTTCATCCAACACTCCCTGTTCACCGTCGAGGGCGGCCAAGCGGCGGCCAACGCCCTCATCGACCGCGACTGCACGGCGATCATCTGCGGCAGCGACCTGATGGCCTTCGGCGCCATCCGAGCCGCCCGCCAACGCGGCCTCGCCGTCCCCAGGGACATCTCGGTGGTCGGCTTCGACGACTCCCCCCTGATCGTCTTCGCCGACCCCCCGCTGACCACGCTGCGCCAACCTGTCGACGCGATGGGCCAGGCGGCGGTGAACGCCCTGCTGGAGGAGGTCACCGGCAACCCGGCCCCGCACGCGGAGTACGTGTTCATGCCGGAACTGGTCGTACGCGGCTCCACCGCCGCCGCCCGCCACCCGGGCTGACCGCCACAGGCCACCCGACAAACCGCAGGCCCGGCGAACGAATGCCCGGTGGGCGGATGCGCTTGGCGATCAGCCAGCCACCCCCGCAACCGCCGGCCTGGCGAGCGAACTGCCCGGGTGGGTGGAGGTCCTGAACGCAGG
>NZ_AYXG01000168.1 GCF_000564855.1 Actinokineospora spheciospongiae
ACATGATCGCCACCCCCGGCCAAACACATCCACCCACCCGGGCAGTCGCTCGCCGGGCCGGCGGTTGCGGAGGTGGTTGGCTGTCGCTGCGCCGGGTGGGTTCGGGGGGCTGGTGGTGGGCAGGCGGCTTCGGGTGGCCGGTTGGTGGCTGCGCCGGAGGGTTCGGGTGGGCGGTTGCTGATGCGGCGGTGGGGTTCGGGGGGTCAGGCGGTGCCCTGGGTGTGCGGCAGGCTCCGCCTGCGGGTCTCCCGCGACCACTCGCCGAGGGTGGCGTAGTCGGTGTCGGTGAGTCCGCGCCGGGGGTCGACGCGGTGGAGCAGGGCCGGGCCCCGGTGGTGCGCGGCCACCCACGCCCGGTCGGCGGGGGTGATCTCGTCGTCGACCCAGGCGAAGGGGCGGTTCGCGGCCCAGGTGATGAGGGTGCGGGTTTTCCAGTGCAGGCCGTTGCGCTCGTCGTGGTCGTCTTCGGCGGTGGTCGGTTCCGGCCAGGTGACCACTGCCGAGGGGGGCAGGCCGAGGCGTGGGGCGATGCTCTCGTTGGCTTCGTGCACCCAGGTCGTCGCCCAGACCAGGTCGTAGCCCAGGGCGGTCAGGCGGGGGCCGTGGTGGGGGTCGAGCCGGGCGAGGAGCGGGTTCGAGTCGGCGGCGCCGTACATCGGGTACTGCTCCGGTGGGGCGCCGAACGGGAGGAGCGGTCCGTCGACGTCGAGGAAGAGCAGGGGGCGTTGGGCGGGCACGGGCGCACGGTACCCCGGTGGTCACAGGTCCTTGCGGGCGAAGGAGGTGGCTGCCAGGCCCCAGATCATGGCCACCCACAGCGCCGCCCACGCCAGGTAGGCGGGGCTGAGCGCGGACTGGCTCAGGAACGGGAAGCCGTCGAAGCCGGGGCCCGCGTCCGCCAGTGCGGCCGCGTCCTGGAAGCCGTGCATGGCTCCGCGCCAGAGGCCGTCGGTGGGCAGGAGCACCCGGGAGACGGTGCCGACGCGGGCGACGCCCTCGTTGCCCAGGGCGGCGCCGAGGCCGCCGACGACGCCCGCCACCCAGGTGGCGCCGAAGAGGCCGACCGCGACCACGCCGGAGGCCATCGGGGAGATCACCGTGGACAGCAGCAGGCCCAGGGTGAGCAGCACGGTCGTCTGGGCGGCGAGCAGGGCGAGGGCGGTGACGGGCTGCGGGGGCCAGTAGTCCACCGTCCACAGCACCACGAGGCACTGGGCCAGGCCCGCGACGACGATGAAGCCGCTGCCGAAGGCCACCAGGCCCAGCCACTTGCCCAGCAGCAGCGCGGAGCGGCGGATCGGGCGGGCGAGCACCGACAGGGCGATGCCCGACTCCGTCTCGCCGGACAGGGTGGGGCCGGTGAGGAACGCCGTGCCCAGCGCCGCGATCAGGCTGAAGCCGAACATGACCAGGTTGAGCAACTGGGAGGCCACCAACCGGGCCTGGCCGCTGGTGAGATCCACGCCGGACTCCGCCAGCAACCGGGAGAAACCCCAGGCGCTCAGGCCGAGCAGGGCGACCGTGAGCACGGCCAGGGCCCACAGCACGCGCCTGCGGGACGCCTCGCGCAGGGTGAGGGCGGCGATGGTCAACACCGTTCGGACCGTCGTCATCGGGTGCTCCCGTTCTCCGCGCTCTTGTTGCCCGCGCTCTTGTTCTCGGCGTTCTCGCTCTCCGCGCGGGCGTTCTCCGCGCGGAGGATGCCCAGCAGGCGTTGCTCCAGGCTGATCCGCGCCGGTTCGACGGCGTGCAGCCGCACGCCCGCGGCGGCCAGGTCGCGCACCAGGTCCGGGACGGTGGTGTCGTCCTCGACGGCGGGCAGGGCGACGGTGAACCAGTCGCCCTGCCGGTTGACGGTGCCGGTGGCGGTCAGGCGGGCTTCGGCGGCCGGGGTGAGGTCGGTCAGGCGGAGGCGGAGTTCGCGGGTGCCGAGCAGTTCGGCGAGGGTGCCCGAGGCGACGACGCGGCCGTGGTCGAGGATGACCGCCCGGTCGCAGACCCGTTCCACCTCACCGATGAGGTGCGAGTTGAGCAGCACCGCGACGCCGCGCGACTTGAGCGACAGCACGATGTCGCGCACGTCGGCGCGGCCGAGCGGGTCCAGCGCGCTGGTGGGTTCGTCCAGGACCACCAGTTCGGGTCGGGCCACCAGGGCGACCGCCAGGCCGAGCCGCTGCTGCATCCCCTTGGAGAAGCCGCCGACGCGGTCGCCCGCGCGGTCGGCCAGGCCCACCAGCTCCAGGCAGTCGCGCTGCTCCCGCCGGGGCACGTTGGCCCCGGCCAGCCGGACGTGCAGGGTCAGCACCTCCGCCGCGGTCAGCCACGGCTGGTACCGGAACAGCTCGGGCAGGTAGCCGACGCCCACGCGGGCGGCCGGTTCGCGGGCCGGGCGGCCCAGGAGCATGGCCTCCCCGGCGTCCGGGGTGACCAGGCCGAGCAGCATCTTGATCACCGTGGTCTTGCCCGCCCCGTTGGGTCCGAGCAGCCCGACCACCTCGCCGCGGCCGACCTGGAACGACACGTCGTCCACCGCTTGGCGCCGCCGGTACCCCTTGCGCAGCCCCGAACACCACGCGGCGGGTGTCGGCGGCAGGTCGGCCACCAGTCGCGCGGCGTCCCGCGTGTTCTGCCCGGTCATGATCAGCGCACCTCCCCGGCGATCGCCAGCACCTCGTCGGCGTCGAACGCCCCGGCCACCGCGGTGACCACCCCGTCGTCGACCCACACCACGGCCGCCATCGTCGCGTCCCGGGTGGCCAGGACCGTGGCGGGCACGCCGTGCACCTGCGCGGTCGAACTGGTGACGTGGTCGCCGGGCACGGGCAGCGGCAGGGTGGAGCCGTTGGAGAAGGCGCGCAACTGGGCCGCGACGGTGTCGGGCAGACCGGGGAACGACAGCAGGTAGTCCCGCACCACCTCGAACGGCACCCCGGCCGACACCGCCGTGGGCGCGACAGCGCGCCCCACCACGAGCGCGGGCACACCGGCGGCCTGCGACCAGACCGCGGCCACCCCCGGGCCCGCCACCAACCGCACCTGGCTGCCGTCCAACCCCGGTGGGGGCGACGGCATCCGCTCCCCGACCCCGGCGGCGGCCCGCTCGGCGCGCTCCGCGGCGAAGGTGAACGCGATGCTGACCTTGCCGCCCACCCGGTACTCCGGACCACCGGTGACCCCCCGGGGCAGCACGGCCAACTCCGGCACGTCGACCCCGGTCTCGGCGGCCGCGGCCGCCGCGTCGCGGACCCGGTGCACCTCGCCGTCCCGGGTCACGGCGACGTCGCCGTACGCGCTCAGGTCGGGCAGGGCCATCACGTCGGCGGTGCTGAGGCTGACCGCGCCGACCCGCTCGGTCCGGAAGATCGGCAGCCAGTCGTTGGCGGCTGCGGTGCCCGCCCCCGCCAGTACGACAGCGGCGGCGAGCGCCGCGACGACCGGGCGCCGCAGGATCGAGCGCCCCCGGCGCGGCGCCGTCGCCCGCGCGGACCGCTCCGCGGGCACCGCAGTCAGCCGCTGCCAGGCCGCGTCGACGTCAACTCCGTCGACGTCAGCCCCGTCGATGTCGCTGTCGGCTCGCACACCCACCACCGACAGCGCCGCGCCGACGCGGGTGGCGTCCTCCCGCGCACCCGCCAACTCCTCCAGGCACCGCGCACAGTCCGCGACGTGCCCGCGATCGGCGTCGGCGACGCCCGCGGGCTCGTCGACCAGCCTGCGCAGCACGCCCTCACCCGGATGACGCATGACGGTTCAACTCCTCACGCAGAGCGGTTTCGGCGCGCCGCACGGTGGTGCCGACGCTGCCGGGGGACATGTCCAGCGCCGCGGCCACCTCGGCGTAGCTCAGGCCGCTGTGCCGCAGCACCAGGGCCACGGCCTGCTTGCGGGGCAACCGCCCGAGCGCCGCCCGGACCCGGCCGCGCTCCTCGGTCACCACCACCGCGTCGGCCACGTCGCCCACGACGACGGGCTCGGCCACGGCGGCGGTCTCCTCCCGCGACGCACGGCGGCGCCCGGAGCGGATCAGGTTCAACGCGGTGTGCGCGGCGGCGACCGACAACCACCCCCGGGCCTCCCCGTCGGGCACCGAGGAACGGCCGAAGGAGAGGAACACCTCCTGCGCCACGTCCTCGGCCTGGTCCCGGGACCCCAGGACCCGGGCCGCCACACCGACCACCCGCCGGTACTCCCGGCGGAACACCTCGGCCAGGTCCGGGCGCACGCCACCGCTGTCCGCCACGCCCCTCCCCCTCTCCCGCCGCCCCACCCCGGCACCGGGAACCGCCAAGACGGCCGCGGGGGCCGCTCGACCGCGCTGAACCAACTCCATACCCCTACAGCACCGCCGGGCCCACGAATGTGACACCCGGGAGCGCTCGAAAAAAATTCCGGGCTTCAAACACACGGCCGATCAGCCCCATCCGGGCACCGACAACACCACCCCGGACTTCGGGCGGACCCGGTTCCAGCCGGACAGCACTGCAAGAGCACGGTCTGTGAACACATCCGGCCCGATCGAAAACCACAGCGGAACCCCGGCTTCCAAACACATCGCGGTCACGCAGCATCACCAACGCGGCCGCGCGGAAGACCGCGGGTGACTGAGGGTGATCGCCGGAGTACGGTCGTGGCGTGCGGGTGCGAGAACGGGAAGGCCGGGCGGTGGCGGCGGTCTCCGACTGCCTCGCGCTCCCCCGCGCCTCGGGAGCCCCGTGGCCGGACCTGGGGGCGCTGGCCGAGGCGATCGCGGGGGCCGCGGAGGTCGACGGGTGCTGGTTCACCGTCGCCGGGAACCGGTTCGGCTGGGGGGTGGACGGCCCCGCCTGGTCGGCCGTGGTGGAGCACAGCGGCGAGGCGCAGGGGGTCGTGGCGGTGTGCCCGGAGTCGGCGGGGCCGCTGGAGGGGTTGGCGGCGGTGCTGGGGCCGGTGTTCGCCGCCGCGCGGTTGGCGGCCGAAACCGACGACCTGCGGCGGGCCGGGGACGCGGCGCTGCGGGAGCTGGCGGACGCGCGGTGGCGCGCGGCGGCGGACATGGACCGGGAGCGGCGCGGGCTGGAACGCGACCTGCACGACGGGGCGCAGCACCACCTGGTCGCCCTGCGGATGGCGGTCGGGCTGCTGGAGCACGCCGTGGCCAAGGGCGGCGCCGCGGCGGCCCGCCCCCGGCTCGACGACCTGCTCACCCGCCTCGACGCGGCCGAGGCCCTGGTGGGCCGCACGGCGGCGGGCATCCTGCCGCTGGCCCTGGTGGACGACGGCCTCGCCGCCGCGCTGGTCGCCGAGCTGGCCGAGCACGCGGACGTGGCGCTGGACCTGGGCCCGGGGCTGCGCCGGTACCCGGCCGTGGCGGAGTCGGCCGTCTACTTCGTGTGCATGGAGGCGGTGAACAACGCGCACAAGCACGCCCCTGGCGCCCGGATCACGGTCCGCACGCGCGACACCGACCGGGGCCTGGAGTTCGAGGTGCGCGACGACGGCCCCGGCTTCGACCGGTCCGCCCTGCCCGCCGACTCCGGGCTGCACAACCTCAACGCGCGCGCCGCCGCCGTGGGCGGCTCCGTGCGCGTCACCTCGGCACCCGGCCGGGGAACGGTGGTCGCCGGTTTCGTCCCCCTCTGACCGGACCATCCCGAGTGGACCGACCGACCGGCGGCGGGTGTGGTCGACGCACCACCGCGCGCACGCCGCCTGCCGCGCGACCTCCGCCGCTACGAGGGTGGGCGGGCGGGTGCGCGGTGGGGTCGGGCGCGGAGGCGGCGGAGCATGCGGGCGTCGGCGAACCCGACCGCGCGGGCGGCGGACTCGACCGGCGTGCCCTGGCCGATCAGGTGCTCGGCGCGCTCCAGCCGCAACTCCTGCTGGTAGCGCAGCGGTGTCGTCCCCGTGGCGCGGGCGAACTCCCGGGTGACGGTCCGCTCGCTGCACGCGGCGACGCGGGCGAGTTCGGCGAGGGGCAGGCGCTCGGTCAGCCGCGACTCGATGGTGTCCTGGACGCGGTGGACGGTCTCGGACACGTGCGCGCGGTGCCGGAGCAGGGCGCTGACCTGCTGTTCGTCCCCGTTGCGCCGGATGTGGACGACCATGGCCCGCGCGGCGCGGGCGGCGGCGGCGGGTCCGTGGCGGGTGGCGAGGACGTGCAGGGCGAGGTCGATGCCGCTGGCGATGCCCGCCGAGGTCACCACGGTGCCGTCGACGACGTACAGGACGTCGCGGACGACCGTCGCGCCCGGGTACCGGCGGGCGAGGTCGTCCTGGAGTTCGTGGTGGGTGGTGCAGCGCCGCCCGTGCAGCAGCCCGGCGCGGCCGAGGGCGTCGGCTCCCGCGCAGACGCTGGCGACCGTGCCGCCCGCGGTGTGGTGGTCGCGCAGCCACCCCAGGGTGGCCCGGCGCAGCGGGACGGGCCCCAGGCCACCGCTCGACCGCCACCCCGGCACGACGACCAGGTCCTCCGGGGTGAGGTCGGGCAGCGGCCCGGCCCGCAGCACCACGCCCTGGGCGGACCGGACCTCGTCCTGCTCGGCGGCGTGGACCAGGTCGTAGCCGAGGCCGTGGTCGGCGGCGGTGGAGAAGACCTGCGCGGGGCCCGCGAGGTCGAGCAGGTGGACACCGGGGGCCAGCAGGAAGACGACCCTGGTCACGATCCGGTCAGCGCGGCGCCGGTGACCTCCGCGACGGTGGCGATGGTGGCGAACCGACCGGCCAGGGCGTACTCGGTGCGCTCGACGATCTCGTCGGTCCCCAGGACGACGCCCGTGCGCCAGTGCGGCAGCGGGGTGGTCGCGGTCGCGTCGGTCACGAAGGTGACGGCGAGACCCAGGTCGGAGGCGACCCGGGCGGTGGTCTCGCAGCACTGCTCGGTGCGGATGCCGCACACCCGCACCCCGCCGGTGCCGCGCGCGGTCAGCCGCTGCTGGAGGTTGGTGGTGGTGAAGGCGTTGTGCGAGGTCTTCACCAGCAGCGGCTCCCCCTCCAGCGGTTCCAGCCCGTCGATCAGGCGGACGTGGCCGGTGGCGGGGTCGAACGCGGTGCCGCTGCCGGGCTCCGCGTGCAGCACCCACACCACCGGGTCCCCCTCGGCCCTGGCGTGCTCGACCAGGGTGTTCACCCGGCTGACGATGTCCGGGTTCGACAGCTCCGCCCAGTTGGGCAGCCTGCGGAAGGACTCCTGCACGTCGATGACGATCAGCGCTTCGCTCACGGGTCCAGCTTCGCCGTCGCGGGCCGCCACCACCAGGTACGCGCGCGCCAGGGAGCGGAACGATCCGGTCAGGGCCGAGCCCGCTCGTCCTCGGACCGCGGAGCGGGTCGGCAGCCCGCGACCGGGTGGCCGACGCGGGCCGGGCGCGCACGCGGCTGCCGGGCCACCACGTAGCCGGGCGCTCACACCGGTGTGGAGGTGCGGCTGCGCGGGGTGGGGAGGGCTTGCGCCGTCAGGCCCTCGCAGGTGCGGATCAGGACCTCGCAGGCGTGCCGGGTCCTGGCGCCGGTCGCCGGGTGTTCGGCGTGGGCGCGCCACCGGTCGGCCGCTGCCTGGGCCGTGGTGTGGACCCGGTCCGGTGGGGTGTCGGCGGGCAGGCCGAGGCGGGTGCGGGCGGCGAGGCCGTGGGCGCCGAGCAGGCGCAGCGCGGCGGCGCGGTCGGCGCGCAGGGGGACCGCGCCTCGGGTGATGTCGTCGAGGAGGTCGAGTTCGGCGATGTCGTGGGCCTCCACGCGGACCTGTTCGACCGACCAGCGCAGCGGGTGGTTCGCGGGCAGGGCGGGCAGCGCCGCGTCGACGGCCACCAGGGCGCGGCGGGCGGTGATGACCTCCGCGCGGGCCAGCAGGGTGTCGGCCAGCCCGCGCCGCAGTGCGGTCAGGCCGCTGCGCTGGGCCAGGGCGGACATCAGGGCGGCCGCGCCCTGCTCCACGACGCCGCGGGCGGTGGACACCGCGGTGGGCAGGTCCGGTGGTGGGACGCGGGCCAGGGCGACGGGGTCCGGTGCGGTGGAGCGCAGGGCGCGGTGCTCCTCCTCGCGCAGGGTGGCGGCGACGAGGGCGAGGCCGGGGCGCAGGCCGGGGTCCGGGTCGATCAGCGCCACCCGGTGCCTGCCCGCGCGCAGGGTCTCGCGGAAGCCCGGTTCGGGTGGGGTGAGGCAGAGCACGGCGTCGACGGCCGGGGCGAACCCCTCCGACTCGGCGGACAACGCCGCGGCGAGCGCGGCGTCGGGCGCGCCGGGCACCTCGACCACGGTCAGGCCGCGCAGGAAGTCCGCGGGCAGCCGCACGACCCGGTGCCCGTTCGCGTTCGTTGTCGCGCCGCTCTCGCCGCGGGCGTACCAGGTGGGGTGTTCGGCCGCGGCGACCTCGGTGCCGAGCAGCGCACCCACGACGGCGGTGCGGGCCGGGCCGACCACGGCCAGCCGGACCGGCCTGCCCAGGCGGTCGGCGATGGCGGCCCAGCGGTCGCGGTCGGCGGGGTCGGTGGCCGCCTGCCAACCCTGCTCCAGCAGGTCGCGGACGCGGTCGAGGAGCCCGGCGGTGGTGGTCTCCCCGTTGACGGCGTCCGCGCCGATGCGCTCGGGCAGCCGGACCGACACGGTGGCGACACCGCCCGCCGCGGCGCAGGTCAGCGCTCCGCCGAGCACGGCGAGGCGTTCGGTGTCGTCGGCCAGGGCGGCGACCAGGGCCGCCACCGGGCGGTCGGGTTCGGCGGCGGTGGCCACGACCCGCAGCACGGTGCCCTGCCTGCCGAGGTCGACCGCCACGGGGGTGTCCGCGTCGCGGCCCGCGAGCACGGTCAGCACCGCGGCGGCGGCGTGGTAGAGCCCGGACTCGACCTCCCAACCGACGCGGCGGCCCAGGTCGCCGCCGAAGCGCACCGGCCGGGGCAGCGTCGCGGCCAGTTCCTCCAGCGCCGCGCGGGGGCCGCGCTCGGGGAGCATGGCGGGGTGCACGCCGCGCACCACCGTGCGGAAGGTGTCGATCAACTCGTCGAGGGCGTCGCGCAGCCCGTCGACCGCGCGCCCCGCCGCGTCCGCGACCGCCCGGCCCGCCGGGTTGTCGACGGCACCCACCGCGTCGCCGCCCGCTTCCACCGCGCTGGCGCCCATATTTGCCGCGCTGGCGCCCATATTTGCTGCGCTGTCGCCCATTTTCGCCGCGCTGTCGCCCGCTTCCGCCGTTCCGCCGCCCGTTTCCGCTTTGCCACCGCCCGTTTCCGCGGTGTTGTCCACGGCGTTCACCGTGGCGCCACCCGTTTCCGCCGTACCGCTGCCCGCTTTCGCCTTTCCCGCAACGGGGTCGGCCGTGCTGTCGTCCGCGGCGAAGGCGGAGCCCAGTTCCTCGGCGCGGGCGCGGACGTCGGCGAACTCGCGGGTCGTCACCGCCGTGATCGCGCCGACGAGCCTGCGCCGCTCCAGGTCGCGGACCTGGGCCAGGCGCTCGCGGGTGGCGGCCAGGTCGGCGTCGAGCCCCTCGGCGCGGCGGGCGGCCTGGTCGCGGGCGGTGCGCAGCCGGTCCAGGCGGGTGGCCAGGCCCAGCCAGGTGGCCGTTTCGCGCAGCGCCGACCGGTCGGTGCCGGTGACGCGGCCCGACTTGGTGATCACCACCACGCCGCCGCCGGGGGCCGGTTCGGCCGCGGACACCCCGGGGGCGGTGGCCACCTGGGCGAAGTCGGCGCCGAGCGGCGTCCCGGGCGGGCGCGGCGGCCAGCTCACCGCGACGACGAGCCCACCGGTGGAGGGAACGCCGAACACCACCTCGCCGGACACCAGTTCGGCGAGGTTGCCGACGAGCGCCGACACCAGCAGGGCGGCGGGTGCCTGCGCCGCCACCTGGTGCGGGGCGCGTCCCCGCCCGCGCCGGGCGAGCACGCCTAGCCGTCGATCCGGCGCGCCTGGAGGTAGGCCAGCACGGCCAGGACCCGGCGGTGGTGCACGGACGGGTCGCCCGGCAGGTCGAGCTTGGTGAAGATCGCGGCGATGTGCTTCTCCACCGCCTTGGCGGAGATGAACAGCTCGGCGGCGATGGCGTTGTTGGTGCGGCCCTCGGCCATCAGCCGCAGCACGTCGTGCTCGCGCTCGGTCAGCGCGTCGATCGCCCCGCCGTCGCGGCCCGCCGGGGTCTGCACCAACCGCTTGGCCAGCACCGGTTCGATCACGATCTCGCCCGCGGCGATGCGCGCCAGCGTGTCGTCGAGCACCTGCACGCCGGCCACGCGCTCCTTGAGCCGGTAGCCGATGCGCTCGGTGCCGATCTCCAGCACGCGCATCAGGTAGTGCGTCTCGGCGTAGTGCGACAGCAGCAGCAACCCGATGTCCGGGTACAGCGCGCGGATGCGCTCGGCGGTGGTCAGGCCGCCGTCGGGTTCGGGCGGCATCCGGATGTCGAGCACGGCGACGTCCACCGGTTCGGTGGTGACCAGGGCGAGCAGGCGGTCGCCGTCGGGCACGCAGCCGACGACCTCGTGGCCCGCGGCTTCCAGCAGCAGCACCAGTCCCTCGCGGAACAGGGCGCCGTCCTCGGCGATGGCTACGCGCACCGGAGCACCGCCCAGTGCCGACGGGGGGCCGCGCCGGGGCGGTCCTCGGTGATGCGCACCCGGATGAGGTGGCGGCCCGCGCGCACCCGCACCGCGACGGCGGTGTCCGGGCGCAGCGAGCGCAGGTGGTCGGCCACGAGCAGGCAGGTGCGGGACCGGGCGTCGGCGTCGAGCCCGGCCGCGACCACGTCGAGGGTGAGGGCCAGGCCGTGGCGCTCGGCCACCGAGCGCAGGGCGGGTTCGATGCCCGCGCCGGGGAGCACCGGCGGGTAGAGCGCCTCCCCGACCTGGCGCAGGTCGTCGAGGACGAGGCGCACGGTGTGCTGCGCGGCTTCGACGCGCTCTCGCTGGCAGGGATCGGTCACGGTCACGGCGAGCAAGCCTAGCTCCAGCGCCAGCGCCGAGGTGCGCAGCGCGGGTCCGTCGTGCAGCACCCGTTCCAGGTCGCGGCGCAGCTCAGCGGCGTCCGGGGTGGGCGGGCGCAGCCGGGGACGCCACCCGCCCGCGCGGCGGAGCAGCCCCAGCAGCAGTCCGATCACGCCGCCAGCCTGGTCGAGTCGGGCACCGTCGGCAAGGTGGCCCACCCCAGATGCGGGTAGGGATATCCCTACCGCACAACGGTCGGATTACCATCCGACCTGATCATTCGGCGACGCGACGCAGGGAGTGTCCAAGTGCGCTACGGCCTCGGCATCGATCTCGGCACGACCTTCACCGCGGCCGCCGTGGCCTCGGAGTCAGGCACCCGGATGGTCCCGCTCGGCGACGGGGTGATCACCCCGTCGGTGGTGTACGCGGCGGCCGAGGGCGCGCTGATCACCGGCGACGTCGCCGAGGCGGTGGGCAGGTCGGACCCGGCCCGGTTGGCGCGCGGGCACAAGCGCAGGCTCGGCGACCCGACGCCGCTGGTGCTCAGCGGTGCCGCCTACTCCCCCGCCGCGCTGCTGGCCGCGCAGCTCCGCGACGTCGTCGCCTTCGTCGGCGCGCAGGAGGGCGGTGCGCCGTCGTCGGTGGTGCTGACCTGCCCGGCCGTGTGGGGCCCGTACCGGCGCGAGCACTTCGACGAGGTGCCGCGCCTGGCC
>NZ_AYXG01000169.1 GCF_000564855.1 Actinokineospora spheciospongiae
AGAGGCTGTCACATGATCGCCACCCCCGGCCAAACACATCCACCCACCCGGGCATCTGCTTAGCCGGGCCGCCGGTTTTGGGGGTGGTCGGCTGGCCGAGCACATCCACCCTCCCGGGCATGTCTGTGGTCGGGCTGGTGGTTTTCGGGGTGGCCGGTCTGCGTTGAGGACATCCACTCACCCGGGCATGTCTGTGGTCGGGCTGGTGGTTTTCGGGGTGGCCGGTCTGGGTTCAGGACATCTACCCACCCGGGCATGTCTGTAGTCGGTCCGGCGGTTTGTGGGTAGTCGGTTGTTCTTGCTGTGCCGGTGGGGTTCGCGGTGGCGGGCGTTGGGGACAGGCCCCGGTGGGGTCACATCCGCCCGGCGGTGTGCCGGTACAGCAGTGCCGCGACGTCGTCGTCGTGGCCGTGTTCGGGGGCCAGTCCGGTGATCACCCGGTGCAGTGCCTCGTCCAGTGTCGGTGCGTCCCCGGCTTCCACGAGTGCTCGCACGGCCCGTTCGATGCCGTCGTCGATGACCTCCCCTCGCCGTTCCACCAGGCCGTCGGTGTAGAGCAGGACGGTGCAGCCGTCCTCCAGGGTCACCGTGGCCTGCGGGCGCGCCGCGGTGCCGCGCACCGCCAGCGGCACCGAACTCGCCCCGTCCAGTTTGCTGGTGCGCCCGCCCCGGCCCGCGACGAGGCCGGGCAGGTGTCCCGCGCTGCTGTAGACGAGGGTGCCTGCCTGGTCGTCGACGATCGCGCAGAACACCGTGGTGCAGGTGGCGCCGGGCAGCAGCTCGGCGAAGTCGTCCAGGGCGGTGAGCACCTGGGCCGGGTCGATCGCCTGTTGCAGCAGTGCGCGGCAGGCGCTGCGGAGTTGGCCCATCACCGACGCCGCGCGCAGCCCGCGGCCCACGCAGTCACCCACCACCACGCCCACCCGGTGCTCGTCGAGGCGCACCACGTCGTACCAGTCGCCGCCGACCTCCAGCGGTTCCAGGGCGGGCTCGTAGCGCACGGCGAAGCCCTCGGGCAGGTCGGTGGGGCCGAGGATGGAGCGCTGCAGCGTCACCGCCACGGTCCGCTGCTCGTCGAACGAGCGGGCCCGGGTCAGCGCCAGGCCGAGCTGCGCGCACAGCGAGCCGAACAGGTACCGGTCCACATCGGACACCCGCTGCGGCGGGTCCAGCTCCAACCAGACGGCGGTCTCCTCGCCCCCGGCGTCCAACCGGGCGGCGATGCCCAGCGAGCGCCGGTCCGCCCCCGGTTCGGGCACCACCTGCGGGGTGCGGGTGCGCCGGGCGGCGTCCAGCGCCGAGCGGGCGTGGGCGGGCAGGTCGTCCCAGCCGCGCCCGTCGGCGTCGGCCACCACCTCGGGCCGGTCGCCCCGGGTGCCCGACCCCTCCGAACCCCGGGACCAGGCGACCGCCACCGCGGGCCGGGTCGACCACGCCCCGCCCAGGCCGCTGCTGCCCGCCGCCAGCACCTCGCCCACGTCGGTGGCGTCGGCCAGCGCGGCGGCGAAGGTGGCCAGGGCGGCGTCGCGCTCGGCGGCCACCCGGTCGGAGGTCACGTCGCGCACGGTGCCCACGAACAGCTTCGGGCCCGCGCCCAGCGGCGGCACCTCGTTGACGCTCACCGCCAGCCACACCCGGCGCCCGGTGTCGCGCCGGGCGGGCACCTCGAACCGGCCGCCGCCCCCGGCCAGCGCCTGGTCCAGGGCGTCCTCCAGCCGCTGCGCGGCGCGCGGGTCGACCTCGCTGACCGGCCACCACGGGTAGGGGCGCGGGTAGGGCAGGCCGCGGGCGTCGAAGCCGAGGATCTGCCCGCAGGCGGCGTTCATCTCCAGGATCGTGCCCGCCGCGTCCATCATGAAGAACCCGTCGTCCAGCGACTCCACCAGCGCCGCCCGCCAGGCCGCCTGGTGGCTGCGCAGCCGGGCCAGCTCCAGGTTCGACCGCACCCTGGCCACCAGCTCCTGGGCGGAGAACGGCTTCGACAGGTAGTCGTCGGCGCCCGCGGCCAGGCCCTCGATCGCGGCCTCCTCACCCGCCCGCGCCGACAGCAGGATCACCGGGATGTGTTCGGTGCTGGGGTTGCCGCGCAGCGCGGCCAGCAGCCCGTACCCGTCCAGGCCGGGCATCAGCACGTCGGTCAGCACCAGGTCCGGCCTGCCCCGGCGGACCGCGGTCAGGGCCTCGTCGCCGTTCGCCGCGACCGCCACCTCCCAGTGCCTGCTCAGCAGCCGCACCAGGAACCCGCGCAGGTCGGCGTTGTCCTCCACCACCAGCACCCGGGAGCCGCCGGTGGCGCGCGGGTCGGCCCGCGGCAGCGCCTCCACCCAGGACGTGCCCCCGCTCCAACCCAGCGCCTCGTCCAGGTACGCCTCGGCGACCGCGCCGCGCGCCGGGGTGGCGGTGCCCGGGGAAGCCTCGCCGTAGGGCAGGGTCACGGTGAACGTGGTGCCCACCCCCGGCTCGCTCGCCGCGTGGATGTCGCCGGAGTGCAGGTGAACCAGCTCCGCTGCCAGGGCCAGCCCGATACCGGTGCCCTCGCGGGAGCGGGCGGCGGGCTCGCGGACCCGGTGGAACCGGTCGAACAGCCGGGGCAGCTCGTGGGCCGGGATGCCCAGGCCGGTGTCGGTCACGGTCAGCACGGCCCGGCCGCCGCGGTCGGCGACGGCCACCTCGATCGAGCCGGTGAGGGTGAACTTCAGCGCGTTCGACAGCAGGTTCAGCACCACCCGCTGCCACATGTCGCGGTCGACCGCCACCTCCCTGGGCAGCGGCGGGGCGTCCACCCGCAGCTCCAGGCCCGCCCGCTCGACCGCCGGGCGGAACGAGTCGGCGATCGCGGCGGTGAACACCGACAGGTCGGTGGCGCCGGGCTCGGCCCGCAGCGAACCGCTCTCGATCCGGGTGAAGTCGAGGATGTTCTCCACCATCCGCACCAGCCGGGCGGCGTTGCGGCGGATCACCTCCACCCGCTCGCGCTGCGCGGGCGGCAGCGGCTCGACCACGTCGACCAGCGCGTCCTCGGCGGGACCGGCGATGAGCGTCAGCGGGGTGCGCAGCTCGTGGCTGACGTTGGCGAACAGCTCGGTCTTGGCCCGGTCCAGCTCGGCCAGCGACTCGATCCGCCCGCGCTCGGCGTCGTGCGTGGCCGCGTTCGCCAGGGCCGCGGACACCGCCGCTGCCACCAGGTCGAGGAACTCGCGGTACCCCGACGACAGGTCCAGCATCGGGTTCGGCACCGCGACGAGCACCCCGCCCACCCCGGTCAGCGAGGTCAGCGGCAGCGCCAGCGCGCGCGCCCCGCCGCCGGGCGGTTCCGGGAGCCACGCCGCCTCCCCGTCGGCGAACACCGTGCGCAGCACCTCGACCACCGGGTCGGGCCCCACCAGGTTGATCGTCAGCGGCGCGGACTCGCGGTGGACCGCGCCCGCCAGGACGAGCTGCTCGCCGTCGAGCAGGTAGAGCAGCGCCCGGGGCACGTCCTCGGGGTCGTCGGCGAGCGCGGTGGCGGTGACCCGGCCGATCCGCTCGGTGTCCGACAACCCGGTCAGCAGCGTGCCGAGCCTGCCCAGCGCGCGCATCCGCCGCTCGCCCAGCACCCGGCCGGTGGTCTCGGTGACCAGGCACAGCACCCCGCCGACGTACACCGCGCCGTCCCCGCCCCCGGGGGCGTCGACGAACACCGGGTCGTAGGAGACGTCGAAGTAGGTCTGCTCCAGGAAGCCGTGGCGCTCGATCGAGAACGGGTGGTCCTGCGCCCAGAACGGGGTGCCGGTGCGGTGGACGCGGTCCAGCAGCGGCGCCAGCACCTCCCACAGCTCGCCCCAGTTCTCCTCGGCGGGCCGCCCCAGCGCGCGGGGGTGCTTGTCGCCGATGGTCGGGGCATAGGCGTCGTTGTAGACGGCGATCCGCTCCGGCCCCCAGAACAGCACCATCTGCTGGCGGGAGGAGATCATCGTGCGCACCACCGACCGAAGCTGCGGGTGCCAGCCCTCGGCGGGCCCGAGCGGGGTGCGCGCCCAGTCGACCGCGGCCAGCAGTCCGGTCACCGGGTCCGACCCGGTGAACGGTGGGCCGGACCGCCCGCTCTCGTGCTCGACCGCCAACCCAGCCGCCTTCCCGTCGTCGCCTGGGACAGTATCCGGGCAGAACCCGGGTGCCCGCACGACGCGGTGTCCGGCCGGGGTGGACGGGGCGGGCTAGATTGAGCGCACTCAACCCGTGATGGCCGAGAGGGGCGTGGAAGGTTGACGGCACCACCGGCCCGCGCGCACCCGGTGCCCACCGCGCGCGACCACACCGCGCTGTTCTACCGGGACCACGACGAGTACCTCGACTGCGTCGCCGCCTTCGTGCGCGAGGGCGTCCTCGGCGGCGAGTCGGTGACCGTGGCTGTGCCCGCCCCGAACCTCGGACCGCTGCGCGACCGCTGCGCCGACGACGGCGTCGGTGAGCGGGTGCGCTGGCTCGACATCGCCGACGTCGGCGGCAACCCCGGCAGGCTCGTCCCCGCCGTGCTGCACCCGGTGCTGCACCTGGGCGCCCGGGTCGTCACCGAGGTGGTCTGGCCGGGGCGCGCGCCGATGGCCTACCCGTCCTGCGTGCGGTACGAGGCGCTGACGAACTCCCTGCTCGACGGTCGGGCCGTGCGGGTGCTCTGCCCCTACGACGCCCGGCGGCTGCACCCGAGGGAGCTGGCCGACGCGCTGGCGACCCACCCCGGGGTGCTGGAGCACGGCGCCCGGCGACCCAGCCCCGGTTACGCCCCGCAGGTCGCGCTGGAGACCTACAACCAGCCCTTCCCCGACACGACCGAGACCGCGGTCGAGCTGGAGGTCGACAGCGGACGGTTGGCGAACGCGCGCGGCCTCGCGGGCGAGCGCGCCCGCGCCGTGGGCCTCGACGAGGAGCAGGCGGGTGACGTGGCGCTGGTGGTCACCGAACTGCTCACCAACAGCGTCGAGCACGGCGGCGGCGCGGCCGTGCTGCGGCTGTGGGCCGACGCGGGCGGCCTGGTGTGCGAGGTGCGCGACCGGGGCAGGCTGGTCGACCAGCTCGCGGGCCTGCGCCCGGCCCCGCACGACCAGCCCAACGGCCGCGGTCTGCTGCTGGTGAACACCCTCGCCGACCTCGTCGCGGTGCACACCGGTGCGGGCGGGACGACGATCCGCGCGCACTTCGCCCGCAGAACGGGTGCTTGACCCGGCGGAAGACCGGGTACGTCCCCAGGCAGTGACAGTCAGATCCTGATTGCGACCTGGAGGACGAGGAGATGACCGAGCACCCCCGCGGCATGGCCCGCAGGCTCGTCGCCGTCACCCGCGGTGGCGGTGCCGACCCGCGTGGCACCGACGGTGCGCTCGACGTGCTGACCGGTCCCGACCGCCACGAGCGCCTGACCGCCGTGCTGCACGAACTGGTGGTCGCCACCGCCGACATGATGCTGCTGCGCGCCGACACCCCGGTGGCGGAGAAGGCCTTCGTGCTCGACCTGCGCGACGAGGAAGGTCAGCCCGTCGTCGTCGACCAACTCGACCCGCCGGTCCGCGCGCTGGTGCGCGCCCTGCTCGCCGAGCTGAACGGAAGGCCGGAGGACACCGACTTCCAGCTTTCCCTGGCGCTGCGCGAGGACGAGCGCTACGACCCGGTCGACGTGCTGGTCCTGGCTCTGCTGTGGACGGTCGGCTCCATCGAGTGGTGCGAGGAGAACGACGCACCCACCCCGGGCTGGCTCGTGTAACCGGTGTGGACGTGGGTACTCGGTCCCCATGTGCCACTACAGCCACACCGCCACCGCGGCCGTTCCAGCGGACGAGGTCTTCGCCTACCTCGCCGACGTCCGCCACCTGCCCGAGTTCTTCCCCAGAATGGTCAGCGCGGAACCCGTGGGGGAACAACCGTCCGGGAACCGGGAGGTGGCGATCGAGACCGATGTGGACGGTGAACGGGTCGCCGCCAAGGCCTGGGTGCTGGTCGACCCGGAGACCCGCTCCCTGCGCTGGGGCGCGGACGGCCCCAACGACTACCACGGCTGCCTCCAGGTGACCGACATCGGTGCCGGGGAGTGCTCGATCGAGGTCTCCCTGCACACCGCGCGCACCGACGACCCGGACGTCCAGTCGGGGATCGAGATGACCGTGGCCCAGCTCACCCAGGCCGTCGCCGCCGCCTGACCCCCCTCGAAGGCCCCGTCGTGGAACGTGTTCGGCCCGAACCGGGCACGCGGAACCGCCAGGTGTCGGTGAGCGGGTGGCAGTGGACTACTTCATGGCGGCGAGCTGGATCAGGTTGCCGCAGGTGTCGTCGAAGACGGCGACGACCACCGGTCCCAGGTCCGTCGCGTCCTGGGTGAACCGCACGCCCAGCCCCTTGAGCCGCTCGACCTCGGCGGGCACGTCGTCCACGGCGAACTGGGTGAACGGGATGCCGTCGGCGACCAGCGCCTCCTTGAACGGGCCCGCCGCCGGGTGGCCGTCCGGCTCCAGCAGCAGTTCGACACCGTCCGGGTCGGCGGGGGAGACCACGGTGAGCCAGCGGGCCTCGCCGGTGGGCACGTCGGTCTTCTTGGTGAATCCCAGCTTCTCTGTGTAGAAGGCCAGCGCTTTGGCCTGGTCGTCGACGAACACGCTGGTGATGTTGACGCGGATCACGGGTTCGGTTCTCCTGGGGTGGGGGGCCACCGCTCCACTATGGAGCGCAGCGGGCCCGTGTCGATGTGGTGGAACTTGTACCGGCCTTCCCGCCGGGTGCGCACCAGGCCCGCCTGTTCGAGCACCGCGAGGTGTTGCGAGATGGCCTGGCGCGAGGAGCCCAGGCCGTGCTTCATCGTCAACCTGCCGCAGATCTCGAACAGCGTCTGACCGTCCTTGTCGGTCAACTCGTCCAGGATGGTGCGCCGCGTCGCGTCGCCGAGGGCCTTGAACAGCTCGGGGTCCGCGTCCACGAGCACAGTTATACGCAAGCTGTCACTTGCCTGTCAAGGCGGGGTGGGCCGGGGGAGCGCCCCCCGACCCACCCGGGGTCGCACCTCAGCCGGTCGTGTTGGCGCGGGTGATGAAGTCGATCAGCTCCTGGTCGGGGCCGCAGAACTCCTGCTCGACCCGCGCCGCGTTCTCCTCGTACATCCGGTACAGGGAGTCGCGCAGCCCGCTGTCGCCGCCGTGGAACTGCTCCAGCAGGCCCATCCACTCGCGGGCCAGCTCGCGGGCCTCCGGCGCGCCGGGGTCCATGCCCGCCGCGACCGCCGCCCGAACGCGGGGGATGAGCACCTGCCAGGCCTGCTCGGCACCCGCGATGGTGTCCTCGCCCAATCGCTCCCGGCGCTCGGCCAGTTCGGCGAGCTGGGTCTGGTCGAAGTACCTCTGCATCGTCTCGTCCACTGTGGTCACCTTCCGGATCAGGTCCAGGAAGTCGGTGACGTCGGCGCGCCGGTCCCCCCGGACCGCCGTCAGCACGGTGCCCAGTTGCGCGCGCAGTGTGCGCAGGGCCGTGATCCGGTCGTCGAGGTGTTCGCGGTGCCGGGCGAGCAGCGGCTCCAGGGGAGCGTCGCCCGCCAGGACCCGACCGATGGCCTCCAGGGACAGTCCGATCTGGCGCAGGGCCAGGACCCGGTAGAGGCGGACCACGTCCGCCTCCCCGTACAGGCGGTGGCCCGCCTCGGTCCGCGCCGACGGGCTGACCAGGCCCAGGCGGTCGTAGTGGTGCAGGGTGCGCACCGTGAGACCCGCCGCCTCGGCGAGCTGCCCGATCTTGTGGAGTTGCCCCATCGCGCCGTTCACCTCCTCCCACCGGCCCGTTCGCGCCGGCACGGACGACGCTAAGTCCTGACGTCGCGTCAGGTGCAAGGCCGAATCCGGTCAGCCCTCCGCGAGGGTGTCGAGGATCTGCTGACCGTACTTGGCCAACTTGTTCTCCCCGACGCCGCTGATGGTGCCCAGCGCCGCCAGGTCGGCGGGGTGCTGCGCGGCTATGGTGCGCAGGGTGGCGTCGTGGAAGATCACGTAGGCGGGGACGCCCTGCTCCTTGGCGGTGGCGGCCCGCCAGGCGCGCAGGCGCTCGAAGACCGGGGCGGCCTCGGTGGACAGCGCCACGGCCGGGGTGGCGGCCCGCTTCGACCGGGTGCCGCCGCCGCTGCCCGCCGGGCGCTCGGGTTCGCGGCGGAGCATGACCTGGCGGGACCGGCCCAGGACCTCGGTGCTGGCCCCGGTCAGGTGCAGCGTGCCGTAGTCGCCCTGCACCGCGAGCAGTCCCTGGGCCAGGAGCTGGCGGACGACCCCGCGCCACTCCTGGTCCCTGAGCTCGGTGCCCTTGCCGAAGGTGGCGAGCTGGTCGTGCCGGTGCTGGGTGATCTTGTCGGTCTGCTTGCCCAGCAGGATGTCGATGATCTGACCCGCGCCGAAGTGCTGGTTGCGCTCCTTGTCCAGGCGCCAGACCGCGGACAGCAGCTTCTGCGCGGCGACCGTGCCGTCCCAGGACTCCGGCGGGGTCAGGCAGGTGTCGCAGTTGTCGCACTTGCCCTCGGCGGTCTGGCCGAAGTAGTTCAGGAGCTGGCCGCGGCGGCACTCGACCGTCTCGCACAGGGCCAGCATCGCGTCGAGGTGCGCGCTGAGCCTGCGGCGGTGGGCCAGGTCGCCCTCGGACTGGTCGATCATCTTGCGCTGCTGCACCACGTCGGCGAGGCCGTAGGCCAGCCAGGCGGTGGACGGCAGCCCGTCGCGGCCCGCGCGACCGGTCTCCTGGTAGTAGCCCTCGACCGACTTGGGCAGGTCGAGGTGCGCCACGAACCGGACGTCCGGCTTGTCGATGCCCATGCCGAAGGCGATGGTCGCGACCACGACCAGCCCGTCCTCGCGCAGGAACCGCGACTGGTTGCGCGCCCGCGTCCCGGCGTCGAGGCCCGCGTGGTACGGCACAGCCGGAACCCCGTTCTGCGACAGGAATTCCGCGGTCTTCTCCACCGTGGCGCGCGAGAGGCAGTAGACGATGCCCGCGTCGCCCGCGTGCTCGGTGCGGATGAGGTCGAGGACCTGCTTCTGCGGGCCGGCCTTGGGCACGATCCGGTACTGGATGTTCGGCCGGTCGAAGCTGGCCACGAAGTGCCGGGCCTGACCCAGGTCGAGGCGTTCGGCGATCTCGGTGTGCGTGGCCTCGGTGGCGGTCGCGGTCAGCGCGATGCGCGGCACGTCCGGCCACCGCTGGTGCAGCTCCGACAGCGCCAGGTAGTCCGGGCGGAAGTCGTGGCCCCACTGCGACACGCAGTGCGCCTCGTCGATGGCGAACAGCGCCACCTTCCCCCGGCCCAGCAGGTCCACGGTGGAATCCAGCCGCAGCCGTTCCGGCGCCAGGTAGAGCATGTCCAGCTCACCGGAGAGGAAGTCGCGCTCGACCTCGCGGCGCTGGTTGTGGTCCTGGGTCGAGTTGAGGAACCCGGCGCGCACACCGACGTTGCGCAGCGCGTCGACCTGGTCCTGCATCAGCGCGATCAGCGGGGAGATCACCACGCCCACGCCGTCGCGGACCAGCGACGGGATCTGGTAGCACAGCGACTTGCCGCCGCCGGTGGGCATCAGCACCAGCGCGTCGCCGCCGCCGACCACGGTGTCGATGATCTCGGCCTGCTCGCCGCGGAAGGCCTCGTAGCCGAAGACCCGCCGCAGCACCTCCAGCGGCGACTCCGGTTCGCGCGGGCGCGCGGGCACCGCGACCTCGGCCGCGAACTCGGCGGCCTCGGCGGTCGTCGCGGGCCGGGTGGTCCCCGCGGTCGGGGCCGGGTCGAAGTACTCGGGCTCGTCGAACTCGTCGGGCTCCGGTGGCAGCGGGAGGTCCGCGTAGTCGGTGGCGAAGTCGGCGACGCTGTACTCGGTGTGGTGGGCGGACACGCGGCGATACTACGGCGATCGGCCGACACGGCGGCGACCGCCGCGTCCCGCCTGTGGACAACTCCGAGTCATCCCGGAGTCGCCCCAGGTCAGGATGCGGCGGTCAGCTCGGGACGGGTCGGCTCAGGGAGTGGTCCACTTCTGCTGCGCGGCGCCGGTGCACGCCCAGATCTGGGTCCGGGCACCGTCGTTCGAGCTGCCGTCGACCACGTCCAGGCACTTGTTCGCGGTGACGTTGACGATGTCGCGCGCCCCGCTGACCGCCCACCTCTGCGCGCCGGTGCCGTTGCACGTCCACAACTGGACCCGGGCGCCGTTCGCGGTCGACCCCGAGGTGACGTCGAGGCACTTGCCGAACGCCCTGATCGTGCCGTCGGTGCCGAAGGTCCAGCTCTGCGCGGGGTTCGACGAGCAGTTCGCGATCTGCACCGGGGTGCCGTCCGCGGTGGCGGCCCCGGCCACGTCCAGGCACTTGCCCGCGATGCCGGTCACCCGGCCGGTGCGCGGCGCGGTGCCACCGTCCCCGCTGGTCACGTGCACGTAGTCGACCACGAGCTGGTTCGGGAACGGGGTCGAGCCGTTGGGGTCGCCCGGCCAGTAGCCGCCGACGGCGAGGTTGAGGATCATGTAGAAGGGGTGGTCGAAGACCCAGCGGTTGCCGCCGACGTCGGCGGTGGTCTTGGTGCTGTAGGCGTTGCCGTCCACCGACCAGACGATCCGGCCGGGGGTCCAGTCGACGGCGAAGGTGTGGAAGCCGTCGGCGAAGGTGGGGCCGCTGTAGCCCGCGCCGATGCCGCCGGAGCCGGAGTAGCCGGGGCCGTGGATGGTGCCGTGCACGGTGTTGGGCTCGAAGCCGACGTTCTCCATGATGTCGATCTCGCCGGAGTTGGGCCAGCCGACGCTGCCGATGTCGCTGCCCAGCATCCAGAACGCGGGCCACATGCCCTGCCCGCGCGACATCTTGATCCTGGCCTCGTAGTGGCCGTAGGTCTGGGTGAAGGTCTGCGCGGTGGACAGCCGCGCCGAGGTGTACTCGCAGCGGCCGTACCAGCACTGGTAGTTGCCGGGGTTCTCCCGCTTGGCGGTGATGACCAGGTTGCCGTTGCCGTCGAGGGCGGCGTTGTTGGTGCCGCTGGTGTACCACTGGCGCTCGTGGTTGTTGACGTTGTCGCCGGTCTCGAAGCGCCACTTCGAGCCGTCGACCGGCGCCCCGGCGGGGCCGTTGAAGTCGTCGGTGAAGGTGGCCGCCGCGGCGCTGACGTCGGCGGCGGGCGCCGCCTGGGCGTCGGTGCCGGGGGAGAGCGGGACCACCAGGGCGGCCACGGCCACGGCGGCCAGGGAGAACGCGCCGCGGAGACGGGATCTGGTCGACTGCACTGTCACCGGTGTCACCTCTTTTGCGGACGCCACGGAGCACGCCTGCCCGGTCGGGGCCGGTGGGGCGCGTCGTGGGTGTTTGTGCGGGGTGACAACAAACTATGCCTGGTCCAGACCACTGCGAGCAAGGGGAACTTTTTCCCGAACGTCCCGGTGGTGCGGGATCGGTGCACGGGTGCTCACTTCGCGGGGGCGTCGCCACCGGCCCGCTCGGCCGCCCGCTTGCGGCGCTTGCCCTCGTGCATGGCCTGCACCCTGGCCACCGGGATGGTGTGCCCCTCGGCGACGAGGTCCCCGGGCAGCGCCACCGGCCGGGGCATCAGGTCGGCCCACGGGTCCCGGCCGCCGAGCAGCGCGGGCGCGGTGGTGATGGTGAAGTCGCCGGGGCGCGCGTCGTCGAGGTCGGACCAGGGCAGGGGGAAGGAGACCGGGAGGCCGGGGCGCCTGCGCGGGCTGTAGGCGGCGGCGACGGTCGCGCCGTGCGCGCGGGTGGAGTCCAGGAACACCCTGCCGTGCCGGTCGTCGCGGATGAACGCCGTCGTCGCCAGCTCGGGGTCGAGCCGCTCGGCGCGGGCGGCCAGCGCGCGCATCGCCGCGGCCATGTCGTCGGCGCTCTCCTCCTCCGTCACCGGGACGAAGATGTGCAACCCCTTGGCACCGCTGGTCTTCACCACGCCCGCCAACCCGCAGTCCTCCAGCGCCCGGCGCACCAGGTGCGCCGCGCGGACGGCCACGGCGAAGTCGCCGCCCTCGGGCGGGTCGATGTCGAGGACCAGGTGCGTCGGCCTGCCCGGCCGGGCGGCGGTGGCCAGCGTCGGGTGGTACTCGATCGCCCGCTGGTTGCCGAACCACAGCAGCGTGCGGCGGTCGTCGCACAGCGCGTAGGAGATCTCCCGCTTCGACGACTCCGCCCACACCGGCACCGTCCTGACGAACGAGGGGGTGTACTTGGGGACGTTCTTCTGCATGAACGCGTCCTGCCCGCGCAGCACCCGCACCACGGACAGCGGCCTGCCCGACAGCACGGGCAGGAACCGGTCGGCCACGGCGTCGAGGTAGTCGACCAGGTCGCGCTTCGTCGCGCCCGCGCCGTCGAACAACTCCTGGTCCAGGTTGGTGAGGCCCACGCCGTCCCTGGTCTCGCCCTTGTCGCCGCTCATCGCCCCACCCTGCCCACCCCGGGCACCCCCGGCAACCTCGCCACCGGCGCGGGGACGCGCGGGGCCGGTCCGCCGCGGGGTTTGTGCAGGATGCGCAATGCAGTGGCGGAAAGGGATGGTTGTCCGCTGGTGACAATGTCGGGAAAAATTGTGCGCACACCCGGACGTTCACCGTTTGGGTGCCTCCCACCAGGGGTAATTGACATAGGCGGGGATTGCCGCGCAAGACACTCACGTCCATGAGTGGTCGGGTCGGCAATCCACGGACATTTGTGCACTCTTTGCCCGCACCCGTTTTCCTCGCCGTAATGCTGCCTTAGCGTACGAACTCCGGAACCGCCCAAATGTCGAGGAGTTCGATCGTGCGTCGTAACATCGTGAAGAGGTCGGCGGTGCTGGCCGCCGCCGCGGCGGTGGGCGCCGCGGCATTCCTCGGCCCCCAGGCGTTCGCCGGGCAGCCCGACACCACCACCTCGGCGGCGCTCCAGGTCAGCGCCTTCGCCAAGGGACCGGACCCGACCGACCAGTCCATCCGGGCGCAGAAGGGCCCGTTCGCCGTCCAGCAGCAGTCCGTCGCCGCCCAGTCCGGCCGCGCGTTCAACCGGGGCACGGTCTACTACCCGACCGACACCTCCCAGGGCACCTACGGCGCCGTCGCGGTGATCCCCGGGTTCCTGGAGCCGGAGTTCACCACCTCCTGGTACGGCCCCACCCTGGCCTCCTACGGGTTCGTGGTCATCACCCTGGAGCCCAACTCCATCACCGACTTCCCGGAGCCGCGCAGCAACCAGCTCCTGGCCGCGGTGGACTGGCTGGCCAACGAGTCCCCGGTCAAGGACCGGGTCGACCCGAACCGCCTCGCGGTCATGGGCCACTCCATGGGCGGCGGCGGCACCCTGCTCGCCGCGAGCAAGAACCCGGCGCTGAAGGCCGCGATCCCGCTGGCCCCGTGGAACATGTCCTCCAACTTCAGCGACGTCACCGTCCCCACCCTGATCATCGGCGCGGACAACGACGTGATCGCCCCGACGTTCATGCACGCGGACCCGTTCTACGAGTCGCTGAAGGGCAACCAGAACCAGGGCTACCTCAAGCTCAAGGGCGCGGACCACTTCACCACCAACGGCTACACGGCCACGGTGACGAAGTTCGCCGTGTCGTGGCTCAAGCGCTTCGTCGACGACGACACCCGCTACTCGCAGTTCCTCTGCCCGGCCCCCAGCCCGGACGCCTCCTTCGTCAGCTTCAAGGTCGGCTGCCCGGTCTAGCCCGAACCGGCGGGGGGTGGGGCGGACAACGGTGTCCACCCCGCCCCCCGTCCTCGTTCCCGTCCTGCACCGACGACAGCGGGGGGCACCGGCATGACCGCGGCGCGCACGACCCGCACCACCCCGCCCGCCGAGGACCTGCGCCTGGCCGTCGCCGCCCGCGCCCGCCGCTCGGACCTGGTCCGCACCGCGGTCGAGGCGATCACCCGGTCCGCGGGCCCGCGCGATCCCGCGGACCTGGCCGCCCTCACCGCCACCGTCACCGCCGCCGTCGACGTGGGCCTGGACGCGGTGTTCGACGGCCGCTGCGCCCCACCGGCGTGGCGGCTGCTGCTGGGCGAGGTGGGCGCGGCGGAGCGGCGGGCGGGCCGCGGCCTGGAGGTGGTCGAGTCCGCCACCCGGGTCGCCGCCAGGGCGGTCTGGCACCACCTGATCGTGCTCGCCCGCAGGCTGCGGGTGTCCCCCACGGCCACGGTCGCCGTGGTGGACGCCCTCTTCGCCTTCACCGACACCGTGTGCGAGGCCGCCCGCGACGGCCACCGGGCCGCGGCGGGGAGCACCGACCCCGGCCGGGCCGAACTGCTGGCCCTGCTCCTGGCCCCCGCGCCCGTCCCCGACCTGACCGCCCGGGCGGCCGAGGCGGGCTGGCCGCTGCCGGACCGCGTCACCGCGCTCGTCGCCGACACCCCGTTCCGCGTCGATCCCGCCCGCCTTCCCCCCGGCGCCCTCACCGACCCGGACCGGGCGGGCACCTGCCTGCTCGTCCCCGCCGACCAGCCGATCCCCGAGGCCCCCAGCACCCGCCGGGGCATCCGCTTCGCCGCGGGCCCCCCGGTGCCCACGGCCGACGCCCACCGCTCGGCCCACTACGCCAGGACCCTCCTCGACCTCGTCGACCGGGGCACCCTGCCCACGCGGCGCCTCACCCGGGCCGACGACCACCTGCTCACCCTCCTGGCCGCGGCGGACGACGGCCTGCTGCCCTGGGTTCGCTCGGCCACCCTCGCCCCGCTCGCCGCGCTCTCCCCGGGCCGCCGCGCCAAGCTGCTCACCACCCTCGCCCTGTGGCTGCGCCACGACGGGGACGTGCGCGAGGTGGCGCAGCGGGTGGGGCTGCACCCGCAGACGGTGCGCTACCGCCTCCAGCAGCTCAGGGACCTGCTCGGCGACTCGGCGCTGGAGGGCGAGCAGCGCTTCCTGCTGCGGTTGGCCCTGGTCACCGCCCCCCGGGCGCGCTGAGCGCGCTCGGGTTCAGGGCAGCCGGAAGTACGCGCGGATCGTGGTGCCCGCGTCCCCGGTGTGGACGCGGACCAGGTCGGCGATGCTGTGCACCAACCACAACCCGCGCCCGGACGGCTGGCCCACGGTCAGCGGGCGGGTCCCGGCGAGCGGGTCGGTGAAGCTGCCGGTGTCGCTGACCGAGCAGACGAGCCGGTGCCCCTCCCGCCACACGGCGAGGGTGCACCGCCCGCCGCCGTGGGTGAGGCTGTTGGCGACGAGTTCGGAGAGGACCAGTTCGAGGTCGGGCACCCGGTCCCCGGGGAGGCCGAGGTCGGTCGCCAGGAGGGTGATCACCCCGCGCAGGGGGCGGATCTCCGCGGCGGTGGCGATCGCGTGGACGGTGGCGTGCGGCACGTGGGGCAGCGGGTGGTTGTGGTTGACCAGCACGTCGTGGGGTGCGTAGCGGTCGCTGGCGCCGCGCGCGCCCCCGGCCCAGACCTCCGGGTGGGTGGCGCGCGCCTCGGCCAGGACGTGCGGGTCGAGGGCCGCGGCGTCGTAGGGGCAGAGGATGGTGGCGGCGCGGTCGGCGAACGCCAGGTTGATCAGCGCCTCGTGCCGGGCGCAGGCCGGGTACTCGGTGGCGTCGCGGCCCGGCCAGACCGGTTCGCCGACGATGCGCACGCGCCTGCCGGGGTGCCGGTCGGCGAAGTGGCCGAGCACGGTGGCCAGGATGCGGCCCGGGTTGCCGCCCGCCACCGCCATGTCCCGCGCCCACACCGCCTCGGCGTGCCCGCCCAGGGCCTCGCGCAGCAGCTCCAGCCGCCGGGCGGGCACGGCGACGGCGACCGGCTCGCCCGCCTCCACGCCCTCGACGACGAAGGGCACCAGGGTGTCGAGGTAGTCGGCGTCGTCGTCGTAGAAGAAGGCGGGGTGGGTGAACGCGGGGGAGGCGGGTCGGGTCATGCGGGCAGCTCCACGCGCACGCCGTCGAGCCCCAGCAGGCCGGTGATCCGCGCGGCCCCGCGGTGGGCGGTGCGCAGGACGAGCGTCGCCCCACGCGACCTGGCGTGTTCGGCGAGGGTGATCAGGTTGCGGTGGTCGACGAACTCCAGGCCGGTGGCGTCGAGGGTGATGGTGGCGTCGTGGACCGGCAGGTCCGCCCGGTCGAGCGCGGAACCCAGGTGGTCGGCGCCGCACAGGTCCAGTTGGCCGCCCAGGGCCGCGGCGCAGCCCGGCAGCGGGGAACCGTGCAGGCGGAAGCCCGCGGTGTCGGAGTTGGCGTGCGGGTGCATGACCGCCAGCCGGGTGATGGTGTCCTCCCCGAGGACCCGCTGGTCGTAGCCGCAGAGCGCGGAGAACGGCCGGGCCGTCATGTACCGGTCGACGAGGTGCTCGTACCGGGTGAACGCCGCCGCCTGCGGGGCGGTCCGCACCAGGGGGGTCACCTCCGCGGCGACCCGCAGGCCCGCGAACCCGGCGGCGACCGCCTCGTCGGTGGCCGCGGCGTACCGGTCGACCTGCTCGCCCGGCTCGATCACCGCGTCGTCCGCGTAGGCGGAGTCGAGGGGGGTGACGCGCAGGTCGCCCTCGTCCAGGGCGCGGTCGAGCCGGGCCGACCGGCGCAGCTCCCCGACCGCCGGTGCCGCGTCGTCGGCGGAGACCACGTACATCGGGCGCAGCCCGAGCCGCAGGCCGTCGGCGAGGAAGTCGCGTGCGTGCGTGCGGAACTCGACCGGATCGCGGTACCGCCAGCAGGCGTGCGCCTGCGGTCCCAGTCCCCGGGTGCCGTGGACCACCCCGGCTGATCTCATGCGGCCATCGTAGGCCACCCCGCCGCCGCCCCGGCCCGTTCGCGCCCGGTCAGGGGACCCGCGTCGGCACGTCCCGGTCCACCGGCTCACCCGCCGTGCGCAGCAGCGCCCGCAGCCGCAGGACCACCTGCGCCTCCAACCGGAACGACGGGTCGCTGAGCCGGTCACCGAGCAGCGACTCCAGTTGCCGCATCCGGTTCCTGGCCGTCTGCGGGTGCACGCCCAGCGCCTCCGCGACCTCCGGCGCCGTCCGGCCCCACGACGACAGCAGGGCGTCCAGCGTCTCCTCCAACCGGGTCGCCTTGCCCCGGCTCAGGTCCGTCAGGCAGGACACGGTGCGCTGCGCCAACAACCGCCCCAGCGGCTCGTTGCCGGTCAGCATCACCTCGCTCAGGTGGTCCGCCGCGCTGACCATCCCGTCTCCCGACGCCTGCACCATCTTGCGCCGCACCAACCGGTTCACCGACCGCGCGCAGTGCAGCGACAGCCACGCCTCGGCCAGCGGGACGGTCGGCCCCAGCACCGCCTGCCGCTCCCGCAGCCGGGCGCGGACCGCGGCCAGGCTGTCGTCGATCGCCGTGTCCGGCAGCACCAGCACCAGTTCCGGGCCGCGCGGCAGCACCAGCACGTCCCGGTCGAACGCGTCCTGCTCGGCCGGGGTCGTCAGCACGCACGCCACCGCGGCGGGCAGCGGCCACTGCGCCCGCGCGGCCAGACCGGACAGGGGGGCGCCGCCGGTGGGGCGGCGCTCCAGCAGGCGCTCGGCGAGGGCGCGGCGGTCCTGGCCCAGGCGGTTGTCGTCGTTGTGCTCGCGGGCGGCGGCGTAGCCCTTCACCGATTCGTTGGCCAGGGCGTTGATGTGGATCAGCACCGCCTCGCTCAGCACCAGGACCGTCTCGGTGGACAGGCCCGCGTCCCGGGCGAGCTGGATGTAGCAGCGGCAGCCGACCCGCGCCCCGATGCGGTAGGCGGCCTGGAGCAGGTCGAGGCTGCGGCCGTTGCGGTACTCGGTCTCGCCCAGCCCGCGGAAGAACAGCGCGTTGTCCGCCCGCGGGCTGCGCGGGTCCTCGACCAGGTCGGCGAAGTCGTGCAGGGCGCGCTTGACCGCGCTGGTGAAGTCGTGGCCGAACGGGGAGTCCGCGGGCTTGCGGTAGTCGGGCAGTTCGCGGGCGATGGTCTCGATCATCTCGCGGCCGATCACGTCGATGCGCGGGCGGAGCACCGCCGCGAACTGCCGCGGTATCCTCGGCCACGCGTTCGCCGACCGCTCCGCCGGACCGCCTGGCTGCATGTTCCCACTCCTCGCGCCCACCGGCGACCAGTCGAGGTTATCGGCCCGCCCGAACGCGGTCAATCGTGCCCCGCCCGCCCCGCCAGGTACCGCTCCCTGCTCGCTGACCTGCGGATCTTCCCGCTCGACGTGCGCGGTGCCTGCCCCGGTTCGAGCAGCACCACCTCGTGCACCCGCACCCCGTGCGCGGCGGCGACCGCGGGTCGGATGGCCGAGGCGACGTCGGCGCGGGTGGCGATCCCGGCGCCTGCGGTCCGGGACCGCTCGGCCACCACGACCAGCCTGCCGCCGTCCGGGCCGGGCACCCCGAACGCGGCGACCGCGTGCGGGCGGACCGCGGGGTGCGCCCGCTGCACCGTGCGCTCGATGTCCTGCGGGTGGTGCTCGCGCCCGCCCGCGGTGATGACCTGCGTGCGCGGGCCGAGCACGAACAGCGCGCCGTCTACGACCACGCCGAGGTCGCCGGTGCGCAGCCAGCCCGCCCCGTCGACGACCGGCCCGCCGTCGCGCCAGCGGCCCCGGGCGACGTTGAGGCCGCGCACCCGGATCTCGCCGACGCGCCCGTCCGGCACCGGGTCCGCCGTCTCCGGGTCCACGATGGACAGTTCCTGGCCGACCGCCGCGCCGCACCCGACGAGCGTGCTCGCCCGCCGCCCCCGACCAGCGGGCACCGCCTCCCCGAGCCCGAGGCGCCGGGCGTCGAACGAGCGCACCACCGGCGCCCCCGCCGGGCTCGCGGCCACCAGCACCGTCGCCTCGGCCAGGCCGTAGGCGGGGCGGTGCGCGTCGGCGCGCAGCCCGCACTCGGCGAAGACCCGGTGGAACAGCTCGACGTCGTGGTGGTGCACCGGTTCACCGCCGTTGACCAGGGCCACCACGTGCTCCAGCCGCAGCCCCGCCCGCTCGGCGGCGGTGCTGCGCTCGGCGGCGTGGGCGTAGGCGGAGCTGGGGGCGCCGGTCACCGCGCCCGGGTTGTCCGACAGCGCCCGCAGCCAGCGCCCCGGCCGGTGCAGGAAGGCCCTGGGGGCCATCAGCACGGTCCGCTTGCCCAGCAGCAGCGGCACGGTCAGCCCGATCGCCAACCCCATCTCGTGGAACAGCGGCAGCCAGTTCACCGCCACCTCCGCGCCCGCCCCGAAGCACGCCCCGGCCTGCGCCGCGCCCGCGTGCAGGTTGCGGTGGGTCAGCGCCACGCCCACCGGGTCGCGGGTGGTGCCGGAGGTGTACTGCAGGTACGCCACGGCGTCGAGGTCCGGCTCGGCCGGGCCGGTTCCCCGGCCCTCGGCCGGGGGCAGCGCGTCCACCGGCACCACCCGCGCGGGCGCGCACCCGGCCACGAACGCGGCCACCGCCTCCAGCCCGGTCCACGTGGTCAGCACCAGTTCCGGCGCGCAGTCGACCAGCGCGGCCACCAGGGTGTCGTCGTGGCGGGAGGCGGGCGGGAACAGCGGCACCGCGATCCGCCCGGCGCGCAGCACCGCCAGGAACGCCGCCACGTAGGACGGCGACTGCTCCAGCAGGATCGCCACCCGCGCCCCCGGCGCGCAGCGCGGGCGCACCCAGGCCGCGATCGAGTCGACCAGGTCGTCGAGGCCGCGCCAGGTCAGCGTCTTCTCGGCGTCGCGGTCGTGGTCGAGGAAGGTCAGCGCGGGCAGGTCGGGGGTCCGGTCGGCCCACCGCCGCAGCAGCGCGGGCAGCGCGACCGCGTCCGCCACCGCGGTCGTGGTCCGCCGCGCGGCGGGAACGGTCGTCACGGCTCCTCGAATCCTGCGACAGCGTCGTCGTCCCGTCGACCCTACGGCCGCCCGACCAGGGCGGACAGGTCCTCGACCCGGTCGCCCCGGAAACGCTCACCGGGATCAGCGCGCGGGGCGCCACCGTGCTCAACGGGGTGCGCGTTCCGCCGGTGGCGCACCCCGTGCCGCACCCTCTGGCGCACAATGGCGCCGTGCCCCCCATCCCTTGCCCCTGCGGAACCGGCCTGCCCCTCGTGGACTGCTGCGGTCGTGCCCTCTCCGGCACCGCCCCCGCGGCCACCGCCGAAGCCCTCATGCGCTCCCGCTTCACCGCCTTCGCCGAGGGCGACGCCGACTACCTGCTGCGCAGTTGGCACCCCGACACCCGCCCGCGCCGGGTCGAGCTCGACCCCGACCAGCGCTGGGTCCGGCTGGAGGTCCTCGGGCGCACCGGCGGCGGCCTGCTGCACGCCGAGGGCACCGTGGAGTTCCGCGCGCACTACCTCGAGGGCGCGGGCCAGGGCGTCCTGCACGAGAACAGCCGCTTCACCCGCAGCGACGGGAATTGGGTCTACTGGGGAACCGTGCGCTGATACGGTCCCGGGCGTGGCACGTGAACGCCGTCCTTCCGCCAAGTACGCGGTGTAGCTCCGCGGACCCAGCCCGCCGGTGACAACCGGCGGGCCGGTTCGCCCTGCTCACCCACCGGAAGGAAATCCGTGCTCCGCCCACGTCCGACGGCCGTGCTGGCCGTCGTCCTGCTCTCCACCGTCGTCTTCCCCCTCACCATCACCGGCTCCTCCGCCGCGCTGCCCGACATCGCGACCTCGCTGTCGGCGGGGCCGGGCGCCACGCGCTGGGTGGTGACCGGCTACAACGCCGCGTTCGCCGCGTTCCTGGTGTTCACCGGCTCCCTAGCCGACGTCCTCGGCAGGCGCCGCTGCTACCTGGCGGGAGTCGCACTCTTCGCCGCCGCGGGCCTCACCAGCGCCTTGGCCACCGACGTCGTCGCGCTCGACGCCCTGCGCTTCGCGGCCGGGATCGGCGCCGCCGCGGCCGTCACCGGCGGCGGCTCGATCCTCGCCGAGACCTTCTCCGGGGCCGCCAGGGCCAGGGCCTTCGGGCTGCTCGGGACCGTCCTCGGCGCCGGTCTCGCCTTCGGCCCCACGATCGGCGGCCTGCTCGTCGACCACCTGGGCTGGCGGGCGGTGTTCGCCGTGCCCGCGGCGCTGGCTGCTTTCGCGCTCGTCTGCGCCCCGTTGCTCCCGGTCCTGCCCGGGAACCCCCACCGCCGCGTCGACTGGGCCGGGGCGGCGCTGTCGACCGCGGCGCTGCTGGTGGTGATCACCGCGGTGTCCGAGGCGGCCTACTGGTGGCTGCTGCTGGTGCCGCTGCTCGGCGCCGCGTTCGCCCGGGTCGAGCGGCACCGGCCCGACCCGCTGTTCGACCTGGGGTTGCTGCGCAACCGCCGGTTCACCGCGCTGTCGGCGGCGGCCGGGTCGTTCATGGCCGTGCTGGTGCCGCTGCTGGTCTACCTGCCGTCGTACCTGATCTCCGTGGTGGGGATGGGCGCGGGCGAGGCCGGGCTGTGGCTGCTGCTGCTCACCCTGCCCACGGTGGTGCTGCCCCCGCTCGGGGCGCTGCTGGTGCGGGCCGTGCCCGTGCCCGTCGTCGTGGTGGGGTCGCTGCTGGGAACCGGCGCGGGCGCGCTGCTGCTGGTCACCGCGACCCCGCGCCCGGGGCCGTGGATGGGCGCGTTCGTGCTGGTCGGCGCCGGTGTCGGGCTGACGACGGGCCTGCTGGACGGGCTGGCGCTGGGCGCCGTCCCCGGCGAGCAGGCGGGCGCGGCGTCGGGCATGTTCAACGCCGCGCGGCTCGGCACGGAGACGGTGGCGCTGGCCGCGGTGGGCCCGCTGCTGGCCGCGCTCGGCGGCGGGTCGCTGATCGGCACCGACGGGCTGCGGGTGGTCGGCGCCCTGCTGGGCTGCTTCGCGGCGGTCGCCGCCGGGGTCGTCGGGTGGACCTGGCACAATGGTCGGTCGAACACCGGTTTCGGTTCACCCCGTGACGGGGACCCGACGACCACCTGACGAGGAGAGAACCATGAAGAGCGGCATCCACCCGGAGTACGCGCCCATCGAGGTCACCTGCAGCTGCGGCGTCAAGTTCACCACCCGCAGCACCAACACCTCGGGCTCGCTCTACGTCGACATGTGCTCGAACTGCCACCCGTTCTACACCGGCAAGCAGCGCATCATGGACACCGGCGGCCGGGTCGCGCGCTTCGAGAAGCGCTACGGCAAGCGCCAGAAGTAAGCGCTTCCGCCAGACTCACCGAACGGCGCCCGCCTCGCACCGAGGCCGGGCGCCGTTCGCCGTCCGGTGGGTCCGACCGGGAACCGGGACGCCCGCGAATCCGACCACTGGACAGGTGTGAGGGGGTGCCGGGCATGACGTGGGCGGAACCGTCCCAGCTCGACCGGTTGCTCGACGCGGTGCTGGTCGTGGTGGCGGACAAGGGCTACCCGGCGGCGACGGTCGGGGACGTGGTCGGGTTGGCCGCGGTGTCGAAGCGGACCTTCTACCAGCACTTCGACGGCAAGGAGTCGTGCTTCGTGGCCGCGCACGACCGGGCGGTGGCCCGGGTGCGGGCCCGGCTGCGGGCCGCCGTCGCGCCGCTGCCCGCCGACGACTGGTCGGGCCGGGTGCGGTTGGCCTGGCAGGTCTTCCTGGGCACCCTGTCGGTCCGCCACGCGGTCGCGTGGTCGCTCTACGTCGAGGGGCCCAGGGCGGGCGAGGCCACCGCGCGGCGGGGGATGGCGGCCAACCTGGTCTTCGCCGAGGCGTTCGCCGAACTGCACCGCCGAGCCCGCCTGCGCGACCCGGCGATCCGGCGGCTGCCCCCCGACGTGTTCGAGCTGTACGTCGGCGGCGCCGTCGAACGCATCCGCCGAACCCTCTACACCGACGGCGTCCGCGCCCTGCCCCAGCTCGTGGAGCCACTGGTGCAGACGGCCCTGATCTTCTTCGAACCCGCCCCGGTCCCCGGCGTCGACTGCCTCGCGGGCTGACCGCCCCGTTCACCCCGGCGCGGTGGGGGAGGCGGGACCGGTCAGCGGCGCCACCGAGGTCGTCCGGACCCGCGCGGTGGCCCCGGGAACCGCCGGTTCTGTCGGTCCCCCGCGGCACACTCCTCCCGATCCCCCCGGAGGCCCCCATGCCCTTCGCCGACGAACTCATCGGCACACCGACCGCCCGCGCCCTGACCACGGCCATCCGCGCCGCCGCCCCCGCCGCCCGGCTCACCGCCCTGCGCGCCGCACCGGGGCGGTTCGACGCGCTGGGCCTGCGCGAGCGCAGCGACCTGCTGCGCGACGCGCTGCTGGCGGACCTGCCCGGCGACTACGCCACCTTCGCCGCCACCATCCGCGCCGCCCGGGACGGGGACCGGCCGTTCGCGGGCTGGCTGATCTGGCCGGTCACCTCCGCCGTGGCGGCGAAGGCCATCGCCGAGCGGACCGACACCGCGTTCGACGACGCGCTGGCGCTGCTGGCGGAGCTGACCCCGCGGCTCACCTCCGAGTTCGCCCTGCGCCCCCTGCTCGACCACGACCCCGACCGCGCCCTGGCCACCATCACCACCTGGACGACCTCGCCCGACCCCCACGTGCGCAGGCTGGCGTCGGAGGGCACCCGGCCGTTCCTGCCGTGGGCCACCCGGGTTCCCGGCCTGCTCACCCGGCCCGGGATCACCCTGCCGATCCTGCACGCACTCCACCGCGACGACAGCGAGTACGTCCGCCGCTCGGTGGCCAACCACCTCAACGACCTCAGCCGGGACCACCCGGACCTCGTCGTCGACACCGCCGCGGGGTGGCTGTCGGAACCGGGCGGCAACACCCCCGCCCTCGTCCGCCACGCGCTGCGCACCCTGGTCAAGCGAGGCCACCCGGGAGCGTTGCGGCTCCTGGGGTTCGCCCCGGTCGACGTCGACACCACCGGCCCGGAGCTGTCCGCGTCCTCGGTGCCCTTCGGCGGCACGATCACCTTCCGCGCCTCCATCGTCAACACCGAACCCGACCCGGTCCGCATCGCCGTGGACTACACGGTCCACCACCGCAAGGCGAACGGCGGCCAGACCGGCAAGACGTTCAAGCTCACCACCCGCACCCTCGCCCCCGGCGAACGCCTGGACATCACCCGCGACCACTCCTTCCGCCCCATCACCACCCGCCGCTACCACCCGGGCGAACACGGCTTGGAACTCCACGTCAACGGCGCCTCCACCGGCCGAGCCGACTTCACCCTCCTGCCGCCGCGGGAAACCTGAGCGCGGTGCGTCAGCGGCTCGCCGCCAAGGCGCTGATGTCCTGTTCCTCCAGGGGGTACACCCGCTCCCGGGGCAGGAGTTCCCGCGCCCGCGCGGTCTCCCCGGCCCGCACCAACCGCCCCACCTCCCGCATCAGCGGTGTGACGTCGGTGAGCCCCACGACCCACTCGTCGACGTACCGGCGGACCGCCTCGCCGCGCAACCCGAGTTGCAGCGACCGGTGGCCCAGCGCCTCGTGCCGCAGGCCCCGCTCCGGGTCCCACTGCACCCGCACCGGCGACCCGGCCACCCGCGCCGACCAGGTCGCGTGGTCGCCGTGCACCGCCGCGTCGAAGTGGCTGAGCACCGCCCGCCCGATCGCCCAGTGGAAGCCCTCGCGGCTGATGTCCACGGCCAGCACCCGCTCCTGCCCCGCCTTGTCCGCGTACCCGCACCGGTAGGCCATCCACAGGAACGACGGCTTGACCCAGGTCATCCGGTCCCGCTTGAACGGCGGCGCGAACGTCCCCGCCGCCAACGCGGCGTCGGCGATCTCGGCGGGGTACGCCTGGTAGACCCTGATCGTGCTGTCGGTGTGGACCGCTCGCACCTCTCGGTACGCCTCGCCTTGCTCTCTCACCCGGTGATGGTCGCAACCGGTCGGGGGGTGGCGCACCCGGATATCCGCTGGACCGGGTGGTCTGCGCGTCCGGATCGTGGGAGTCGGTGCTGGTGGTCTGGACGGGGGTCCTAGGGTCGGGGCATGAGCAGCGTGGAGCGGGTGGAGGCCCTTCCGCTGATCGACATCTCGCGGTTCCGGGGTGCCGGTCGGGAGGGGTTCCTCGACGAGTTGCGGTGGGCCGCGCACGAGGTCGGGTTCTTCTACGTCGTCGGGCACGGGGTGCCCGAGGCGGTGACGGACGGGATCTTCCGGGTGGCGCGGGAGTTCTTCGCGCTGCCGCAGGAGCGGCGGCTGGCCATCGAGAACATCCACTCGCCACAGTTCCGGGGGTACACCCGGACCGGGTACGAGTTCACCGGCGGCACCCGCGACTGGCGCGAGCAGGTCGACATCGGTCCCGAGCGGGTCCCCGTCGAGGCGCCGGAGCACGACTGGCAGCGGTTGGTCGGGCCCAACCAGTGGCCGGAGGACCTGCCCGGGTTCAAGCGGACCGTGCTGGCCTGGCAGGACGAGGCGCTGCGGGTGAGCCGGGAGGTGCTGCGGGCGCTGGCCGCCGCGCTGGGCGCCGACGAGGGCCACTTCGACCGGTGGTTCGACGAGGAGGCCTCGACCCACGTCAAGGTCGTGCGCTACCCCGGCCGCCCGGCCGACGACGCCGAGCAGGGCGTTGGCGCGCACAAGGACTACGGCTACCTGGCCCTGTTGCAGCAGGACGACGTGGGCGGGTTGCAGGTGCAGCTCTCCGACGGGTCCTGGATCGACGCCACCCCGGTGCCGGGCAGCTTCGTGTTCAACATCGGCGAGATGCTGGAGATCGCCACCGGCGGCTACCTGACCGCCACCCGCCACCGCGTGCTCAGCCCGCCCGCGGGCGTCGAGCGCTTCTCCGTGCCGTTCTTCCTCGGCCCGCGCCTCGACGCCGTGGTGGAGCCCCTCGACCTGCCCGCCGACCTCGCCGCGCAGGCGCGCGGGGTCAGCGCGGACGCCGACAACCCGCTGCACGCCGCGTTCGGGGAGAACGCCCTGGTGGGGTGGCTGCGGTCGCACCCGAAGGTGGCGCGGCGCTGGTGGTCCGACGTGCTGGCGGCCCGCGCGTGACCCACCGGTTCGAGACCCGCCAGGTCCACGCGGGCGCCCAGCCCGACCCCACGACGGGCGCGCGGGCGACCCCGGTGCACCTGTCCACGTCCTTCGTCTTCCGCGACGCCGAGCACGCCGCCGCCGCGTTCGCGCTGCGAGACCTGGAGACGCACGCCTACTCCCGGCTGTCCAACCCGACGACCGCCGTGGCCGAGGCCCGCCTGGCCGACCTGGAGGGCGGGGTGGCGGCGGTCGCGGTGGCCAGCGGGCAGTCGGCGACCGCGCTGGCGGTGCTGAACCTGGCGCGGGCGGGCGAGCACGTCGTGGCCGCCTCCTCCCTCTACGGCGGCACGCACACCCTGCTCGCGCACACCCTCGACGACCTGGGGATCACCACCACCTTCGTCGACGACCAGGACGACCCGGCCGCCTGGCGGGCCGCGACCCGCCCGAACACCCGCGCCTACTACGCCGAGACCGTGGGCAACCCGCGCGGCAATGTCCTCGACATCGCCGCCGTCGCCGACACCGCGCACGCGGCCGGGGTACCGCTGATCGTCGACAACACCGTGCCCACGCCGTACCTGTGCAGGCCGATCGAGCACGGCGCCGACGTCGTGGTGCACTCGACCACCAAGTTCCTCGCCGGGCACGGCACGGTCATCGGCGGCGCGGTCGTCGACAGCGGGCGGTTCCCGTTCGCCGCCGACCCCGACCGCTGGCCGCAGTTCTCCCGGCCCGACCCGACCTACCACGGCCTGGCCTTCGGCGACTCCGGCGAGCTGGCCTACTGCCTGCGGCTGCGCACCCGCCTCGTCCGCGACCTGGGCCCCGCGGTGTCGCCGCTCAACTCGTTCCTGCTGCTCAACGGCATCGAGACGCTGTCGCTGCGGTTGGAGCGGCACGTGGCCAACGCGACCGCCGTGGCCCGGTGGCTGCGCGAGCGGCCCGAGGTGCGGGCGGTGCACTACGCGGGCCTGCCCGACAGCCCGTGGCACGCCGCGGCGCGGCGGTACCTGCCGCTGGGCGTGGGCGGCGTGCTGGCCTTCGAGCTGCCCGACTTCGACGCGGGCCGCCGGTTCGTCGACCGGCTGACCCTGTTCAGCCACCTGGCCAACATCGGCGACCTGCGCAGCCTGGTGATCCACCCGGCGTCGACCACGCACGCCCAGCTCGACGAGGAGCAGCAGCGCGCCGCCGGGGTCACCCCCGGGTTGGTGCGGTTGTCCGTCGGGATCGAGGGCACCCAGGACCTGCTGGCCGACCTGAACCAAGCCCTGTCCCGGTGACGAGGAGTACCACCATGCGCCCCCTGCTCTGGATTCCCGCCGCCGTCGTCGCGCTCGCCGCGACCACGGTCGCCTGCGGCACCGGTGGTGACCCCGGCGCCCCGGCCACGACCGCCACCCAGGCCGCCACCCCGCCCGACGACCAGCTCGACCTCGGCGCCACCGTCGACGTGCGGCTGATCCTCGAACCGGTCAGCCTCAACCCGTTCTCCACCTCCGGTGTCGCGGTCGACCAGCTCCTGCTCGACAACGTCTACGAGGGACTGGTCAGCGCCGACACCGCCGACGGCGACAAGATCGTCCCCCGGCTGGCCACCTCCCACGAGGTCTCTCCCGACGGCCTGTCCTACACCTTCACCCTGACCCCGGACGCCAAGTTCCACGACGGCTCCGCGCTGACGTCGGCCGACGTGGTCTGGTCGCTGCAACAGCAGATCGCCCCCGGCTCCAAGGGGCTGCGCGCGGCCGAGTTCGCCTCCGTCGCCGCGGTGTCCGCACCGGACCCGACCACGGTGAAGGTCGACCTCAAGCAGCGCGACACCTTCCTGCTGTGGAACCTGACCCAGCGCGGCGGGATCGTGTACAAGAAGGACACCGACTTCGCCACCCTGGACGCGAAGGACAACGGCTCCGGCCCGTACACCATCGCGAACTGGAACCGCGGCGCCGACATCACCCTGGCCCGAAACGACGCCTACTGGGGCGCGAAGCCGAAGAACGCCAAGGTGGTGCTGCACTACATCCCCGAGCCCAGCGCGGCGAACAACGCGCAGACCACCGGGCAGACCGACGTGCAGACCGCGGCCGACGCGACGCTGCTGCAACCGTTCACCGCCAACCCCGGCTTCACCATCCTCAGGGGAACGACGACCGACAAGTTCACCCTGGCGCTGAACAACAAGCGGGCACCGTTCGACAACCCCGACGTCCGGCACGCCTTCCGCCAGGCGATCAACAAGGAGGACGTCATCGCCGCGTACGGCGCGGGCATCCCCATCGGCGGCCCGGTCCCGCCGCAGGACCCGTGGTACACCGACCTCACCGGCACCGACGCGCACAACCCCGAGGGCGCCAAGGCCCTGCTGGCCAAGGCGGGCCACGCGGGTGGCCTGGCGGTGACCCTGGACGTCCCCAACGTCTACCCGCGCGCCATCGCCGACGTGCTGGTGTCGAACCTCAAGCAGGTCGGCGTCACCCTCACCGTCCGCCAGGTCGAGTTCCCCACCTGGCTGACCCGGGTGTTCACCAACCACGACTACGAGCTGAGCATCGTCGACCACGCCGAGGCCCGCGACATCGGCAACTACGCCAAGCCCGACTACTACTTCGGCTACGACAACAAGCAGGTCCAGGCCGACTACGCCGCCGCCCGCGCCGCCGCCTCCGACGGCGAGCGCGACGAACTGCTGCGCAAGGTCGCCAAGCAGGCCTCCGACGACGCCGCCACCGACTGGCTGTTCGTCAACCAGACCCACACCGTCGTGCGCACCGGCGTCTACGGCGTGCCGTCGGCGGAGACCACCAACCGGTTCCCGCTCAGCGGCATCGCGGTCGGCAAGTGACCTTCTGGCTGCTGCGCCGGGTCGCGCTGTTCGCCGTCTCGCTGCTGGTGGCGAGCGTGCTGGTGTTCGCCCTGCTGCGGCTGCTGCCCGGCGACGTGGCGGCCACCATCGCGGGCACCGACGCGACCCCGCAGCGGCTGGCAGCCATCCGCGCCGAACTGGGCCTGGACCGGTCGCTGCCCGCCCAGTACGGCTCGTGGCTGGCGGGGGTGCTGCGCGGCGACTTCGGCACCTCGCAGCTCAACGGCGCCTCGGTGAGCGCTGAGCTGGGGCGCAAGCTGTCGGTGACCGCGCCGCTCGTGCTCGGCGGCGCGCTGCTGGCGGTGCTGGTCGCGTTGCCGTTCGGGGTGCTCGCCGCGGTGCGCAACCGGACGTTCGTGGGCACCGGGATCAGCGCGGTGTCGCAGGTCGGGATCGCGGTGCCGACGCTGTGGCTGGGCCTGGTCCTGGTGCTGGTGTTCTCGGTGCAGCTCGGCGCGCTGCCCGCGCAGGGCTTCCCCGTCGACGGCTGGGCGGACCCGGGGTCGGCCGTGCGGAGCCTGGTGCTGCCGTGGGTGGCGCTGGGGCTGACCGAGGGGGCGGTGCTGCTGCGGTTCGTGCGCTCGGCGGTGCTCGGCGTGCTGCACTCGGACTTCCTGCGCACCGCCAGGGCCAAGGGGTTGACCAGGGGGCAGGCGTTGCGCGCGCACGGGTTCCGCAACGCCGCGCTGCCGGTGGTGTCGGTGCTGGGCGTGCAGTTGGCGACGCTGATCGTGGGCGCGGTCGTGGTGGAGCGGGTGTTCACGCTGCCGGGGGTGGGCAGCATGCTGGTGGTCGACGTGGGCAACCGCGACCTGGTGAAGGTGCAGGGGGAGGTGTTCCTGGTGGTGGCCGCCGTACTGGTGATCAGCCTGCTGGTGGACGTCGCGCACCGGTTGATCGACCCGCGGTTGCGGGAGGTCCGGTGACCGCCCTGCGGGTCCTGCGGCTGGTCGCCCGCCGCCCGACCGGGGCGTTCGGGCTGGTCTGGCTGGGGCTGCTCACCGTGGGCGCGGTCGTGTCGCTGTTCTGGACGCCGTTCGACCCGCAGCGGACCGACCCGGGCAGCGCGTGGCTGCTGCCGTTCACCGACGGGCACGTGCTGGGCACCGACCGGATCGGGCACGACCAGTTCAGCCAACTGCTGGTCGGTGCGCGGGAGACGCTGGTGGTGGCGGTCTGCTCGGCGTTGGTGGCCGCCGTCGTGGGGCTGGCGCTGGGGCTGGTCGCCGCCCTGGGACCGCGCTGGGTCGGGTTCTCGGCCGTGGCGCTGATCGACATCCTGGTGGCGTTCCCGACGCTGCTGCTGGCCATGGTGCTCGCCGCGGTCTACGGCAGCTCGCTGGGCACGGTCGTCGTCGCCATCGGCATCGGGTTCGGCGTGGCGGTGGCCAGGGTCGCCCGCGCGGAGATCACCGCCGTGCGGGGCACCGACTACGTGCTCGCCGCCCGCGTCGGCGGCGCCGGGACCGGGCGGATCATCCGCCGCCACCTGCTGCCCAACATCGCCCCCACGCTGATCGTGCAACTGTCGCTGGTCATGGCGCTGGCGGTGCTGGTGGAGGCCGCGCTGACCTACCTCGGCTACGGCAGCGCGCCGTCGTCGCCGTCCTGGGGCGGGATGCTGCACGAGCAGCAGGCGCACATCGCCGCCCGGCCGCTGCTGGTCATCTGGCCCGGCCTGGCGGTGGCGCTGACCGTGCTGGCGTTCAACCTGCTCGGCGACGCGCTGCGCGAGGCCACCGACCCGAGGCTGGTGCGGACCCGATGAGCCTGCTGACCGTGCGCGGCCTGACCGTGCGCCTGGGCGGCAAGACCCTGCTCGACGGCATCGACCTCGACCTGGGGGCGGGGGAGCGGCTGGGGCTCATCGGCGAGTCCGGTTCCGGCAAGTCGCTCACCGCGCTGGCGGTCCTGGGGCTGCTGCCCGACGGCGCCGAGGTCGGGGGCAGCGTCCGGCTCGACGGCACCGAACTGCTCGGCCTCGACGACCGGCGGATGTCGCGGGTGCGCGGCGAGCGGATCGCCATGGTGTTCCAGGAGCCGCGCACCGCGCTGAACCCGCTGATGCGCGTGGGCAGGCAGGTGGCCGAGCCGCTGCGCCGCCACCGCGGCCTGTCCACCCGCGCCGCCGCCGCCCGCGCGGTCGAGCTGATCGACAGCGTCGGCCTGCCCGACCCCGAGCGCGCCGCCCGCGCCTACCCGCACCAGCTCTCCGGCGGCCAGCTCCAGCGCGTCGGCATCGCCACCGCCCTGGCCTGCGACCCGGCCCTGCTGCTCGCCGACGAACCCACCACCGCCCTCGACGTCACCGTGCAGGCCGACGTCCTCGCCCTGCTCGACCGGCTCGTCGACGAGCACGGCACCGCCCTGCTGTTCATCACCCACGACCTCGCCGTCCTGGCCAGGGTCGCCCGCCGGGTGCTGGTGCTCGGCGGCGGGCGGGTGCTGGAAGAGGGCACCCTGACCGACGTCCTGCGCGCCCCGACCCACGACTACACCCGCACGCTGCTCGCCGCCGCCCGCGCCACCTCGTTCACCCGGGAGGCCTGATGCTCACCGCCGAGGGGCTGAACCGCACCTACCGCCTGCCGCGGCGGTCGCTGTTCGGGGCGCCGGGGCAGCGGTACGCCGTGCGCGACGTCAGCCTGGCGCTGGCCCCGGGGGAGCGGCTGGGCGTGGTGGGCGAGTCCGGGTCGGGCAAGTCGACGCTGCTGCGGCTGCTGCTGGCCCTGGACCGGCCGGACTCCGGCGCGGTCACCTTCCGCGGCCGGGCCGTGCACCCCACCGGGGACCTGCGCTGGTTCCGCCGCGAGGTGCAGATGGTGCCGCAGGACCCGTACGGCTCGCTGGACCCGAGGATGCGGATCGGCGACAGCGTCCGCGAGCCGCTGGAGTGCCTGCGGGTGCCCGGTGACCACCGGGCCCGCGTCGCCGAACTGCTCGCCGCCGTGGGCCTCGACGCCGACGCCGCCGGGCGGTACCCGCACGAGTTCTCCGGCGGGCAGCGCCAGCGCGTCGCCATCGCCCGCGCGCTCGGCCCGGAACCCGCGGTGCTGCTCGCCGACGAACCGTTCTCCGCCCTCGACGTGGCGGTCCGCGTCCAGGTCACCGCGCTGGTGCAGGACCTGGTGGACCGGCTCGGGCTGGCGCTGGTCCTGGTCTCGCACGACATCGGGGTGGTCCAACAGCTCTGCGACCGGCTGCTGGTGCTCAAGGACGGCGTGGCGGTGGAGTCCGGGGCCACCGCGGACGTCCTGCGCGCGCCGTCGCACCCGTACACCCGGGCCCTGCTCGACGCCGTCCCCCGGCTGCCGGAGGTCTGAACCCATGCGCGCCGGACCGCACAACGCCCTCACCGACGTCCCCGGGGTCCTCCTCGGCCACGCCACCCGCATCGGCGGCGGCGCCCTCACCGGCACCACCGCCGTCCTGCTCCCGGAGGGCACCGTCACCGCCGTCGACGTGCGCGGCGGCGGCCCCAGCACCCGCGACACCCTCGCCCTCGACCCGCGCGAGGACCGCCGCGCCGTCGCCGCCCTGGTGCTCACCGGCGGCAGCTCCTACGGCCTGGGCACCGCCCACGGCGTCCTCGACTGGGTCGCCCGGCACCGCCCCTGGGCCGACCCGGTCGTCCCCACCGCCGCCCTGTTCGACCTGGGCCGCGGGGGCGACTTCACCGCCCACCCGCGCCCCGAGGTCGGCCACGAGGCGGCGTCGGCCGCCGCGGGCGGGCCGGTCGCGCAGGGCAACGTCGGCGCCGGGACCGGGGCGCTGACCGCGCAGATGAAGGGCGGCCTCGGCACCGCCAGCGCCACCTTCCCCGACGGCACCACCGTCGCCGCCGTGGTCGGCATGAACTCCCACCACCCCGCGGTCGACCCGGCCACCGGGCTCCCGCTCGGCGTCGCGTTCGGCCTGCCCGGCGAGTTCCCGCTCGTCCCCGTCGCCCCGGAGGTGATCGCCGCGGGCCGGGAGCGGTTGCGGGCCACGTTCGAGGCCCGGCGGTTCCGCGCGCCGCTCAACACCGTCATCGGCGTCGTGGCCACCACCGCCCCGCTCACCCCCGGCCAGGCCCACCGCCTCGCCGACGCCGGGCACAACGGCCTGTCCCTGGCCATCCGCCCGTCGCACGGCCTGGCCGACGGCGACACGATCTTCGCCGCCGCCACCGGGTCCTCCGGCACCGCCGCGACCGCGCTCTCCGCCGCTCCCGGCGTGTTCGCCCGCGCCATCGCCCACGCCGTCCTCGCCGCCACGTCGATCACCACCGACTGGGGCGAACTGCTCGCCCACCGGGACCTCTACCCGCAACCCTGAACGGGTGTTCTCCGCTCCACAGAGGACTCGCGAAACTTTCCCCTTGACCCCGTGGCCGGACGACTGGCACCATCTACCCATGCGCCTTTGAGATTCCGGGACCTGATCCCCGCTGACGGACCACCTGCCGCAGGCTGAACCAGCCCGGTCGAGTGGGTTCCGGGGACTCCCGTCGACACCCCGCCCAGGCAGGTTCCCCTGCCGCACAGTTGGCGATCACGCATGTCCACTGACCGGTCCGCACCCGCTCGTCGGACCGGGTACCCGCCACGCCCACGGTCCGGCACCGCCGCGACCGCGGTCGGCGACCTCTTCGAGCGGCTTCGCACCATCCCTTTCCAGGAGGCCACCTTGGCTGCCAAGAAGTCCCGCACCCCGTCGATGGACGACATCAAGAACCGCTTCTCGCAGGCCCTGGCCCAGAAGGGCACCGGCCCGCACCCGCACGAGTCGCACCGCGCGCAGAGCACCCGCGGCGGCACCAACATCCCGGTACCGCGCAAGCACACGCTGCGCCGCAAGACCGGGTGACCGGGTGGACCGCTTGCCCCGCAACGAAACCGTTGCGGGGCAAGCGGTCTGTCCACTACCGACCGCGCCGCGGCTTCTGCCCCGGTCGCGGTGTGGTCATCCGCGGCTTGACCACCGCGGGCGCCCCACCGCCGGGTGACTGGCCGTCCACTTTGGTCGAAAGGATGTGCTGCTGCCCGAACGTCCACACGTTGTTCGCGAGGAAGTACAGCAGCACGCCGATCGGCACCGGGAACAGCAACCCGGACACCAGCATCCCCGCGGGCGCGAGGAACGCCATCACCTTGCCGATGGCCGCGAACTGCGGGTTGTCCGCGGGCTGCTGCTTCTGCCCCGCCCGCAGCGACAGGAACGTCGCCGCCCCCGCCAACAGCATCAGCGGCACCCCCACGGCGAGCATGTGCGCCCGGTCGGTGGCGAACGCGGCCAGGTCGGCGGCGGACTGGCTCACCCAGTTGCCCAACCGCGCGCCGAACAGGTCGGCCCGCAGGAACGACTCCACCCCGGCCCGGTCGAACACGTGGTTCGACTGCGCGGTCGGGGTGAAGTCGCGCAGCACCCAGTACAGGCTCAGGAACACCGGGACCTGCAGCAGCGCGGGCAGGATCGCGCCGAACGGGCTGGTCCCGTTCTCGGCGTGGAGCTTCTGCACCTCCCGCCCCATCCGCACCCGGTCGCCGCGGTGCTTCTCCCGGATGCGCGCCAGGGCGGGGGCCAACTCCCGGGCGCGCCGCGCCGCGCGCAGTTGACCGAGCGCGGGCCGGATCAGCAGCACCCGCACGGTGAAGACCAGGAACACGATCGCCAGCACCCAGGCGGCCCCGCTGCCGGGGCCGAAGAGGGCGCCGAAGAGCCGGTGCCAGAACCAGAGCACGCCGGAAACGGGGTAGAGGAAGACGTCGAACATCGGGGATTCACTCCGTCGGAAGAGTCGGGAAGCGGACACCGACCGCCCACGTCCGACCTCGACGCACTGCTCAGGCGGTCGCGCCACCCCGTGACGGAGCCCTGGGCCGAGTCCGCCCCCGCGCGTCCGGGTCCCGCAACCGCACCGCGGAGACCAGCCGCGCCCGTTCGCGCAGGCTGATCGCCCGCACCCCGGCGGGCGCCACCGCCACCACGAGCCCCACCACGACCACGGCGCACACCACCGCGGCGGCCATCACCCCGAGGCCCACGGCTGAGGCCGCCGCCCCGGAACCCCCGGTCGTCGGCAGCACCACGAAAAGGGCAGGCAGGAACAGCGCGAGCAGCAACCGCAGGCGCATCCCCACCGAGACCATGCCGCGAGCGTACACGCGCCTGCGCGGCACGCGGCCGACTCGCGGTGGCCCCGGTCCGCCTCCCGACACCGGAAATCGGCTGTTCACACACGCGACCAAGGCGGCGACACGGTCAGCGAGGGGCAGGCGTACGCGCTCCTGCTCGCCACCACCCCCTCGCCCCGTGCGGCTGACCCGCTCCGAACCGTGATCCCACCCAGGAACGCCATGGAACCCCACGCTTTCGCCGCCTGATCACCTGCGGCGGCGGCTGACGGTTCCAGCCCACCACTCCCGGCGCCCGGGGCTGCTGGTGCCGTCCGACGGGTGAGCGCCGGAAATGGCATCCTGGAGTCGATTCCCGAGTGGGGGTTGCTTGAAATGATCTTCATCACCGCCAAGTTCGCGATCAAGCCCGAGCACGCCGACCGGTGGCCCGAACTCTCCCGCGAGTTCACCGAGGCCACCCGCGCCGAACCCGGCTGCCTCTGGTTCGACTGGTCCCGCTCCCTGGACGACCCCACCGAGTACGTCCTCGTCGAAGCCTTCCGCGACGGTGGGGCGGGCGGTGCCCACGTCAATTCCGCGCACTTCAAGGCCGCCCAGGAGACCCTCCCGCCCTACCTGGCCGCCACCCCGCGCATCGTCAACGTCGAAGCCCCCGGCACCGAGTGGTCCCTCCTCGGTGAGATGGCCGTCGACTGAGCCGCCGGGGGACGTCCACCTCGACCGTCCCCAGGGTGCGCGGCTGATCGCGGTCAACAGGCAGTCGACACCGCCCTCCGGGTCGACCGGTCCCGGCGCCGGTTGTCGTCCCACTGGTCCATCCGCGCGTCCCGCGCCCGACACGTCGCGGGGAACCGCCTCCGGCGGCGGCCGGGCTGGGGCATCCTGGGCCCCGGAGGTTCGATGCGCATCCTGGTGGTGGAGGACGACGACGGTGTCGCGGCGGCGGTGGTCGACGCGCTGGTGGCCCGCGGGCACGGGGTGGTGCGCGCGGCCAGGGCGGCGGAGGTGCCCGGACTGCGCCCCGGCGCGGAACTGGTGCTGCTCGACCTGACCCTCCCCGACGGGGACGGCCTGGAAGTGCTGCGGGACCTGCGCCGCGCCTCCGACGTCCCGGTGCTGGTACTGACCGCGCGCTCGACGGAGCGGGACGTGGTGCGCGGCCTGCGCTCGGGCGCGGACGACTACCTGGTCAAACCGATCCGCCTGGCCGAACTGCTGGCCCGGATCGACGCGGTGACCCGCCGAGCCGCCGCCCGGGGAGGTGTCCCGGAGGTGGTCGAGGTGGAGGACCTGCGGGTCGACCTGGCGGCCCGGCGGGTCAGCGTCGCCGGTGCGGAACTGACGCTGACCGGCAAGGAGTACGACATCCTCGCCGCCCTGGCCCGGCGGGCGGGGGTCGCGGTGAGCAGGCAGCAGGTACTGGACGAGGTCTGGGGAGACGCGACCGTGGCGGTGTCGCGGGCACTGGACGTCCACCTGGCCTCGCTGCGCACCAAGCTCGCCCGGCCCGGACTGCTGTCCACCGTCCGGGGCTTCGGCTACCGGCTCGGCCGCTGACCCACCGCAGCCCCGACCCACCGCAACTCCAGGACCGTCACCCCACCGGCCGCAGCCCCGCCTGCCTGCCATCCCGAACCCACAGGCGCAGCCGCCGACCACCCATCGCACCGCCGGCCCGTCCACCAGTCATGGACCCGACAACCGGCCACCCCGAACCCCACCGGCGCAGCCGCCGACCACCCCACCAGCCGCAGGCCCGACTGCCGGCCACCCCGAACCCCACCGGCGCAGCAGCCCAGCCGATCACCCCCGAAAACCGCCGGCCCGACTACGGACATGCCCGGTGGGTGGAGGTCCTGAACGCAGGCCGACCACCCCCGCAACCGGCGGCCCGGCTAAGCAACTGCCCGGGTGGGTGGATGTGTTTGGCCGGGGGTGGCGATCATGTGAC
>NZ_AYXG01000170.1 GCF_000564855.1 Actinokineospora spheciospongiae
TGTCCTCGTCCCGTGCCGCCAGGGGCCGCCTCGGCGCGGCTATCGCGAACACGGACTTTCGAAGCACGGCCTAGCGCCCGAACCCGGCGAGTTGTTCACCGCCGAGGACGTGCAGGTGGGCGTGGAAGACGGTGCGGCAGGCGTCGTCGCCGGTGTTGAAGACGAACCGGAAACCCGACCGGTCGATCCCCTCCACCCTGGCGACCTCGGCACCGGCCCGCAGCACCTCCGAGAGCAGCACCGGGTCGGTGGTGGCCAGTTCCTCGGCGTCCTCGTGGTGGGCCCGGGGCACGACCAGCACGTGCACCCGGGCCTGCGGGTTGATGTCGCGGAAGGCGTAGACGCTGTCATCGGAGTAGACCTCCGTGGAGGGCACCTCACCGGCGATGATCTTGCAGAACAGGCAGTCGGCACTCATGCGCGGCAGACTATCGGTCACCCCAGGAGGGCCTTCCTGGTCGCCAGGGCCACCCGCGCGGCGTCCGCGCAGGTGCTCGCCGACCCGGCCGCGCCCGGGTCCAGGAACGCCTCGACGACCTCGGCCTCGTCGGCGGCCCCCGGCACCGGCCGCACCACCGCGATCGCCGTGCAAAAGCCCTCCTCGGCGTCCTCGACGAGGAACACCTCCTGCCCATCGACCTGCTCCCGGCGCAACTCGGGGTCGTCGCCCAGGCCGAACTCCAGGTCGAGGGAGACGATCAGCAGCGGTCCCTGGGTGCGCCCGGTGTCCTCCCACACGCACAGGTGGGCCAGCGGGACCGACGCCGCCTCCACCCGGGCGAGGCCGGGCACCCCGGTGGCGGTCTCCTCCGGGGTGGCGGCGCAGGCGTCGGCGGTGCGCAGGGTCGCGGTGGGGACCCGGTGGTGCCGGGCGACCTGCCCGGAGGTGACGCGCTCGGCGAGCCCGGCCAGCACGGCGTCCACCGGGTCGCAGATGTCGGTGGCCGGGTCGCCCACCAGTGCCGCGGCCATGACCTGCACCCGCACCCCGTCGCTGAGCCGAAGCAGCTTGCGGCAGAAGTCGTCCTCGTCGAGCACGGTGGTCACCTGGAGCCCGCTGGGCAACTTCCGGACGTCGAAGGTGCCGTCCTCGGGGTAGACGTCGTCCGGGGCGCCGACCGACAGGCCGAACCCGTGCTCGGCGTCGGTGGTGACGTAGACGTAGCAGTTGTCGAAGCCCTCGTTCGACGGCCGTTCGGGCACCCCGTACTTCTTGATCGGGTCGAGGGAGACCAGCGAGCACCAGTCGACCGTCCTCTGGTCGCCGAAGAACGTGCTGCCCGCGAGCGGGTCGCGGTCGACGGGGACGGCGGTGCCCGCGACGGTCGTGGAACACCCCGCGGCCAGGGCGGCCGCGAGGGCGATCAGGGCATGGCGGAACCGCATGGACTACCCCCAGGTGTCTACGTCACCCCGCGCATCGCCGGTCACCGCCTCCGCGTAACAGAGATCTCCGGGCAGACCGCCGCGTTGTGGATTTCCGCCGTCAACCCCAGCGGCCGGTGCGCACGCCCAGGGCGCCGAGGGTGACCGCGGCGGCGGTGGAGGTGCGCAGGACCGACGGGCCCAGGCGGACCGGTCGGGCACCCACCGCCGACAGCGCGTCCAACTCGTCCGGGGTGATGCCGCCCTCGGGGCCGACGACCAGCACCACGTCACCCGAGTCCGGCAGCTCCACGTCGGCCAGGCGGGTGGACAGGCCCGCCTCCAGCACCAGGGTCAGCGCGCTGGAGCCGACCAGGGCCAGGAGCCCGCGCAGCGCGACCGGCTCGCGCACCGGCGGGACCCACGGGCGGCGGGCCTGCTTGGCGGCCTCGCGGGCGGTCTTGCGCCAGCGCTCCAGGGCCTTCGCCCCGCGCGGGCCGTCCTCCCACTTGGTGACGCAGCGGGTGGCCCGCCACGGGACGATGGCGTCGGCGCCCGCCTCGGTGGCCAGCTCGACCGCCAGTTCGCCGCGGTCGCCCTTGGGCAGGGCCTGCACGACGACCACGCGCGGGCTGGGTTGCGGTTCGGTCCAGCGCTCCTGCACGGCCAGGTCCAGGGTGTCGCGGCCCGCCGCCACCACGGTGCAGCGGGCCACGGCGCCCGCGCCGTCGGTGAGCAGCAGCGACTCCCCCGCCCGCAGCCTGCGGACGGCGGCGGCGTGCCTGCCCTCGGGGCCGTCGAGGGTGTGCGCGTCCGCCGCGGGCAGCGCGTCGACCAGGAACAGCGCGAGGGTCACCGGCGGCCGCGGAACTTGGAGAACAGACCGCCGCCCCGCCCGTTCGCCGAGGCCAGGGTGTGCTCCTCCTCGCCGCGCAGGGTCGCCAGCTCGCGCAGCAGCTCGGTCTGCCGGGCGTCGAGGCGGGTGGGGACCTCGACCTCGATGTGCACGTGCAGGTCGCCGCGGCCGTCGACGCGGCCGGTGGAGCGCAGCCGGGGCAGGCCGCGGCCGGGCATGACCAGTTCGGTGTCGGACTGGGTGCCCGGGTCCAGGTCGAGGTCGACGACCCCGTCGAGGGTGTCCAGCGGCAGCGACGCGCCCAAGGCCGCGGTGGTCATCGGGACGCGCAGCGTGCAGTGCAGGTGGGCGCCGTCGCGCTCGAAGGTGTTGTGCGCCAGCTCCTCGACCTCGACGTAGAGGTCACCGGCCGGGCCGCCGCCGGGGCCGACCTCGCCCTGCCCGGACAGCCGCACCCGCATCCCGTCGGCGACCCCGGCCGGGATCTTGACGGTGATGGTGCGCCGCGAGCGGACCCGGCCCTCACCGGCGCACTGGGTGCACGGCTCGGGGATGGTCTCGCCGAGGCCGCGGCAGGTGGGGCAGGCGCGCGCGGTGACGACCTGGCCGAGGAACGACCGCTGCACCGACTGCACCTCGCCGCGCCCGCCGCAGGTGTCGCAGGTGACCGGGGAGGTGCCCGCGACGCAGCCGGAGCCGCGGCACAGGTCGCACAGGATCGCGGTGTCCACGGTGATCTCGCGGCTGATGCCGGAGAAGCACTCCTCCAGCGTCATCTGGATGCGCAGCAGCGCGTCCGAACCCGGCTGCACCCGGCTGCGCGGGCCGCGCCCACCGCCACCGGGGCCGCCCGCCGCGCCGAAGAAGGCGTCCATGATGTCGCCCAGCCCGAAGCCGCCGCCGCCGAACGGGTCGCGCCCGCCGCCCCCGCCGCCGTTGCCCAGCGGGTCGCCGCCCATGTCGACGATCTTGCGCTTCTGCGGGTCGGACAGGACCTCGTAGGCCGCGGTGACCTCGCGGAACCGCGTCTGCGCCGCCTCGTCCGGGTTGACGTCCGGGTGCAGCTCGCGCGCGAGCTTGCGGTAGGCGCGCTTGATCTCGTCGGCGCCCGCGTCCTGGCGCACCCCGAGCGTGCCGTAGTAGTCCCTCGCCACCGTGTCCAGTCCTCCTGCCCCGGCCGATCCGGGGTCACCGTCGCAGTAATCAGTCGATAATCAGTCGAATGCCCGCGGTCCTCTTACTGGCCGAGGATCTCGCCGACGTAGTTGGCCACGGCGCGCACCGCGGCGATGTTCGAGGGGTAGTCCATCCTCGTCGGCCCCACCACGCCCATGCCGCCGAGCAGGGTGGCCCTGGTGCCGTAGCCGATGGACACCACCGAGGTGCTGCGCATCTCCGCGGCCTCGTTCTCCTCGCCGATGCGCACCGTGATGGTGCCGGGGTCGGCGGTCGCGGCCAGCAGCTTGAGCACGACCACCTGTTCCTCCAGGGCCTCCAGCACCTGGCGCAGCGAGTTGGGGAAGTCCGCGGCGTTGCGGGTCAGGTTGGCCGTCCCGCCGAGCACGAGCCGTTCCTCCGGGTGCTCGACGAGCGATTCGACGAGCACGGTGGCGATCCGCACGACCGCGTCGCGCAGCTCCTTCGGCGCCCCCTCGGGCAGCTCGGCGACCTTGGCCGCGGCGTCGGTGAGCTTGCGCCCGGCCAGCGCGGAGTTGACCAGGGCGCGCAGCCGGGCCACCGACTCGTCGGTGACCACGTCGCCCAGGTCGACCATGCGCTGGTCGACCCGGCCGCTGTCGGTGATCAGCACCAGCATCAGCCGGGCCGGGGTGATCGTCACCAGTTCGACGTGGCGCACCGTGGAGGTGGTCAGCGTCGGGTACTGGATCACCGCGACCTGGCGGGTGAGCTGGGCCAGCAGCCGCACGCTGCGCCGCATCACGTCGTCGAGGTCGATCGCGCCCTCGAGGAAGCTCTGGATGGCCTTGCGCTCGGCCGACGTCAGCGGCTTGACCTCGCTGAGCCGGTCGACGAAGAGCCGGTAGCCCTTGTCGGTGGGGATGCGGCCCGCACTGGTGTGCGGCTGGGTGATGTAGCCGTCCTCCTCCAGGGAGGCCATGTCGTTGCGCACCGTCGCGCTGGACACGCCCAGGTTGTGCCGGTCGACGATGGCCTTGGAGGCCACCGGTTCCTGGTGCTGCACGTAGTCGGCGACGATGGCCCGCAGCACCTCGAAGCGCCGCTCGTCCGAGCTGACCACCCGCCACCTCCCTCGTGCGTCCGGTGCGTGTCGGTTCGAGTTTACGGAGGCGGGCGGGGTCGTGGTGGAGTCGGTTGGCCCAAGCGCGATCAGGACCACCGCGCCGGGCACCTTGCGCGGCCGCCCGTTGTGTCTGGATCATCCCCGCCATGGCCTCGTCGACGCTGACCACGGTGTTCCTCCCGATCGCCCTGGCGGTGGTGATGCTGGGCCTGGGGCTGTCGCTGTCGTTGGCCGACTTCGCCAGGGTGGCGCGGGTGCCCAGGGCCGCGCTGCTGGCGCTGGCGGTGCAGGTCCTGCTGCTCCCGGCGCTGGCCCTGGGGCTGGCGGTGGCCTTCGACCTGGCACCGGAACTCGCGGTGGGGCTGATGCTGCTGGCGGCGTCACCGGGCGGGACGACGGCGAACATCTTCAGCCACCTGGCGGGCGGCGACGTGGCGCTCAACGTCACGCTGACGGCGGTGAACTCGGTGCTGGCCGTGGTGACGCTGCCGCTGGTGGTGAACCTGTCGATCGCGGGGTTCCTCGGCGCCGACAGCGCGATCGGCCTGCAACCGGCGAAGACGTTGCAGGTGTTCGCGCTGGTCCTGGTGCCGGTGGCGATCGGGATGGTGGTGAACCGGCGCTTCCCGGGGTTCGCGGCGCGGGCGCGCGGGCCGGTGAAGGTGGCGTCGGTGGTGGTGCTGGTCGGGGTGATCCTGGCCGCGGTGTTCGCCGACCGGGGCAACGTGGGCGGCTACCTGCGCTCGGTCGGGGTGGTCGTGGTGCTGCTGTGCCTGGTGAGCCTGGCCATCGGGTACGCGGTGCCGCTGCTGGCGGGGGTGGCGCGTCCGCAGGCGATCGCGTCGGCGTTCGAGATCGGGCTGCACAACAGCACGCTGGCGATCACCGTGGCGTTGAGCCCGGCGCTGCTGGACAACGCGGCGATGGCGGTGCCCGCGGCGGTGTACGGGGTGGCGATGTTCTTCCCGGCCGGGGCGTTGGCGTGGTGGTTCGCCCGGCGGGGGCGGGCGGTGGCCGCCCGGTCGGAGGAGCAGGGGAGGTGACGCCCCCGCGTTCGGGGTTGTCCCCTCCCCTGCTGCCGCCGGGTGGTCGACGCCGCCGGATCAGGGGCGGGCACCCGGGGTCGTCACCACGGGATCGGGCCGTTCTCGTCGACGTAGGTCCCGGTCGGGCCGTCGTCGGGGATGGTGGCCATCTCCACGGCGATGGCCGCGCCCTGCCGCGGCGTGCGGTGACCCGCGTGGCCGTTGAGGTCGGTGGCCACGTAGCCGGGGCAGACGTTGTTGATCAGGATGCCGGTGCCCGCCAGCTCCCGCACGTACTGCAGGGTGATGGCGTTGAGGTAGGTCTTGGTGGGGGAGTAGGCGGTGTCCGCCGGGCCGGTGCCGTCCTCGCGGCCCGTGGCCTGGAAGGTCAGCGAGCCGACGCTGCTCGACAGGTTGACGACGCGCGGTGACCGGGAGCGGCGCAGCAGCGGCAGCACGGCGTTGGTGACCCGGACGACCCCGTAGACGTTGGTCTCGACGCCGGAGCGCAGCACGTCGATGTCGGCCGCGGTGGCGGGCATGGGCCACGCCCCGGCGGTGGCGGCGTTGTTGACCAGCACGTCGAGGCCGCCCCGCTCGGCGAGCAGCGCCGCGGCGGCGGTGACCGACGCGTCGTCGGTGACGTCCAGCGGCACGCCGAACGCGTCCACCCCGGCCGCGCGCAGCCGCGCCACCGCTTCCTCGCGCCGCCCGGTGTCCCGCGCGCCGACACCGACGGTGAACCCGCGCGCGCCGAGCCCGGCCGCGATCTCGTACCCGATCCCCTTGTTGGCGCCGGTGACCAGCGCGGTCTTCTGTCCGTCCATGCGTTCCATCGTGCTCACGGGTCGTCATCGGACCAACACCGCCGGAGTGGGCCTTCGATACCCCAGGGGTATCGTCGTGGACGTGGACACGCGCGAGCTGCGCTACTTCGTCGCCGTCGCCGAGGAGCTGCACTTCGGCCGGGCCGCCGACCGGTTGGGCATCGCCCAGCCACCGCTGTCGCGGGCGATCTCCCGGCTCGAGCAGCGGCTCGGCGTCGCGCTGCTGGAGCGCACCAGCCGCCGGGTCGCGCTGACCGGCGCGGGCGCGGCGCTGCTGGCCGAGAGCAGGCCGATCCTCGGCGCGCTGGCCGCCGCCGAGCGCCGCACCCGCCAGGCCGCCGCCGAGCAACCGCGGATCACGCTCTCGGTCAAGGCCGGGACCACCGGCGAACTGCTGGCCAAGCTGCTCGACGCCTACGCGGGCGAGCCCGGCTCCGTGCCGGTCGACCTCCTCCTCGGCGACGCCCACCAGCAGGAGGCCCGGCTGCGCGGCGGCGAGGCCGACGTCGCCCTGCTGCACCTGCCCTTCGACGCCACGGCGGGCTTCGAGGTCGAGCCGTTGCTGACCGAGGGCCAGGTGCTCGTCCTGCCCACCTCCCACCCCCTGGCCCGGCGCACCCGGCTGCACATGTCCGAGATCGACGCCCGGACCGACCTGCCGCTGGCCCGCTGGCCCCGGGTCGACGGGACCTACCCCGACGGCCCCGGCGTGGAGATCCGGAACCTGACCCAGCTCTACCAGTTGATCGCGCTGGGCCGGGGCGCGGTGGTGCTCCCGGAGTCCTGCCGCAGCGACTTCACCCACGACCTGGCCACCGTCCCGGTCGTCGACGGCCAACCCGTGACCACGGTGATCGCGTGGCCGTCGATGAGCCGCTCCCGCCCGGTCGCCGACCTGGTGCGGTTGGCGACCGGGCTCTGGCCGCAGTCCGACCAGGACGCGGTCAGGAGCCGGGGGGTGCCGGGTCGGTGATCCGACCCACCGGCGAACGCCCCGGACCGGGACAGGTGCTCAGGGGGAAACCGGCACCGAGGTGGCGCCGCGCAGGTTGATCCGGCCGTTCCAGGTGACGTCACCGGCCAGGGCGAGGTCGGGGAAGCGGCGGACGAGGCGGTCGAAGGCCACCCGGCCCTCCAGGCGGGCCAGGGCCGCGCCCAGGCAGTGGTGGGGGCCCGCGCCGAAGGACACGTGGTGGCGGGCGTTGGGGCGGTCCACGCGGAACTCGTCGGCGTCGGGGCCCCAGAAGCGCTCGTCGCGGTTGGCGGAGGCGAGGCTGGCGATGGCGAAGGTGCCCGCGGGGATCTCCCGGCCGCCCACCTCGGCCGGGCGCAGGGTGACCCGCCTGCTGGACTGGACCGGGCTGTCGTAGCGCAGCATCTCCTCCACCGCGTTGCCGACCAGCCCGGGGTCGGCCTTGAGCGCGGCGTGCTGGGCGGGGTGGCGCAGGAGGGCGACGGCGCCGTTGGAGATCAGGTTGACGGTGGTCTCGTGGCCCGCGACGTAGAGCAGGACCACCTGGGCCACCAGCTCGTCCGGGCTGAGGACCCAGCCGCCGTGCTCGGCCCGGATCAGCGCGGTGAGCAGGTCGTCGCCGGGGTGGGCGCGCTTGTGCTCGATGGCCTCGGCGGTCAGCTCGCACAGCTCGCGGTCGGCCTCGCCGACGCGCTTGGCCAGCTCGGGGTCGGCCATCGGTTCCAGCGAGCGCACCAGCAGGCCGGTCAGCTCGCGCAGCCGGGGGGCGTCGGTGAGCGGCATCCCGAGCATGTCGTTGATCACGGTGAACGGCAGCGGGAAGGCCAGCGCCTCGACCAGGTCGCCCCCGCCGTCGGCGGCGAGCCCGTCCAGGGCGGTGTCGACCAGTTCGGTGATGCGGGGTTCCAGGGCGCCGATCGCCCGGGGGGTGAAGACCTTCTGCACCAGGCCGCGCAGCCGGGTGTGGTCGGGCGGGTCGCGGTCGAGCATGGACATGCCGCCCGCGCGGAAGTCGACCCCGCCCGCGGCCTCGCGCATGGCGTCGCGCACCGGGTGCGGCACGACGTTGCGCTGCTCGACGGACAGGTCGGCCCGCAGCAGGGCGGTGACGTCGCTGTGCCGCGACACCAGCCAGAACCCCATCGGGTGATCCTGGACCGGGTCCTGGTCGCGCAGCTCGCGGTAGTGCGGGTACGGGTCCTCCGCGAAACCGGGGGCGAACGGGTTGAACAGTGCGGTGGTCACCAATTCACCTACTTTGTGTTGGTCACATACACCGTGTATGTCAGTAGGGTCTCAGCGTATGTCGGATGTCAAGAGTCGGCGGGAGCAGTACTCCGACGCGACGCGCGCGGCGCTCATCGCCGCCGCCACCACCAGGTTCGCCACCGAGGGCTACTCCGCGACGGCCTTGGAGGACGTCGCCGCCGACATCCGGGCCACCCGGGGCGCGGTCTACCACCACTTCGGCAACAAGAGGGCCCTGTTCGAGGCGGTGATGGAGGAACTGGCCGCCGCGGCGTTCGAGCAGATCGTGCGCGCCCGCGCGGGCGCCGACTCGCCCTGGGCGGGGGCGGTGGCCGCGCTGGAGGCGTTCCTCGACCGGTGCATGGACCCGGTCTACAGCCGGGTCGTCTGGCAGGAGGGGCCGGTCGCCCTGGGCTGGCGGGCCTGGCAGGCCACCGAGCAGAAGTACGCCTACGGCCAGATCGAGGAGATCCTGCGCGACCTGGTCGGGGACGGGGAGATCGACCCGCTGCCGCTGGGGCCCGCCACCCGGGTCACCTTCTGGGCGCTGGGCGCGGCCGGGCTGGGCCTGGCCGAGGCGGACCCGGCGGAGCGGCCCGCGCTGCGCGCCGACTACGCCGAGGTCGCCCGCAGGCTGCTCGTCGGCCTGCGCTCCAGCGCCGACCCGGTGTGATCGGCCCGTCGTGGTCACCCGGGCCGCGCCCGGTGGCTACCCTCGACTCGGACGCGAACGGCGCGTCCAGGAGAAAGGACCCATGAGCGACGAACGCGCCCTGGCCGAACGCCTGGGCTTCACCCGGGACCAGCAGGCCCTGGAGATCGGCTTCGACGACGACACCGACGCCGCCCTGCGCGACTCCGTGGAGGAGGTGACCGGGCAGGAACTGCTCGACGAGGACTCCGACGAGGAGGCCGACGTGGTCCTGCTCTGGTTCCGCGAGGACGACGGCGACCTGACCGACACCCTGGTCGACGCGGGCTCCCGGCTGGTCGAGGGCGGCACCGTGTGGCTGTTGACGCCCAAGGTGGGCCGGGACGGCTACGTCGAGCCCGGCGACATCACCGAGGCCGCGGACACCGCCGGGTTCAACGCGATGAAGTCCGTCGCCGCCGGGCCCGACTGGTCCGGCACCAAGCTGGCCGCGGGCAGGCACTGAGGACCCCCGCACCCGGCCCCGGCCGGATCAGGTCAGCCTGCGCACCACCGCGTCGGCGAGCAGCCTGCCCCGGTCGGTGAGCACGCAGCGGCCCCCGGCGAGGGCGGTGGGGTCGAGGAGGCCGTCGACGGCGGCCACCCTCGCCTCCTCGGTCGCGGCCGCGTCCAGCGCGGCGACCGGCAGCCCGTCGGCGAGCCTCAGCTCCAGCAGCACGCGCTCGACGCGGCGGTCGTCGGCGGTGAGGACTTCGCGGCCCAGCGCCGGGGACAGCCCGCCCGCCAGCAGCTCCGCGTACCTGGCCGGGTGCTTGGCGTTCCACCAGCGCACCCCGCCGACGTGGCTGTGCGCGCCGGGGCCCGCGCCCCACCAGTCGCCGCCGCGCCAGTAGAGCATGTTGTGCGCGCAGCGGGCCTCCGCGTCGGCGGCCCAGTTGGAGACCTCGTACCAGCGCAGGCCCGCGGCCCCCAGGGCCGCGTCGACCTGCTCGTAGCGGTCGGCCAGCACGTCGTCGTCCGGGGCGGGCAGCTCGCCGCGGCGGATGCGGCGGGCCAGCGCGGTGCCCTCCTCGACGATCAGCGCGTAGGCCGACACGTGGTCGACACCGGACTCCAGCACCGCCTCCAACGACGCCGCGAGGTCCTCCGGGCGTTCGCCGGGGGTGCCGTAGATCAGGTCGAGGTTGACGTGGGCGATGCCCTCGGCGCGCGCCTCGCGGGCGGCGGCGACGGCGCGGCCGGGGGTGTGCGTGCGGTCGAGCACGGTCAGCACGTGCCGGGCGGCGGACTGCATCCCCAGCGACACCCGGGTGTATCCCGCGTCACGCAGCCCGGCGAAGAAGGCGGGCGAGGTGGACTCCGGATTGGACTCGGTGGTGACCTCCGCGCCGTCGGCGAGCCCGAAAGTGGCGCGGATCGCGTCCAGGACCTGAGACAACCCTGCGGCACCGAGCAGTGACGGTGTGCCACCGCCGACGAAGACGGTCTCCGCGCGCGGCGGGCTGCCCAAGATCGTCGCGGCCAGCTCCAGCTCGCGCCGCAGGCCCTCCATCCAGGAGGCGGGCGAGGCGGAAGTCCCCAGCTCACCGGGGGTGTAGGTGTTGAAGTCGCAGTAGCCGCAGCGGGTCGCGCAGAACGGCACGTGGACGTAGACGCCGAAGGGCCGGGCGCCCAGTCCGGCGAGGGCGGCGGGCGGGAGCGCGCCGTCGGGCGGGGCGGGGTCGCCGTCGGGGGGAGCGGAGGGCACGACACCCATCATCGCAGGGCGCGACGTGCGGTTTCGGCCGCCTCGGCGCAAGCACATCGTGCGCCGTCCCAGCATGCGGATGGCTGTGGACCACACCGTGGACGCGTGGCACGCTGAGGACATGTCAGCGACTGAGGTCTTCCTGGTGGTCCGCCGCCACGTGGACCTGCGTCGCGTGTCCAGCGCGCTGTGCCGGGCCACCTGACCTGTCGTCGCCCCAGTTCGCGTTCAGCTGGCGTCGGCGCGCAGGCTGCGTGATCCCAGGCACACACCGGGATTCGTCAGCGGGCGCGCGCGCCCCGACCCGGAGGACAAGCCCGGTGTCTCCCACCACACCGCCGGCCAGTGCCGGCAAGCGAGCACAAACCCGTCGCGGTGAGGGCCAATGGGCCCTCGGCTACCGCGAGCCGCTGAACCCGAACGAACGGTCCAAGAGGGACGACAACCCGCTGAACGTGCGCGAGCGGATCGAGAACATCTACGCGCACAACGGGTTCGACAGCATCGACCCGGGCGACCTGCGCGGCCGGTTCCGCTGGTACGGCCTCTACACCCAGCGCAAGCCCGGGATCGACGGCGGCCGCACGGCCACCCTCGAACCCGAGGAGCTCGACGACGAGTACTTCATGCTGCGCGTGCGCACCGACGGCGGCGCGGTCACCACCGACCAACTGCGCGTCCTCGGCGAGCTGTCCAAGGACTACGCGCGCGACACCGCCGACATCACCGACCGGCAGAACATCCAGTACCACTGGATTCGCGTCGAGGACATGCCGACCATCTGGGCCAGGCTCGAGGGCGCGGGCATGACCACCATGGAGGCCTGCGGCGACAGCCCCCGGGTGATCCTGGGCTCACCGGTCGCCGGGATCGCCGAGGCCGAGGTGCTCGACGGCAGCCCGGCCGTCGACGAGATCAAGCGCCGGTTCATCGGCAACCCGGAGTTCGCCAACCTGCCGCGCAAGTTCAAGTCGGCGGTGTCCGGGCTGCCGGACGTGGCGCACGAGATCCACGACGTCGCCTTCGTCGGCGTGGTCCACCCCGAGCACGGCCCCGGCTTCGACGTCTGGGTCGGCGGCGGCCTCTCGACCAACCCGATGATCGGCCAGCGCCTGGGCGCGTGGGTGCCGCTGGACGAGGTCGCCGACGTCTACGGCGCCGTCATCGGCGTCTTCCGCGACTACGGCTACCGGCGGCTGCGCCACCGCGCGCGCATCAAGTTCCTGGTCAAGGACTGGGGCGTGGAGAAGTTCCGCGAGGTCATGGAGGAGAAGTACCTGGGGCGCAAGCTGATCGACGGCCCCGCCCCGGAGGTCCCCGCCACCCCGTACGACCACGTGGGCGTGCACCGGCAGAAGGACGGCCTGTTCTACGTCGGCGCCGCGCCGGTCGCGGGCCGGGTGTCCGGGACGACGCTGCTGGAGGTCGCGGCGGCGGCCGAGCGGGCCGGGTCGCGGCGGGTGCGGTTCACCCCGCTGCAGAAGCTGGTGGTGCTGGACGTGCCCGAGGCCGAGGTGCCCGCGCTCCAGGCCGCGCTCGCCGACCTCGGCCTGCACACGGACCCCTCGCCGTGGCGGCGCGGGGTGATGGCCTGCACCGGCATCGAGTTCTGCAAGCTGGCGATCGTGGAGACCAAGGGCCGCGCGCTGGACCTGGTGACCAAGCTGGAGACCCGGCTCAAGGACGTCACCGACACCCAGTCGCTGGCGCCGCTCGCGGTGCACATCAACGGCTGCCCCAACTCCTGCGCCCGCATCCAGACCGCCGACATCGGCCTCAAGGGCCAGATCGTCACCGACGACGCGGGCAACCAGGTCGAGGGCTTCCAGGTGCACCTCGGCGGCGGCCTCGGCCTCGACACCGGGTTCGGCCGCAAGCTGCGCGGGCACAAGGTGACCGGCGACGAGCTGCCCGACTACGTCGAGCGGGTCGTGCGCAACTTCGTCGCCGGGCGCGAGCCGGACGAGCGGTTCGCCCAGTGGGTCGCCCGCGCCGACGACGGCGCCCTGAGGTGAGCGGGCGGGCAACCCCGTTCCACTGCCCGTACTGCGGCGAGGAAGACCTTCGGCCGCAGGAGGAACCGCGCTCGGCCTGGCTGTGCGCCGGGTGCCGCCGGGTGTTCGCGGTGGAGTTCCTCGGACTGAACCTGAGCAAGGAGGCCGGTCAGTGACCACCACCGACACGAAGGACCTGCGCGCGCTGGCCGAACGGGCCGAGCACGAGCTGGCCGGGGCGAGCGCCGCGGAAGCGCTTGCGTGGACCACGCAGACGTTCGGCGACCGGTTCATCGTCGCCTCCAACATGCAGGACGCGGTGCTGGTCCACCTGGCCTACCAGCACAAGCGCGACATCGACGTGCTGTTCCTGCAGACGGGCTACCACTTCGCCGAGACCATCGGCACCCGCGACGCGGTGGAGGCGGTCTACCCGGAGCTGCGGATCGTGAACGCCGAGGCCGCGCAGTCCGTGGCCGAGCAGGAGGCGGAGTTCGGGCCGCTGAACAAGACCGACCCCGGCCAGTGCTGCTTCCTGCGCAAGGTGGTGCCGCTGCGGGAGACGCTGTCGCGCTACGACGCGTGGGTGACCGGGGTGCGCCGGGTGGACGCGCCCACCCGGGCGAACACGCCGATCGTGCAGTGGGACGACCGCAACGGGTTGGTGAAGGTCAACCCGATCGCGGCCTGGTCCGACGACGAGTTCAACGGCTTCATCGCCGAGAACGCGATCCTGGAGAACCCGTTGGTGAGCACGGGTTACCTGTCCATCGGCTGCGCGCCGTGCACGGCGAAGCCGCTGCCGGGGCAGGACGCGCGCAGCGGCCGGTGGGCCGGGCAGAGCAAGACCGAGTGCGGATTGCACGGGTGAGGCGGGAATGACCAGCACACAGACACGGCTCGATTCCCTGGACCGGTTGGAGTCCGAGGCGATCCACATCTTCCGCGAGGTCGCGGGCGAGTTCGACCGGCCGGTGATCCTGTTCTCCGGCGGCAAGGACTCCACGGTGCTGCTGCACCTGGCGATCAAGGCGTTCTGGCCCGCGCCGGTGCCGTTCCCGCTGCTGCACGTGGACACCGGGCACAACCTCGCCGAGGTCATCGAGTTCCGCGACCGCACCGTCGAGCGCCACGGCCTGCGCCTGGTGGTGGCGAGCGTGCAGGACTACATCGACGACGGGCGGCTGGAGGAGCGCGCGGACGGCACCCGCAACCCGTTGCAGACCACGCCGCTGCTCGACTCGATCACCGGCAACAGGTTCGACGCGGTGTTCGGCGGCGGGCGCCGCGACGAGGAGCGCGCCCGGGCGAAGGAAAGAATTTTCAGCCTACGCAATTCCTTCGGCCAGTGGGACCCGCGGCGCCAGCGTCCCGAACTGTGGAACCTTTACAACGGCAGGCACCGCCCCGGCGAACATGTCCGCGTGTTCCCGCTGTCGAACTGGACCGAACTCGACGTCTGGCGCTACATCAAGCGCGAGGCGATCGAGCTGCCGTCCATCTACTACGCACACCGTCGCGAGGTGTTCCAGCGCGACGGCATGTGGTTGACCGCGGGCCCGTGGTTCGGTCCCCGGGCCGACGAACCGGTCCGGGAGCTGACCGTGCGCTACCGCACGGTCGGCGACGGCTCCTGCACCGGGGCCGTCGTGTCCGACGCCGCCGACATCGACACCGTCATCGCCGAGGTGTCGGCCAGCAGGCTCACCGAGCGCGGCGCGACCCGCGCCGACGACCGGATGTCGGAGGCGGCCATGGAAGACCGCAAGCGGGAGGGCTACTTCTGATGGACCTGTTGCGCCTGGCGACCGCCGGAAGCGTCGACGACGGCAAGTCCACCCTGGTGGGCCGCCTGCTCTACGACACCAAGTCCGTGCTCGCCGACACCCTCGACGCGGTGCACCGCGCCAGCGTCGACAAGGGACTGAGCACCCCCGACCTGTCGCTGCTGGTGGACGGCCTGCGCTCGGAGCGCGAGCAGGGCATCACCATCGATGTCGCCTACCGCTACTTCGCCACCCCGAACCGCTCGTTCGTCCTGGCCGACACCCCCGGGCACGTGCAGTACACCCGCAACACCGTCACCGGCGCCTCCACCGCGCAGCTTGCGGTGCTGCTGGTCGACGCGCGCAAGGGCGTGCTGGAGCAGACCCGCCGCCACGCCGCGGTGCTGGCGCTGCTGGGCGTGCCGCGGCTGGTGCTGGCGGTGAACAAGGTGGACCTGGTCGGCTACGACGAGGCGGTGTTCGAGGCCATCGCCGCCGAGTTCGCCGAGCACGCCACCGCCCTGGGCTACCCGCTGGGCTCGGTGCTGTCGATCCCGGTGTCGGCGCTGGTCGGCGACAACGTGGTGGACCGCTCCGCGCACACCCCCTGGTACGCCGGGCCGACGCTGCTGGAGCACCTGGAGACCGTCCCGGTGGAGCCGGACCCGCACGACGTGCCGTTCCGCTTCCCGGTGCAGTACGTCATCCGCACCAACACCCCCGAGTTCCCCGACTACCGCGGCTACGCGGGCCAGGTGGCGGCGGGCACGGTCCGCGTCGGCGACGAGGTCGTGGCGCTGCCAGCGGGCCTGCGCACCACCGTGGCGCGCATCGACACCCCGGGCGGTCCGCTGCCCGAGGCCGAGGCGGGCCGCTCGGTGACCCTGGTGCTGGCCGACGAGATCGACATCAGCCGCGGCGACCTGATCGCCCCCTCGGCCGACGCCCCGATCAGCGCCGACGAGTTCGGCGCGACCGTGGCCTGGCTGTCGGACAAGCCGCTGCGCCCCGGCGCCCGCGTGCTGGTCAAGCACGGCGCGCGGACGGTGCCCGCGCTCGTCGGTGGGCTCAGCGCCCGCTTCGACGAGCAGCAGCTGCTGAGCGTGCCGGACCCGGAGTCGTTGGCGCTCAACGAGATCGGCCGCGTCACCATCCGCACCGCCGAGCCCCTGCCGGTCGACGACTACGCCCTCAACCGGCGCACCGGCGCCTTCCTGGTGATCGACCCCGCCGACGGGTCGACCCTGGCGGCGGGCCTGGTCGGGGCACCGCTCCCCGAACTGGAGACCGGGAGCGGCTGTACCGGCGGCGGAGAGGCCGCCACCACAGCCGCAGACCTCGTCTCCCCCGGTCCCTGAACCCCCCCGCAGATCCCCGAAAGGCCCACCACCGTGAGAAGCACCCGCCGCGCTTTCGCAGCCGGTATCGCCGCCCTGTCCTTAGCGTCCCTGGTCGCCGGGTGCTCCCGCGCCGACCGCGGTGACACCTCGGCCGCGGACACCGCGACCGACCAGGGCCCGGCGGCCGAGCTGCGGCTGGGCTACTTCCCCAACGTCACGCACGCCTCCGCGCTGATCGGCCTGGAGAAGGGCTTCTTCGCCAAGGAACTGGGCGGCACCAAGCTGGTTCCGACGAAGTTCAACGACGGTCCCACCGAGGTGGCGGCGTTCCTCGGTGGTTCGCTCGACGCGGGCTTCATCGGCTCCGGCCCGGCCATCAACGCCTTCGCCAAGTCCGACGGCGAGGCCGTGCGGCTGGTGGCGGGCGGCACGTCGGCGGGCGCGCAGCTCGTCACCTCGGCCGACATCACCAAGCCCGAGGACCTCGTCGGCAAGACCGTGGTGACCCCGGCCCTGGGCAACACCCAGGACGTGGCGCTGAAGAAGTGGCTCGTCGACAAGGGCCTCAAGGACAGGGTGCAGGTCACCAACCGGGAGAACGCCCAGACCCTCGACGCGTTCAAGAAGGGCGAGGTGCAGGCCGCGTGGCTGCCCGAGCCGTGGTCGTCGCGGCTGGTGCTCGACGCGGGCGCGAAGGTCCTGCTCGACGAGAAGGAGCTGTGGGCCGACGGCAAGTTCCCGACCACGACCCTGCTGGTGCGCACCCAGTACCTCAAGGAGCACCCGCAGACGGTGCAGGCGCTGCTGCGCGGGCTGCTGACCGCCAACGCCTACGCGGGCAGTGACAGCGCGGACGCCAAGCTCGCGGTGAACAAGCAACTGGAGGCGTTGACCGGCAAGGGCCTCAACGCCGCCGTCATCGACCGCGCGTTCACCTCGATCAGCCTGGACACCGACCCGCTCGCCGCGACCTACCCGCGGCTGGCGAAGGACGCCGTCACCGCGGGCGTCGCCACCGAGGAGACCAAGCTCAACGGCTTCTTCGACCTGGGCGCGCTCAACACCGTCCTGAAAGCCGCGGGCAAGCCGGAGGCCGACGCCGCCGGTCTGGACACGAAGTAAGCCGCAGGACGACGAGGAAGGCAGGCGAACCGATGACCGCCACGCTCCCCACCCACCGCGGGACCGACACCGCCGTGCGGCTCACCGGGGTCCGCAAGACCTTCGGGCAGGGCACCCGCGCGGTGACCGCGCTCGACGGGATCGACCTGCGGGTCGCGCCCGGCGAGTTCGTCTGCCTCCTCGGCGCCTCCGGCTGCGGCAAGACCACCGTGCTCAACCTGATCGCGGGCCTGGACCAGCCCAGCGCGGGCACGATCGAGCTGTCCACCTCCCGGCCCGCGGTGATGTTCCAGGAGGCCGCGCTGATGCCGTGGCTGACCGCCGCGCGCAACGTGGAGCTGCCGCTGCGGCTGGCCGGGGTGAAGAAGGCCGAGCGGGAGACCCGCGCGGCCGAACTGCTCGACCTGGTCCGCCTCTCCGGGGCGGGCGACAAGCGCCCGCACGAGCTGTCCGGCGGGATGCGCCAGCGGGTCGCGCTGGCCAGGGCGCTGGCCTCGGCGCTCAACCGCGAGGGCGACGGCGCCGCGCTGCTGCTGATGGACGAGCCGTTCTCCGCCCTCGACGCCATCACCCGCGACTTCCTGCAGAGCGAGCTGCTGCGGGTGTGGCAGGCCACCGGCACCGCGGTCGTGTTCGTCACCCACGACGTGCGCGAGGCGGTGCGGCTGGGGCAGCGGGTGGTGCTGCTGTCGTCGAAGCCGGGCCGGGTGGTGCAGGAGTGGGCCGTGGCCGACCTCGACGCCCCGGAGGGCGCCCTGGTCACCGAGGAGATCAACGGGCGCCTGCGCGAGGTGATCAGCAGCCATGCCGCATGAGGCGACGGCCCCGGTGGCCGACCACGCCGTCGAGGGCCTCGACGCGCTCGACGCCCCGCCCGAGCAGCCGCGCAGGCGCACCGGGCTGGTCCGGTCGGTGCTCGCCCCGATCGGCGCGCTGGTGCTGTTCGTCGCGGTGTGGCAGGCGCTGTGGGCGGCGGCGATCTGGCCGGAGTACCAGTTGCCCGCCCCGATCGCCGTGTGGGACCAGGTCTGGAAGGTCACCCAGACCGGCCAGGTGTGGGAATTCCTCTGGGTCTCGGTGCACCGGGCGATCATCGGCTTCCTGATCTCGCTGGCCGTGGCGACGCCGCTGGGCCTGCTGCTGGCCAAGGTGGCGATCGTGCGGGCGGCGATCGGCCCGGTCATCTCCGGCCTGCAGAGCCTGCCGTCGGTGGCCTGGGTGCCCGCCGCCGTGCTGTGGTTCGGCACCACCGACGCGGCCATCTACACGGTGGTCCTGCTGGGCGCGGTGCCCTCCATCGCGAACGGGCTGGTGGCGGGCATCGACCAGATCCCGCCGATCCTGCCCCGGGTGGGCAAGGTGCTCGGCGCGGGCCGGGTCGACGCGGCCCGCTACATCCTGCTGCCCGCCGCCCTGCCCGGGTACCTGGCGGGGCTCAAGCAGGGGTGGGCGTTCTCCTGGCGGTCGCTGATGGCCGCCGAGCTGATCGCGACCTCCCCGCAGCTCGGCTTCGGCCTGGGGCAGTACCTGCACAACGGCATGTCGCTGTCGGACATGTCGATGGTGATGGCGGGCATCCTGCTGATCTTCCTGGTGGGCGTGGGCATCGAGCTGCTGCTGTTCCGGCCGCTGGAGCGGGCCGTGCTGCGCGCCCGCGGCCTGTCCGGGTCGCTGTGAGGAACCGGCGGTGAACACCCCCCTGGTCGCCGTGGCGCACGGCAGCCGCGACCCCCGCTCCGCCGCCGCGGTGGCCGAGCTGGTGGCGGTCGTGCGCGCGCGACGGCCCGGGCTGGACGTGCGGACCGCGTTCCTGGACCTGTCCGCCCCGCTGCTCTCCGACGTCCTGGCGACGCTGCACGGGCCCGTCGTGGTGGCCCCCCTGCTGCTGGGGCGGGCGTTCCACGCGCGGGTCGACCTGCCGGGCCTGGTCGCCGAGGCCGAGCGCGACCGGCCGCGGCTGTCGGTGACCGTGACCGACGTGCTGGGCCCGGACGACCGGCTGGAGGCGGCGGTGCTGCGCAGGCTCGCCGAGGCCGGGGTGCGGCCGGGGGACCCGTCGCTGGGGGTGGTGCTGGCGGCCACCGGGTCCTCGCACGCGCCCGCGAACGCGCGGGTGCACGAGATCGCCCGCCGCTGGTCGGCGCGGCTCGGGTGGGCGGGGGTGCGGGTGGCGTTCGCCACGGCCGAACCGGGGGTCGCCGCGGCCGCGGCGGCGCTGCGGGCCCGCGGCGCGCGGCGGATCGCGGTGGCGTCGTACTTCCTGGCGCCCGGCCTGCTGCCGGACCGGGTGGCGGCCCGGGCGGCGGAGGTCGAGGGGGTCGTGGCGGTGGCCGAACCGCTCGGCGCGGCCGTCGAGGTGGCCGATCTGGTGCTGGCCCGCTACGACGAGAGCCTGCTCGTCCGCGTCCGCTCGGCCTGACCGGGCAACACCCGGCTGTCGTGCTTCCGGTGCCCGGCGTCGGAACACACGACCCCTCTGGTCGGCGAATGCCCGCCGAACCGATCCCCCGGACGGAATAGATACCCCCAGGGGGTAGTTGAGCGGGGAATGGAGCACTCCACCTCGACTTGGCGCACCGCTGTCTCGGCCACGCTGCACTGCCTCACCGGCTGCGCCGTCGGCGAGGTCCTCGGCATGGTGCTGGGCACCGCCCTGGGCTGGTCGACGGCCACCACGGTCGCCGTGTCGGTCGCGCTGGCGTTCCTGTTCGGCTACGCGCTGACCGCCCGCTCGGTCCTGGCGGCCGGGGTGGCCCTGAGCACGGCGTTCGGCGTGGCCCTGGCCGCCGACACGGTGTCCATCGCCACCATGGAGGTCGTCGACAACCTGGTTATGGTCGCCGTCCCCGGCGCGATGACCGCGGGCCTGGCCGACTGGCTGTTCTGGGCGTCGCTGGCGGGCTCCCTGGCCGTCGCGTTCGCCGTCGCGGTCCCGGTCAACCGGTGGCTGATCACCCGCGGCAGGGGTCACGCGGTCGTGCACCGGTACCACCACTGATCCCGGCTAGGGTGACCCCATGGCCGAAGAGCTGGTGCACTACGACGTGTCCGCGGGCATCGCCCGGATCACCCTGGACTCCCCGCACAACCGCAACGCGCTCTCCGCGCGCCTGCGGGCGGACCTGCGGACCCACCTGAGCACGGCGATCGCGGACGACGCGGTCCGGGTCATCGTCCTGGACCACACCGGCCCCGTCTTCTGCTCTGGCATGGACCTCAAGGAAGCGGGCGGCGCCTCGTCGTCGGCGCAGGGCGTGCAGGAGTTCCCGGCCATCCTCGAGCAGATCTGGACCAGCCCCAAGCCGGTCGTGGCCCGCCTGGCGGGCCCGGCCCGCGCGGGCGGCGTCGGCATCGTGGCCGCCGCCGACATCGCCATCGCCTCCGACTCGGCGACGTTCGCCTTCACCGAGGTCCGCATCGGCGTCGTCCCCGCGGTCATCTCGGTCACGGTCCTCCCCCGCCTCCTGCCCCGCGCGGCCCACGAACTCTTCCTCACCGGCGAAACCTTCGACGCCCCCCGAGCGGTCCGCATCGGCCTCCTCAACTCCGCGGTCCCCCTCACCACCCTGGACGACGAGGTCGACCGCTACACCACCATGCTCAGCCTCGGCGGCCCGAAGGCCCTGGCCGCCACCAAGGACCTCCTCCGCCGCACCCCCGCCGACACGATGTCCGCGGACTTCGCCGAGATGCTGTCGCTGTCGGCGGGCTTCTTCGCGGGCGAGGAAGGCCAAGAGGGCATCACCGCCTTCACCCAGAAGCGCAAGGCCAACTGGGTCCCCTGACCTGTGGACAACCCCACGCGCACACCACTTCCCGTCACCCCCCACCGGTAAAGTTGACACCGGGGGGACCCCGGGTCGCTTCTGCGTCCCCTGTGGACAACCACCTGCGGCACACCTTTTCTGTCGGTCCCCCCGAATAGAATGGAAATCGGGGGGGGACCCCGCGTCGCCTGTGGGCGAAGTCGCGATCTCGTGGACGGAGTCGCGATCCTGTGGACGTCGCGATGTTGTGGACAGAGGCGCGCTGACGAACCGGGCGAACCGGCACTCCGAGCAGAACAGGGAGTCAGGCCGGGAAGCGGGCGGTGAGGGCGGCGACGGCTTCCCGCGCCTGGGCCATGAGGGTCGCCAGGATCTCGGCGGTGGGTGCTTCCCTGGCCAGGGGGTAGGACTGGCCCGCCCACAGCGACATCGACTCCGGGTCGTCGGCGGCGGTGGAGGCGGCGCGGAGGGGCTTGGTGAGGTTGTTGACGTTGGGGTAGGCGGCGGGGGCCGCTGCGCCGTGGTCGGTGATGAACTGGTTGACCAGGCCCCGGGCGGGGCGGCCGGAGAAGGCCCTGGTGACCGTCGTCTCGCGGTCGGCGGCGGCGAGGGCGGTGCGGTGGGCCCGGGAGGTTCCCGCCTCGGGGCTGCGGAGGAAGGCCGTGCCCAGTTGGGCGGCGACGGCCCCGGCGGCGAGGACGGCGGCGATGTCGGCGCCGTGGACGAGGCCGCCCGCGGCGATCAGGGGCAGGTCGGTCTCGGCGGCGACCAGGCGGAGCAGGGGCAGCAGGTCGTAGGCGGGGGCGCCGCTGGGGTGGGCCGGGTCGTCGGTGAAGACGCTGCGGTGGCCGCCCGCGGCCGGGCCCTGCACGCAGAGGACGTCGGCGCCCGCTGCCGCCGCGGCCCGGGCTTCCGCAGGTGTCGTCACGGTGATGACGACCTGGGTGCCCGCCGCCCTGAGGCGTTCCACGTCGGTCGGGCGGGGGAGGCCGAAGGTGAACGACACCACCGGCACCCGCTCCTCGACGACCACGTCGACCTTGGCGGCGTAGTGGTCGTCGTCCCAGTCCGGGTCGCCGAGGAGGACCCCGTAGCGCTCGGCGTCGGCGAGGACGCGGTCGCGGTAGGAGTCGACGTCGGCGGCGGACTCGCGGCTGAGGGTGAAGATGTTGACCCCGAAGGGGCCGGTGGTGCCCCGGCGGGTCTCGGCGATCAGCGCGCGGAGCCGGTCCGGGGTGACCAGGGCCGCGGCGAGGAAGCCGAACGCCCCCGCCTCCGCCGCCGCCACCACCAGTTCCGGGGTGGTGGGCCCACCCGCCATCGGAGCCACCACGACCGGGATGCGCGTCTCGGCGATCATGCCTCCGACGCTAGTGCACCCGGGCGCCGGGCGCGGGTCAGCGGGTGAAGACGATCTTCCCCGCGGTCTCGCCCGCCAGCATGTCCTCGATGCCCGCCTTGGCCTGCTCCATCGGCAGCTCGGCGCCGATGGTCGGCCTGATGCCCGCGATGTCGCAGAACCGGATCAGGTCGCCCAGTTCCTCGCGGGTGCCCATGGTGGAACCGATGACGCGCAGTTGCAGGAAGAACAGCCGCTGCAGGTCGGCGCTGGGGTCCGGGCCGCTGGTGGAGCCGGAGACGACGATGACGCCGCCGGGCTTGAGGGCGCGCATCGAGTGCGACCAGGTGGCCTTGCCGACGGTCTCGAACACGCCGTCGACCTTCTCCGGCAGCCGGGCGCCGGACTCGAAGACCTGGTGGGCGCCGAGTGAGGTGGCCAGCGCGCGCTTGTCCTCGGTGCGGCCGGTGACCCACACCCGCAGGCCCGCCGCCCTGCCGAGCACGATCAGCGCGGTGGACACCCCACCGGAGGCGCCCTGCACCAGCATGGTCTGGCCGGGCAGCAGCCCCGACTTCACGAAGATCATCCGGTAGGCGGTGAGCCAGGCGGTGCCCAGGCAGGCGGCCTCGGCGAAGCTCAGGCCCGGGGGCTTGGGCAGCGCGTTGCGGGCGGGCACGACCACGGTGTCGGCGAAGGTGCCCTGGTGCTTCTCGGTGAGCAGGGTCCTGGTCGGGTCGAGGGTCTCGTCGCCGCTCCAGGCCGGGTCGCCGATGACCGAGTGCAGCACGACCTCGGTGCCGTCGGGCAGCACACCGGCGCCGTCGCAGCCCAGGATCATCGGGAAGCGCTCGGGCTTGATGCCGACGCCGCGCAGCGTCCACAGGTCGTGCATGTTGAGGCTCGCGGCCTTGACCGTGACCCGCACCCACCCGTCGGGCGCCTCCGGCTCGGGCCGCTCACCGATGGTGAGCGAGGCCAGCGGGTCGTCCGGGTTGGGCTCGGCGGCGTAGACAGCGAACATGCCTGAAACATAGCGACGCGCGGCGCCCGCCGCCCCACGGAAGTGGCCCAGGTCTAGTCTCGGTGGTGTGCAGGGGCTCTCCGACTGGTGGGACGACGTCGAGCTGTGGCTCAGCAGCGCGCCGTTCCTGGTCCAGTTCGCCCTGGTCATGGCTGTGCTGCTGCCGTTGTGCGTGGTCGTGGCGTGGCTCATCGACCGGGTGGTGGACTACGCGTCGGCCCGGTTCGGGCACGCCCCGGAGGAGACACCGCTGGGGTCGCGGTCGAGCACCGACGCCGATTCGTAGGCTGGCCGAGTGGGTTCCCGCAAACGCATCACCGGCGCACTCGTCGGCCTGGTCCTGATCGTCCTGCTGGGTTGGCTGACCCAGGTGGCGAACGACTCCGACAGCACGTCCGCCCCACCGACCGGCTCGACGACGACCGGGGTGCACAACGGGTCAGGCAGCGGGTCGGACAGTGGGTCTGGCTCGGCGGGGGTGCCGAGCAAGGGCCGCGCGGTCGAGGGCATGGTCGTGCGGGCGCTGTCGGAGCTGCCACCGCAGGCCGGGCAGACCTGGGCGCTGATCGAGAAGGGCGGCCCGTTCCCGTACCCGCGCAACGACGGCGTCACCTTCCAGAACCGGGAGGGCAGGCTGCCCAAGCAGGCCTCCGGCTACTACAAGGAGTACACCGTGCCCACTCCGGGCAGCCCAGACCGCGGTGCGCGGCGCCTGATCACCGGCTCCGGCAGCGAGGTCTTCTACACCGAGGACCACTACGACTCGTTCGTCTCCGTGGACACCGGCCGATGACCACCACCGAGCACCGCCTCGACGGTGCCGCGGTGCGCAGCAAGCGCGGCATGATGACCGCGCTGGCCCGGCTGCTGCGCTTCCCCGACTGGTTCGGCCACAACCTGGACGCGCTCTACGACTGCCTCACCGACCTGTCGTGGCTGCCCGCGGGCGAGCACGTGCTGGTGTGGACGCACCCGGAGGTGCTGGCCACCGCCGACCCGGCGGGCTACCGCGGCATCCGCGAGGTCCTGGCCGACGCCGTCGAGGGCGCCGCCGACAGCGACCGGCCGCTCAAGGTCGTCCTCGTCGCACCGGAGAACTGACCCTCCCACCCGGAAGGGGCAACCAGCCAGGCTCCAACCAGGCAGGTCCCGCCAAGCTGGCCCCGCTCGGCAGGTCCGGCCTGGCAGGTCCCACCGGGCATGATCAGCGCACATCCAGCCGGGCACAGCCAGCCAGGCAGAGCCCGCCGAGCGGGGTCAGCCCCCGCACCCGCCACCACCACCGCAGCTACTGCCGCCCCCGCACGAGCTGCTGCTGCTGGAGCTGCAACTGCTGCTCGAACTCGAGCAGCCGTACGAGCTGCCACCGCCGTCGCCGCCGCCTGCCCCGGTGGGCCGGGCGTTCATCGCGAACACCTGGCTCAGCTCCTCGTCCGGGTACGCGGTGAGCCCGTAGAGCGCGACCGGGGCCAGCACCGCCGCACCGACCAGGGCACCCGCGCCCAGCGGCGAGGGCTCCGGGATCGAACCCCGGCGAGTGGTGGTGTGCCCCCGGGCCTGGTTGAGCGCGGCGCGGCCCTTGGCGGCGGGGCGCTGGCGGATGTTGAGCAGGGCGAAGCGGACGAGCAGCCAGAGGGCGACCGTGCCGACCAGCGAGAACACCAGGTTGCCGACCGGGCGGTCCAGGCTGATCCCGTTGACCAGTCGCACCACCCCGACAGCCATGATCAACACGAACAGCCAGTGCACCCGCTTGGCCGCCCGCGCCCGCCCGACGGAGGTCAGGTAGCCGCGCGCGACCAGGTCGCGGGCCATGTCCTGCCCGATCCGGGTCTGCGCCAGTCCCAGGGGCTTGGCCTTGGACAGCCGGTGGGAGCTGCCGAGGAGCCGCCGCACCTGGGCCTGCACCGGGTCGTCGGCCCGCGTCGCGCCGCGGCTGGGGGTGAGCACGCCGGAGCGGCTGACCCGCACGACGTCCCTGGCGACCAGGCCCGCGATCGCGGTCTGCTCGACCCGCACCGGCCCACCCGCCAGCCAGGCGAGCTGGTACTCGTCCAGCCGCCCGGTGTCGGGCCTGCCTCCCCCTGAGCCGGACCGGCCGACGACCGCGGCCACCACCGAGATCACGAAGGCGGCCAGCACCGCCACCCAGTACGCGGAGAGGAACTCCGGTCCGGTCATGCCCCACGGTTCCATCGGACCTCCTGCCGGTTCGCGCGACCGCCGTCCCCTCCGGGGCCGACCGGCGGCGCTTTCCACATCAGACGATCCGCATCACCTCCCGGTTGCGTTCAGCGGCCAAGTCAGGGGTCCCGGTCGGGTGTGCGCGGCGACCAGCTCCGCGACCGCCGGGTCCGGGTGGGCCGCGATGCCCTCGACCGCCACCGCGGCGGGCAGCCAGTCGGGCTGGGCCCGCAGGTCCTCGACCTGGGCCACCCGCACCGACACCGCGGCGAGCGCGGCCCGACCCCGGTCCGACGGCCGGTCCTCCCCCGCCCGCAGGGCGAACGCGACCGCGAGCCAGACGGCCCCGCTGAGCACCAGGCTGATCGACAGCACGCCGACCTGCCACTCCCAGTCCAGTTCGGCGAACAGCCGCGCCACCCCGACGCCCAGGACCACGCCGAGCAGCCAGTGCCCCTGGTGGCCGGGGGACTCGGCGCCACCGCGGCGCAGGTGGCCGCGTCGGGTGAGGTCGCCGACCAGCTCCCGGCCCACCTGGCTGTCCCCGAACCGCAGCGAGCCCGCGCCGCGCAGCGTCCGGCCCGTGCCGATCGACCGGAACAGCCAGCGCTCCACCGGGTCGGACGGCTCGGCGCCCGGTAGGGGCGCCAGCACGCCGCGGTCATCGATGCGGGCCCGGCCCGACGCCAGCAGCACCGCGATCACGACCTCCTCGACCCGCGGCGCGCCACCGGCGAGCCAGGCGAGGTGGTAGTGGCCCAACGGCCGGGTGTCGGCGTCGCCCACCGCCGCCTCCCGCCGGAGGTAGGCCGCGGCGGCCAGGACCACGACCAGTGCCAGCGCGAACGCGATCCAGTACAGCCAGAGGAACTGCCCGGCGCCGATCCCCCAGGGTGCTCCGTCCTCCACACGTCCCCCCAATCCCAAGGCGGAGACCGTACCGATCCCCACCTGTCGGTTCTAGAGTCCTCACCATGTTCACCGTGGACGACGCGATCCGGATCGCCAGGGACGCCCACACCGGTCAGGTCGACAAGTCCGGCCTGCCCTACATCGGTCACCCGCTGCGCGTGCTGGCCGCGGTCGAGGGCGAGTACGAGAAGATGACCGCCGCGCTGCACGACGTCGTCGAGGACACCCCGGTCACCCCGGACGACCTGCTGGCCGCGGGCTGCCCGCCGGAGGTGGTCGCCGCCGTCGAGGCCGTCAGCAAGCGGCCGGGCGAGTCCCAGCCCGACTACCTCGACCGGGTCGCCGCCAACTCGCTCGCCCTCGCCGTGAAGCGCGCCGACATCGCCGACAACTCCTCCCCGGCGCGGTTGGCCCGATTGGACGAACCGACCCGGGAACGCCTGCGCGCCAAGTACTCCGCCGCCCTCGCCCACCTCGACGGCCGCGCGGTCTAGGTTCGGGCCTCCAGTTCGGCGACGAGCTTCTTCGGCGCCACCACCCGGTACGCCTCCTCCAGCACCTCCGATAACTCGTCCCAGTCCACTGAGCCGTCGAGGTACACCCCGAGCCAGCCGCGGTGGCCGACGTACGGCGGGCGGTAGAAGCGGTCCGGCTCCTGGCCGACCATCTCCTCCTGCGCCCCCGGCGGGGCCGCGCACCACAGCGACTCCCGCCCGTCACCGTGGTGCCGGTCGTCGGTGAAGGTGTGCGAGGCGAACATCTTCTTCACGAACCACGACGGGGAGCCGTGGCTCAGCTTCTCGGTGGCGCCGGGCAGTGCCAGGCAGACGGCGCGGAGGCGGTCGAGCGTTGCGGACATCGGATTCCCCTTTCCGCGACCAAGAATCCCGGGCCGGGGCGGTGCTGTCCAACGGTTGTCCACAGGCCGCGCGGAATGCGCAATAGTGGCTCCCCCGGCCCGCCCCGGCGGTCCAGAATCCGCACCAGCAGCCGCGGAGAGGACCCCACATGAGCGAGCAGGCGACCGGAACCTTCGACATCGACGAGTGGCGCCCGGAGGAGAGCGACGAGCAGCACGGCACGGTCATCGGCCGCAACACCGCCCGCAAGAGCTACACCGGCGACCTGACCGGCACCAGCGTCGTCACCATGTTCACCGTGCAGACCCCGGTCGCGGGCTCGCAGTCCTACGTCGCCGTGGAGCGGATCACCGGCACCCTGCACGGGCGGACCGGCACGTTCGTGCTCCAGCACAGCGCCACGGCGAGCCCGGAGCGCCAGGCCATGGACATCACCGTGGTGGCCGACTCGGCGACCGGTGAGCTGGCGGGCCTGACCGGCGAGATGGTGATCACCATGGTGGGCGACACCCACCACTTCACCATCGACTACAAGTTCGACTGAGCCGGGTGGGGAGGCCCGCGACCGGGCCTCCCCGCGGGCTCACTTCTTGCCCTTGCCGGTGGGCTCGTCGGTGGACAGCGCGGCGACGAACGCCTCCTGGGGGACCTCGACGCGGCCGACCATCTTCATCCGCTTCTTGCCCTCCTTCTGCTTCTCCAGCAGCTTGCGCTTGCGGCTGATGTCACCGCCGTAGCACTTGGCGAGCACGTCCTTGCGGATGGCGCGGATGGTCTCGCGGGCGATCACCCTGGCGCCGATCGCGGCCTGGATCGGCACCTCGAACTGCTGGCGCGGGATCAGCTCGCGCAGCTTGGTGGTCATCCGGGTGCCGTAGCCGTAGGCGGAGTCGCGGTGCACGATCGCGCTGAACGCGTCCACCGCCTCGCCCTGCAGCAGGATGTCGACCTTGACCAGCTCGGAGGCCTGCTCGCCGGACTCCTCGTAGTCCAGCGAGGCGTAGCCGCGGGTGCGCGACTTGAGCGAGTCGAAGAAGTCGAAGATGATCTCGCCGAGCGGGATGGTGTAGCGCAGCTCGACGCGGTCCTCGGACAGGTAGTCCATGCCGCCGAGCTGGCCGCGCTTGCCCTGGCACAGCTCCATGATCGTGCCGACGAAGTCGCTCGGGGCGATGACCGTGCACTTGGCGACCGGCTCGAAGACCTCGCCGATCTTGCCGACCGGCCAGTCCGACGGGTTGGTGACGACCAGCTCCTTGCCGTCGTCGAGCACCACCCGGTACACCACGTTGGGCGCGGTGGAGATCAGGTCGAGGCCGAACTCGCGCTCCAGCCGGTCGCGGGTGATCTCCAAGTGCAGCAGGCCGAGGAAGCCGCAGCGGAAGCCGAAGCCCAGCGCCGCGGAGGTCTCCGGCTCGTAGGTGAGCGCGGCGTCGTTGAGCTGGAGCTTGTCGAGCGCCTCGCGCAGGTCCGGGTAGTCCGAGCCGTCCACCGGGTAGAGCCCGGAGTAGACCATCGGCTGCGGTTCGCGGTAGCCGGCGAGGGCATCGGTGGCGCCCTTGCGCTCGGAGGTCACCGTGTCGCCGACCCGGGACTGGCGGACGTCCTTCACCCCGGTGATCAGGTAGCCCACCTCGCCGACGCCGAGGCCGCTGCTGGCCTTGGGCTCCGGGGAGATGATGCCCACCTCCAGCAGCTCGTGCGTGGCGTTGGTGGACATCATCCGAATCCGCTCGCGCGGGGTGATCCTGCCGTCGACCACGCGGATGTAGGTGACCACGCCGCGGTAGGTGTCGTAGACCGAGTCGAAGATCATCGCCCGGGCGGGGGCGTCGGCGTCGCCGACCGGGGCGGGCACCTGCTCGACCACCTTGTCGAGCAGCTCGGAGACCCCCACGCCGGTCTTGGCCGACACGCGCAGCACGTCGTCGGGCTCGCAGCCGATGATGTGCGCGATCTCGGCGGCGTACTTGTCCGGGTCGGCCGCGGGCAGGTCGATCTTGTTGAGCACCGGGATGATGGTCAGGTCGCGGTCGAGGGCCATGTACAGGTTGGCCAGCGTCTGCGCCTCGATCCCCTGCGCGGCGTCGACCAGCAGGATCGCGCCCTCGCAGGCGTCCAGCGCCCGGGACACCTCGTAGGTGAAGTCGACGTGCCCGGGGGTGTCGATCATGTGCAGGACGTGCTCGTCGCCGTCGACCACCCAGGGCAGGCGGACGTTCTGCGCCTTGATGGTGATGCCGCGCTCGCGCTCGATGTCCATCCGGTCGAGGTACTGCGCGCGCATGGCCCGCGCCTCGACGACACCGGTGATCTGCAGCATCCGGTCGGCCAGGGTCGACTTGCCGTGGTCGATGTGGGCGATGATGCAGAAGTTCCGGATGCGCTCCGGCGCGGTGAAGGTCGTGTCAGCGAACGTAGCCACTCAAGGTCCTCGCATGGTCTCCGGGTACACCCCATCGTCCCATGCCGGGCGGTGGGGCTCTCACGCCAGCCGGGTCACCTCCACCGAGACCTCGATCGCCGCCGCCGGACCGCCGCTGTAGGTGCCCTTCACCGGGGACACGTCGGCGTAGTCGCGGCCGGTGGCGACCCAGATGTGGCGGGGGCTGATCTCGATGTCGTTGGTGGGGTCGAACCCCCACCAGCCCCCGGTCCAGGCCTCCACCCAGGCGTGCGACTCCCCCACGACCGTCTCCCCCACCACGCCGTCGGGCTTGGTGTGCAGGTAGCCGGAGACGTACCGCGACGGGATGCCCACCGCGCGCAGCATGGCCAGGGTGAGGTGCGCGTAGTCCTGGCAGACGCCCTCGCGGGCCTCCCAGGCGTCGACGGCGGAGCTGTGCACCCCGGTGGTGCCGCGCTTGTAGGTGAGCCGGTCGTGCACCAGTTCGGCGATGGCCAGCACGGTCTCGTGCGGCTTGCGGCCCTTGCGCAGCTCGCGGGCCAACTGGCCCAGCTCCTTGTGCCTGGGCACGTACCGGGTCCACTCCAGGTACTCGCCGTAGCGGTCGACCAGCCGGTCCGCGCGCAGGTCGGCCCAGGTGGCGCCGTCGAGCGGCAGCACCGTCTCGCCGGTCTCCACCACCGAGGACGCGACGATCTTGAGTTCGGTGTGCGGGGCGTGCAGGTCGAAGGCGGTGACCTCGGTGCCCCAGTAGTCGGTGTAGCGGAACGACCGGGTGGGCGGGGTGGTCTCGATCCGGGTCACCACCAGGTTCTGCCACCGGTCGCTGCGCGGGGTGAGCCGGGCCTCGTTGAACGACTGCACCACCGGGGCCTGGTACCGGTAGCCGGTGGTGTGCACCACCCGCAACCGCCAGGTCCCGGTGCCGTTGGGCCCCGTCGTGTCCGTCGTCGACGGGGTCGTGCTCGCCGCGGTCACAGGCTCACCTCCGCGTTCGTCCAGGCCACCCACGGTACGGAGTGGAAGTACTGCTGCGACACGGCCTCGCCGACCTCGCGGACGGTCTCCTGGAGCTGGGCCAGTCGGTCGGTCAGGTTCTCCAGCAGCTCGTCCGGGCGCAGGAACTCCAGGTCGCTGCGCGCCTTGCCGAGCAGCCGGATGGCCTCGGCCTTGGAGCCGACCCGGTTGGTCGGGCGGTTGTCGAGGTGCTCCAGGCAGCGCTCGGCCTGGCTCAGCGCGTGGAACACCGAGCGCGGGAACAGCCGGTCGAGCAGCAGGAACTGCACCACCCGGCGGGCGTCGAGGGCACCGCGGTAGGTGCGCAGGTAGGTGTCGTGGGCGCCCGCCGAGCGCAGCACGGTGACCCACCCCGGGGACGACGGCTTGTCGCCCACCCGCGACATCAGCAGCCGGACGATCATGTCCACGCGTTCCACCGAACGGCCCAGGACGAGGAACCGCCAGCCGTCGTCGCGCGACATCGTGGAGTCGGCCAGCCCGGCGAACATCGCCGCCCGCTCCTCGACGAAGGCGAAGAACGAGTGCGGGCCGGTGCGCCGGGACGCCCTCTGCCGCTCGGGCAGGGCGTTCCACATCGCGTTGATGCACTCCCACAGCTCCGTGGAGACCACCTCGCGGGCGACGCGGGTGTTCTCCCTGGCGCTGGAGACCGAGGACACGATCGACCCGGCGTGCTCCCGGGAGAACGCGACCAGGTCGGTCAGCGAGCGCATCTCCAGCTCGGTGCCCTCCGGCGGGGTCATGCCCAGCACGGCCAGCAACTGGCGGCTGGTGGCGTCGGCGTCGACGGTCGCGTCCTCCAGCAGGTGGTGGACGGACACGTCGAGGATGCGGGCGGTGTCGTCGGCGCGCTCGACGTACCTGCCGATCCAGTAGAGCGACTCAGCGTTGCGTGCGAGCATCCCTGCCTCCTCGCCGTGGCGTGCGCGGTCCGCACCTGTCTAGCCGCTGGTCGTGACGGCCACGTTGCGCGGTCACTGCTGCTGCTGTTGCTGTTGCTGCGCGGAGGTCAGCTCCGGCCCCTGCTCCGGGGCGAACTCGTCGAGCGCGGCGGCCCCGACGAGCCCCTGACCGCTGAGTTCGGCGTCCGCGGTGGACGAACGGGCGGCCAGCACCCAGGTGTCCTTGGAGCCACCGCCCTGCGAGGAGTTCACCACCAGCGAACCCTCCGGCAGGGCCACCCTGGTCAGGCCGCCGGGGAGCACGAAGACGGACTTGCCGTCGTTGACCGCGAACGGGCGCAGGTCCACGTGGCGCGGCTTGAGCCGCTGACCGACCTTCGTGGGCACGGTCGACAACTGCACCACGGGTTGGGCGATCCACCCGCGCGGGTGCGCCCGGATCTTCTTGCGCAGGGCGTTCAACTCCTTGGGGTCGGAGTCGGGGCCGAAGACGATGCCGTAGCCACCGGAACCCTCCACCGGCTTGACCACCAACTGGTCGATGCGGTCGAGCACCTGCTCCTGCTCCTGCGGCAGCCAGCAGCGGAACGTGTCCACATTGGGCAGCAGCGGGGACTCGCCCAGGTAGTACTCGAGGATCTCGGGCAGGTAGGTGTAGACCAGCTTGTCGTCGCCCACCCCGTTGCCCACGGCGTTGGCGATGACGACGTTGCCCGCGCGGGCGGCGTTGAGGATGCCCGCCACGCCCAGCACCGAGTCCGGCCGGAACTGCACCGGGTCCAGGTAGTCGTCGTCGATGCGCCGGTAGATGACGTCGACCTGCCGCTCGCCCTCGGTGGTGCGCAGGTAGATGACGTTGTCGCGGCAGAACAGGTCGCGCCCCTCCACCAGCTCAACCCCCATCTGCCTGGCCAGCAGGGAGTGCTCGAAGTAGGCGGAGTTGTGCACCCCCGGGGTCAGCACGACGACGTTCGGGTCCGCCACGTTCGCCGCCGCCGCCGCGCGCAGCGACCGCAGCAGGTGCACGGCGTAGTCGCCCACCGCGCGCACCCGGTGCTTGGCGAACAGGTCGGGGAACACCCGGGCCATGGTGCGCCGGTTCTCCATCACGTAGGACACGCCGGAGGGGTTGCGCAGGTTGTCCTCCAGGACGCGGAACGTGCCCTCCTCGTCGCGGACCACGTCGATGCCGGACACGTGGATGCGCACGCCGTTGGGCGGCAGCACCCCGGCGGCGGAGCGGTGGAAGTGGTCGCAGGAGGTGATCAGCCTGCGCGGGAGCACACCGTCGCGGACGATCTGCTGGTCGCCGTAGATGTCGGCGAGGAACATCTCCAGCGCCCTGACCCGCTGCACGATGCCCTTCTCCAACCGCGCCCACTCCTGCGCGGTGATGACCCTGGGCACCAGGTCGAGCGGGAACGGCCGCTCCTGCCCGGACAGCGAGAACGTGATGCCCTGGTCGACCAGCGCCCGGTCGAGGGCCTCGGAGCGGGCGGTCAGGTCACCGGGCTGGGAGGCGGCCAACTGCTCGTGCAGCCGCCGGTAGGCCTGGCGCACGGCGGCGTCGTCCTGGGCGAACATCTCGTCGTAGGCCCCGGCGTGCGGGCGCCGCGGGTCGAGGTAGCCCTCGAACAACCCGCCGAGGTCGGGCCCGGTGTCCCGGGCCCCGCGCTTGGGCCGGGCTGCTGTCGCTGAACGCTCCATCCTGGCATCTTCACCCAACCGGAGGTCGTTGCGCACTACCCGCTCAACACATCAGGGGCTCCACCGCGTGTGAGGTGCACTGGAGACGGGGGACGCGCCGTGACGATCGAGGAGTTCGTGGACAGCCGGGGGCGGGCGCTGCTGCGCTTCGCCACCGCGCTCACCTGCGATCCGCACCTCGCGGAGGACATCGTGCAAGAGGTTCTGCTGCGCGCACAACGCCGCTGGTCGCGCATCGTGTCGGTGGGTTCGCCGGATGGGTACCTGCGCAAGATGGTGGTCAACGAGTACCTGAGCCTGCGCAGGCGGAAGTCGTTCGGCGACCTCCCGGCGGGCCCGGAGGTGCTGGCGGGGCTCTCCCCCGCTGTGGAGGACCCGGACTACGGCGAACGCGAAGAGATGCTGAGCCGGATCAGGGCGCTGCCGCCGAAGCAGCGGGCGGTTCTGGCCCTGAGGTACTACAGCGGGCTCACCGACGCGGAGATCGCCGAGGTCCTGGGGTCCCGCCCCGGGACCGTCCGCAGCCACGCGTCCCGGGCGCTGGCGGCGCTGCGCGTGGACGAGTTCGCCGGGACACCGGGAGGTGCGCGATGACAGACCTGATCAGGGCCGTGTTCGAGGAGCAGGCCGACCGCGCGCCGGACGTGGCGGGCCTGCGGGCGGCGCTCGCCCCCGGGCTGCGGACCCCGCGGCGGTGGGCGGTCCCGGCGGTGGCGGCGGCCGTGGTGGCCGTCGTGCTGGGCTTTGCCGTGTGGACCCGGCCGGAGGCGGTGCCACCTGCCGGGTACGCCCCACCGGACGCACCCGACCTGACGGTGGCCATGGAGTACCGACCGACCGACCTGCCCCACGGGTTCACCGAGCGGCACCGGCTGATCGAGCTCGCCGACGGGCACTGGTCGCGCACCTGGCTGAACGGCACGGGGCGGATCACACTGGGTGGCCGGACAGTCGAGCCGTCCGCGACCGCCCACACCGATCCTGCGACCGCGCCGGTGGAAGACCCGCAGGGCAGCCCCTGGATAACCTGGCGACCCAGGCCCGACCTCGAGTTGGGGGTCAGGGTCACTGACGTGCCGGACGCGCTCCTGGTGGCCAGGGCCGCCGCGGTGTCGGTGGTGGCTGCCCCGGGGACCGGGCTGACGGTCCCGGCCCAGTTCGGGTGGCTTCCGGACAACCTCATGCGCGGCACGGTGCAGGCGGGCCCCGGCCCGCTGGGGAGCGGGCAAGGCCCGTTCAGCGGCGAGACGGTCTACGTCACCTCGACCAGCGTGGGCACCCAGGACCCCGGTGACCACCCGATCACCGCCGAGATCACCCGGCTCTCCCCCACCCTGCACGGCGAGCGGACGGAGGTCACCGTGCGCGGCCTGCCCGGCGTGCTCACCCCCGGGGTTCCCCAGGGTGCTCGAACCCTGACCGCGCGGCTCGCCGACGGCCGGTGGTTGCGGATCAGGGGCGGCACGGCGGACACCGACCTGATCCGGATCGCCGACGGGATGCGGATCGGACCGGACCGGCCGTGGAACTGGTTCGGGCGCTAGCGGGTGTCGAGGCGCATGGGGTGGTCGGCGGGGACCTCCACCAGGTGGATGCGGGTGCCGTCGGGGTCGGAGGTCCAAGCCTCGCGCAGGCCCCACGGTTCGAGCCGGGGCTCGCGGTCGACCGGGGCGCCGCGGCCGCGCAGCTCCTCGACGGTCGCGGCGAGGTCGCGCACCTGCAACCACAGGGCGACCCCGGCCGACCCGCCCGGCCCCTCCCCGGACACCTCCAGGAAGCCGCCGCCCAGGAAGAACACCGTGCCGCCGGGGAACTCGCGGAAGGTGGCGAGGCCGAGGACGTCGCGGTAGAAGGCCAGGGACCGCTCGCGGTCGGCGGGACGGATGAGGACTCGACTGCTGAGAAACTCCACGCTGACCGTCTTACCGGTCCGCGCGGCCATCCGCGACTAAGGTCACCCTCCGTGACTTCCACCGATGACCCCCGCCCCGCCCGCGGCGCGGTGTGGCAGGCGCCCGCGCACGACCGCCCCGAGTCGTTCGCCTACTCCCCCGACGCCGACGGCAACGCCGATCCCGGGGAGATCGTCTGGGCGTGGGTGCCCTACGAGGACGACCCCGAGCGCGGCAAGGACCGCCCGCTGCTGGTGATCGGCCGGGGTGGCGGCACCCTGCGCGCGCTGATGCTCTCCAGCAAGGCCCCGCACGACAACGAGCGCGACGACTGGCTGGAGCTGGGCAGCGGCCGCTGGGACCGCGACGGCAGGGTGTCCTACGTGCGCCTGGACCGCCTCTTCGAACTGGGCGAGGGTGACATCCGCCGCGAGGGCGCCGTCCTGGAGGAAGACCGCTTCGACCTGGTGGCCGCCACGCTGCGCGCCCGTTGCGGCTGGTGAGCTGACGCGGGCGCCGCAGGGCGCCCGCGGTTCGATCGGCATCCCGCGCCGCCGCCGAACCGCCCCCTGGCCGTCCACTTCGCACCGGACGACCAGGGGTCGCCTGTTCCCCGGCGGTGCCCGCAGCCGGGTTCGGCACCCACTGGACGCCCCTCCTGGCACCCGCGCCGAAAAAGTGATATCACTTTGCTAGGAAAAAGCCTCAGTCGAGGGGGAGTCATGAGCGTGGACATCGATCGACCGGCACTGCCCGCCCCGCACGTGCGGGAGCGGGTCGCGTTCGGCGTCGCCGGGCTGCCGTTGCTGGCGGTGGCGGTCGTCGGCGGCCTGGCGGGGGTGGCGCTGGTCGTCGTCGGCGTGATCGGCCTGGCGGAACTGGTCGGCCTGGGGCGTGGTTCGGCGATCGCCTCCCTCGCCGTCGGCGTGCTGGCCGTGGTCGGCGCGGGCCTGGTCGGCGGCGGGCTGACGATGGTCGCGCCCGGGGAGGCGCGCGTCCTGCAGTTCCTGGGCCGCTACACCGGGACCGTGCGGCTCGACGGGCTGCGGTGGGTGAACCCGTTCACCACCCGGCAGAAGGTCTCCACCCGCATCCGCAACCACGAGACGGCCGTCATGAAGGTCAACGACGCCGACGGCAACCCGATCGAGATCGCCGCGGTGGTCGTCTGGCAGGTGCAGGACACCGCGCGGGCGGTGTTCGAAGTGGACGACTTCCTCGCCTTCGTCATCACCCAGACCGAGACCGCCGTGCGGCACATCGCCACCACCTACCCGTACGACTCCCACGAGAACGGCCTGTCGCTGCGCGAGAACGCCGACGAGATCACCCAGCGGCTCTGCGCGGAGATCGCCGCCAGGGTGGAGGCGGCCGGGGTCGGGGTCATCGAGTCCCGGATCACCCACCTCGCCTACGCCGCCGAGATCGCCGGGGCGATGCTGCGCCGCCAGCAGGCGGGCGCGGTGGTCGCCGCGCGGCAGCGGATCGTCGAGGGCGCGGTGGGCATGGTGGAATCCGCTCTCGACCGACTCGCGGCCCGCGAGGTGGTGGACCTGGACGAGGAGCGCAAGGCGGCGATGGTGAGCAACCTGCTGGTGGTGCTGTGCAGCGACCGGGAGGCCAGCCCCGTGGTGAACGCCGGGTCCCTCTACCACTGACGCGCCGTGGCCGAACGCAAGAAGGTCCTCCTCCGCCTCGACCCCGCCGTCCACGACGCGGTGGCCCGCTGGGCGGGCGACGAGCTGCGCAGCACCAACGCGCAGATCGAGTTCCTGCTGCGCCGGGCCCTGGCCGAGGCGGGCAGGCTCCCCGGCGGCGCGGGCGGCCCACCCCGGCGCGGGCGACCGCCGAAGCAGCCCCCGGCGGAGCCGCCGCCGGACAGCCCGTGACCGGCTGTTACCCTTCTCGTCCGACGCGCCCGTGCGGCACTCCGCCCAGGAGGAGACCCGCTCAGCGGGGCCACCGTTCCACAGCACGGCGCGCCACCCGGACACGACACTGAGGAGAGCCGCCATGGCCAACATCAAGTCCCAGATGAAGCGCATCAAGACCAACGAGAAGGCCCGGCTGCGCAACAAGTCCGTCAAGTCATCGGTGAAGACCGCGATCCGCAAGTTCCGCGAGGCCGCCGACGCCGGGGACGCCGCCAAGGCGCAGGAGCTGCTCAAGTCCGCCAGCCGCGCGCTGGACAAGGCCGCGGGCAAGGGCGTCATCCACGCCAACCAGGCCGCGAACAAGAAGTCGGCCATGGCGCAGCGCGCCAACAAGATCGGCTGACCGAAGCCCGTTCCGCGGCGGCGCCGTCCACCCCCGGGTGGGCGGCGCCGCTGTCGTTCTTGCACACTCGGGCGCATGGACCCCAAGCCGCCGTCCGCCGCCCGCACGTCGCTGTCGCACATCATGACCGCGGTCGACACCAACCTGCTGGGCACGGTGCACGGCGGCGTGGTCATGAAGCTGGTCGACGACGCGGCGGGCGCGGTCGCGCAGCGGCACTCCGGCGGCCCGGCGGTCACCGCGGCCATGGACGGCATGACCTTCCTGCACCCGGTCCGGGTGGGCGACCTGGTCCACGCGCACGCCCAGGTGAACTGGGCGGGCCGCTCCTCCATGGAGGTCGGCGTCCGGGTCGTCGCCGAACCCTGGGACCGCGCCGGGGTCGCCCCCACCCGGGTCGCCACGGCCTACCTGGTCTTCGTCGCCGTGGACGCCCACGGCAACCCCCGCGAGGTCCCGCCCCTGCTCCCGGAGACCCCGGAGGACGAACGCCGCCTCCGCGAAGCCGAGATCCCCCGCCGCCACCGCCTCACCCGCCGCGACGAAATCCTCGCCAGCCGCGACCCGAAGCCCTGACCCACCAACGGTAGTCGCTTCCCGGACTCCCCGCCCCCGTCCATCCACAGCCCAGGGGGACCCCCGAATTCCACATTACCGAAGGGGTCCGACAGTTTTCGAAGGGTGACGGAGGTTGTCCACAGGCCCGGCGCGGCGGTGACCACCCGCGCGGCGGGACCGGGGAGCCGGCCCCGAACAGGGCAAGTGCGCCACCTGCTGCCGCACCGGGTGGCCTGCGGTCCGCGCGGACTCGGGCGAGTGGCAGGCCGTCGGAGCGCCGGACACGGACCGATGGCCGGTCGTTCCAGGTGCTGAGCGCACAAATCAGAACGCCGGGAGCGGGCCGGTGATCGGCGAGTCCAACGCGGGCGAGGCCGGTGATCGGCAACCCGAACGCGGGCGGGGGTCGGTGATCGGCAAGCCGAACGCGGGCAGGGGCCGGTGATCAGCAACCCGAACGCGGGTACGGGCCAGTGGTCAGCAAGCCAAACGCGGGCGCGGGCCGGTGGTCAGTGGTCGGAGCGCTGGGCGCGGGCGATCCCGAGGACGGCGCGCTCCAGGGCGTAGTCGGCGTCGGCGGCCATGCCCTTGACGTCGGCGTTGACCTGGGCGGTGATGCGGATGGCCTCGCCGAGGGCGCGCGGCTTCCAGCCGCGGGCCTGGGCCAACGCCTTCTTGACCTTCCAGGCGGGCATGCCGAGTTCGCCCGCCAACCGGAACGGGTCGGCGCGGCCCGCGCCCGCGACCCTGGCGACCGTGCGGACCGCGTCGGCGAGGGCGTCGGCCACCAGGACGTGCGGGACGCCGGTCTGCATGGCCCAGCGCAGGGCCTCCAGGGCGCCCGCGGTGTCGCCGGTGACGGCCTTCTCGGCGACGGCGAAGCCGGTGACGTCGGCGCGGCCGCGGTGGTAGCGGCGGACGGCCTCCTCGGTGACCGCCCCGGCGGTGTCGGCGACCAACTGCTGGGCGGCGGCGGCGAGTTCGCGCAGGTCGGAGCCGACCGAGTCGATCAGCGCGGCGACCGCGGCCGGATCGGTCCTGCCGCCCGCCTGGCGGATCTCGTTGCGGACGAAGCCCTCCCGCTCGGCGGCCTTGGTGATCTTGGCGCACTCGGTGACCACCGCGCCCGCCTTGCGCATCGCCGCGACGACATCCTTGCCCGGCTTGCGGCCACCGCCGTTGTGCACGACGGCCAGCACGATGCCCTCGGCGGGCTGCTTGGCGTAGGAGATGACCAGGGCGGCGATGTCCTGGGTGGCCTCGTGCGCGGCGTCGAGGACGATCACCCTGCCCTCGGCGAACAGCGAGGGGCTGACCAGTTCGGCCAGCTCAGGAGCTGTGAGTTCGGACACCCGGATGCGGGTGAGGTCGGCGGAGGCGTCGGCGAGCCGGGCGGTCTCCAGCGCCGCGCGCACGGCGCGCTCGACCAGCAACTCCTCCTCGCCGAGCACGAGTTGCAGCGGCGCGGGTGTGACCGAGGGTGAGCTCACCCCGGCAATCCTGCCACGGCGGCGGTGCGCAGGATTGCGCAGACGCGGCGGGCGCGCTCTCGGATTCTGGAAACGGGATTGGCCGACGGCGCGTTCGTTGCCGTAGCGTTGCGGGCGTGCCGAGGGCAGCCTCGGTCCTTGTGTGCGCCAGACAACTGAATACCGCTCATCCAGAGGGGCAGAGGGAACGGCCCGACGAAGCCCCGGCAACCGGCACCCACCACTTTCCACCGCGACGAATCCGCGGCCGGGAGGTCGGCGGGCCACGGTGCCAATTCCGACCCGCCACGCGGGAGAGATGAGGAGTGTCCTCGATGACATCGACCGTCGACATCCAGCAGGCCGTCACCACCGACGCCTTCGACCTCGGCCCCGCCCGCGCCCTGTCGTGCCGGGAGTGCGGCCACCGCATCCCGCTCGCCGCCGAGTTCGCCTGCGCCGAGTGCTTCGGCCCCCTCGAGGTCTCCTACGACTTCGGCGACATCACCCGCGAGAGCATCGAGGCCGGGCCCCGGTCGATCTGGCGCTACCGCGGCCTGCTCCCCGTGCCGTCGAACGTGCGGGAGCACCCCAACACCGAGCCCGGCATGACCCGCCTGGTCAAGGCCGACCGGCTCGCCGCCGCCCTGGGCCTCAAGTCGCTCTGGGTCAAGGACGACACCGGCAACCCCACGCACTCGTTCAAGGACCGGGTCGTCGCCGTGGCGCTCGCCGCCGCCCGCGAACTCGGCTTCCGGGTGCTGGCCTGTCCGTCGACCGGCAACCTGGCCAACGCCGTCGCCGCCGCGGCGGCGCGGGCGGGCTGGGAGTCGGTCGTGCTGATCCCCTCCAACCTGGAGCGGGCCAAGATCCTCACCACCGCGGTCTACGACGGCGCCCTGATCGCCGTCGACGGCAACTACGACGACGTGAACCGGCTCGCCACCGAGCTGGCCGCGGAGCACGAGGACTGGGCGTTCGTGAACGTCAACGTCCGCCCGTACTATGCCGAGGGCTCCAAGACCCTGGGCTACGAGGTGGCCGAGCAGCTCGGCTGGCGGCTGCCCGAGCAGATCGTGATCCCGGTCGCCTCCGGCTCCCAGTTGACCAAGGTCGACAAGGCGTTCCGCGAGTTCGGCGAGCTGGGCTTGGTCGAGGCCACCCCGTACAAGGTGTTCGGCGCCCAGGCCACCGGCTGCTCGCCGGTGTCGACGGCGTTCAAGGGCGGCCACGACGTGGTGCGCCCGGTCAAGCCGGACACCATCGCCCGCTCCCTGGCCATCGGCGCCCCCGCCGACGGGCCGTACGTGCTCGACGCCGTCCGCCGGACCGGTGGTGCGGTCGAGGACGTCACCGACGCCGAGGTCGTCGAGGGCATCCGCCTGCTGGCCCGCACCGAGGGCATCTTCGCCGAGACCGCGGGTGGGGTCACCGTCGCCACGGCCAGGAAGCTCATCGCGGCGGGCAAGATCGACCCCGACGCCGAGACCGTCCTGCTCATCACCGGCGACGGCCTCAAGACCCTGGACGCGGTCCAGGACCAGATCGGTCCCAAGGCCACGATCCCGCCGTCGGCCGCCGCCGTCCGCGAGGTCCTCGGCCACTGAGCCACCCGGCTCGCGGCCACCGCGAGCCACGCCCCGCCCGACCGGTGCCGCCGTGGTCCCACGGCGGCACCGGTTTTCGCGCGCCACCTGCCTGGCCCGGGTCGCCGCCGCTCAGGGCTTCGGCGGTGAGCGGGCGCCGCCGCGACCGATTAGAGCGGGTACTCCCGCGTCAACGACCACCGCGCTGTCGCCGTCGCGGTCGGTGCGCCCGACCAGGGTGTGCTCGCGGGTGAGGACGTCGAGCGTGCGCGGGCTCGGGTGGCCGTAGCGGTTGTCCGCGCCGACGCTGAGCAGGGCGATGCGGGCCCCGACAGCGGTGAGGAACTCCGGGGCGGTGTAGCCGGAGCCGTGGTGGGGCACCTTGATCACCTCCGCGCGCAGGTCCGCTCCCGAGGTCAGCAGTTCCGCCTGGGCGCCCAGTTCCACGTCACCCGCCAGCAGCACCCGCCCGGCGCGGGTCGACGCGCGCAGCACGACCGAGCGGTTGTTGATCTCCGTGCCGTCCGGTGCCCTGCCTTCCTCCTTCCGCCGTGGTGCCAGTACGTCCAGGGTCAGACCCGGCCAGCCCAGCCGCTGCCCGGGCAGCAGCCCCACGACCGGCACCCCGGCGTCGGCCGCCTCGTCGCGGACCTGGTCCCACGCCCAGGCGGGCGAACGACCCACACCGACCGCGATCCCGCCGACGGCGCGTCCGGCGAGGACCCCGGCGAGGCCGCCGACGTGGTCGGCGTGCAGGTGGCTGAGCACCACCAGCGGCACCCTGTCCACTCCCAGCCGGTCGAGGCAGCCGTCGACCGGACTCGCCTCCGGTCCGGCGTCCACCACCACCGCCCGCCCCGGCTCGTCGGTGGCCAGCACCAGCGCGTCCCCCTGCCCGACGTCGCAGGCGACCACCGCCCACCCGGCGGGCGGCCACCCGGGGGCGAGCACCCGCACCGGCACGACCACCAGCAGCACGGCGACCAACCCGACCGCGACGGCGCTCCCCCGGCCGCGCAGGGCCACCACGAGCACCAGCAGGACGACCACCGCCACCAGCCCGCCCCACCACCCCGAGGGCCAGTCGATCGCCGCTCCCGGCACGTCCGCCGCCCACCGGGCCACGGCGACGAGCCAGTCGACCTCGGGCCCGGCCAGGCGCACGCACCACACCGCGGCCCAGGTCCACAGCGGCGCGAGCACGGCGGCCAGCACCCCGAACACGGTCGCGGGCGCGACCACCGGCGCCGCCACCAGGTTGGCCACCACGGCGACGACGCTGACCTGCCCGTTCAGCCCGGCCACCACCGGTGCCGTGGCGAGGTGGGCGGCGGCGGGGACGGCCAACGCCTCCGCCAGCACCCTGGGCACGCGGCGCCGGGTCATCCGGTCCACCCACCTCGGCGCCAGCAGCACCAGCGCCCCGGTGGCCAGCACCGACAGCACGAACCCCGGTGCCACGGCCAACCCCGGGTCGACCGCGACCAGCAGCAGGACCGTCCCGGCCAGCGCCGGGATCGCCGACCGCTCCCGGCCCAGCGCCAACGCCAGCAGGCCGACCGCGCCCATCACCCCGGCCCGCAACACGCTCGGCTCCGGTCCGACCAGGACGACGAAGCCGACCAGCGCCGCCAACGCCCCGGCCGCCGACCCGCGCGGTCCGAACCCCAGCAACCGCAGGAGGAACAGCACGGCCACGCAGATGATCGCCAGGTTCGAGCCGCTGACCGCCAGCAGGTGGGACATGCCCGCCACCCGGAACTCGTCCTCGACCACGTCGGGCAGGCCGTCCGTGTCGCCGACGACCAGCGCGGGCAGCAGTCCCGCCGAATCCGGGTCGAGCACCCCGGCCGCGTCCCGCAGGCCGACCCGCAGGTCCCGGGCGAGCCGCTGCAGGCCCGGCGCCTCCCCCGCCGACAGCGGCGGACCGCGCACGCGCAGCAGGGCCACGGTCAGGGTGCCGGGGTCGGCGGGGGCGAGTGCGCCGCGTGCCCGCACCGGTTGCCCGGGCAGGACGTCCGCCCACGCCTGGACCGGGGCGAGGAGCGCGACCCGGGCACCGTCGGGGGTGTCGGCGGGGACGACCACGGACCGCGGGCCGGTCGGGGTGGCGCCGAACCCGGCCGACCGCACCGGTCGAGGCCGCTCGGCGACGACCAGGTCCAGCTCGCGGGAGACCTGGCGGGCGGCTGCTTCGCGCAGGGGGTGGGTCACCGCGTCGTGCACGGCCACCGAGACGGGCCAGGCCGCGACGAGCCCGGAGACCAGCAGGGGCCAGGCACGCCGCCCGGTGCGGAGGAGGAGGCAGGCGACCACGACGGCCACCGCACCGGTGACCAGGGCGGACGACCAGTGCACGAGCAGCGCGAGGAGGGCGGCGGCCCACACCGCGAGCGCACCGGGGACCAGGCGCCAGTCGTGTCGGACCGGGGCATCGGTCAGGTGGCCCGCGCCGATCACGACGGACTCACCGGGTGGTCACCCGTTCCCCGTTGGACGCAGCGCACGGCACGCGCTCGCTGCGACCGACCAAGACGGGCGGCGCATGACACCGGCCGGCGCGTCCGGGCGGGCAGGCGAGCCGCTCGCACACCAACCGCCGAAACGGTGAGCCCGTGTGGGTCCCGTGCGGGCAGCGGTGCTCCGCATGGAACCCGGGATCGGGATCGAGCGCCCGATGTGGCGGCTGGAGCAGCGACCACACCGCGGAAGCGGCAGGAATCAGGTTTCGAACCGACTCGAGGAGGGCGGTGGGCGGGCGGAGGTGGTGTCGATGCGCTCATCGGGCGGTCACCAGTTCGCGCAGTTTGGCGAAGCGGGACGGGCCGATGCCGTCGACCTCTTGGAGTTGGGTGACGTCGGAGTAGCGGCCGTGGCGGGTGCGCCAGTCGAGGATTCGTTGGGCGGTCACGGTTCCGACGCCGGGCAGGGAGTCGAGTTGTTGCACGGTGGCGGTGTTGAGGTCGACGGGTGCGGTGGTGGGCGGGTTCTGGGGGTCGGCGGCGGAGGGGATGGCAGCGGGGAGGCCGACGCGGACCTGTTCGCCGTCCACCAGGGGGCGGGCGAGGTTGAGGGTGCTCAGGTCGGCGTCGGGGGTGGGGCCGCCCGCGGCGGTGAGGGCGTCGCGGACCCGGGAGCCGCTGGGCAGGGTGCGCACACCCGGGGCGTTGACCTTGCCCACGACGTCGATGACGACCTGGGATGGGGCGGTCGATGACGGGCGGGGGTGGTCGACGGTGGCGGCGGCGAGGTCGGGGGCCGGTTCCGGGGTCGGGTTGGTGGAGAGCGCGCAGTAGGTGACGACGGCCAGCAGGGCCAGGGCACCGACGACGAGGGCGATGGGGGTGCGGCGGGGCGGTGTGACGCGGCGGAGCAGGCCCGCGGCGGGGTGGTCGTGCCACCACCGGGGTGTTCGTTCGCGGTCGGGCCGCGTCTGGGAGTCGACGACGAAGGGCTCCTCCTGGGCGGGGTCGGCGGCGCGCGGGTCGGGTGGGGAGGCGGGGTCGGGTTGATCTGCCTCGGCAGTCGTGGGCGAACCGTTGTCGGTGGTGCGGCGCGGGGGATCGTCGGGGGTCGGAGGGGGATCGATGCCGGGTGGCGTGCGGGGTGTGCCTGCGCCGGGTGGCGGGTCGGCGTGGGACCGGCTCGTGCTGCGCCACCGTTGTCCGCGGGACTCGGGTGCGGGGACGTCCCAGGGGCGGCCCGCCACGGTGGCCAGGCGGGTGAGGACGGTGTCCATCTGCGCGGTGCGTGCGGTGCGATCGGTCATGAGATCGACGCTAGGGGTGGCGCGGGGCGGGATCGAGGGGAGTTCGTCGCCTGTGGATGGATTCGACCCATGTGGACAACCCAGGCGGGATGTCCCTGTGGACAAGCAAGAACGTCGGGGTCAGGTGGGACGCTGAGGGGTTGGTCAGAGGCGGCCGGGGCAGACCACGACGCCGATGACGCCGGGGCCGGTGTGGGCGCCGATCACCGACCCCAGTTCCGAGACGACGCAACCGGAGGAGTTCGGGACGCGCTCGTCCAGGCGGGCGGCAACCTCGGCGGCGCGGTCGGGGGCGGCGAGGTGGTGCACGGCCAGCTCGACCCGACCGTCCCCCGCAGCCTCGACCGCCAGGTCGACCAGCCTGCCCAGCGCCCTGCTGGTCGTGCGCACCTTCTCCAGGGGCACGATCCGGCCGTCGTGCACGTGCAGCAGCGGTTTGACCGCCAGCGCCGAACCCATCAGCGCCGCCGCGGCGCCGATGCGCCCGCCGCGGCGGAGGTGGTCGAGGGTTTCCACCACGAAGAAGCTCCTGGTGTGCTCCGCCGCCGCCACCGCCACCGCCTCGACCTCCGCTCCCCCGGCACCCGTGGCGGCCGCGGCCGCCGCCCGCAGCGCGGCGAAGCCCAAGCCCATCGCGGTGGTGCGGGAGTCGACCACGCGCACCCGGTCCGAGCCGACCTCCTCGGCCGCCAACCGGGCCGACTCCCAGGTGCCCGACAGCTCGCGGGACAGGTGGACCGACAGCACGCCGTCGGCACCCGCGTCCAGCAGCGAGCGGTACTCGGCGATGAACTCGCCCGGGTTGGGCCGGGACGTGGTGACCGCGCGGTGCTGGGTCAGCGCCTCGGCCAGTTCGCCGGGACCGAGGTCGACGCCGTCGCGGAACTCGCGGCCGTCGAGGTGGACCAGCAGCGGCACGACGCGGACGGCGTGCCGGTCGGCGAAGCCCTGCGGCAGGTACGCGGTCGAGTCGGTGACTACGGCGAACGGCACGGGGCGGGAGCCTAGTTGCCGACCCGCCGGGAACCTACGACACGCGGTTCGTGCGCGGGTCGAGCAGCGGGGCGACGAGTTCGGCCAGGGCCTTGCCCGCCAGCGCGTGCCCCTCCCAGCCCCAGTGCAGGCCGTCGACGTTGCCGTGACCGCCCAGGACGTGGTCGCCGATGGTGGCGCGCAGGTCCAGGGCGGGCACCCCGGACTCCTCGGCCCACGCCTCGATGGCGGCCACGGCGGTGTCGCGGGCGGTGTGGACGTAGCCGTACGAGGCGGCGCGGTGGACACCGGGCAGGGCGATGACGACGGGCAGGGTGGGGCGCAGGGCGCGCACGGCGACCACGACGTCGTCCAGGTAGCGCACGGTCTGGGCGGCGGGCAGCACCACCGGCCAACCGCGGGTGAGCCGGGCCAGGTGCGGTTGCGCGGCCAGGTAGGCGCTCCGGACGCGGCGGCGCAGGCCGTCCGGGCGCAGGTAGCGGATGCCCTGGCGCAGGTAGGTCGGCAGCGGCGAGGGCAGCGTGTCCATCCCGCCGACGGCCAGCACCAGCACGTCGATGTCGGGCAGCACGGCCCACACCCGCGGGTCGCCGGTCAGCGACCAGTAGGCGTCGCGGGCGGTCCAGCCGAACCCGGCGAACAGCTCGGCGCGGCCGCCGACCGCCGCGGCGGCCAGGTTGGGCCACAGCCGGGGGTCGTCGGCGGGCATCGGTCCCCGCGGCCCGTGGAAGCACAGCGAGTCGCCGAACACGAGCAGGGTCGGGGACATGCGGTTCAGCTGGTCGTCCCGGCGTTGTACGCGACCAGCCGCCAGGTCGGGCCGCTGTTCGGGCGGCGGGCCAACACGGTCCAGTGGCAGTTGCTGATGCCGCCGAGCTGCGACCAGTTCTCCACCGGCAGGTCCAGCATCCGCCCGGTCAGCGCGGTGATGAGGCCGCCGTGCGCGCACAGCAGCGCGGTCTCGTCGGTGCCCTCGTCGAGGTCGGCGACCACCTCGACGGCCCGGGCGGCGACCTCGACGCGGGTCTCGCCGTCCGGCGGCGCCCAGGTGGCGTCGGTCTGCCAGCGGGCCCGGTCACCGGGCCACTCCAGGTCGATCTCGGCACCGGTGCGGCCCTGCCACTGCCCGAGGTGCGTCTCGCGCAAGCGCTTGTCCAGCCGCAGCGGCACCCCGATGGCGTCGCTGAACACGGTGGCGGTGTCGGTGGCGCGGCGCAGGTCGGAGGCGACGATGACGTCCGGGGAGAACCGGGCCAGGCCGGGAACGGCGAACCGCGCCTGGTTCCAGCCCGTCTCGGTCAGGTGCGAGTCGATGTGACCCTGCATCCGGCCGGTGGCGTTGTAGTCGGTCTCCCCGTGGCGCCAGAGCACCACCCTGCGCAGGGTCACTCGGCGCCGTCCTCGGCCGGGGGCTCGGGGTCGAACTCGATCCGGGGGCAGTCCTTCCACAGCCGCTCCAGGCTGTAGAACGTGCGCTCCTCGGCGTGCTGGACGTGCACCACCACGTCGACGAAGTCCAGCAGGACCCAGCGGCCCTCGCGGGTGCCCTCGCGGCGGACCGGCTTGCTCCCGGCCTCGCGCATCTTCTCCTCGACGCCGTCGACGATCGCGTTCACCTGGCGCTCGTTGCTCGCGGAGGCGATGACGAAGCAGTCGGTGATCACCAACTGATCGGAGACGTCCAGGACGAGCACGTCACTGGCCTTCTTGTCGGCAGCCGCGTTGGCGGCTACCAGGGCCAGCTCGCGGGCGTCGGGCGTCGCGGTCACAGTTCTCCTCGGTATCCTGCTGGGGACTCAACCAGGCGAGGGTACCCGGGCGCGCGCGGCGCCCGACGGGGAAGCACCGGTACGGGGCCTTGCCGGTCAGTCGCCATCGGCGTAGAGGCCGCGTTTGGAGATGTACTGCACGACCCCGTCGGGCACCAGGTACCAGACCGGCTCGCCCTTGGCGACCCGCGCGCGGCAGTCGGTGGAGGAGATCGCCATGGCCGGGACCTCGACCAGGGTGACCGAGCCGCTGGGCAGGTGCTGGTCGCCCAGGGTGTACCCCGGGCGGGTGACACCGACGAAGTGGGCGAGGGTGAACAGCTCCTCGACCCGGTGCCAGGACAGGATCTGCTCCAGGGCGTCGGCGCCGGTGATGAAGAACAGTTCCGCGTCCGGGAGGCGTTCGCGCAGGTCGCGCAGGGTGTCGACGGTGTAGGTGGCGCCCGCGCGGTCGATGTCGACCCGGCTGACGGAGAACCGCGGGTTGGAGGCGGTCGCCACGACCGTCATCAGGTAGCGGTCCTCGGCGGCGCTGACCCCGTGCGCGGTCTTCTGCCAGGGCTGGCCGGTCGGCACGAACACGACCTCGTCCAGCCCGAACCGGACCTGCACCTCGCTGGCGGCCACGAGGTGGCCGTGGTGCACCGGGTCGAAGGTGCCGCCCATGATCCCCACGCGACGCCGCATGGGGGTGAGCCTACGTCCGGTTCGGCACCCCGTCGCGGCGTGTGGCCCAGCTCATCGCGGGGCGGACCTGTGGACAACGAGTTGGCCGTGTCGTACGGGTCCGGTACCAAGGGGGCATGAACACGACCACGACCGCACTGCGCGCCACCGCCGAGGAACGGCTGCGGGCCCTCGCCGGTCCTGGCGCGCGGCTGCGCGAGGACCAGTGGACGGCCATCGAGGCGCTGGTGGCCGGGCGCGGCCGGGCGCTGGTGGTGCAGCGGACCGGGTGGGGCAAGTCCGCTGTGTACTTCGTGGCGACGGCGCTGCTGCGGGAGCGGGGCGAGGGACCGACGGTGATCGTGTCGCCGCTGCTGGCGCTGATGCGCAACCAGGTGGAGGCGGCCGCGCGGGCGGGGGTGCGGGCGCGGACGATCAACTCGGCGAACGTCGAGGAGTGGGACGACGTGCAGGACGCGGTGGCCTCGGGCGAGGTCGACGTGCTGCTGGTGAGCCCGGAACGGTTGAACAACCCGGACTTCCGCGACACCGTGCTGCCGAAGCTGACCGCCTCGGCGGGGATGCTGGTGGTCGACGAGGCGCACTGCATCTCCGACTGGGGCCACGACTTCCGGCCGGACTACCGGCGGCTGCGGACGCTGCTGGGCGAGCTGCCCGAGGGGGTGCCGGTGCTGGCGACCACGGCCACCGCCAACGACCGGGTGGTGCGGGACGTGGCCCAGCAACTGCGGCTGGCCGAGGACGACGCGCTGGTGCTGCGCGGGCCGCTGGACCGGGAGAGCCTGCGGCTGGCGGTGCTGCGGCTGCCCACCGCGCGCGCCCGGCTGGCGTGGCTGGCCGACCACCTCGGGGAGTTCACCGGATCGGGGATCATCTACACGCTGACCGTCGCCGCCGCCGACGAGCTGGCGTCGTTCCTGCGCGAGCGCGGGTTCGAGGTCGCCTCGTACACCGGGCGCACCGACACCGCCGAGCGGCAGCGGGCCGAGGACGACCTGCTGGCCAACCGGGTCAAGGCGCTGGTGGCGACGTCGGCGCTGGGCATGGGCTTCGACAAGCCGGACCTGGGTTTCGTGGTGCACGTGGGGGCGCCGCAGTCGCCGATCTCCTACTACCAGCAGATCGGGCGCGCGGGCCGCGGCGTCGAGCGGGCGGACGTGCTGCTGCTGCCGGGGACCGAGGACCGCGACATCTGGTCGTACTTCGCTTCGCTGGCGTTCCCGCCGGAGCCGGTGGTGCGGGAGGTGCTGGCCGCGCTGGAGGGGGCCGGGCGGGTGCTGTCGACGCAGGCGCTGGAACCGATGGTCGACCTGGCCCGGGGCAGGCTGGAGATGGTGCTCAAGGTGCTCGACGTGGACGGGGCGGTCCGGCGGGTGCGCGGCGGCTGGGAGGCCACCGGGGCGGCGTGGGAGTACGACGGGGAGCGGTACGGGCGGATCGCGGAGGCGCGCACCGCCGAGCAGCGGGCCATCCTGGAGTACCAGCGCACCGACGGCTGCCGGATGGAGTTCCTGCTGCGGCAGCTCGACGACCCGCACGCGGCCCCGTGCGGCCGCTGCGACAACTGCACCGGGCAGCGGTGGAGCGACGCGGTGTCGGAAGCCGGGTCCGCGGCGGCGGAGGAGCGGCTGGCCCGGCCGGGCGTGGAGGTCGCGCCGAAGAAGATGTGGCCCACCGGGATGTCGGCGTTGGACGTCCCGCTGAGCGGCAAGATCGCCACCGGGCGGGTGGCCGAGGTGGGGCGGGCGCTCGGGCGGCTGACCGACATCGGGTGGGGCAACCGGTTGCGGGCGCTGTTCGCCGAGGGGGCCACGTCGGTGCCGGACGACGTCATGCGCGGGTGCGTGCAGGTGCTGGCGGGCTGGGGGTGGGAGCAGCGACCGGTCGGCGTGGTGACGGTGGGGTCGTCGGACCTGGCGGTGGACTTCGGCGCGCGGATCGCCTCGATCGGGCGGCTGCCGGTGTTGGGGATGGTTGAGGTGCCGGGGGCCGTGGCGCCGGGCAACAGCGCGCACCGGGTGGCGCGGCTGTGGGAGGCGCTGCGGGTGCCGGAGGAGTTGGCCGCGCGGGTGGCGGAGGCGGACGGGCCGGTTCTGCTGGTCGATGAGCGGGTGGACAGTGGGTGGACGGTCACTCTCGCCGCTTACCTGCTGCGCGGGGCTGGGGCGAAGGGGGTGTTGCCGTTTGTGTTGGCAGCGACCAGTTGATGCGGGGCGGGCACGTCGGGGTGCGGGGTGATGTGCCTGTTGGGCTGTGGCCAGGTTTAAGGGCTCGGTCGTTTGTTGGGGGTGCCCGGGTGGGTGGATCTGCTCGGCCGTGCCGTTGGTTTACAAGCCCGGGATTTTTGGGGGCGTGCCCGGGTGCGTGGATCTGCTTGGGCGGGGCCCCTACGCCGATCATGCGCCCAGTGTGACCGAG
>NZ_AYXG01000171.1 GCF_000564855.1 Actinokineospora spheciospongiae
TCACCGGGCTCACCAGGGACGCGTCCACACGGGTACGGGAATATCAACCCGTTGTCCATCGACTACGCCTGTCGGCCTCGCCTTAGGTCCCGACTTACCCTGGGCGGATTAGCCTGGCCCAGGAACCCTTGGTCATCCGGCGGACGAGTTTCTCACTCGTCTTTCGCTACTCATGCCTGCATTCTCACTCGCGCACCCTCCACGACTGGATCACTCCGCCGCTTCGATGGATGCACGACGCTCCCCTACCCACCCACACCACTGCCCAACCCCCCGAAAGAGGAAGGGGATGTTTTGTGTGAGTGACACAGCTTCGGCGGTGCGCTTGAGCCCCGCTACATTGTCGGCGCAGGACCACTTGACCAGTGAGCTATTACGCACTCTTTCAAGGGTGGCTGCTTCTAAGCCAACCTCCTGGTTGTCTGGGCGACCCCACATCCTTTCCCACTTAGCGCACACTTGGGGGCCTTAGCTGGTGTTCTGGGCTGTTTCCCTCTCGACTACGAACCTTATCGCCCGCAGTCTCACTGCCGCACTCTCACACACCGGTATTCGGAGTTTGGTTGATTTCGGTAAGCTTGTGGGCCCCCTAGACCATCCAGTGCTCTACCCCCGGTGAGAAACATGCGACGCTGCACCTAAATGCATTTCGGGGAGAACCAGCTATCACGGAGTTTGATTGGCCTTTCACCCCTACCCACAGCTCATCCCCTCAGTTTTCAACCTAAGTGGGTTCGGGCCTCCACGACGTCTTACCGTCGCTTCACCCTGGCCATGGGTAGATCACTCCGCTTCGGGTCTAGACCACGCGACTATGGGCGCCCTATTCAGACTCGCTTTCGCTACGGCTACCCCACACGGGTTAACCTCGCCACGCAGCACTAACTCGCAGGCTCATTCTTCAAAAGGCACGCCATCACCCCGCAAGGCTCTGACGGCTTGTAGGCACACGGTTTCAGGTACTCTTTCACTCCCCTCCCGGGGTACTTTTCATCTTTCCCTCACGGTACTAGTCCGCTATCGGTCATCAGGAAGTATTTAGGCTTAGCGGGTGGTCCCGCCAGATTCACAGCGAATTTCACGAGTACGCTGCTACTTGGGAACACTCCCAGGAGACACCGGGTTTTCACGTACGGGACTCTCACCCTCTACGGTCACGCTTTCCAGACGTGTTCCACTAACCACAGTGTTTTCTCACTCCTTGCCAGTCCGGCAGAACCGGCCGAAAGGTCCCACGACCCCGAACACGCAACCCCTGCCGGGTATCACACGTATCCGGTTTAGCCTCATCCGCTTTCGCTCGCCACTACTCACGGAATCACGGTTGTTTTCTCTTCCTACGGGTACTGAGATGTTTCACTTCCCCGCGTTCCCTCCACACACCCTATATATTCAGGTGCAGGTGACACCACATGACTGATGCCGGGTTTCCCCATTCGGACATCCTCGGATCACAGCTCGGTTGACAGCTCCCCGAGGCTTATCGCAGCCTCCTACGTCCTTCATCGGCTCCTGATGCCTAGACATCCACCGTATGCCCTTAACAACTTGTTACAAAGATGCTCGCATCCACTGTGCAGTTCTCAAACACCAACCAGAAAACCC
>NZ_AYXG01000172.1 GCF_000564855.1 Actinokineospora spheciospongiae
CCCCACCGGCGGAACGCTCGACCTCCCCGACTCGGAGCGGCCTGCCCGAGCAGGTCCCGGGTCTGCGGGCGCGAGTGCCTGCGCCGCCGTGTCGGTGCCCGCCTCGCGCGGGCGCAGCACGGGGGGAACGGCGGGCGCCTTCCTCCTGGCGCGGCCCGTCGGGGCTGCCGCGCCGTTGATCGCAGCGGAGTCCGCGGACGGGGTTCGGCTGTCCTCCCCGGCACCCGGCGCCGCGTCGGCGGTGGCGCGCTCGGCCCGCCCGCGCCTGCCCGCCGCACCCCTTCCCCGGGCCGCCGCGGCCTCGGGGTCGCCGCCCGGCTCCGCCGCCGCGGGCGGCTCGACCGCGCCCGGCGTCGACTCGGCCGCGTCCCGGGCGGGCGCGTCGGTCGGGGTGTCGGGGGTGAACAGGTTGGCGAGGCGCTCGGCGACCTCGTCGCTGACCCGCAGGTGGTCGTCTTCGGGGGTGTCGGTCACCCGTACTCCTCTTCCTCCCCGGCGGGCGGCGCCGCCGCGGCCACGGCCGCGGGGTCCGGTTCGCCGGTCCATTCCACGATCAGCTCGCCGAGCGGGTCCTCCTGCTCGAAGAGGACCGTCGCCTCGCGGTAGAGCTCCAGCAGCGCCAGGAACCTGGCCACGACCTCCAGGGTGTTCTCGCAGTCGGCGACGAGCTGCGCGAACGTGGCCTTGCCCAGTTCGGCCAGGATGGCCCGCAGTTCCCCCGCGGTCTCGCGGACCGACACCTGCCGCTGGTGGATGTGGTCGAGCGACACCGTGGGCGGCGGTTTGGGCCGGAACACCGCGGCGGCGATCTTGGCGAACCTGTCCGGGTCGACCCCGAGCATCACCTCGGGCATGAAGTCCTGGAAGCGGTCCTCCATGGCCACCGAGCGCGGGTAGCGGCGCAGCGCCGTGGACTCCAGCTCGCCGAACAGGGCCGCGACCTGCTTGTAGGCCCGGTACTGCAACAACCGGGCGAACAGCAGGTCCTTGGCCTCCAGCAGCGCCAGGTCGTCCTCGTCGTCGACCTCGCCCTGGGGCAGCAGGCGGGCCGCCTTGAGGTCGAGCAGGGTGGCGGCCACGACCAGGAACTCGGTGGTCTCGTCCAGGCTCCAGTCGTCGCCGAGGGACTTGATGTGGGCGATGAAGTCGTCGGTGACCTGGTGCAGGGCGACCTCGGTGACGTCCATCCGGTGCTGGGAGATCAGTTGCAGCAGCAGGTCGAACGGGCCCTCGAAGTTCGACAGCCGCACCGTGAACCGCCCGCTCGGCTCCTCGGCGGCCGGGGCGGGCGGGTCGACCACGGCGGTCACCGGCGGGGTTCCCGGCGCAGCCTGCGGACCAGCACGGACTCGGCGCCGTGCGCGTCGAGGTCGGCGAGCAGGACCGCGACGGCCTCGCGCACGACCCGGCCGCGGTCGACGGCGACCCCGTGCGCGGCGCGCAGCGCCAGCCGGGCCTGCTCCAGCGCCAGCAGCTCCTCGTCGGAGACGTACACGGTGATCTTCGAGGTGTGCTTCTGCCGCTGCGTGCCCTCCGGCACCTCGAACAGCACCCCGTCGAGCTGGGCGTGGTCGGCCCGCGCCTGGCTCAGCCCGGCGTGGTCGACCCGCTCGGGTGCCCGCGCGGTGGGGCGGAACAGCTCGGCGGCTCCCGGGAGCGGGGTCCTCCTGGTCACCTGGCGATCACCTCGCGCGCCAACTGGCGGTAGGCCTTGGCCCCGGCCGACCGGGGCGCCCAGGTGGTGATCGGCTCCCCGGCGACGGTGGTCTCCGGGAACCGCACCGTGCGGTTGATGACGGTGTCGAACACGGTCTCGCCGAACGCGTCGACGACCCGGGCCATGACCTCCCGCGAGTGCAGGGTGCGGGGGTCGAACATGGTGGCCAGGATGCCGGTGATGCTCAGTTTGGGGTTCAACCTGTCCTGGACCTTGTCGATGGTGTCGATGAGCAGGGCGACGCCGCGCAGGCTGAAGTACTCGCACTCCAGCGGGATCAGCACCCCGTCGGCGGCGGTGAGCGCGTTCACGGTCAGCAGACCCAGCGAGGGCTGGCAGTCGACGAGGATGTAGTCGTAGTCGGCCAGCACCGGACGCAGGGTCCGCATTAAGGAGTGCTCGCGGCCCACCTCGGACACCAGTTGCACCTCGGCGGCGGACAGGTCGATGTTGCTGGGCAGCAGGTGCAGGTTCTCCACGCAGGTTTCCATGACCACGTCGCGCACCCCGACCGAGCCCTCGATGAGCACGTTGTAGATGGTGCGCTCCAGGTCGTGCGGGGGGATGCCCAGGCCGACTGACAGCGCGCCCTGGGGGTCGAAGTCGACCAGCAGCACCCGCCTGCCGTACTCGGTGAGCGCGGCGCCGAGGTTGATGGTGGACGTTGTCTTGCCGACCCCGCCCTTCTGGTTGCAGACGGCGAGGACCTGCGCCGGACCGTGGACGGCGACCGGCTCGGGTTCGGGGACGTGCCTGCGCGGGCGGCCGGTGGGGCCCATGGTGCCCGCGACGGGCGGCTCGTCGATCCCGTCGTCGTCGGAGTCCCTCGGCGCGATGCTGAGCTCCACCCGACGCTGTTCCGAATGCGGAAGTGTCGACATGGCGATCCAGCTCCTTGTCGCCTGCGGTGCTGACCACCGCAGCGTAAGGGGGCGGCCGTTGGCCTCCAACACGGCTCGCCGCCCGCGAGTCAAGCGTTTGCCGCAGCGCGGTCGGGTGGCCTGCCCGCGGATTCGGCGCCCGGGCCCGCGAGGGCGTCGAGGACGGCCCCGATCAGGCCGGGGAACAGCTCGTCCAGCTCGGCGCGGCGCAGCGAGAGCCACCGCTGGTTGCCGTCCGGGCGGGTGCGGGTGACCCCGGCCCGCCGCAGCACCCGCAGGTGCTGCGACAGGGTCGACTTGGCCACGGAGACGTCCAGGTCGCCGCAGGACAGCTCACCGGCGCCCGCGAGCTGGGCGAGGACGGCGAGCCGGGTGGGGTCGCTGAGCGCGTGCAGCACCCCGGGCAGTCGGACCTGGTCGATCCTCGGCTCGTCCACGCCGACCACAGTACGACCCGACCGGGACCCGGGGCGCTCAGTCGTCGGCGGGGAACCGGGCGCCGACGGCCAGCCGGGCCCGGTCCATCAGGCCCATGATCGCCACCGTGTCGGCGTGCGGGACCAGCGGGCTCTCCACCAGCCCGGCCCGCAGGCAGCGGGCGACCTCGGCGAACTGCGGCCGGTACCCGTTGCCCTCGACCGGCGCGGTGAGCTCCTCCTCCACGCCGTCGCGCGGCGACCCGACGTGCACCAGCAGCGACGTGGGGCGGAACAGCGGCCTGCGGAAGGTCAGCCAGCCACCGGTCCCGACGACGGTCGCCTCGCACGGGCTGAACGCCTCCACGGTGCAGGAGACGTTCGCGTACCGGCCGTCGGCGTAGCTCCACAGCATGGCGACGGTGGCGTCCGACCCGGTCGGTGAGCGGCGGCCGGTGGCCACGACGTCGTCCGGGGCGCCGAGGAACAGCCACGGGAAGGTGGCGGCGTAGACGCCCAGGTCGAGCAGGGCGGACCCACCGGCGGCGAGGTCGAACAGCCGGTGCGCCGGGTCGTAGTCGAACGCCCAGCCGTGGTCGGCGGTGACCGAGACGACCTCACCGATGGTGCCCGCCGCGACGATCTCCCGCGCCCGGCGGACCAGCGGGTGCAGCCGGGTCCACATGGCCTCCATGCAGAACACGCCGCGCGCCCCGGCGGCGTCGACGACCTCGCGGGCCTGCCGCTCGGTCAGGGTGAACGCCTTCTCCACCAGCACGGGCTTGCCCGCCTCGACGGCCAGCAGCGCGTGCTCGTGGTGCTGGCCGTGGGTGGTGGCGACGTAGACCACGTCCACGTCCGGGTCGGCGACCAGCTCGGCGTAGGACCCGTACGCGACGGGGGCGCCGAGGGTGTCGGCGAGCGCCCGGGCCCGGTCGAGGTCGCGGGCCCCGACGGCGTGGACGGTGTTGTCCGGGGTGTCGCGCAGGTCGGCGCCCGCGCTGCCCGCGATGACCCCGGCCCCGAGAATCCCCCAGCGGACCGGTCCGTCGTGGGTCAGCGGTGTCGGTGTTGATTTGGGTGTTGGTGTCGGCACGGCACCGAGTCTGCCGTCAGCGGATCGCGCGCGGGTGGGCGGTGGCGTACACCTCGCGCAGGGTCGTGACCGTGACCAGGGTGTAGATCTGGGTGGTGGTCACCGACGCGTGGCCGAGGAGTTCCTGCACCACCCGCACGTCCGCGCCGCCCTCTATCAGGTGGGTGGCGAAGGAGTGGCGCAGCGTGTGCGGGGAGACCGCGACGGCGATGCCCGCCTGCTCGGCGGTCACCCGGAGGGTGGTCCACGCGCTCTGCCGCGACAGCCTGCCGCCGCGCAGGTTGAGGAAGACCGCGGGCGTGCCCCGGCCGCGGGCGGCCAGGTCGGGGCGGGCGCGCACCAGGTACGCGTCGAGGGCGTCGAGGGCCGGGCGGCCGATGGGCACCAGCCGCTGCTTGCCGCCCTTGCCGTCGAGCCGCACGACCCGCTCCACCGCGTCGACGTCGTCGAGGTCGAGCCCGACGGCCTCGGAGATGCGGGCGCCGGTGGAGTAGAGCAGCTCCAGCAGGGCGCGGTCGCGCAGCCCGCCGGGGCCGTCGCCGGGCGGGGTGCCGAGCAGGCGGAGCACGTCGTCGACCGGCAGCGCCTTGGGCAGCCTGCGCGGCGGGGTGGGGGGTTTGACCTCGCGGGCGGCGTCGGTCTCGGTCAGCCCCTCCAGCACGGCGAAGCGGTGCAGCCCGCGCACGGCCACCAGCGCCCGGGCCGCCGAGGACGCCGCCAGCGGCGGGTGCTCCGCGTCGCCCTCCCGCAGCACCGCGAGGAACCCGGACACGTGCTGCTCGCGCACGTCGCCGAGGTCGGTGAGGCCGAGGGCGGCGAGGTGGTCGAGGTAGCGCAGCAGGTCGCGGGTGTAGCCGTCGAGGGTGTTCGCCGACGTGCCCCGCTCGACGGCGAGGTGGTCGAGGTAGGTGCGCAGGACCGGTTCGGGGGCGGCGGACACCGGCCGGATGCTAGTGGCCGGGGGTGCGCCCGACAGGTCGACGCGCGGCGAAACCACCGGGCGACCGGACGCGTCCGAGTACCGTGACACCCGTGAGCCAACCTGCCGACCCCGACGCCGTCCGCATCGGCAACCTCGAGCGCGAGGACGCGATGCGCATCCTGGGCGAGCACTTCACCGCGGGCCGCCTCCAGGTCGACGAGTACGACCAGCGGGTCAACCAGGCCACCGTCGCCACCACCCGCGCCCACCTGCGGGTCCTGTTCACCGACCTGCCCGCCCCGTACCCGCCGTTCATGGCGCCGCCGGTCTGGTCCGCCCCGCCCCCGCGCCCGGTCGGCGCACCCCCGGGCGCCATCCCGGTGTACCCCGGCCTGGCCCCCCGGCACGACCTGGGGGTGTCGGACAAGTCGAAGGTCGTCGCGGGCATCCTGCAACTGATCACGCCGTTCGGCCTGGGCCGCTTCTACATCGGCCACACCGGCGTCGGCCTCGCCCAGTTGCTCACCTGCGGCGGCTTCGGCATCTGGACCCTGGTCGACGGCATCGTGCTCCTGGTCAACGGCGGCACCGACGGCTACGGCAGGCGCCTGCGCGACTGACCGGGACCACCGCGCGGGCCGGTCGCCGGGCGGCAGCCCGAACGACCGGCCCGACGCCGGTCCCGTGACCTAGTCCCCTTGGCGGGCACCGAAAGCGGTCGACCGCCCCGGCCACGGCGCGTCCGCGAGCCGAGGCGGCGCGGCACCGGAGTCCACCGCCGACGCCGCCAACACCCCCGCCACCGCGGAAGCGTTCACGATCTCCCCGCCCAGGGCCATCCGCACGGCCTCCGCGAGCGGGAAGCGCCGCATGACGATGTCGGCTTCCTCCTCGCCCATCTCCACCCGGGTGACCTCGGAGAGCCCGGTCGCCAGGTACACCCGCACCGCCTCGTCGGTGAACCCCGGCGACGCGGCGACGTCGACCAGCACCGACCAGTCGGCCGCCTCCAGGCCCACCTCCTCGACCAGCTCCCGCTTCGCCGCCGCCAACGGGTCCTCCCCGTCGTGGTCGACGAGCCCGGCGGGCAGCTCCCACAGCCGCTCGCCCACCGGGTGCCGGTACTGGCGGATCAGCACCACCCGGCCGTCGTCGTCGAGGGCGACCACGGCGACCGCGGGCAGGTGCTCGACGACCTCGCGCCGGGCGGTGCCGCCGCCGGGCATGCGGACCTCGTCGACCCGCAGCGCCAGGATCTTGCCGACGTGCACGTCCCGCGACGACACCACCTCGAACGCGTGCCGGGTGCTGTCGTCCAGTTCCGAGTCAGGGGTGTTCACGCTGAAACCGGCTCCTTGTCACCGAGGTCGACGGGCAGCCGACCGGCCCTCAGGTACCCCACGGCCGCCTTGATGAACCCGGCGAACAGCGGGTGCGGGCGGGTGGGCCTGCTCTTGAGCTCCGGGTGCGCCTGGGTGGCCACGAAGAACGGGTGCACCTCCGGCGCCAGCTCGATGAACTCCACCAGCCGCCCGTCCGGGGAGGTGCCGGAGAACACGACACCGGCCTCGGCCAGCCGGTCGCGGTAGGCGTTGTTGACCTCGTAGCGGTGCCGGTGCCGCTCGGACACCTCCCGCTCCCCGTACACCGAGGCGACGACCGACCCGGGGGTCAGGCTGGCCGGGTAGGCGCCGAGCCGCATGGTGCCGCCCATGTCGCGCTCGCCCGCCACCACGTCCTGCTGGTCGGCCATGGTGGAGATCACCGGGTGCGCCGTGGCGTCGTCGAACTCCGCGGAGTCGGCGTCGGCGATGCCCGCCAGCGACCGGGCGGTCTCGATCACCATGCACTGCAACCCCAGGCACAGGCCCAGGATGGGGATCTTGTTGACCCGCGCGTGGGTGATGGCGCCGATCTTGCCCTCGATGCCGCGCACGCCGAACCCGCCGGGGATCAGCACACCGTCCACACCGGACAGGGCGGCGGCGGCACCGGCCGGGGTCGCGCAGGTGTCCGAGGCCACCCAGACCACCTCGACCTTGGCCCGGTTGGCGAAGCCGCCCGCGCGCAGCGCCTCGGTGACCGACAGGTACGCGTCGGGCAGGTCGACGTACTTGCCGACCAGGGCGATCCGGACCGTCTCCTGCGGCTTGTGCACCCGGTCGAGCAGGTCGCCCCACACCGCCCAGTCCACGTCGCGGAAGGGCAGGTCGAGCTTGCGCACCACGTAGGCGTCGAGGCCCTCGCCGTGCAGCACCTTGGGGATGTCGTAGATGGACCGGGCGTCCACCGCGGCCACCACCGCGTCGGTGTCCACGTCGCACATCAGCGCGATCTTGCGCTTGAGCCCGTCGGGGATCTCGCGGTCGGCGCGGCAGACGATGGCGTCGGGCTGGATGCCGATGTTGCGCAGCGCGGCCACCGAGTGCTGGGTGGGCTTGGTCTTGAGCTCCCCCGACGGCGCCAGGTACGGCACCAGGGACACGTGCAGGAAGAAGATGTTGTCCCGGCCCACGTCGTGGCGCACCTGCCGGGCGGCCTCGAGGAACGGCAGCGACTCGATGTCGCCCACGGTGCCGCCGACCTCGGTGATCACCACGTCCGGGGCGCCGCCGGACCCGTCCGGGGCGGCCATGGCCAGGATGCGGGACTTGATCTCGTCGGTGATGTGCGGGATGACCTGCACGGTGTCGCCGAGGTACTCCCCGCGCCGCTCCTTGGCGATCACCGCCGAGTACACCTGCCCGGTGGTGACGTTGGCGGTGCCCGCGAGGCTGCGGTCGAGGAAGCGCTCGTAGTGCCCGATGTCGAGGTCGGTCTCGGCGCCGTCGTCGGTGACGAACACCTCACCGTGCTGGAACGGGTTCATCGTCCCGGGGTCGACGTTGAGGTACGGGTCGAGCTTCTGCATCGTGACCCGCAGGCCCCGGGAGGTGAGGAGCTGGCCGAGGCTGGAGGCGGTGAGGCCCTTGCCCAGCGAGGAGGCGACGCCTCCGGTGACGAAGACGTGCTTGGTCGTGCGCGCGTGCTGCACCAACGAGGCTCCCCGTGGTCGATCAGTTGGGCCGACCTGCAGGTCGGTCTGATGGCGGTGGGCGGAAGCACCACACCGGTCCACGGGGTTTCACGATAACACCAGGGCGGCGGACCGCCGCCCACCGGACCCGGCACCCCGGGTCCGGTGGGCGCACCCGGATCAGGGGGTCGCCGCGCAGGCGGTCGCGCCCACGACCACGTCACCGGCCATCCCGGAGCCGGGCTGGAACCGCAGGTGCAGCATGTTCAGCGCGATGCCGCCGCCGCGGGACAGGGTGATCTCGTTGAAGGTGGCGGTGGCCAGCAGGCCGCCGTCGCCGCGGATCTCGCGGACGTAGTCGCGCGGCACCGGGCTGGGCAGGCCGGTCAGCCCGACGAGGCCGCCGACGGCCCAGCCGACGGCGGAACCGTCCCGGGTGGCCGTGCAGGTGACCCGGTAGTCGGTGATCACGACCCGCGGGCCGCCGGAGGCGATCAGCGCGGACAGCTCGAACCGGTCGCCGGTGGCCTCGGACTTGGTGGTGGTGACGGAGTGCGCGGGGTCGACGACGGTGGTGGCGCAGGTGGAGGTCACCCCGTCGAACTCGACGCCGCCCTGGGTGATCGTGCCGGACGTGGCCGAGGTGGGCCCGTTCACCGCGCACCGCGCGACCTCGGGGATCGTGGTGCGCACCCCCGCCCTGGTGAACGCCGCCGAACCACCGGAGGCCACCCCGGGCGGGGTGGCGGCCAGCGCGGGGACCGCGCCCGCGGTCAACGCCGCCGCCAGCGCCGCCGCGACGAACCCGAGTCGTGCCTTGCGTGTCATCCACTGCTCCCTTGTGGCCGGTGGCGGGGGGACTCCGCCACCGGCACCATCGGCGGCGCGGGCCGGGACATGACCGACCCGCCACCGGTCCCACCCGTGCGGAACACACCTTCCCCCGGACGGGGACGACCCTGGTGACACCCGGCCACCCCGTCACCCGCCCGGGGAACCTCGACTACTCGACGGGCGCACCGGGCGCGGCGGCCTGCGCGTTGCCCCCGGTGCCGTAGCGGCCCGCCTTCTCCGCCAGTTGCTCGGCCAGCGCCAGCACGACCACCGCCCGCCCCGCCGGGGTGTCCGCATTGTCCACAGTGGACAGGATGGTGGTGGCGGCGGTGTCCGCGCGGACCACGCCGACCGCGCCGGTGCCCTCGGCCGAGCCCGCCGCACCCGCCAGCACGGCGCCCGCGCCGGAGCGGTCGACCTGGGTGGCGAACCGGGCGACGGTCGCCGCCCGGTCGCCCGCGCCGTCCCCGGAGACCTTGCCGCCGGTCAGCACGACCGCCAACTGCGCGGGTCGCAGGTCGGGCGAGGCCTTGACGAACCCGCCGTCGGTCAGCCCGGCCAGCGCCGCTGCCGACTCCGGCGCGGACACCTGCGGCTGGTTGGTCGCCTTGGAGATCAGCAGCAGCGGCCCGAGCAGGCCACCGGCGAGGGTGCCCGGGTCGGTCGCCGTCGGCAACTGCACCCCGGCGGGGAGCAGCCGGGTCACGATGTCGGTCAGCTCGTCGGCCCGCGCCTGGTCGGCGAAGGCGTCGGTGAGCTGGAGCTCACCGGTGACCGCGGCCCCGGCGGCGGTCAGCAGGCCCTTGAGGGAGTCGCGGTCGCCGGGGCGGGCGTCGGCGGTGGTCACGATGACCACCGTGCGCTGGTCCAGGGCGCCCTTCACCGCGAGCGGCCCCACGGTGGCGGCGAAGGAGTCGGCGTCGTCGAGGCGGGCGCCGAGCGCGTTGCGCTGCTCCTCCAACCGCGACACCTTGCCGCCGAGGTCGTTGTTCTCGGTGTTGAGCCCGGACAGCAGGGTGCGGCTCAGCGTGGTTGACCCGAGCACCACCCCCACGGCCAGCGCCAGGAAGACGGCGGCGATCGAGACGATGTGGTAGCGCAGCGAGATCACGAGAACAGCCCCTCGAACCAGGTGACGGACGACTGCCAGGTGCGCAGCACCCAGTCGGTGTAGGCCTCGGCGACCCCGGACACCGCCACCGCGGCCCCGATCGCCACCAGGGCGGCCACGACGAGCAGCAGCACCGCCCACACCGACACCCGGCTGCGGTGCAGCGTCGCCACCGCCTTGGCGTCGACGAGCTTGCTGCCCAACCGCAACCGGGTCAGGAAGGTCGACGGGTTCGACCCGGACCGCCCCCGGTCCAGGAACTCCCGCAGCGTCGCCTGGAACCCCACGGTGACCACCAGGTTCGCCCCGTGCACGTCGACCAGCAGCAGCGCCAGGTCCTCGGCGTTGCCGGACGCGGGGAAGGTCACCGCGCCGATGCCCAGGTCCTGCACCCGCTCCAGGCCCGGGGCGTGCCCGTCGACCTGGGCGGGCACGATCACCTCGGCCCCGCTGCGCAGCGTCTCGGTGGAGATGCCGTCCGGGTCCCCGACGACGACGTGCGGGGTGTGCCCGGCCTTGCGCAGCACGTCGGCCCCGGACTCCACCCCCACCAGCACCGGCCGGTGCTCCCCGATGTAGCGCTTGAGCTGCTTGAGGTCCGCCACGTGCCCGTTGCCCGGGGCCACCACGAGCACCTGCCGGTCGCGCACCGGCGTCCGCAGCTCGGGCACCCCCACCCCGTCCAGGATGAGCGAGCGCTCCCGCCGCAGGAACTCGATGGTGTTGGCGGAGAACGCCTCCAACTGCGCCGACATCCCCGCCTTCGCCTCGATCATCTGGTCGGCGATGGTCGAGGCGGTCTGCCGAACCCCCCGGGCCACCTCCTTGTCCCCGACGTAGACGACCCCCTCGTGCAACCGGAGCGCACTGCCCTCCCGGATCACCCGCAACGCGTCCTGCCCCACGTCGTCGATCAACGGGATCTCCGCCTCGACCAACACCTCCGGCCCCATGTTCGGAAACCGCCCACTGATCGACGGCGAGGCGTTGACCACCCCGACCACCTGCGCCTCCACCAACGCGGCGGCGGTGGCCCGGTCGAGGTCCAACTGGTCGAGCACGGCGATGTCCCCGTGCGAAACCCTGCGGACCAGGTCGGTCGTCCGCCGGTCCACCCGGGCGATCCCGGTGACCCCGGGCAGGGACGGCTGGGACCGACTGAGGAGACCGGAACGCTTCATGGGGGCGATGGTGGCGGACGATCCGCCGTCCACCGAGCTGCCACGCCGGGGTTCTCCCGCACGCCAGTCCATGGTGGACCTGCCTGTGCGCAGATTTAATACGGCGCGTACTTCCTTTTCACCCGTTAGGGTTTGAGGCCGCGCCCGGTCGGGTGGCCGACGTGGTCGCCTGTGGACAGACTCGGCCTCGCCCGCTGTTTCTGTCGGTGTGCTGCGGTGGGATTGATTCGGGGGCTTCGTCGATCGAGCTGTGGACAACTCCGGCCGGGCCCGGCTTTTCTGTCGGTGCTGCGTGCTGGGATTGATTCGGGGGGTGCTTGATCCGGGCTGTGGATGGCTGCGGCTCGGTTGGCCGTTCTTGTCGGTGCCTCGTGCTTGGGTTGATTCGGGGGCTTCTTGCGCCAGGTTGTGGATGGCTGCTTGACAGGGTCGGTTTTCCGTCGGTGCGCCCTGATCGGGTTGGTTCGGGGGCTGCTCTTTTCGATCTTGTTGGGTGGGTGGTGCTGGATCGGGTGGTTGTTCTTGGTCGGGGCCCCTACGAAGACCCTCTGCGGCGGTGCGCGTGAGTGGGCGAAGGGATGCCCACCTCGCG